>DHER01000105.1:0-7654 GCA_002399975.1 Firmicutes bacterium UBA4845 | reverse complement strand
TCTCCAATAAAGAACTTGATCTTGTCAGATACTTCCGGCATGTTCGCCTGAAACTCATGACGCATATCGTCCTGTTTCTTTTCATCACGTGAAAAAATGCGAATCTCACCAATATCTGTTTTTAAGAAACGATTTAATACAGCGTTACCAAAAGATCCGGTACCGCCGGTAATCATCAGTACTTTGTCTTTAAAAAACTTTGATGCATTCATCACTATGTCTCCTCTATAAACATATCCTATAAATTCTGCATTTGTTGCCCTGCGGATCTCATCATTTTTCATCAATCTCTGCCGAATAAATCTCTCGTATATACTTTCTCCTTCACGTCACTCAGACACTTGTCATACCTGTTGGCAACGATGACATGACTTATCGCTTTAAATCTTTTTAAATCATTTACCACTTTGCTGCCAAAAAATGTGCTGCCATTCTCCAATGTTGGTTCGTATACAACAACAATCGCCCCTTTAGCCTTAATACGTTTCATGATACCTTGAATGCTACTCTGTCGGAAGTTATCGGAGTTTTTCTTCATGGTTAGCCTATACACACCGATGATTACTTCTTTCTCCTTGCTCTTGTCAAATTCGCTGTTTGCTCCATAAGCTCCGGAAATTTCCAATACACGATCGGCGATATAGTCCTTTCTTGTACGGTTGCTTTCCACGATTGCCTCAATCAGATTCTCAGGAACATCTGCATAATTAGCTAAAAGCTGCTTCGTATCTTTTGGCAGGCAATATCCACCATATCCAAAACTCGGGTTGTTATAATGGCTCCCAATTCGTGGATCCAGGCACACGCCATCTATAATCTGGTGCGTATCCAATCCTTTCATTTCCGCATATGTATCCAGTTCATTAAAATAGGACACACGCAGTGCAAGATATGTATTGGCAAACAATTTAACCGACTCTGCTTCTGTATATCCCATAATCAGCGTGTCAACGTTCTCTTTGATCGCGCCTTCCTGCAAAAGCCCGGCAAAAGTATTTGCTGCTTTCACCAATCTTGGACTCTGCATATCCGTTCCCACTATGATACGGGACGGATAAAGGTTATCGTAAAGAGCCTTGGATTCACGAAGAAATTCCGGATTAAAGATAATATTGTCACAATGGTATTTCTCCCGTACAGACGATGTGTAACCTACTGGAACGGTAGACTTGACGACCATAATCGCATCCGGATTATACTGGATGACCAGTTTAATAACCGCCTCTACAGCAGATGTATCGAAGAAATTTTTCTTGCTGTCATAATTGGTCGGTGTTGCAATGACTACAAAATCAGCGTCTGCATATGCTGCCTTCGCATCCAATGTAGCTGTAAGATTCAAATCCTTCTCAGACAAATATTCTTCTATGTAATCATCCTGGATAGGGCTCTTTCTATGATTAATAAGTCCCACTTTCTCCGGAACGATATCTACAGCCATTACCTCATGATGCTGGGATAAAAGCGTAGCAATCGACAACCCAACGTATCCTGTCCCTGCTACTGCAATCTTCAAAGTACCTCACGTTCCTTTCTCTTACTCAATCCATATAAAACTCTTTATACCATTGGGCAAACTTGCGAAGCCCATCCCTTAAACCAGTACTTGGCTTAAACCCAAAGTCCTGTTCCAGTGCACTTGTATCGGCATAGGTAACAGGCACGTCCCCTGGCTGCATGGGAACCAGCTTTTCATGTGCTTCAAAATCGTAATCCTTGTCCAATACTCCTGCTCGCACCAATTCCTGTTGAAGAATGTCCACAAAATCAAGCAAATTCTCCGGATGATTGTTTCCGATATTGTAAATCGCAGCAGGAGGAATGGGAAGACCATCCTCCCCGGTAATTCGTTTCGGAGCACCATACATCACGCGTTTTATGCCTTCAACGATATCGTCAATATAAGTAAAATCCCTCTTACAATTGCCGTAATTAAAAATCTGAATGGTTTCATTGTTTCGCAGCTTGTTTGTAAAACTAAAATAAGCCATATCCGGTCTCCCTGCAGGCCCATAAACCGTAAAGAACCGCAGCCCGGTTGATGGGATATTATACAGTTTACTGTAAGCATGAGCCATAAGTTCATTGCTCCTCTTTGTCGCAGCATAAAGACTGACCGGGTTGTCCACCTTATCTTCGGTAGAATATGGAACCTTCTTATTATAACCATAAACAGATGAGGAAGAAGCATATACAAGATGTTTTACACCTACAGAGTCTCCATCATAGGAATGTCGGCATGCCTCCAGGATGTTATAAAATCCAATAATGTTTGATTCTATATATACATCAGGGTTTGTAATGGAATAACGGACACCTGCCTGGGCAGCCAGATTGACTACAATGGATGGCTTATAATGTTTAAATATGTTATCAATAATGCCTCTATCCGCAATAGAGCCTTTTAGGAACGTCCAAACGGATCCTAAACATTCGTCTGCACACTTTTTAATCTGCTCAAGCCGATATTTCTTGATGCCCACATCATAGTAATCACTCATATTATCTATCCCAATAATATGCACATGGGATGTTGTGCGTAGCAGCTCCAGCACTAAATTAGATCCGATAAAGCCAGCTGCTCCTGTGACAAGATAAGTTTCTTCACAATGTACTTCTCCGCTTTGCAATTCTAATTCTCCTTTGCCTTTTGGAAGTCCCTCTGCTATTTACTTCATTATTTTTAAATTCATTGGTGCAAGCTGTATTGTATCTTCTTCGCTTTACTCCTAAACTTTCTAACGAATCCAAGGTTTAGAAGCTTTTAATAAGCGACATACCCAATCGTGCTTTGAACAGTGTTTTAAAATCAAAGTTACGCCTATATAATGCCGTTTGTATACTGGAAAAAGATAATATAGGGATAGCAAACCCAGCTACAACGATCGCTTTCTCTTTCCCTTCATTCCCTACAAGCTTTGCGATCGGATCGGCAAAGACAAATATAGTGAACCAGATTATCAACGAAAAGATAAAGTTTGTCCAAAACGCAACGTTCGTACTGTCAGCCAGATCCTTTTTATCCTTAAACTCATGCTGTACAATATATTTTTGGAATCCAGCATCCGTAAACATATCAGAAAAACTGACCATCGTTATTGTCGCAACCGCTCCAAAAACTTCCGGAGCAAGGACTCTCGCCAATATCATATTGGTAATAGGCGAAATTAGCTTGCTTACTATTTCAGTAATGGATGACCACTTAGTCGATGACGATATCTTCTTATTTAGATTGTTTTGTTTCATTTTGCATTCCGTGCCTTATTAATTCGTTATGAGCTTCACATACAAAATAATTCCACAGCTTGAGAAACTCCTTTTCTCTGTAATTCCGACGAATAGATTTATCAACAAATTTTTTCCCTAAAAATTTGCCGAGTACTCTGAACCACAGAGAAGATATATGCTTCCCTTGTAAAGCACGTAAATAGACAGGCAACATTTCAGTTGCAAACTCGTCATATTTTTCTTGAACTATTTTATCAGACTTTATCTCATCAGATCGTTTCCAGAATTCTTTGAAAATATCTTTTCGCTCATTCTCGTTTGCAAGCCTTACAGCATTCCCATTTTTTATAATCGGATGATAAATGATTGAAACATTGGCTTTAGGTGATACATTCAATTCAATTAAAAAAGCTGTTTTCCAGTATTTGCTATCTGAGCCATCAAATAAAAAATTTCCTTGACCATACACTATATTCCCATCACCATATTTCTCCTCACATCCAATACAATGGGAATGTTGACATACAACAAGATTTGCACCCTTATCAACCATTCTCCTGCAAACTCTTTGTAGGTAAGGAGAAGGATACCTATAATGTTCCTTTCCTCCATGATATAAGACAATAACGTAATCAACTTTACTCTTAAGATCAAAAATATGATCCAAACTTACAAGTGGATCAAACGGGTTCGCACCACCATGATTTTCACCTGCAATAGAAAATTCATGCTCAGCACAGCAATAAATTCCTATTTTTAAATTCTCATATTTGCATATATAAGGACGTTCAGCCTTGAATAGACTTCTTCCGGCACCTGCATATTTAATGCCAGCTTTATCAAGTGCTTTAATTGTAGATAAAAGTCCCTGCTCACCCTGATCAAGAATGTGATTATTGGCCAGTGTAAAAAAATCAACATTAAGTTCGTTCATCCCATTAATCATAATTTCCGGAGCAATTAAGTTAGGACCACACTTTTTTATCGGAGACCGTACATCCGTTAACGGAGTTTCAAGATTGAAAATCCGAAAATCTGCCTGTTCTAAAATTAGTCCTAACTTATCATCCATCAATTTTCCCATTTGGCCCGTTGAAAATTGCTTATAATTGCTCTCTGTTGGAACTAAATCAGCACCGATTAGTAATCTCATACTTCTCCTTAAAATACCATAAAGTTTTTATTTGGAAACTCTTTTTTTTACTTTATTGTTCTGTTATTTAATTACAACACCATTTTTAGCGTATAATGCATTTCTTAAGACATCATTAATGTCTCCTTCAATCAGTCTATCGATATAACTATAGACCGCAGAGGAAATACTGGCAGAAGATGTTTTGTAAAATAAAGAAGGTGTGTGATCAACAACATAATGCAATATACCGCCTTCAGAATAGACAGGATCTTGAATCGTTGTTGGTATACTCGATTCTATTCCTCCATTCCGATCACAACTAATATCAATGATCATAGCCCCTTTCTTCATTCTTTTTAAATCTTCATGATATATAATATGATCATTTCTTGAAGAATCCCATAATATTGCATTCACTATTACATCATAATTCGGAAGTTCTCTACGCAATAGCNNTCCGCTACCTACATTTCCTCTGCCGATAAGTGCGACTTTGGCATCATATGGCATCTGGCCATAACATTGAAATGCATGCATTATTGCTGCTTCTCCAGCTATCTCATTATTACGCCAAAAAACATGTCGACCACCTTCAAACATATCTTCCCATGCAAATGCTGTCAAACCACCTCTAATGATTGCATTCCTGATAGGCTTATTTTGAACTGCATGCAGCCAACCAAATATAGTCTGATTATGTAGACTTGTTAGGTATTCAGCATCCCCGATCTTAGGATCGCAGATAATGTCCTTCTTCAGCGCCTCTTCTCGATCAACCATATGCACACCATGCACGGCAGCATAATCATCATCAGAGTATCCAAGAACGTTCCCGTATCCATGCTGAAAATAAAGATGATCCCGATTTTTTATCTTAGATAAATCTGGTGGAACTATAGCCCGACGCCTTTCGTTTTCCTTTTTATTAATTGGAAAACCTATGGTCCTTTTCATAATACTTGGCCTTCCTCCCTAATCAATATGAATTAAGCCTCCAAAGTACAAGTCGGTTTCAGGCAGCAAATTTAAATCGAATCCGCTTTGCGGATATAGCGTTAGCTCACCAAAATAAATCTTATGATTGCACTCATATAGATCGACACGAATAAAAGGTATCCCCATAGAAAGTTTTCCTGCTATCGCAAACATCTTATCAATCTCATCCGGCCTTTTCAAAGAAAAACCGGCAGGTGCTTCCTTTCCGCTTTTGTTGATTCTCAAAAGCTCCCAATCCTTATTAAAGAAGTAGAACTTTGTATTGCCTGTTTGTCTGCCAATACAAACCATAACACAATCTACATTGCCATTAAAGCAAAAGAATTTATAATCTGCCAATCCCTCATTACTTAATTGATCTTGTAGGTATTCTTCTGCAATAATTCTTCTGGGTATGTCTTTATAGGGCCATTCACGTCCGGTTAAATAATAATTCTGTTTCAGTCCTTTCTCAAGTTCCCTTTTTACCGCTTGAACATCCAATACGGACTTATCCTTACAAATGCACATACCTAAGCCGGAATTGTGAGTACACTTCAAGACAAACTGATTTGGCAGTGCGTCGAAATCAATCTCATCCGGACCCTCCCATACCCCTAAAAGTGGTATTAGATATTTCTCCCCCAATTGCTCAGCGATATATTGTCGAACCAAATATTTATCTACCATTACAGTGTACTTCTGTTTTCTATCATGCATTTTCAGCCACTGAAGTTTTTCATTGAAAGTTTCAGGAGTATCCAAATTGAGATCTCTTCCCATTATTGCTTTAAATTTTCTTTTTAAAAAGCGAATATCATCGAGTTTGTCATACCATCCAAAATTAGCTATAATAAAAAAACGATAATTCTTATCTAAAAAAATACGTTTTATAATTCTTACATATCGATTTATTCTCATAAATATTTCCCCTTGTATGCCCGCATTTTATATAAATGAAAAATACCATTAAATAAAAATAGGTTTGCTTTGAGTAATAAGATACTGCACCATAATCCATAATTAACTGTAATAAAACTAAAATCACAATTACATTAGCTTCATCGCCAAATTTACTCCAATTTTTAGCAAGACCTATCAAAATATATCCATACATTGAATAGTAAAATACTGCCCCCACTATTCCAATATCACAAAGTAACTCAATATAATTATTATGCAGGTATTCATCAGCACCAAACTTTTGCAACGCCACCAACCTACCATTTCCTATCCCGATTCCTAAAAATGGGCTTTTAAGAAATTGCTGAAATCCCGCAGTAATATAGTTCTGTCGAACTAAAGAAGAACGATCTATGGCACCTTTTCCAGTAATAAATGCAGTTAATCCCTCCATCCTATGCATAATACCAGAGAAAAAAGGTAGAGTAGACAAGTACTTTAGCAGAGCAAAAGCAATAACTAAAAAGAAAAATACTTTTATTATTGTTGACCCTGTTTTTCTCCCGGAGAGCCGTTTCATTCCCAGAAAAATGGCGCCCAAAAAAATCATTAGCAACGCTTTACGACTACCAGAGGCGAAAATTAGAACTAACAACGGAATCAAAAAAAGAATTAATGGAAATTGCTTCTTATATATAATATAGTATATGCAAATAATCATAGATGTAGCGGCACCCATTGCAATTGAATTTATATTAGCAAAAGAGTTCCATAATCTTGTTGAATTGGTAACCGCACTTACTACTGTCCCTGCCCCATAATACACCAAGCTATATACGGCAACTACAATTCCAGCATACATAATTGTTTTTAGTAGTATATTTATATCATATTCTTCATAATAATGTGTATATAGTACAAACACACATATCAAAATTTCAAGTAGTGTTTTGCTTATTATAATTGCATAGTTCGAGTCCCAAGCCCAAAGAGTAGATGCAAAACAAAGCAGTGCAAATAATGACAATAGAATATGAAAATTATGTATTCTAATACTATACTTAAATCCATTTTTAACTATATCAGCTATAAGAATAAGAGCTGTTATACCCAATATTATATAGTTAATTCTATAATCATCTTCAAATATGTAAAAGAAAATAAATAACATAGCTGTCAAAACCGATATGTAATTATCTATTAAACTTTTTTTCGAATGTACCATTATAACTCTCCTAACAAAAACATAAATAAACCTTTTTTCTAATTTTGCCCAATTGAAATTTTATTATTTCAAGCTCTTTCCATTGTGTTTTGCAAAAAAGAAGTCCATTGGCTTGTGATTCTGCTTATCGACAGGCAACTCCTTATATCTTGCGCTTCCTTGGCTATACTCCGAGCAAACGGGGAGTC
>DHER01000041.1 GCA_002399975.1 Firmicutes bacterium UBA4845 | reverse complement strand
AAGAAAAAACAGTGATAGAAATATCTAATAAAGCCAGAGATATAGCTTCTGGAGATGTAGAAAAATTATTTGATTCTTTTTTCAGGGGAAACAATGCAAGAACCAATACTGAGGAGGGATCAGGTTTGGGATTATCCATTGCCAAGGCTATCATAGAAAAGCATGGTGGAGAAATATACGCTAAAAAAAATGCAGACAAACTGGCAGTAATCATTGAGATTTAATAGAGAATCGAGTAGGAGGTCACCCATTGGTTGAATGGCCGACCTTCGGCCTTGCAGCATTCAGATGGAGTGTCTTAAATTACGTGTAATTGGTTCTTTCCCCGAAGTTTGGGAACAATAAATTTGCTGCTTTACTCAAGAGAAGGATAACATAATGCTGAGGAGCAACCTGAGCGTCTCCTGAGGTTAGCAAGGTGGGATACTCTATCAAAGAGATCGCTTTTTTACTTGCCACCTCGGAAACCTAAGTGATAAAACTTTACCGTCTGATGAGATTTCTGTTCGTCAGACCGGAGATTTGCCTACACCTTTCTCCAGATTCCACCTCACGATGTTGGCTATACCCTTTCGCTACCGGGATAGGGTTAGGGACTTCACTCATTAGAACGTGCGTTCACCGGGCGCACAGCAAAAAACAGTCTTTGCTATTAAGTAGCAAAGACTGTTTCTATTAAGATATCTTTATCATTTCTTTATTCAATCTTAAAAAAACGAATCTAGAAAAGATATAAGATTAAGATGGAAGGAGGGGAGGTTAGCGTGGAATTGAACAAAGATATAAGGAGAGTGTTGGATGATTATTATACTCCCCGGCTGGGTAAAGTGTTCTCTACTGAGAATCGAAGGTATTTTTATGATACAGGAACAGGCAAGATTGCAGAAGTAAATGAAAATGTATATTTTGTTTTAAAAACTATTCTAGAAAATGGGAAATCAGGGGGAATTAGAGCTACTGAATTTATCTCCTGAAGATATGAATAAATCGCTAAATGAGATTACTGACTCGATAAAAAGCGAAAACATATTGTCCGCATATCCGCTAACCAGATTAACAGGGGAAGCAGACTATAATTTAGAATATAACCTAAATAGCAAAGCGACAAGCTTATTATTGGAGGTTACGGAAAGATGTAATCTGAGGTGTAAATACTGTGTATATAACCCGGAGCATCCAGAATTTAGAAATTTCGGGCATAGGAATATGTCCTTTAAAGTAGCTAAAAAAGCTGTAGATATGCTGTTTTCACATTCTAAAGGAACGGATGAAGAGCTTATAGTTGGTTTCTATGGTGGGGAACCATTAATAAACATAGACTTAATAAAACAAGTAGTTAGTTATAGTAAAGGGTTGGCAAAATCTGCTGGGAGAAAATTGATCTTTTCAATGACTACAAATGGGACACTAATTGATGGTGATATAGCGAAATTTTTATTGGACAATGAATTCAGCATTATTTTTAGTGTTGATGGTCCAGAAGAGCTGCATAATGGAAATAGAGTCTTTATTAATGGAAAAGGCAGCTTTAAAAAAGCTTTATCGGGAATAAAATTATATCAAGAAATGAAGAAAAAATTAGGGAAAACAGATATTCCTCTTGTTTTCAATATGGTTGTAGATGGTGAAGATATATTTGAAAAATACTCAAAAATACAAGCGTTTATTGACAGTACTTCTTGGTTTCCTGACAATTTGCAAACACTAATTTCGGCTGTGGAAGTAGGACCTAAAGAGTGTGAATACATACTTCCGCAAAGTATTCAGGAGCAAGAATTTATATCAAAAAGAATTGATCCTGCACTTTATTGGACAAAAGATAAAGATCCAGACAGGGAAAAAGAATTAATCACAAAACCATCTATAATAAAAGGACTAAGCAGAATTCATAATAGGTTATATTCACATGAACCTGTAAAGTTATATGGCATGAACGGTTGTTGCGTTCCTGGGCAAAGAAGAATGTATGTATGTGTTGATGGAAAGATATACCCATGTGAAAAAACCGGAAAGATACCATCTTTGGGGAATATAGTAGAAGGATTCAACATTGAAAAGATTAGGAAATACTATGTAACAGATTTTGTTAATGAAGCTAAAGAGTATTGCAAAAACTGCTGGGCGTCTAATTTGTGTGGATTATGCTATACAAATTGTTTTGATAGAGATTCAATTCACTATAGTTATAGACATGATAGCTGTATAGAAGAAAGATTTTATCTGTCCAATTTATTAAGCGAATATTGCACTTGCCTTGAGAAATATCCGCAAGTAATAGAAGAACTTAATGAAGAGGACTTAAGATAAAAATTTTATTATACAAGGAGATGAGTTCATGAGGTTCTTAGAGCACAGCAATATTGGAGTAAGGCCAATGGCATGTGTATGTCACACAACATCAGGACACGCCAATGCTAGAAATTCTAATAGTTGGTTATCTCCATGTTTGCATTGTGGCTGTTCTTGTGATTCGAAAGGGCAATATAAAACTGGGAATCGGGTGGCTGCCTTAAGAACAATTGGACAGAAATAAGAGCCAAAAATATCCAGGAGAAGGAGGCCCTTATCTTCTTTTCCTGAATATTTTTTATTGTAGTACAGCTGTAAAAGTCAATAACTTTTTGTGAAAAAGTTTAAAATA
>DHER01000131.1:1021-5312 GCA_002399975.1 Firmicutes bacterium UBA4845 | reverse complement strand
ACAAGGCAGTCTGGCAATTCCCGGCTGAGCATCAGTATCTTGGCAGCCGTATAACCACTTTTCTCACGATAGTTCCCCGCAAAATAGCCCTTCTGCTGGAATTCGATATGATTTACATCCAGGGCATCCTTGAATGCTTTAAACCGCTCTTTATTGTCCGCTGTTTCCTCGGGGCCTCCAACAAATCCAAAATGCCGGTATCCCCGGTCGATCACCCCCTGGATCAATTCAAACATCGGCTCATAATTATTTACTACAACACTTTTAATATATGGATTATTCATGATTCGGTCTAATACAACAATAGGATAATTTTCTTTTGCGATACGAATCAAAGTATCATCCTGCATTTTTTTGTCCAGAATGATACTGCCGCTGGTCAGATTGGTATTCATATATTTCTCACATGATTTATCGGTACAGATAATCAGATCAAAATCATTATCCTTGAGATAATCACTGATTCCATTAATGATTTTCAAATAAAAGCTCCGGTCAAAATCGCTGAAATTAAAGAGAATGGTATTACTCTTCCCTGATTTTAGGGCTTTCCCCGCTGCATTCGGATGGTAAGACATCTCTTCACAAATTTTTAAAACCAGTTCCCTTGTCTTTTCACCAACATTCTTCTTGTTGTTCAAAACATTGGATACTGTAGACACAGACACACCGGCCCGTTCTGCCACATCCTTTATACCCGCCATNNCGATGAAAGATATTTAGAATATGGGATGTTTTGATACTGTTATTTTATTAATGTTAAAACCATGTCTATTTTATTAATGTTAAAACCATTGACTTTTTAATAAACGTATAGTATTATATTTCTATAAAGTGGAAAATAAAGGCAATATAATCATTCATAGAGGGGACAAGCTATGAACAATATAGGATTATAAAATGAATTTGATTCCACTGTGCCTGTTAATATATTAAATTGATAAGGGGGTAGGTAGAATGCTTACTTAAACGTAAATTCTGTAATACAATAAGATAATCAAGAAGACACTAGTGAATTTGGTGGAGGTATAGCATGGACAATTGCATGTGGTGCATTATGCTTTAGTCGGCCATTTCTGGTCTTGTAGTACGTCAGGTACATACCCTTGCTAAATGATTTGCCGGAAGATATTTTGTGTAATATTGTAAATCCAGTATGCTGAAGATGATAGTATGTGAGGTTGTAATGTGAATAAAATAAAATTTATAGCTTTGACTATTCTTTGCATAGCTAATATAATTGGGTGTTCTAATACAGATAATAATAAAAGAATAACTTTAATTGAAGCTTATCAAAGATTGGAAGAAAATGCACTTGATTGGAGTTCCGACGCTGAACTAGTTAGTATTACAAGTGTTGATGACCCCGAAACAAAAGATAATGGATATGATGGAAAAAGATTACATTGGAATGCAAAGTTTCATTCAGTAACGCTTAATAAAAGCATTGTATTATCTATAAAAAGTAATAAAATAAGCACAGTGGTAACTGCTCCTGAAAAGTTGAATAGAGCGCAATTAATTAACAAAATAGATAATACATTGAATAGTGATAGCGCTTTAAAATCCGCTAAAAAGGATTATAACCTTCAACCTGGAACAATGTGGGCGAAAGGTTATAATTATATCCTTTATAAACAGAATGAACTTACAGTTCTTTGTGTTTTTGGTGAGGATATTAGTGGATACTTTACAAAAATTAGTTATAATTTTTACACTGGAAAATGCTTATTTGCCGAGCATAAGAAACCTACTGGAGGAGACTTCTGGAATAATACAACATCACTTATTAGTGATATTTGGGTTACAGGCGCAGATTTTTCTCCTGACTATGCCAATGACAGTACTATTGCAGCTCAATGTATAGAAAATCCACTGACTTCTAAGTCTACTTCTATACTTAAAATATCAACTGATAGTGGTTTGACGTGGGTGGATTATCCTTTTGATGATGATCTAATAATAAAAGTAAAGTTCTCAGAGAAATACAATTCTAACAAAACTTTATATATTATTACTACTAATAATCTTTATAAGCTAGTTGATAATCAGTTATTTAAGGTAAAAGCATTTACTGAAATAATTGATACTGATATTAAGGAAGATAAAATTATCATTCTAACTAAAGAAAAAATTTATTTTTCTGAAGACATAGGAGGAGTAAACTGGACTGAAACACAAGTTCCAGACGGTGATATATTAAGCGTAAAAATAGGAGCAGAAGATAGTATTTATATAAGAAAGTATCCAAATGATATATTGCAATTAATAAATAAAGTATGGGAGAATATAAATCAACCACTTTCTAATCTTAATGATTTTCTTGTTATAAATGATAAATTAATAGGATACATGGACGATAAAATTGCAGTTTATGACTCAAAATGGACAGTTTTAGAATCACCGATAAATGTCAATCAAATAAGTTATTCTGATAATAATATATTTATTATTGGAAGTAATGATATTTATACGCTTAGTTTATTTGAAAATAATATTCAAAAATATCATGTAATTCCCCCATTTTCGATAGGGGAGATTGACAATTTTTTCTCGATAAGCAACAATAACTTTTTCATAACAAAGTATGATTCTACCTGGGAAGAATTTAACTGAATACCCAAAATGTTTGAATTGGTTAAAGTAATTCATAATAATAAAAATAAAATATAAGGAGATATTAAATTATGAAAAGTAAAATTTTACATACCATGATTGCTTTAGTGTTAATAGTATCAGTTTCAATACTTCCAACAGCATCTGCTCTTGCAGATAAGATGTATACATTTAATCAGGATATAACATGTTATGTAAGTGCCCAAGGAGAAGAAACTCATAGTGGCATGCTTCCTTATCAAGGTTCTTGCGCAGTTCACCCATGGAAGCCAGGTAATCCAGGGAGTGGACCAGCACAGTTCCCGTTCGGATCAGCTGCTGTATTGTCTACAAGTGTTCCTATGTATCCAGGAGATACTTACCTCTCTGTGTTTACAATTTTAGACACTGGTGACTATAAGTTTATCCGTACTCCCTTTTTCATTGATGTATGGCAAGGAACTGATAATTCCGGAGGGCCAATTTGGACCTGGTGTTGGAATACTTTTGGAATGAGAAAATCTGACGTTACTTTTTACTATTAGACTATCTTGAAGATTATTCCTAATAAGCTTGTTTATAGCCACCCCGCTATAAATAAGCTTATTATAGATAGAATTTGCATTTAATGTAAATATAGACGCTTATAACGCTCTGGTAATGGATAGTCTTCTACATGTTCGAAAGTCATTATTTTTTGAATTCCAGGGTATAAAAGTTCTATTGAAATTATGTCTCTACCCACCGTTATGTGTGGTCCAAAAAATGGTGTAACTTCAATTTTGATAATAAAATACGTAGTCCGATTGCCATTCGGACGTTCAATATTTAAAATTTTAATTGATGAAATATCATAGGATGGTGTCTCATTAAAAATATTTTTATAATAGTCGGCAACCGCTTTATCAATTGTTGGAGCAAGAGCAGTAATGATAACATCCTGATACAATATATCCTGTGTCTCTATTTTAACTTGATTTGCCATTATTGAAGTTCTTATTGTGATAGCAGCTACAATTAAAATAAATGTAGCTAGAATTAGTTTTTTTTTCATAGATTCACTCCTTTTAATGTTACCCTATATGTAGTATACAAATACAGCATTAGAAATATTCATCGTTATAATGCATTATTATTTTATATCTTCATATTAAGCCGTTCCAGTGGTAAAGCTACTAGATTTTATATCCCACCTGATTCATAATAAAGTCATTCGAAGATGGGAGGCATTTCAATGGATCCAAAAAACTAGAGGAACTCAGGCAAAAATATATCAAAAATCCTCCAGAAGGAATGACTGCTAAGCTTGTTAGGAACATGACTGATTCTGATTTGCTCGTCATGCATTACTTTCTTATTGAGGATGATGACCTTGATGAAGACGAATTTGAAGAAGGTTTTTATATCTTCTAGCAATATCGTCTGTTTCTTGTACCCGCTTTCAGCGGGCCTTTTTAATTCAAGGGTGCTCCGGAGGAGAACTTTCCTATTACTTAAGAAATGGTTTGCCTTGGCAAACTCCCGCGCCGAGTGCGTTCTGCCGTAGGCAGATAAATACCTTACGTGCGAGTGCACATCCTTGGCGGAACGATTTTTATCGTATTGGGCGCAATTTCCTATACGATAAAAAATTTAGCTCTGATAATAATCAAGTTTTATGCAAATATTAACAGTATGAATAAACATTCTTTAAGAA
>DHER01000131.1:570-831 GCA_002399975.1 Firmicutes bacterium UBA4845 | reverse complement strand
CCACCCTATGCATACTTTTAAATCTGAAAATAGGGAAATAGAAAAGCTAATAAATGAAAGAATCAGACCCGATATTGAATCATTTAAAAGCACTGACAGCAAGAATAATATTTTAAAACTTATCAGTGACTTAAACCTTCTCTGGGATATTGATAAGCATTACAGCAGAAAAGAAAATCTATTATTTCCATACCTTGAGAAATATGGAGTCTCAGCGCCTCCTAAAGTAATGTGGGGAGTTGATGATGAGATAAGGGCCGG
>DHER01000131.1:0-507 GCA_002399975.1 Firmicutes bacterium UBA4845 | reverse complement strand
CCTGATGGGAAATGGATACCTGATAAGATAAGCGTTACCAAGGAAAGCAAACCGGAAGGTATTCGTGGTACCATTAAGCTTGATACCGGAGTGTTAACAAACGCAGAAATCAATGGGATATTAAAACACTTACCATTTGATATTACCTTCATAGACAAGGATGATGTCGTAAAGTATTTTTCACAGGGTAAGGAAAGGATTTTTGCAAGGACGAAAGCTGTCATAGGGCGAAAGGTACAAAACTGCCATCCACCTGCAAGTGTCCATATTGTTGAAAAGATACTCGAGGACTTCAAATCAGGTAAAAAGGACCATGAGGACTTCTGGATTAAGATGAGCGGCTTGTATGTTTATATAAGATATTTTGCAGTAAGAGATGCCAATGGCCAATATATAGGGACTATGGAAGTTACCCAAAATATAAATCCCATCCAGCAAATACAGGGTGAGAAGCGTTTAATGTCAGAATAATATGGATTAAATAAAATTACCGTGTATTTTCATCCC
>DHER01000003.1 GCA_002399975.1 Firmicutes bacterium UBA4845 | reverse complement strand
CTAAACATATTATACGAGGAGATTTATTATGAAAATATTGGAGAAATTAAAGTATTCTGATTCACACGAATGGGTAAAGGTTGAAGGAAATAAAGCTTATGTCGGAATTACGGATTATGCACAGGACCGTTTGGGAGAAATTGTTTATGTAGAGCTCCCTGAAGTTGATACAGCTGTTAAGTCAGGAGATCAGTTTGTGGTTTTAGAATCAGTTAAAGCTGCTTCAGATGTTTATGCTCCTGTTTCCGGAATGGTTACGAAGGTGAATGAAGAGTTGATTGATAACCCTGGTTTAATTAATGAGAACCCTTACGAAGCTTGGTTTGTTATTTTAGAAATTGACAGTACTGAAGAAATTGAAAAACTCCTTTCTGCAGAAGATTATGAAAAAATATGCGAATAAAGGAGGATATGATGAACAGATATATTGGGAATACCAGTGAAGACAGAGAGCAAATGCTGAATGATATAGGCTGTGACAGTATTGAATCTTTATTTGAAGAAATTCCTAATGAGGTACGCTTAAAAGGAGGTTTGAATATACCTGATGCCCAGTCTGAAATGGAACTGGTTAAAAATATAAAAGCATTATCCTGCGAAAATTATAATCTTGATGATTATATATGCTTTTTAGGTGCAGGTGTATATGACCATTTTATTCCTGCAGTTATTGACCAGCTGATTTCAAGGCAGGAATTTTATACATCATACACTCCGTACCAACCTGAAATAAGCCAGGGTACACTGCAGTCAATTTTTGAATATCAAACAATGATAAGTGAGCTTACAGGGCTTCCTGTTGCCAATGCGTCTTTGTATGATGGAGCTACATCTACGGCTGAAGCAGCCATAATGGCATGCCGGTCTACCAGAAGATCAGAAATTTTAATATCATCTACAGTTCATCCGGAAGTTAGAAAGGTATTAAATACATATGCACAGTTTAGAAATATGTCAATAATTGAATTAAAATATGAGGACGGCCAAACATGTTCGAGTGACTTAAAAAACAAAATAAATGGAAATACTGCAGCGGTAATAGTTCAAAATCCAAATTTTTTTGGAATCGTAGAAGATATTGCCGATATTAAAGATATAATACACAGCAACAAGAGTATGCTGATCGTAAATTCGGATCCCATATCTCTTGCATTGTTAAAGAGTCCCGGTGAATTAGGAGCGGATATAGCTGTAGGAGAAGGGCAATCTTTAGGAAACAGCCTTAACTTTGGCGGTCCGTATCTTGGATTTATGGCTGTTACAGAAAAGATGATGCGTAAAATGCCAGGGAGAATTGTGGGAGAAACAGTTGATAAAAATGGAAACAGAGGGTTTGTTCTCACTCTTCAGACCAGGGAACAGCATATAAGAAGGGAAAAAGCAACGTCAAACATCTGTTCAAACCAGGCGTTAAATGCTCTAATAGCTACGATCTATCTAACGATAATGGGAAAAGAAGGATTAAAAGAAGTAGCGAATCTATGTTTGCAAAAATCTCATTATGCCTATGATCAGTTGATTAAAACGGGAAAATTCAGCCCGGTGTTTTCTAAACCATTCTTTAAGGAATTTGTGGTAAAAAGCAATGAACATGTTAAGGAGGTTAATGATAAGCTTTTAAAAAGTAAAATAATCGGAGGCTACAAAATTGAAAAAGACTATCTCGAATTAAAAAATGGATGGCTTGTTGCAGTTACTGAAAAGCGTACTAAAAAAGAAATAGATGAATTAACAAGAAAGGCGGCTGAATAATATGCAGAAATATCAACCATTAATATTTGAAATAAGCAGGCCGGGACGAAAAGCATATTCTCTGCCTGAATGTGATGTGCCTGTTAAACCTCCGGAAGAAATTTTAGGGAAGGGTTTTTTAAGGGTAAAGGAGCTTGAGCTTCCTGAAGTAAGCGAATTAGATGCAGTACGTCATTTTACAAAAATTTCTCAAAGAAATCACGGAGTTGATTCGGGTTTTTATCCTCTGGGAAGCTGCACAATGAAGTACAATCCAAAAGTGAATGAGGTTGTTTCAAGATATGACGGCTTTACAAATCTTCATCCATACCAGCCTGAAGAAACAGTTCAAGGGGCAATGAAGCTTATGTATAATCTTGGCGGCATGCTTTCCGAAATAACGGGAATGGATCGGTTTACACTGCAACCTTCCGCAGGGGCTCATGGAGAGCTTACAGGTCTTATGATAATAAGGGCCTATCATAAAAATAATGGAGATAGCAAAAGGAACAAAATAATTGTACCAGATTCTGCTCATGGTACTAATCCGGCATCTGCTTCAGTAGCAGGATTTGATGTTTTAGAAGTAAAATCAAATGAAAAAGGTCTTGTTGATTTAGAGTCGTTAAAATCCTTAATGAGCGATGAAATTGCGGGTTTTATGCTTACAAATCCTAATACCCTCGGGTTGTTTGACGAAAACATACTGAAGATTTCCGAAATAGTACATAAAGCAGGAGGATTGATGTATTATGACGGAGCAAACGCAAATGCTATTTTAGGTATAACAAGGCCTGGAGACATGGGCTTTGACGTGGTACACCTCAATCTTCATAAAACTTTCAGTACCCCTCATGGCGGTGGTGGACCGGGTTCAGGGCCTGTAGGTGTTAAAAAACATCTGGCAGATTTCCTCCCTGTTCCGGTTATTGAAGAAAAAAATAATAAGTATTTTTTTGATTATAAAAAGCCTTTGTCCATAGGAAAGGTAAGGTCCTTTTATGGTAATTTCGGTGTTTGTATAAGAGCATATGCATATATATTGAGCATGGGCCCTGAAGGTTTAAAATCTGTTGCCGAAAACGCCGTGCTTAATGCGAATTATATTGCGGCAAATCTCAAAGATAGATATTACATGCCTTTTAACAGGAAATGTATGCACGAATGTGTGTTATCAGGAGATCTACAAAAGAAAAACGGAGTATCAACACTGGATATTGCAAAGCGGCTGCTGGACTTTGGATACCATCCGCCTACGACTTATTTTCCGCTTATTGTTTCGGAAGCAATCATGATTGAGCCTACGGAATGCGAATCAAAAGAAACATTGGACGGTTTTGTAGCTGCTATGAGGCAAATAGCAGATGAAGCTGAAAATAACGCTGAAATGGTTAATTCTGCACCACATACTACAATAGTGTCAAGGCTAGATGAAGTTTTGGCAGCAAGGAAGCCCGTGCTTCGCTATAATAAATAAAGGAATGGTAACTATGGAAAAAGATCTGGTAATTATCGGTGGTGGTCCCGGTGGCTATGAAGCCGCTATAAGAGGTGCTCAGCTTGGAGCAAATGTAACACTTATAGAAGAGAATAAATTAGGAGGTACATGTCTAAATAGAGGATGCATACCTACAAAGACGTTTTATAAGAGTGCAGAAGTGATAAATTGCTTAAAAAAAGCAGATGAATTTGGTGTGTCTTTGGATAAATACAATTTTGATATGCACAAGGCGCAAAAAAAGAAAATTGAAGTTGTTAATAAACTGGTGAATGGTATAAATATGTTGCTTAAAGGAAATGGCATTGAAGTAGTAAATGGTAGAGCAGTATTCAAAGGGCCTAAAACACTTGAAGTTTTTTGCGAAGGAAAGACAGAAGAAATAACCGCATCAAATATAATTATTGCTACAGGCTCGTCTCCGTCAGCAGTTTCTGTGCCTGGAGTTGATTTAAAAGGTGTTGTTACAAGTGATGAGGTATTAAATTTCGAGTATATTCCCAAAAGTATGGTCATCCTTGGAGGTGGTGTGGTAGGAATTGAATTTGCAGGTATATTTGCTTCCCTTGGCACACAGGTAACAATAGTAGAATTTTTGCCTAAAATATTGTACAGGTTAGATGATGAACTCTCTAGAAAGTTGACTGTATACCTAAAAAAACAAAGCATTAGAATTGTAACAGGTTCAGCATTGAAAGAAGTGAAATCTTACGGCAGTGAATTAAAAACAATTGTAGGAGGAAGCAAAGGAGATTTAAAATTTGATTGCGATTTGTTGCTGATGGCAGCTGGAAGAAAGCCTAATTCTGAAGGCCTGAATTTAGAAACTGCAGGAATTGAGTATGATAAAAAAGGTATAAAAGTTTATGAAAATTATAAAACATCTGCGGAGGGTGTTTATGCCATAGGAGATGTTATTGGTGGAGTTATGCTTGCTCATATTGCATCAGAAGAAGGAAAGGTGTGCGTTGAAAATATTTACGGTGGCAATTCGAAAGTAAACTATAATGCTATACCTTCTTGTGTATTTTCTTTTCCTGAAGCTGCTTGTGTTGGTTTTACCGAAGAGGAAGCAAAAGAAAACAACGTGGAGTATGTAGTAGGAAAATCAATGTTTGGTGCGAATGGCAAAGCGCTGACCATGGGTGAAGGACAGGGCTTTATTAAAGTAATTGCCGAGAAAAAAAGCCATAAAATAATTGGAGTGCACATTATGGGACCTCATGCAAGCGATATAGTTCATGAAGGCTCATTAGCTATACAGAACAGCCTTACTGTTGAAGATATAAAAGATGCCATATTTGCGCATCCCACATTATCTGAGGTTTTTTATGAAGCTGTGTGTGGATGCATAGGCAAAGCCATACATTCCATGCCGAAGAAAATGTGATCTATAAATTTCTTCTGTCGCAAATTAAAGTCATGTATTTAAGGCAGGTATCATGATACAAAATCCAGTATTCATCAAATAAATAGAGCCAAACGGCATAAAACAACCCCGGGAATATTCTATCAGCATTTCCGGGGTTCTGTCCGTTACTCCCACTCGATAGTAGCCGGGGGTTTGGAGGTTATGTCATAGACAATTCTATTTACGTTGTCAACTTCACTAACAATGCGGCTGCTTATTTTTTCTAGCAAGTCGTATGGTATCCTGACCCAGTCTGAAGTCATGCCGTCTGTTGAGTTTACTGCTCTCAAAGCTACAGTGTGTGAATATGTTCTTTCATCTCCCATGACTCCCACACTTCTGATATTGGGCAGGCATGCGAAGTACTGCCATATTTTATTTTGCAGTCCTGCCTTTTTAATTTCATCTCTGAATATAAAATCGGCTTCTCTTACTATTTTCAACTTGTCTTCCGTTACTTCTCCCAGTATGCGGATTGCCAAGCCGGGTCCGGGAAAAGGCTGCCTTTCCACAACTTCTTCAGGGATTCCCAGCTTCCTTCCCACTTGGCGGACTTCATCCTTAAATAGTTGCTTAAGGGGTTCGATGAGTTCAAAATCAACATCCTCCGGAAGGCCTCCAACGTTGTGGTGGCTCTTGATAACGGAAGCTGTTGCAGTTCCGCTTTCTATTACATCCGGGTAGATAGTTCCCTGAATCAAGTAATCAATGTTCCCTAATTTATCTTTCAGTTTCTGCTTTTCTTCTTCAAATACCCTTATAAATTCTTCACCGATTATTTTTCTTTTCTTTTCAGGTTCGGTTACACCTGCTAATTTTCCAAGGAATCTTTCTCCGGCATTAACTCTTATTAAATTCATGTTAAATTTTTCCTTGAATACTTCTTCTACCTGATCCCCTTCATCTTTTCTGAGAAGACCATGGTCAACGAATATACAAATTAAATTTTGACCTATTGCCTTATGAGCCAGTACTGCGGCTACTGATGAATCGACGCCGCCTGACATAGCACAAATCGCTCTTTTTTCTCCAACCTTATCTTTGATTTTTGCTATTGTTTCCTCAGCAAAATCTCCCATATTCCAATTCCTGGTTAACCTACATACATTAAATAGAAAGTTATTGATTATTTCTCTTCCTTTTTCTGTATGCTCAACTTCAGGATGGAATTGAACCGCATATATTTTCTTCTCTTCATTTTTCATGGCGCATACCGGACAGGCTTGTGTTTTTGCTATTACCCGAAATTCTTCCGGCGCCTCTTCTATATAATCTGTATGGCTCATCCAGCATAATGTGTTCTGCTGAATTCCCCTGAACAAATCATCATCTGACAATATTTCAAGTTTTGCTCTTCCGTATTCTCTTAATTCTGCTCTCTTTACCTTTCCCCCAAATTTTTGAGCTATGTATTGTCCTCCGTAGCATATACCTAAAACAGGGATCCCTAAATGAAATATTTCATTTGTAACTTTTGGGGAATTTTTAGCATAAACACTTGCAGGTCCCCCGGACAGTATAATCCCATCAGGTTTTTTCCCCTTAATTTTATCAATTGAATATGTATACGGAATTATTTCACAATAAACATTGGCTTCTCTGACTCTTCTTGCTATGAGCTGACTGTACTGAGCACCAAAATCAACTATTAATATCATTTTTTCTCCTCTTAGCAATAACCGTATTTTTATATAGATTATCAAAAAAAATTGTCTGTGTCAATTTATAAAAACCCGCGTAATTTATAATTTTATGGATTTGTAGCTTCGAATTTACAGATAAAGTTTGTCTTCCTACATTTTAATAAAGTTATTCCTAAATGCCATTATGCTTAGAATGGTAAATTTGTATAAGGTATGTTAAGGTCGAAATATGTAGTTTATTTTTTTGCTTATTTAGATTTTCCATAGTTTACAATTAATGATATTCTTGCTATAATATTATGGACAAGTTAAACAGTGAAGGAAGTTATTCTGTTTGCTTGTTAACAAAACAAGCTTAGGAGGACACAAATGAATGTTAAAAAGAAACTGAGTCTACTACTCGCATTAGCTATGATATTTTCTCTTGTAGCATGCGGCGATGGTAATGATGCTTCTAATAATGATGAGACAAAAACAGCTGAATTTGGTGAAAACGGAGTATATCAGGGTAAGGGAAATGGTTATGGCGGAGAACTGAATGCAGATGTTACATTTGAAGATGGCAAAATTAAAGATATTTCCTTAGGAGATAATCACGAATCTTCACCTGTAATTACAAGAGCATTTCCGGTTATTAAAGAGCGAATTATAGAAGCTCAGTCTCCGGTTGTAGATAGTGTAAGCAGTGCTACATACAGTTCTTTTGCAGTTAAAACTGCCGTAGCCGAGGCAGCTAAAACTTATGGATTAGACTTTGGTTCAATTGCTATGGATACTGCTGCTCCGCCGCAGGAGGTTGCAGAAGCTCCTGCAGTAGAAACGGATCTTGTAATAGTTGGTGGCGGTCCTGCCGGTCTTTCAGCAGCAATTACTGCAAAAGAAAATGGTGTTAAAAACGTAACTGTTGTTGAAAAACTTGACATACTCAGCGGTAACGGTAAATTTGATATGAACTTCTTTGACATTGTAGATACAGAAGCTCAAAAGGCAAATGGAATTGAAGATTCTGCAGATAAATTCTTTGCCGACAAACAAGGAAACGTAAATGATTCTGATGAGCGTCTTCGTGTGTGGGCTGAAGGTGCAGCCTCTGTAGATAAATGGCTAAGGGGCATGGGTATTGAACTGAACTACAATTATGGTGAAAGAAACCATATGGCTGAAGCTGATCAGTATGCAGGTGAAGTAGTACAGGGAGGCCTTGAAGCAAAAGTTGAAGAGCTTGGGGTAGATGTTCGTACAGGTACAAAAGGTGTTGATTTAATTACAGCTGAAGATGGAACTGTAAAAGGCGTTAAAGTTGAAAGCAAAACTGAGAAGTACGATATTATGGCAGATGCGGTAATAATGGCAACAGGCGGATTCTGTTTTAACAAGGATCTTATTGCACAGTATGTACCCGGTGCTGAAGTTATCAATACATCAAACTCTATGGGTGCCACAGGAGATTTTATTCCCGTATTTATAGGAAATAACTATAAAATGGCTGATATGGACACTTTGTCTATATTTAAAATGATTAATGTTCCTAATAGAGAACTTACAGGCGGCGGTGATGGATTCATTCTTGTAAACAATGAAGGTAAGAGATTTGTTGATGAATCTTCTTCCGGTTTGAATTATGCTTATAAACTTTTAGATCAGCCAAATAGTGAAGTTTATTACATTTACGACCAGAGGTTGTATGATGAAACATACAGGCTGCAGAAACACAACAAACTTGGATACCATAAAAAAGCAGATACTCTTGAAGACCTTGCAGAACAATTAGGTATTCCTGCTGATAATCTTGTAGCTGAGGTAGAAGCTTATAATGCAGCTGTTAAGGGTGAAGGTGAAGATAAGTTTAGAGCTGAGCCCTTTACCGAGCCAATTGATATGGACGGTCCCTTCTATGGTGCACAAGTGGAGCCTGCCATTCATATGACCAAAGGTGGAGTTGTTGCCAATGAGGATGCTCAGGTTTTAACAGAAGCCGGAGAAGTAGTTCCTAATTTATATACGGCAGGTGAAGTAACAGCTACATCCGCAGCATTTTCAGGGTCTGTTATTTGGGGCAGAGTTGCCGGTGAGCAAGCAGCTAAACTTATTGCAGATGGAGAAGCAGATGCTTCTGAAACAACAGAAGCAGGTGAAAATGTTTCTGAATAATCTGTGTATTCTTTGAAAAAGTTAATTATAGAACAACTTACGAATTTATATCTTAATTAAAAATTCAGCAGGAGCCGGTGATTAATCACCGGCTCCTGCTTGATTTATATCAGCATACCGGCGACCAGCCTATTGTTTCATAAGGAATTGTAAATTCAACAATACCGGTGGAGTAGGGAGCAATGTCATATTGTTGGTAGTATATTACTAATCCTTGAGGATCAAGATAATAACTGTTTGGATTAAAATTCTGTGTTATTAAATTTTTATAATCGTCAAAGTAAATATTAGGATTTTGATTGTAATTATATTCCGCCTGCTTTATAATTTCTTCTTCAAGAAAACTGATGTAATCCATACCCGGCATAAAAAATAAATTAAGTGGTGGATTAGTGCTGTTGCACAATTCCCAGGTATTTGAGCTTCTTATTGTACTTCCATGGGCGCCTCCGGTAAATTCATATTTGTCAATGTATAAACTAAAAAAGCAATTATCATTATATGTTATAGTGTATTCCATATAAGCTTCATAGGGGTGAAATGGAAAATTTTCAGTCTTTGAGTTGGCATAAGTTTTAATAGCCTGATTGTATAAATAATTGGCATGCATTATATATCCGTTAATTTCCATTGCTATTTGGTTATTAATGATCCATTTGACACATGGGTTATATTCCATGTGTATTTCAGGATATTTAACAGTAAGTGTCAACATATCGGTATTGTCATATTCGAATACACGATTAATTTCTTTAATATTGACGTTTGTATTGAAGCAGTTTTTGTTCATTTATATCCCTCCTGCATTATAATATGTATAAAATGCATAAATGTACTGTTTAATGAAGCGTAAAATGCTTTTACAATTAACAATCATATGTAAACGTTATTTGTTTATTTTCTCTATTGACAACTACTATACTAACTACTATAATTTATAATTGCCTTGTAAGTCCAACTATTCTTTTTGATATATTAATTTTTTTAAAGAACCTGCTGTCAGCCGCAAAAACCTCAATGCTCATTAGAATAACCTTATTGTATATTTCCCTAGTTATTAATTACGAATTCAATAAATAATAAATAAAATTCACTATTTAGGGTATAACTTAAATTATGAATATTGTTGATGCTAATGATTAAGGACTAAAATAAGCATGGAAATAGTTTACCAAAAAACTTGTAATTATTTGTATTTAATTATGGGTATATTAAAAATTGAAAAAAAATGGAGGTAATTGTATGGAAAATAATCAATGGTTTTTTGCAAACCATCCTTTAATGTATATTGCTTGTTCTGTGGGTATAATACTTGTACTTGTTCAAAGTACAATTATCATGAGAAAAACACTGAAATGTACAAAAGATATGGGTATGAATGAAGAACAGGTTAAAAGGGGAATAAAAACCGCAACTTTTAGTAGTATTGGACCTGCTATCGGTGTTTGCGGCAGTATTCTTGCTTTGATTGTTACATTGGGTGTACCTGTAACAGCTTTAAGAATGAGTGTAATAGGTGGAACCAATTATGAAACTATGGCTGCAAATTTCGGTGCAAAAGCTGCAGGCGGAGAATTGACCACAAACATGGATCCGGTAGTATTTGCCAATGCCCTTTGGGTTCCTGCACTTGGTGTAATGGGATGGCTGATATTTATGTTCTTTTTTGGACACAGGATGAACGCGGTAAATAATCTTTTGACAGGCGGCCGAAAAGCATTGTTGCCGGCAGTAAGCGTAGGTGCAATGTTGGGTGCATTTGCATATTTCAATGTAGACAATATCATAAAAATAAATACAAATCCAAATATTGCACTTGCTACTGTCTTGGGTTTTGTGGTGATGTTTATTTGTCAGATGATAGGTAAAAAGGTTGCTTGGGTAAAGCAATGGGGATTGACGTTTGCTATGTTTATCGGTGCTATTGCGGCACAAATAATAGTATAGAGGTGAAAAAATGAGTATATATGAAAAGTACGTAAAAAATGTTGAAAAATTCGGACGTTTAACTATGCTGCTGGGTATGGTGGCAATGCTGCTTCCTCCAATGCTGATGACTTTTTACTTTGGGTTCAACCCAGGTATAGTTGCAATAATAACAGGAACAATATCTCAGATTTCAGTTTCCGGAGCTTTTTATTTTAGTGAGCCGATCAGTTATTATCCAATAATCGGATCAACAGGACTATATATGTCAACTCTTTCAGGAAACTCTGTTAATATGAAAATTCCGGCAGCGGTTACAGCAGTAGAAGCCTCCGGTTATAAGCAGGGATCAGATGAGGGATCGCTTATGGGATCTTTAGGTATAGCAGTTTCTACATATGTATGTATATTCTTTGTAGTACTGACATCAATTTTTGCCCAGATTTTGATTAATTATTTGCCTGAAAGCATTAATGATGTTCTTGGACTAATAATTCCAGCACTTTATGGCGGAATTTTTGCTCAATTTACTGTGAAATCTTATAAGACAGGTCTTTTTGCCCTTGTAGTTGCATTCATAATGACAAAGGTTGTTGCTTTGCTTCCGGGTAATTTAACCTTCTTGATAACACTGGTATCAGTATTCTCGACGATTTTCTTTGCCAGAACACAGCTTGATACAATAAATAAAAATAGTTAGGAGAAGAATATGGATAAAAACAGGCTATTGGAAATACTTGAAGATTTATTGATGATTCATTCACCTACACGAAATGAAATCGGGGTTTGCAAATATATTCAAGAATTCTTTAAAACTCTTGGCGCACAAATATATCTTGATGAAAGCCAGAATATTTATGGCGGCAATTGCCCTGCTTTATTTGTGAAACTTGAAGGAAATGTTGAAGGTGAGGGCGTAACTTTCTCATCACATATGGATGTTGTTGAACCGAATAAGGGACTGAAAATTATAAAAGAAGAAAATATTTGGAAGTCTGACGGTAAAACAACACTGGGAGGCGATGACAAAGCAGGTGTTGCAGCAATTCTTTATGCAGTTGAATTTATAATTAATAATAAAATTTCACATGAAGATATCTATGCAATATTTACCCCGGGAGAAGAAATGGGAATGCTGGGAGCAAGAAATATTAATTGGACTGAAGTCTATAAACATATTAACCCTGCAAAAAACATGATAGTTGTAGACAATGCAGGAAAAGCCGACAAAGTAGCTTACCAAGCTCCAACCTGCTATAAATTTGAGGCAGTTATAGAAGGTAAAAAGGCACATGCGGGAATTGAACCTGAAAAAGGTATCAATGCAATTCAATTAGCGGCAAAAGCTATTTCTGAAATGAAAATCGGAAGGCTTGATAAATTGACAACATCAAATGTGTCTGTTATAAGTGCGGATTTTCCAAGCAATGTAGTTCCTGATAAATGTGTTTTTACCGGAGAAGTCAGAGGTCATGAAGATGAAGCAGCACGCAGCGTTTTAAATGAATATAAAGCAATTGTTGAAAAACACGCAAAAAATTGTAAATTTAATTATGAATGTGAATACCCGACTCTTAAATCAAAAGACAATCTTAAATTTGTCGATGAATTTGTAAAAGTGTATGAAAAAGTTGGTGTCAAGGCGGAAACTCAGATAATAGGCGGAGGTTCGGATGCAAATTTCTTTGCAAATGAAGGCTTTAACTCGGTAATTATCGGAGTAGGTATGGAAAATGTTCATACAACTGAAGAATATCTTGAGCTGCAGGAATTGTATAATACAACGGAAGCAATCATCGAGTATATAAGGAAGTAAAATATGGATATTTTAAAAGATACTAAAAAAATGGAAGAAATTCTAATTAAAATAAGAAGAGATCTCCATAAGATACCGGAAATTGGACTGGAATTACCGCAAACTTATAAGTATATTACGGAATTGCTTGCAGAAAAAAATATTCCGTTCAGATCTTATCTCAATAAAAACGGAATTTCATGTGATATTTATGGTAAAAAACCGGGAGCAAATATTGCTGTCAGATGTGATATGGATGCACTCAGTATAAATGAAGAAACAAACTTACCATTCAAGTCCGAAAACG
Organism: Firmicutes bacterium UBA4845; assembly: GCA_002399975.1. Classification (GTDB taxonomy): domain Bacteria; phylum Bacillota; class Clostridia; order Tissierellales; family Sedimentibacteraceae; genus Sedimentibacter. The sequence goes on along the minus strand of DHER01000003.1, from coordinate 24,651 downwards.
GAAATATGCACGCATGCGGGCATGATGCTCATATGGCGATTGCCATTACAACCATGCTTATATGCAACGAATATAAGGATGAACTTCCCGGAATGGTAAGATTTATTTTTCAACCGGGTGAAGAATATCCCGGCGGTGCAAAACCCATGATAGAAGAGGGCGTACTTTCAGATCCTCAAATTGAAAATATTATAGGATTACATGTGGGAGCTATTTTTCCGAATATTCCTTTTGGAAAAATTGGAGTAAAAAACGGAGAGATAATGGCTTCTATGGATAAGTTTGAAGTTACCGTTACCGGCAGGGGCGGCCATGGATCTATGCCTGAAGCTACAATAGATCCTATTCCTGCTCTATGTGATATATGCGGAGCAATAGACAGAATTAAATCAAGAGAAATTTCTCCTAATGATAGGGTTGCAATTTCCGTTTGCCATGTTGAAGCTGGTTCAACTCAGAATATTATTCCGACAACTGCTTATCTTGAAGGGACAGTACGCTGCTATAGTGATAAAGTCAGAGAACATATTCGTGACAGAATTGGTGAAATAGCTGAAGATGTGGCAAAAGCCTACAGATGTCAGTGTAACTATGAATATAGTTGGAAATATCCTGCTGTAATAAATGATCTAAAATCAACAGACTTGATACGGGATTGTGTCAAGGATGTTTTAAAAGAAGAACCATATGAAATTGAAAACCCCAGCATGACAGGTGAAGATATGAGTTTTTATCTCAATGAGATAGGCGGTACTTTCTTTATGCTGAGCAATTTAGAGGCGGATGAAAACGGGGAAACATATATTAACCACAATTCAAAGTTCATGATTGCTGAATCGGAGCTTTATAAAGGTGTGGCAGTATTTTTAGCTTATATTGAAAAATATAATAGACATAAATAATATAAAATTGGCATTGCAGGCGGGAATGAGTTTCGAATAAAAAAATTCATGTTAAACAGAATAATACGGCGTAACACAAGGTATTGGTACGGAGTTGTGGATAGATACAATTTCGTACCTTTTGTGTATATAATTTCTATCTGTGTCGTTGCATACTTGCCATTTTTGCTTTAAGGAAATATATTTATATTACTGATTCCACTTTTTTATCTTCGTATTCCATATTGTAGTATTCGGATATTATAGATTTATGTTTGCTGATTTTACGGCAAATTGCATAAAACATTAATCTAACTCCACTGATAAGTACGATTAAGCACGGAAATGCAATCAACCAGTACCAAGGAAACGGAAGGTGCCTCAGCAGCGGTATTCCATCGGCATCTATCATAATTAAATAATTAACATTCAATGTTCTTGACATGACATATGCTATAAAGGCTACTAATATAAATGCTGTGAGAGGTTTTCGTATGCTTTTTTCTTTTTCCCAATGTCCCGATACAAATGTAATAGATAGTGGGATAATTACCATTAGCGTATGGGAAATCATGCTTTGAACCGACATAATGTGTATGCCGGCATAGTCGTAAAAAACCCAGATTGGATAAATTAATACACCTGCTCCTCCCATAAAGGATAATATATCAATATAAGGATAAAGTTCCTGCTTTTCTGATAGTATGATAAATGGCAACGCTAAGCTTATTTGATTGCACCAGTCGAAACGGATGTTTTTCAGGTTGAATCCATAATAAAATGTGGACCACACTATACGAAATATTTCTAAAAACAGCATAACAAGTGCTGAGCGTTTCAATAATTTTTTTGAATAATTTACATCGCACCGTTTCATCTGGGAACGAAATAAATAAATGATAAAGAATATACTTATACATGACAACATAATGTGCTCAAGAGAAAAAAGCCTGGAATCAGGTGTTACATTCTGAGGCTTGAAGTAGTTTTCGTAAAAAGTTTTTATAATGCCACCCCCATAGCTTAATAAATATATATTATATTATAGCATTTATTTATTAAATTTACATTAAAATTTGTTTGTTGTTGTCGTAATTATAATAAAAATGTCAGTTTAGACTATATCAAGCAAAGACTATAATTTATTGCAGCGGGGATGGATCTAATGGAATTTACATACTAATTTAAAGAGTTTGCTCTATATCTATCAACATATGATTAAGTACAACCTTAAACCATATATATATTATTATTCCCTTTAATATAGATGAGACGCTGATGCTCAGCCATACTCCCGTCAGTCCTATGGCAGTTGAGCCTAAAATCATGGCTGCGGGAATCCTTAAGGCATTCAGTACAACACCGTTAACTGTAGGAGGCATTGTTCTTCCTAAGCCGTTAAATGCTCCGGTAGTACCTATTTCGATGCTTACAAAAAATTGTGATAATCCTAATATCCTTAAATAATTAACACCTTCACTGATGGCTTCAGGATCGTCGGGAATAAATATAGTAAACAGGAATTTTGCACCGAATATTAACAGCAGTGAAGTTAATATACCTATGGTGCCTAATATCTTAATACCTTCTTTGTAGCCTTTTCTTATACGTTTCGGTTTTTTTGCACCGTAATTTTGTCCTGTGAAAGCTGAAATAGCTGTGGAAAAGCCTTCAGCTGTCATCCATGTTAGTGATTCAATTTGAGAACCTATGCTTTGAACGGCAACTGCCACAGGGCCGAATCCTGCAATTATTTTTGTAATTACCATATTTATTATAGCATGGATTCCGGACTGAACGAATGGCGGAAAACCTAATTTAACAATTCCTTTTATAATTTTCATGTCAGGTTTTATAAGTAATTTTACGTGAGAGTATGTAGCATTATTTTTTTTTCCTGAAATTATAAAAATTACGGTAACAATAAATTGAGCAAGTATCGTTCCCAGGGCTGCTCCCTTTATGCCCATGGGCGGTATAGGGCCAAAGCCGAAAATTAATATCGGGTCAAGTATAATATTTGCCGCCATTCCTGCCGCATTTATTTTAAATGGCGTTATGCTGTTTCCTGAATTGTTTAATATTACCGAGAATACAGGATTTAAAAAGTGGAAAGTTATTCCCAATGGCAAGATTGTCAAATATTCCACTGCCATTCTAATGACAGTATTATCTCCAAGGTTGAAGAATCCAATTAGCTGATGCCTGAATATAAATAAAAACAGAGCATATGTAACTGCTATAAGAAAATCCAACTGAAAACCATTTGAAATATATTTCTTAGCACTTTCCAAATCACCTCTGCCGTTACATTGTGCTACATTTACGCCTATTCCCACTTGGGCAATCATAATCAATGACGAAGCAAACCATAAAAAAAAACCTGCCGTTCCTGCGGCAGCAACAGCCTCTGTGCTGAGCCTTCCCAGCCATATAATATCGGTTAAATTGTACGCCATTTGAATAAAAGATGTTCCCATTATAGGAAGAGCTAATTTAGTTAATTCGCTGCGGATTTTCCCTTCTGTCAAGTTTATATTATTATTCATAATAATTACCCTTTTTATTTGAAATGTTATACCTTATATTTTAACTGATAAATATTGTTTGTACAAGTTATATTTCAAATTTTTGTATTTAAGCAAACTCTTTTAGATGCCCAGAAGCACCCTGATGAATACAAGGATTTGGTTGTAAGGGTTGCAGGGTATTCAGATTTATTTAATAATCTTGAAAAAGCATTGCAGGATGAAATAATAGAAAGAACAGAACAGTCCTTTAATTAAATATATCAAGTTGCAGTTTAAATTGCAGCTTTAATTAATTAAGTAAAAATATGTGGCCGGATTTATATATTCGGTCACGTATTTTTATACTAAATTTATTTGGTACTTGGATTTTTTAAAAATTAAGTTATAATAAATAAGGAACTAAATAAATTATTAAAAAGGCAGCCATATAAATTATAGAGCTGTCAGAGTGCATTAAATTGGAGGACATATGTATATAGAAGTATTTAAGGCAATAATATTGGGAATCGTTGAAGGAATAACTGAATGGCTGCCTATCAGCAGCACAGGACACATGATTTTGGTAGATGAATTTATTCGGCTTAACGCTTCCGATGCGTTTAGAGAAATGTTTTTGGTCGTTATACAGCTTGGAGCTATTATGGCAGTTGTATTGCTGTATTTTCATAAGCTCAATCCATTTTCACCTAAAAAATCCGCAAGACAAAAAAGATATACAATAGATATTTGGATTAAAGTTATAGTGGGTGTCCTTCCTGCTGCAGTTATGGGATTGTTGTTTGATGACTGGCTGGATGAACACTTTTACAACTATCAGACTGTTTCGATAACACTCATCGTTTATGGAATATTGTTTATCCTGATTGAAAATCACAATAAAGGTAAAATAGCAAAGGTAAATAATTTTGGAGATTTGTCATATTCAACAGCTTTTGGTATAGGACTTTTTCAGGTATTGTCCTTGATACCGGGGACATCTCGCTCCGGAGCGACAATTCTCGGAGCTATAATTCTTGGCACTTCAAGGAGTATAGCGGCAGAATATTCATTCTTTCTTTCAATTCCGGTAATGTTTGGAGCCAGTGCGCTTAAGTTATTTAAATTTGGTTTGAGTTTTACAGGTATGGAAGCAGCTGTTCTTCTTGTTGGAATGGCAGTAGCATTTGTTGTTTCTGTTATATCAATCAGATTCTTATTGAGATACATAAGGAATAATGATTTTAAAGCATTTGGCTGGTACCGCATATGTTTAGGAATATTGGTAATAGGATATTTTATTTTATTTGATTAAAAAAAATAATGGGTAACAAGTAACAATCTATATGGCATAATATAAAATACAGCTTAGTGTAAGGTAAATTAAGGTAGGTTCATGCCTAATTTTAACTGAACGTTAAAGCTGTTTTATTTTTCAAAAATGTCAAGCAATGAATGTGTCAGCAGAAATATATACCCTTCGTACATGTCCTCTGACGGAATTATTCTATATTTCTCATCCAGCATCCAGGTTTTTATTATATATACCATTCCCATGCAATAATACTTTGATATGTTTTCACGGGATAAAAGAAGTAATTTTTTGTTTATTTTAAAATCATATTTTTCTAGGATTTTGATAAAAAAATTATGAATATCCTGCTCAAAAACTTCCTCAAATGAATTTTGCCCATTTATTGTAAAAAGTTTGGAATACAAGTTTCTATTGTTACCAAAATACTGGAAAATCATTTTTATTGCTTCATTTTCCATGTTATTAAGGATAAGATTATGAAGTGTGTTAAAAAGTTCCTCTTCAAGTATCCATTCAAAAACTTCGTTTTTATCCTTGAAATAATTATAAAAAGTAGGTCTTATAACTCCGGAACGGTCGGTGATCATCTTAATTGTAATTTTTTCAAATGGATACTTTTTTACAATTTCTTTGAAACTTTGGGTTAACAAATATTTAGTCTTGTGTTCAGAATTATCCATAATGATAGGCTCCATTTATTTACAACATTTAATTTTTAACGAAAACAAGAAAAATATTTTACTTAATTATAGCACATATGGAATTAATGGTCAATGAATGCAATGCATAAGAGAACTGTGCATGGTATTATACTGAAAAAAAAATACATAAAACCGTCGATTATGACGGTTTATGTAAAATCATGATACTGTTAGTTTTGCAGGTTTACTTGACTATGCCTATTATTAATGCTACAACACCGATTACAATAGCGACAATGTTAAGATTTCTTTTAGGAGAAAAGCAACCTATGATTCCTAAGACAATTGATATTACTCCCATCCATATGTGCTGCCAGAAGAGTCCGATAACACCTGCTATTATTCCTATCCAACCCAGCAATTTTCCTGCACTCTCACTTATTTTAGTATTTTCTTCACTCATTTTAAAGCCCCCTTTCTTTAAATGATATATTTGATCAATACATTGATACCGCTTATAAGTAGTATTTCCGCACTTACTGCGTAAGCCGCTGATCTATACTCGTATCCAAAGTAATATCCAGTATATGTTCCTAAAAATGTCGACAGCATATTTACAAGCATTACAGGTATGAATGTATTGGACAAATCGATCCTTAGAAATGCCAGCGCTATACCTGCTGTCACAGCATCAAAACTGGTAATCACTGCAATCAGCAATATACCCTTGATACTCGTTTTATCTTCTCTTCTTTCTGTAATTTTTTTATTGTTCACCGCATTGCACAACATGTGGGTACCTAATCCGAGAAATATAATTAGAGTCAGTATTTTAGCAAAAGGTTCAAAACCTAAATATGTACCGTTAATCGTTCCTACAATTAAATTACTTTCCACAAATACAGTTGAATGCCAAATTCCCAGTAGTAAAGACATTGCAAATAAGCAAGATATATTAATCTTTTTCTTAACTGCACCCTTGCATGCCATTAATGCAAAAGAATCAAGCGAAATAGCAATTGCTATAAGGATTATTTCCAATGTTACCATTTGTTTACCTCAATGTAATTTTATTGTATGTTAGGTATTTTTTATTTGCAAGTTAAGTATATGATGAAATATGAGAGTTGTAAATATTCAAACAGAAAAACATGTTTTAATTTTAATACATATAATACATTTTGTAGCATTATGACTACATACTATTTAATGTGTTGGTAAAAATAATATTATTCTAATAATAAGTTACTTTAGTGTTTTATGGATAAATTTGGAAATGTTTATTATTATCTTACAAAGTGTAAATATTATTGTGCTAAAACTTACGTTAATTTTGACAATTGATGTATATTATGATAAAATGATATAATTTTAAATAGAAGGAGGGATTGCGATAGTGAAAGATAATATTAAATTGGGGATAGGATTTGCAACAGGCAGAAGAAGTTTTAAAAAGGTACTGAAAACATATATATATAATTGGGTTGAATCCGGCATGGCTGAAAGTGGAAATATCAGCCTTAACTTGTTTGTGGCATATGATTTGAGTTATAACAAAACAGAAGTTTCTGACTATACGGGGTTAAGGCAGGATATTCTGGAGTATATTGACAGTTGTGAATTCATTGGGAAAAAGACTATAAATAGCGAAATTAAATTTTTGTCAGATAAAAGCATAATTTCTCCGTCGGAAGCATCGAAGATTTTTGGCAGAGGCTATGGCGCTAAACGAAATGCAATATTGTATTTTGCAATTAAGAATAAGATGGATTATTTAATTTTTCTTGATGATGATGAATATCCTTTAGCGGTTACCAATACTAAGAATACGGCAATATGGGGCGGTCAGCAGGTTTTTAATGTCCATTTGAAATATATAAGTCAAGCGGATATTACACATGGTAACCATTGTGGATACGTATCTCCTATTCCTTATATAGATTTTAACAATGACCTGACTCAAGAAGACTTCCATACTTTTATAGAAGCAATAAGCAATGACATAGTAAACTGGGATGATATAGTTAAGATTATGAATAACGGTGGAGTTACATATGCAGATACTAAGATTTTGACCAGTAAAGAAGCGGTTGAAGCATTGGAAGTTAATCATACTAAATTCATATCAGGTGCAAATTTGTGCATAAATCTTAAAAATCCTATGAGAATATTTCCGTTTTATAATCCGCCAAGGGCAAGAGGAGAAGATACATTTTTAAGTACATGTCTGGGGGAAAGAAAAGTTTTGCGGGTTCCTTGCTATACGTTCCACGACGGGTTTTCAACCTATAACAATTTATTGGATGGTGTTCTGCCGATCAAACTGCGGTTTGTCAGAGCTGAAAACGATAAAATAATCGATCGTTTTTATAAGGCATGTATCGGTTGGATTAGGTACAAGCCTTTGTTGGTCTATATTACACATCGTGATATTTACCAAGAAACAATTAAAAATATGACAGAAAAGCTTGAAACTACGATACCTAAAGTATGTACTTATTTTAAATACCCGGATTTTATAAAAATTTTATACGAATTGAAAAAGTACAGCAAAAATGTTCAAAGGCATTTTAATGATTTTGAAAGTACAAAAAAAATTTGGAAAAAAATAATGGAATATTATACTTTGCAAGAATCATAAGCATTTCAAGGATTTTGTTAACATAAAATTATAATATGTAAGATAAAAGCTTGAAAAATTTAATAAAAAAAAGTGGCAGTGCCACTTTTTATTGTGCCCAGAGGATTATTTTACCTGGTACATTCCGTTATTTTCCATATACTTGAATATAGATTCACCGTGCTGCTGTTCTTCTTTTTGAATGTGGTTTAGTATGTTTCGAACCTGAGGGTCTCTAAATTCAAATATGGATGTGTCATATGTTCCTGACACATATTTTTCTGTCATGAGCATGTCTGTACATAAATCTTTGTCACAATTATTGTAGTTTGAAGATTGGCCCTTTGGCATGAAACTTGACTGTTGTGCCATTTGCTGCATACTTCCGCCCTGCTGCGACTGCTGCGACTTCATCTGCATGTTTCCGGACTGCTGTGATCCGCTCTGTTGAGAACTGGATTGCTGCATTTGCGGCATTTGTCCTTTTAAAAGTTGGTCCAGAGTATTGTAATGTTCTTGTTCCGTCTGGCAGTTTTGTTCAAAAAGGCTTTTTAGCTGAGGGTCAGATGCCATACTTGCATAATTTGAATATTTTTCGATGCAAATTTGTTCATGGTTTTTCTGATCCTCTAATAAATTTCTTTCTTTTGTTGAAAAATTCATTATATAAACACCTCCTAGATTATTATTTTCAAAATAGAAAAATATATCCTCAAATTTATAAAATTATAAATATTAAATGATGAATATTATTGTTAATTTTGTATTCAATTGAATAAAGTTTTAAAAAATTTTTGATTAGATTTTTGTATGGCGGGTATAACAACACATAATAAATTATTAGAGTTATATGGGAGGATTTCATGAAAATATATGATTTTACAGTAAAAGATACAGAAAGCAAGGATGTGGCTTTGTCAGATTACAAGGGTAAAGTTTTATTGGTGATTAATGGTGCCACAGGATGCGGATTTACTCCGCAATACGACGGACTTGAAAAATTGTATGAGAAATATAAGGGTGAAGGATTTGAAATATTAGACTTTCCAAGCAATCAGTTCCTTGGCCAGGCACCCGGAACAGACGAAGAGATTGTAGGATTTTGTAGATTGAATTTTGGTGTTGATTTTAAACAATTTTCTAAAATAGAAGTGAATGGCAAAAATGAAGAACCTTTATATAAATATTTAAAAACTGCAGCAGGGAAAGAACACAGGGATAAAGAAACCAATGAATTTTATGAAAAAGTAAAACAATTTACACCGGGAATAGCAGAAAATGATATCAGGTGGAATTTTACAAAGTTCTTAATTAATAAAGAAGGAACAGTGGTAGCAAGATTTGCGCCTAACATAACTCCTGAAGAAATTGAACAGAATGTGAAAGAACTTTTAAAAACTGAAAACATCGAAAATATTGAAACTGTTTGTCATCCGGATTTCTCAGATGGGTGCATTGACAATTAACAATTAGTTAGGCTACTTATCCTTAACTAATATGAAGAAAAATAAGGCTTTGTGCTTATGTCCAAAGCCTTATTTTATGATTATCCTTCCTCGGATAAAGAAATTACTTTTAAGGCAAGGCTTATTGCCGAAATTCTTACTTAAATTTCGTAACAGATGTTACAGAATTTAAAAAGTAATTACTATATGATTTAAGTATCAAAGTATTAAATAAATAATTTTAAAAAAATGGAGGAAAGATAAGATGGAAAATGCAATGTTTTGTTACCAATGTCAGGAAACAGCAGGCTGCAAAGGATGCACAAAAGCAGGCGTTTGCGGGAAATCGCCGGAAACTGCAAGAATGCAGGACTTATTGATATATGCATCAAAAGGATTATCTGAGATTACAACAAGATTAAGAAACGAAGGAAAAGAAATAACTTCTGATGTTAACCACTTGATAACTTTAAATTTATTTACAACTATTACAAATGCAAACTTTGATATAAGTGTATTTTACGACCGGGTGAGCATGACTTTAAAAGTAAACAATGATTTGATAAATAAACTAAAAAATAAAGAAAATTTAAGTAAAGTAGCCTTATGGACTGCAGAAACTAATGAAGAATTTGAAGAAAAAGCAAAGACGGTAGGCGTATTGAAAACAAAAAATGAAGATATAAGAAGCCTTAGAGAGCTTATCACATATGGATTAAAAGGAATGTCCGCTTACCTGAAGCATGCAAATGTACTTGGATTTGATGATGAAGGAATAGATGTTTTTATTCAGGATACTTTGTCAAAATTATTAGATGATACATTGGAAGTTAAAGACTTGATTGCTTTAACGTTAAAAACCGGTGAATTCGGAGTAAAAACAATGGCTTTGCTTGATAATGCAAACACTTCAGTGTATGGAAATCCTGAAATCACAAAGGTTAATACTGGAGTAGGCAAAACCCCTGGAATATTAGTTTCAGGTCATGATTTGGGTGACATGGAACAATTGCTGAAACAAACGGAAGGTACAGGAATTGATGTATACACTCATTCAGAAATGCTTCCGGCACATTATTATCCAAATTTAAAGAAATACAAAAACTTGGTTGGAAATTATGGGAACGCCTGGTGGAAACAAAAAGAGGAGTTTGAATCATTTAACGGTCCAATATTAATGACTACAAACTGTATCGTGCCTCCAAAGGACAGCTATAAAAACAGGCTGTTTACAACAGGATCTGCGGGATATCCGGGATGCAGACATATAGATGGAGCAACAGGAGAAGAAAAAGACTTTTCTGAAATTATAGAACTTGCTAAAAAATGTACTGTACCGACAGAGATCGAAAATGGAGAGATTGTGGGAGGGTTCGCCCATGGACAAGTATTTGCTCTGGCTGACAAGATTGTTGATGCAGTTAAATCAGGAGCAATTAAAAAATTCTTTGTAATGGCAGGATGTGATGGCAGAGCAAAATCAAGGAATTATTATACTGAATTTGCAAAAGCACTGCCGAAAGACACAGTTATTTTAACAGCAGGTTGTGCAAAATACAGATATAATAAATTAGGCTTAGGAGATATCGGCGGGATTCCGAGAGTATTAGATGCCGGCCAATGCAACGACTCATATTCATTAGTCTTAATAGCTTTAAAACTGAAAGAAATATTTGAACTTGATGATATAAATGAATTGCCTATAGCTTATAATATTGCATGGTATGAACAAAAAGCTGTAATAGTATTGCTTTCACTACTTTACCTGGGAGTTAAGAACGTACATCTTGGTCCCACACTGCCTGCATTTTTATCGCCAAATGTTGCAAAAGTATTAGTTGAAGACTTTGGTATAGCAGGAGTAGGAACTATTGAAGACGATTTGAAAACATTCCTGGAATAATTAACAACATGGTTTAGTCTATAAGTAAGAAAGTTTGGCAAAAAACTGCTTGAGATAAGAAATATCTCAAGCAGTTTTGATTTATACTTATTGAAGTTGTGCAGTATGCACATTAAATAGATAAAAAAAGAAGAAAAGCTACATTTAAAATTATAATATAATGCATATAATATTATTACTTAGAAATAAATAGTACAAACAAGTAGAGATATGAGATAATGAAATTTTAATATGTGCAAAGTAATGTGAGAAAGGAGATGTAGGTAAATGGTAATTTAATTATATTGTTGAAAACGATTTAATAGGAGGGAAATAAACTCGTCATGTGCTATGAGACCATTGTTTCTAACAGGCAGACTAACTTAGTATAAAAGCCTATATATTACTGCGGTTTGAAAGTGAAGAATAGATACGCAGTCAATTTTAATTAAAGAAATATATAAATTTGGAGGATGAAATGAAAAAAAGTTTTAAAATGAAAGTTCCTCATACTTATGTAATTATATTTTTTATAGTACTTTTAATGTCTATTTTGACATGGATAATTCAGCCTGGGGAATTTGACTATGAAAGCGTTGACGCTGGAGGAACCACAAGAAACCTTGTAATTCCGGGCTCCTATCACACAATAGAAAGGGACCAGGCCAATCCGGCAGGAATTATAGATTTTGCCGCGTCCTTCCATAAAGGGGCTATTGCCGCGGCAGATGTAGTTATATTAATTTTTTTAGTAAACGGTGCTTTTCACATAGTTATTCAGACAGGTGCTTTCAATACCTTATTAGGCAGCCTTTTGAAAAGGTTTTATGGCCGCAGAGAAAAAATATTAGTTATTTTTCTTTTCACAATATTTGCGTTATGCGGTTCTTTATTCGGAATGTTAAATGAATTTAACGGATTTTATCCATTGTTTGTAGGTTTGGGGGTTGCATTAGGATATGATGCCATATGGGGTGCGTCAATCGTTGCTTTAGGAGCATTTATGGGATTTGCAGGAGGTACCATGAATCCGTATAATGTTGTTGTAGCACAATCCATTGCTGGGCTTCCGCTATATTCTAATTTAGGAATAAGAGTAATATCCTTAATTATTTTTTCTGTTATATCAATTTGGTGGATATTGCGTTATGGTACAAAAATAAAAAAGGATCCTTCAAAAAGCTTTATGCTGGGAGAGAAAACGGCTTTTTCCTTGAATAAGGAGGAATTACTAAAATATAAAGTTACTCTGAAACATAAATTTATACTGATTGTTGTTGTTCTTTCACTGTTGTTAATTGTATGGGGCTCTGTAAGACATGGATGGGGAACGACACAATTAACAGGAGTATTTATTTTGATGGGAATTTCAGCTGCGCTTATTGATGGATGGAATGCGGATAAAATAGCAAATGAATTCATAAAAGGGTGCGCAAGTGTTGCTTTTGGAGCATTGGTCGTAGGTTTTGCGAGAGCCATACTTGTAGTTATGCAAGATGGTAAAATTATTGATACAATTATTAATTTTATGGCAACATCTCTTGAAGGTCTTCCGGAATTACTGGCATCTTACGGAATGTTGGTTATGCATACGATAATTAACTTTTTTATTCCGTCGGGTTCGGGGCAAGCGGCCACAACAATACCTATAATGGTGCCAATAGGAGATTTAATAGGAGTTTCCAGAGAAATTGTATGTTTGACTTTCCAATTTGGAAGTTCATTTGCAGATTTATTGTTTCCTACATCCAGCGTTGTCATAGTATGCGGGTTGTCAGAGATACCCATAGAGAGATGGTGGAGATTCTATGGGCCACTATTTGGGATTATGTTTATAGCACAAATTGTTATTGTTACGGCGGCTGTTATTATTGGTCTGTAATTTAATTTTGGTCAAAAAAATGAAGACACAGTGCTACAGGACAGCTTTAAACACCTTAATTTATGCTGAGCAGGAGTATTGCTGCTACTTAAGATCTTTAAATATTGACAACAGTTATTTGAAATTATATAATGACATATAAGATTTTTAAACAGGACGATGATGTCCTGTTTTTTAGGATAGGATAACGAATATGAAAAAAAAAGTTATGGTAGCCATGAGCGGCGGAGTTGACAGTTCAGTAGCGGCTGTGCTGCTGAGAGAACTTGGTTATGATATATGTGGCGCAACATTAAAGTTGTTTGGAAACGAAGACATACTTACATCATGCAGGACAAGAACCTGCTGCTCCTTGGAAGATGTGGAGGATGCAAGAAGCGTGTGTTACAAATTGGGTATAGAACATTTTGTATTTAATTTTAAAGATGCATTTAAAGAAGAAGTAATCAATAAATTTGCACGCAGCTATGAAGCAGGTAATACTCCTAATCCATGTATTGACTGCAACAAATATATTAAATTCAGTAAGTTTATAGAAAGAGCGGTTTTAATGGAGAAGGATTATATTGCAACCGGCCACTATGCGCGAGTAGAATTTGACAGTGGAAGCGGAAGGTACTTGCTAAAAAAGGCAGTAGACGGATCAAAGGATCAGAGCTACGTTTTATATGTGCTTTCACAACATGATTTATCCAGAATCTTGTTTCCTCTAGGTGAAATGCACAAGACAGAAGTGCGGGAAGTTGCTGAAGAAAGAAGACTGATAAATGCGAGAAAACCCGATAGCCAGGATATATGTTTTGTTCAGGATGGTAACTATGCAGGTTTTCTTGAAAACAAAATTGGAATTAAATCTAAAGAAGGTAATTTTGTTGATACAAAAGGCAATGTTTTGGGTAGGCATAAAGGAATAATTCACTATACTGTGGGACAGCGCAAAGGCCTTGGTATTCCGTTGGGGAAGCCGGCTTATGTTGTAGATAAAAACAAAGAAAAAAATACCGTTACCTTAGGTGATGAAGAAGAACTGTATACAGACAGACTGCAGGCAGAATGTATAAACTTTATTTCAATAGAAAAACTTACCGGAACTATGAAGGCTACAGTTAAAACAAGATACACGCAGAAAGAATCGGAAGCTTTGCTGCATCCTGTAGATGATGACAGAATTCTTGTAGAATTTAAAGATAAACAGCGGGCAATAACTCCGGGGCAGGCGGCGGTTTTTTATGACGGCGATATTGTAATAGGCGGGGGAACTATTATATAGTAGTATGATTGTAAAAAGGCGATGGCATCATCGCCTTTTTATACACTTTTATTCAGGTGAAAACTGGTCTTTGCCAACTCCGCAAAGAGGGCAAACCCAGTCATCCGGCAAATTGTCAAATGAAGTGCCTGGAGCTATACCGTTGTCCGGATCTCCTTCTGCCGGATCATATACATAGCCACATGCGTCACATACGTATTTTTGCATAATTTATCCTCCTTATATGTTCTTAATATTATTTTAACTGAATAAGGACAAATGTCAACATAAAAGGTAAGTAATTCCGCAGAATATATAATAGACACATATGGATTTTATATTGTATAATATGTGGTATAAATCGATGAAGTGAGGTAGTTATGGCTATAAACAAGGTTGTGAGAGCTGCCCTTAAAGCAATATCCTACAAAGATATTGACATAAAGAAAAATTATGTACTTCACAGGAATTTAGTTAATTTGACTCACAGGAATTATTTAAAACCGCTTTTTAATACATTGGACTGTACTGTAGAATCAGGTTATCGCAGCATTCCCATAAGGATTTTTTCTCCAGGTGAAGAAGGCGAATACCCTGTTCTGTTATTTTTTCACGGAGGCGGGTGGATTGCAGGAAATATTGACACCTATAGCAGTGTTTGTTCAAATATGGCAAAAGCAACTAAGCATAAGGTTATATCTGTAGATTATAGATTAGCTCCGGAGCATCCATTTCCGGCAGGCTTGGAGGATTGCTACCAGGTTGCAAAATCACTTATTGTAAATAAAGGAGTAAATGCTAAAAGCATTACCATAATAGGAGACAGCGCCGGTGGAAATTTAGCTGCCGCCGTATCGTTGCTTGCAAGGGAAAGAAAGGAATTTGAAATAAAAAGGCAAATACTAATTTATCCTGCAGCCTACAACAACCATAGTCAGACATCGCCTTTTACATCTGTACATGAGAATGGAACGGAATATCTGCTGACATCTAAAAAAATTTGCGACTATATGGATTTGTATATAAGCAAGGACGAGGACAGATACAGCCAGTATTTTGCACCTTTGCTTGCAAAAGACTTGACAAATCAGCCTGATACGTTAATAATTACAGCAGAATTCTGTCCTCTAAGAGATGAAGGTGAACAATATGGCAAGGTTTTGAGAGAAGCCGGAAACAATGTTAATATTTATAGAATGAAAGATGGACTTCACGGCTTTTTTACTCTTCCTTCCAGGTTCCCTCAAGTAAAATTATGTTACGAGATAATTAACAGGTTCCTTGCTTGTTATGAGGTGAAATAATTGAAAAGCAAGAAAGTATTGGAATGGCATAGTTTAGATAACGCAGCTAAGATATTTCCGCCTAACAGCAAAAAAAGAGACACGAAAGTATTCAGATTTGCATGCGAACTGTATGAGCTTGTTGATAAAAATGTCCTACAAAATGCTCTTGATATGACAATGGAGGAATTTCCTCTATACAGATCTGTAATAAAAAAAGGTTTGTTTTGGTATTATCTTGAACAAAGTCATTATAGGCCGGAAGTGGAGGAAGAATCTCTGCCTCCATGTTCAGCACTTTATGATAAGAATAAAAAATCATTACTTTTCAGAGTAATGTATTATAAAAAAAGAATAAGCTTTGAAGTCTATCATGCTCTGTCGGACGGGACCGGAGCGCTGCAGTTTTTTAGAAAGCTTGTTTTTAATTATGTTGTTATGAAACACAAAAATAAATTCATAAAAGCAAAAACTTTATTGGATGTGGAAGCATCTAGAATTCAAAAAATGGATGACAGCTTTCAAAAATATTATTCAGGTAAGAAAAATACTTTTAAAAAGAAAAAAGTTAATGCGTTCAGAATAAAAGGAATGAAAATCCCTGAATACAGAATAAGCGTCATAGAAGGAATAGTTCCTGTTGACCGTATGTTGGCAAAGTCTAAGGAGTACAAAGTGTCACTGACGATTTTTTTAGCCGCTGTTTTAATGTGTGCCATAAATGATGAAATTCCAGTAAGGATGAAGAATAGGCCTGTCATTTTAAGCATTCCGGTTAACTTGAGAAGTTATTATTCCTCTAAGACAGAACGTAATTTCTTCGGAGTAATATATGTTGATTATGATTTTTCAGCCGGCAGCAGTGATTTAAATGAAGTAACGGCACATTTGAAGAAAAGCTTTAAAGATAACCTGATGCCGGAGCAAATGGAAAAAAGAATCAATATGCTTTCATCTCTTGAGCATAATTATCTTATTAAGCCCGTACCTTTGGTTATAAAGGATATCGCACTTAAAGTTGCAAACAATGTGGAGGACAGAGGATATACTTCTTCTTTGTCAAATATAGGAGTAATAAATATGCCTGATGAATTAAAGCCATTTATATCGTCTTTTGATATATTTGTAAGTACAAACAAGCTGCAGGCATGTGTCTGTTCATTTGAAAATAAACTTAGAATAAGTTTTACATCAGCCTTCGTGAGTACGGAAATTCAGAGGAGGTTTTTCAAAACCATTACTGACATGGGAATTCCGGTAACAATTGAATCTAATATGGTAAATGAAGAATAGGAGCGGGTGTGTTTTATGAAATATTGTAATAGTTGCAACGTACAAGTGTCTGGTAACAGAAAAAACTGCCCTCTATGCCAAGGAATTCTTTCCCCTGGAGAATATCAGGATGAGGCGTTTCCTAAAATACCCTTTGTTTACAGAGAGAACAGTATATTAATAAAGATAATGATTTTAATTTCCGTAATAATTGCCTGTGTGTCAGTAGCAGTTAATATAATGCTTCCCAAGGGAGGGGCATGGTCGATGTTTGTCCTTGGAGGGCTTGTCTCACTGTGGATCAGTATAATTACTGCAATAAACAAGCGAAACAATATACTCAAGAATATATTGTACCAGGTTGTGGTTATTTCAGTAATAGTAATAATATGGGATTTTTTTACGGGATGGAAAGGTTGGTCGATTACATATGTTATACCCTTTGTATGTTTTTTTTCAATGATAGCAATGGCTGTGATATCAAGATTTTACGAGTTTTATGCAGAAGATTGTATTTTATATATAATAATAGGTGGGATGTTCGGTTTAGTTCAGATAGTATTTGTTTTTACAGGTAAGCTTACAGTATTGTACCCTTCTCTAATATGTATTGTAGCGAGTATAGTTTCATTGTCTAAAATGCTTATATTTAATAAAAAGATATTTTTAGAGGAAATAAAACGTCGCCTGCATATGTGAGCGTCAACAAGAAACAGTTTATTGAACATAATACTCCTTATACTGTAGTAATAAGACCAACAGCAAAAGAGGATTTTTGAATACAGAATCAACAAAATTATAAAGTTATTTGGTAAAGAAAATAAGTTGACTTATTATTTGACTGAATATAAAATTAAAGGGATGAGTAAGGAGAGGAATATGTTAAAACAGACAAGGTATGATTCAGACAGATTGTATTTAAGGATTCTGAAGCCAAGATATGCAATGGAAGTTTTAGAGTATTTCAAAAGAAATCATAGTTTCTTGACTCAATGGGAACCAAAAAGGCAAAAAAATTTTTATACGCTGTCTTATCAAAAAAGGCAGTTAAGCATGGAGTACAGTATGTACAGGGATAATTCCTTAGCAAGATTCTGGATTTATAAAAAAGAAGATAATAGGCTCATAGGAAATGTGTGTTACAGCAATATTATTATGTGTAATTTCAAGTCATGTTATCTTGGATACAAATTAGATAAAGACGAAATCAACAAAGGATATATGACCGAAGCGATAAAAAGGACAGTTGAAATAATGTTTGAAGATTTCGGGCTTCACAGAATAGAGGCAAACGTGATTCCAAGAAATGTAAGGTCCTTGAGTGTTATGAAAAAGCTTGGATTTGAAAAGGAAGGTTTTTCAAGGAGATATTTGGAAATCAACGGGAAGTGGGAGGACCACATTCATTTTGCCGTATATAATGACAAGATATAGTTAAATAAATATATAAAGAGGTGCAAAATGAAATTTATTGATTTAAGAAGTGACACAGTTACTATGCCCACTGAAGAAATGAGACAGGCTATGGCACGTGCGGAAGTTGGCGATGATGTTTATGAAGATGACCCTACAATAAACAAACTCGAAAAATTGGGTGCGGAAAAATTAAGCAAAGAGGCAGCTTTGTTTGTTCCCAGCGGCACATTTGGCAATCAGCTGGCACTGCTGACACATACAAGGAGGGGTCAGGAAGTAATAATAGGAAGGAACAATCACATAGTTGTTCATGAGGTGGGTGCGTCTGCCGTAATAGCGGGAGTACAACTGAGAACATTGGAAACCGAAAAAGGATCTATGAATCCTGAAGATGTGGAAAATGCTATCCGTATTGATGATATACATGAGCCGGAAACGGGACTAATTTGTGTTGAGGAAGCGCACGGTTGTGGAGCAGTTGTTCCACTTGAAATATTGAAGGAAATAAAACATATAGCAGAAAAGCATTCTATTCCTGTACATATGGATGGAGCAAGGATATTCAACGCTGCTACTGCCATAGGGGTTGATCCTAAAGAAATTGCCGCATGCTGTGATTCAGTTATGTTCTGCCTGTCAAAAGGTTTATCAGCTCCGATAGGCTCAATGGTTGCAGGAAGCAGGCAGTTTATAGATAAAGCGAGAAAAAACAGAAAACTCATGGGCGGAGGAATGAGGCAGGCGGGTATACTTGCGGCTGCAGGTATAATTGCTTTGGAAAAGATGACATTGAGGCTCCAGGAAGATCATGATAATGCTAAATATATGGCTGAAAAACTTTCCGAAATACCGGGAGTTAAAGTTAAAAGAGACAGACTTGACATAGATATGGTTTTTTTTGAAATGACCAAGGATGTAATTCCGGAAAAGATTCTTGTAGAAAAATTATATGAAAAGAATATAAAAGTAAACGGATTAGAAGGAGACGAATACAGGTTTGTAACACACATAGGTGTTACAAGAGAAGACATTGATTACGTAATAAGCTGTATGAAAGAGCTTGTTAATAATAAATAATTGGATTTATTAAATTTAAATGGTTGCATCAAAGCTCCTTAGGAGGTTGCAGATGAATACAAATAGTTTTGCAGAATTATACGGTGAGTATTTAAGTGATGAGTCCCGCATGATGGGTAGAGCTGAAAGTATAATATTCCCGAAAACAGAAAAAGAAATAATAATGTCGGAAAAAGAATGCACCCTAAAAAAAGCACCTATTACAGTCCAGGGTGCAAGGACAGGCCTTGCGGCTTCAGCAGTCCCTTTGGGCGGCCATATAATTAATTTAAGTAAAATGAATAATGTTACGGGAGCAAGGTACGATAAGGCACATGACAGATTTTTTTTGAGGGTGCAGCCCGGTGTATTATTGGCTGATATTAGAAAGTGTTTGCTTAATAAATCGTTTATAACTGCCGGTTGGGACAGAGAATCCATAAAAGCTTTGGACTATATGAAAAAAAACGAGTGGTTTTATTCTACGGATCCTACAGAGACTTCAGCGTCTATAGGAGGCATGGTTTCCTGCAATGCCTCCGGAGCAAGAAGTTTCAAGTACGGTTCGGCCAGAGATCACATAGAATCCTTGAGAATTGTACTTACAGACGGAGATGTACTTTCCTTAAAGAGAGGACAGGTTTATGCAAAAAAAGGCATTTTTAAGCTTATGACCGAATGTGGCAGGGAAATCTCAGGACAGATTCCCAAGTATAAAATGCCTTGTGTAAAGAAAAACACTTGCGGTTATTTCAATAAAAATGATATGGATATGATTGATTTGTTTATTGGCTCAGATGGTACTTTGGGAATTATAAGCGAAATAGAAATAGAACTGAACAGAACTCAGAAGGCCGACTGGGGAGTAACAATATTTATGCCTGACGAGAGCAAGGCCTTGGATTTAGTAATAGCATTAAGAGGAGAGAAAATTTTCGAGAATTCGGCTCCAATGAGATTAAAGCCATCGGCCATTGAGTTTTTCAGCCATAAAGCTTTGGAAATGCTTAGAACCCAGCAAAAAATAAATCCTGCATTTTCTTCCATACAGGAAGTCAGGGACAATTATCATACTGCCGTTTTCATTGAAATTGAAGAAGATTCAGATGAAAAGATATTTAAGCAGATCCAAGAATTAGGAGATGTTATTGTAAACTTAGGTGGTGATGAAGCTGCTACGTGGGTTGCAAATAATCCGGCTGCACTGGAGAAACTTCATGCTTTCCGGCATGCATGTCCCGAATGTGTCAATATGCAGATAGATGAAGCTAAGAAAAAAGATACCAGGATAACAAAATTAGGAACTGATATGTCTGTCCCGGATGAAAAGTTAAAAGATGTTATGGATATGTACAACGAGGATATTGCCAAAAATAAACTTAACGGTGTCATATTTGGACATATAGGGAATAATCATCTTCATGTAAACATAATTCCGGGCAATATGGATGAATATGAAAAGGCAAAGAAATTATTTTTGATATGGGCTGAAAAAATTGCTGCCATGGGAGGTGCGGTTTCCGCTGAACACGGAGTGGGCAAATTAAAAATCCCGTTTCTTCAAAAAATGTACAGCGAAGAAGATCTAAATGAAATGAGAAATATAAAATTGATTTTTGATCCGTTGCAATTACTGAACAGAGGAACAATTTTTTCTTATAAACAAAGGGAGGACATGCCATGAAAATTATTGTATGTATAAAACAGGTTCCCGGCACAAACGAAGTGAATATGGATCCCGTTACCAATACTATTATAAGAGAGAGTGTGCCTGCAATAATAAATCCCTTTGATACATATGCTATTGAAGAAGCTGTGCGTATTAAAGAAAAATACGGTGCTGAAATTTACGGGCTCAGCATGGGTATTCCTGGCGCATCAGAAATGCTGAGAGATGCAATATCATTAGGAGTAGATAAAGCAATGCTCCTAACTGACAGAAAATTTGCAGGTGCAGATACGTTGGCAACTTCCTATACCTTAGGCAAGGGTGTTGAAAAAATCGGTGATTTTGATTTAATAATTTGTGGCAAACAGGCATCTGACGGTGATACTGCTCAGGTTGGGCCGAGCCTTGCAAGGGGATTAGGTGTTGCATATGAAACGGGCATAAGCAAAATAGTCCAAATAAAAAAAGATTCTATGCACTGTATGAAAATAACAGATGACGGATATGAAGAAATTGAAATAATGCTTCCAGCACTTATTACGGTTGTAAAAGAAATAAATGTACCCAGGCTGCCATCTATAAAAAGTATGAAGTTAGCTAGGAAAGCGGAAATTGAAATTGCAGGTTTCAATGATGTTAATGCTGATGAAAACCGGGTAGGACTTAGAGGTTCAGCAACGCAGGTAAGAAGTACATTTGTTCCTGTACACAAGGTTAACAGTATTACAATAGAAGGTACTACCGAAGAAAAGGTTAAAAAACTAACAGAAGTACTGCTGACGGCAAAAATTTAAGAGTGGTGAGATAAATGGCAGGTATAAATATAATTAAAGAAAAATGTGTAGGTTGTAAAAGATGCGTTGCCGCATGTCCTTTTGGAGCAATTGAAATAATAGATAAAAAGGCGTCTATAGGGCCTAAATGTACTCTTTGCGGATCATGCACAAAAAGCTGTAAGTTCGGAGCAATTAATTTTGAAAAAGATGAAACAGTGCATAAAGATTTGAGCGAGTATAAAGGAATATGGGTTTTTGCGGAACAAAGATATGGCAAACTGAAAACGGTTGGCCTTGAATTAATAGGAAAAGCCAGAGAATTGGCAGAAGAATTAAATGTGGATGTATCGGCTGTTGTTTTTGGCAGCGGTGTAAAGAATCTTTCAAAAGAGCTGATAGCATACGGGGCAGATCGGATTTTAATAATGGATGTACCGTGGCTTAATGATTTTAACGATCAGGTATACGGTGAGATAATGTTAAGCATGATAAAAAAATATAAGCCTGAAATAGTGCTTATGGGGGCCACGTCAAACGGACGGTCACTTGCTCCATATATTTCGTCAACTTTGCATACCGGACTTACCGCAGACTGTACCGCTTTGGAAATAGATAAAAAAGAAAGGCTCCTTTTGCAGACCAGGCCTGCTTTTGGCGGCAACTTAATGGCAGCCATAGTATGCCCCGGTAACCGTCCGCAGATGGCAACCGTTCGTCCCAAGGTATTTAAACCTTTAGATCCTGACTATGAAAGGCAAGGAGATGTTATTTTCTTGCCTGTGCCATCTCCTATGGAAGCACTTGTGAAAAAAATAAAAGATATTGATAATGAATCTGGGGTAAATTTGTCGGATGCGGACGTAATTGTAAGTGTGGGAAAAGGAATAGGTAGCCAAAAAAACATACAGCTTGCTCAGGATTTGGCTGATGTACTTGGAGGAACAGTAGGTGCTTCAAGACCTGTGGTTGACTTAGGATGGATACCTTACAGCCGACAGGTGGGACAGACGGGAAAGACGGTTTCTCCTGAAATTTATATTGCCTGCGGTATATCGGGGGCAATACAGCATTTGGCCGGTTTAGGAGATATTAAAACTTTTATTGCTATAAACAAAGACCCGGATGCTCCCATATTTAAATTGGCAAATTACAAATTGGTTGGAGATGTTATAGAAATTCTTCCGATGTTGGTCCAAAAAATAAAAAAGGCAAAAAATAAAGCCAACTAGGTAAAAGTTTTATTGGAAATAGGGAATCTAGTTTCATTCTTCAAAATATTCATATAGTTGTTCCATCTCTTCATAGCTCAGCATTCCCAAATAACCTTTGACTGCTTCGCCCTTTTTATTTATGGCAATTGTTGTTGGAAAAGATCTTAATCCATATAAATCGGTGGCAACGTTCATATCTGTATCAAGGGCAACAGTCAGATCCAGGTTGTTTTCGTCCATAAATTCTTGGACAACGTCCCTTGACTCGCCTACATTAACAGTCAGTACCAGCAGATCACCTTTGTGTGCTTTCTGGAGTTTTTGAAGGTCAGGCATTTCAATTATACAATAACCGCACCAGGTTGCCCAGAAGTTTAATATTATATTTTTATCACGCATCTGACTTAATTTTATTGAAGTTCCGTCCAGCGTCTCAAGTTCAAAATTAGGAGCTATCATTACATCACTGTTTATTTTTTCGTAGCTGTTTTGCTGTTCAGTGTTTTCTTCATTTGTCGGAGATGTATTTTTTCCTGAACAACCTGCTGTTAATATTGTTATAAGTGCAATTATTAATAGAAATTTTTTCATAGTATTACCCCTTACTATAATAATGGGTGAAAGTTCTAAATAAATAATTTGGTTCCTTCGGTAATTGTTCTTGTTTTGAAGGTGTTAGGATATATGGATGCTATTTTTCCATATGCACAATCCAAGTCGGCTTTGCCGGAATAAAGTCCAAATACTGCTGAGCCGCTTCCTGTCATGCAGGAAGAAAGAGCTCCGTTTTGAATCATTAACTTTTTAATGTCATTTATCTTTGGATTAAAGGATTCAACTGTTTTTTCAAGGGTATTTGATACGGACATAGCAGCAGCTTTAAAGTCATCCGAATTGATGTGGTTTAATATTTTGCTGTCTGCATATGAATTATAATAATCTGCTACTAATTTATTATATACAAAAGATGTTGACATGGAGAAGTCAGGCTTTACAAGCAATATGTCATTCCAGACGAAATCATTAATTCTATTGAGTTTTTCGCCTATTCCTTCCACTAAATAAGTACCGCCTTTCAGGCAGAAAGGCACATCAGCACCTATCTTGAGCCCTATTTTCCACATTTCATTTTCTGACATATTTAAATCCCAAAGGGTATTCAAACCTCTTATAACCGATGCACAGTTACTGCTGCCTCCTCCGAGTCCAGCTTCGGAAGGTATATATTTATTTATTTCTATTATAACACCAGAATATATTTTGTATTTTTCTTTAATCTCTGAAGCTGCCTTGAAACATGTGTTTGCTTCATCAACAGGTATATCAGGATTGCTGCACTTAATAATAATACCGTCCTTGTCTGTATTTTTAAGCAAGATTTCATCATGCAATTCAATGGACTGCATTACTGATTTTATTAAATGGTATCCGTTTGACAGTTTCCCTTCAATATCTAAAAATAAATTTATTTTCCCGTAGGAATATAGTTTTATCATCATTACCTCATTATGCCAATTTATTTAATTATATAATACTCATCAAGTTT
>DHER01000121.1 GCA_002399975.1 Firmicutes bacterium UBA4845 | reverse complement strand
CATTTGCAGTATCAATGTTGTAAAAATCTTCTTCGCTAGGTTTTATCAGCCCGTAATTTGCTGTCTGTTCTGCCATTATGCAATCACTTCCTCTCTTAGCTGGTTATGTGTCCATTCCTTTAATTGCCCATACGTAAATCGGTGCAAAGATTTATATTGATTATATAGTAAGGATAAGTCTATAATTAAATTCAAAGGAGTTACGCTTTCAAGGAATTCTTTTACGGTAAAAAACTGGCTTTTAGCAGTCAACGCTATCCTTGCCGTAAGTAAATTGCTTGTAAGGTCAATTGTTAACCTATACCCGTCTTTACCGCATAGATTTTCAAGTGTTTTATTCATAGTTACTTTTGTGTATGGCAATTGTTTGCTATATTCTGTAATTATTCTAAATCGTCTATCGTCCAAAGTATCCGTTTCCTTATATGTTAATCCTAAACTGTTTTCGTACCTAGATAATCCTTTTTTTGTAGCTAATAAAACAAACTGGTCTTTGTATAAATCATCCACGCATACATTAATCTCACTGTTTTCTTTGTCATGTACGGACGTAATAACTTTAAATTCTTTTATATCTTGCAAGGCACTTTGCAAATAATTAATTGTTTGCATTTACAGTCCCCCTTATCGGTATGCTATTAGAGTCCAAAATAATGTTGCTCGCCGCTCCGTTTAGCGCCGTATTGCCAATATCTAGTATGCCTGTAATGTTCAAAATTGCACTTTCTATTTTTGAGATACGCACAATTAAATTATCAGTATTTTCCCACGTTTTAGAGAGTTCCAAAAAATAATTGTCTATCGCATCATCAACTTTGTCTACAATATCTGCGTAAACATAGCCGGTATCTAATGTAATATCGAAAGCAATATCTATTTTGGTGCCGGTGGCTCCAAAAGCATCTACAACATGGCAAATTGGTGCTAATCCATCCCCCGCACCGTCTTGCGTGGGATCAATCGTGTTTTGTACCAAGTCAACTAATACGCCGCTTGGAACTCCATATTGATTATCTAGTATTACTATAGTCACGTTCGGGCTATCCGTTGCGGCTCTGTAGCATTTACATGCCCCCACACCGTCAATATCTTTTACTTTTGCTATATAATCCGATCGGTTTCCGCCGAAGCTTTGCAGATTAAAACTGCTAAAATATCTTGTTCTAAATTCCTCGGTATCTTCATCGTCAACGGCAGGTATTAAAAGTTCTGTTAGCTCTGCGGTTTCAAGCCCCTCTATAAACTCTATCGGGATTAATTCTCCTAGCTTTTTATTCCCGGAGGTCCCCGCTGTCTCACATTGCATTTTATATACACCGTTGTCAATCTTTTCTATTGCCGCATAATTGAGATCGTCTAGGCTAAATCTGCTATTGAGAGGGATGTCAATATTAAATTGTCCTTGTAATATTGCGTGCGTAGCTTGCTTTGGTTGCAGGCCCTTTTCTTTTGCTCTCAATATCAATTCTTCTCTTGGTGCGGTATCCGCAAAGGTAATGTCATATACCGTGGATATGTTTATGTATGCCTCTGCAAGCTCCCAAGCCTCCGGCGCTAATATGCTATAAACAAGGCTTCCCTCACTTGTATCTACCCCACTATCTAGTGCTTTTATTCTCTCTATCATGCGGTCAAGCAAATATTCAAAAGTATAGTTTTCAAACACTTGTTTTAACCTCCCCGTATGTAGTCTTTACTGTAAAAACGCCTGTAAGTCTATCGTTCTCAAGATTAAAATTATAGTCTGTAATCCCCGTTATGTTTGGGTTGACAAGTAAACATTCTTCGATCATTCTTGGGGCTTCTGTATTAATATAATCCTGCGTGTATCCTTTACCAATTAGGTCTTCTAAATCGCTTCCGTAATTCCAGCTATAGATGGCATGGCGGTATCTTGGAGTGTGCAAGGCTATCCATATCCATACCTTTATTGCTTCCAGCCCATAAACTTTTTCGCCTGTCAATTGACCTGTTTCAAAATCAATCCCGTATTCGCACGGTTCTTTGTATTCGTCTGCTGTCGCAATATTTTCACTATCTAATTCAAAAGGAAAACTCATAAATCACGCATCCTTTCAGCAATTGCATACTTTTCATTGCTTATTTTGATTACTAAAACTGTGTCGCCGGTCTTTAAATTGACGATGTTTGTGTTAACCATTAAATCGTCTTTTTCGAGTGTTATATCCCCGATAGATACGGAATGATCCGTTTTCATGGTCCCGAGGTATACGCTTTTATCTACTGTGTTCAGCCTTTTTATTTGTTTAATTAATTTTTCGCACCCTTTATCGCTCATATTCCGCACCTACTTCCAGCATTTCGCGCATTGACCTTTTCCACGCTTTATTGCATCTTTTTTCGTTACTTCTACACATTCAACCATTCCGGAGCAGGTCTTGTAAGAGTGATATTTCGAGCTTGCGGCTGTGATGTAAACAATTGTATTACCATCTGCCGCTTTACCTGATTTTTTCTTATTGGTAGGAGAGCTTTCATCATCTTCCTGGATATCCATTAAATTTTTAAAGGTTAAATCTAGGCTCATCGTGTGAATTCCGTTTTGCCATGTATGACTATCACAATCAATCCAAAATATACCTGTCAATCCGGTCAGAGTATCCTTTATTTTAACCCCGTATCCGCTTATACAATTGATATTCCCAACCGCTTCTACTGATGCTTCTTTGGATATTCCACGCAACATGTTATTGGCTGCCGTCGTGGCATTTACTCCCTCCTCTTTCGTGTAAATATCCTGGAAAATACCATATGCACTTATTTGCCCGGAGTTTTTAACCTCTCCTATTTGTTTGCCTTTATCATCGTAGATTTTTACAAGATTAACCATGCTATCAAGGGATTCGCTATAGCTGCTTCCTGTAATGTTTTCCTTGTCGCTTAAATAAAAATTATCTATGATTTCACCTTTTTCTATGACCGATAATTTTCTATTAGCCATAAGCGGCATATATTTTTTGCCGTTGCTTTGATAGGCCTTTGTATATGCCTTCATGATAATATTGTAATAACTGTCTCCGTCGCATATAAGTTTTTTAATTGGTATCTTGCTTTCTACGATATTTCCGGTTGCTACTTTTAAATCATTACATATTATCTTTGTTATCTTTTCAGGCGTGGTGTTTTTAAAATTATAGTAGCCTTTGCTCTTGCATAATCTGTTTAAATCGTCGTACCCCGAGTAAGTAACCGCCCCTTGCTCTGACACTCTTCCCCTGCTATAAATCATGGCATTTATAAGTAAATAGTTGTCCTCATACAACAGTAATCTATCTCCAGGTTTTAAATTTAAGTCAGCTACGTTTTTATCAAGCGGGCTGTTTAAAATTGCAGTCTCTATTTGTCTGCTTGCCTGCCTAACGGATCCGCTCCATGTTACGGACGAAGTAAACTGTGTTATATCTTTTTTATCAGTCCCGTGTTGCCAAATTAGTTTCATACTTTAATCACCAGCTTTTGGCCAACGCTTATTTTATTTGGGTTGCCACCTACAACAGATTTGTTTTGGTTGTAGATTGCCCTCCAATTATTCGCGCTCCCTGTAAGCCGTTTTGCAATGATGCTTAAGCTATCTCCGGGTTTTACTGTGTAAGTAGTGCTTGACACTTTCTTTGTTTCTCTTTGAGCTGCTACCTTGTTAATCTTCTTGCTGGTTTTATCCGGTTGTCTTTTCTGCGGTATGGCTTTTGACACACGGTATTCTTTTAAAGATAAGGTATAATATATGTCTCCTGATCCATCCTGCTCCGAATATGTAAATTCTTCTATAGTCATAAGCAAATTAATTTTGGCACCGGTAACAATATATCGTACCGGTGCCTGCATCCATTTCTTAATCATTTCTACGCATATATTCGGCTTTGGAAATCCCTTATACTGTATAAAATTATAATTTTTGTTCGGGAAGAACGCTTCTAATTCGGCGGTGGCAAGGTTTCTATTGCCAATAAGGTTTACTGTGCCGAAGTTGGTTATATTTACTTCTGTGTTTTTTTGCGAATAATTTAATTCATAAGAAGAGGGAAGAACCGGTAATCTAAGTTCTTCCCTACCTTGCTTTAACCATATTTCCATTATACAAATTCAACCTCCCCGCCGCCGTTATCTATAATCTTTTCAAATCGATTTGCCAGTTTGTCAACGATCATGTCAATATCATTGTCGTTTCTTACCTCGATTTTATCAGCAAGCTTTTGTATTATGATTTGTGCTTTTCCTTTTGCTGACGATCTGCTCCCATCCTGGTACGCTTTTTGTATTGACTTGTCATGCGGATATACCCTAGTCCCTCTAGGCAGGTCCATTATTTCGCCGCCTCTATCTTGTGTTACGGCTAAACCGCCTCGCCAATTACTTGTACCTCTTGCAAGGTAAGGTATTGTTGGTACATTAAACCCTAATGATTTACCCCCTATTTTGGGAACCCATTTAGGAACGTTTATTTTTATCTTGTTTAAGCCTTCTGGTACCTTATTAAGCCCCTTAATAATAAAGTTTATAAAGCCTTTAAATCCGTTTTTAACATCGGCCCATATACCGCTAAACCACTTTCCTACTCCACCGAAAACATTTTTAATATGTCCCCATAGTTCGCTAGCTTTTTCTTTTACCGTGTCCCAATTTTTGTATAACAAGACACCTACTGCTATAATTGCCGCTATGCCAGCAACAATCCATACAACCGGGCAACCAAACATCGTAGCATTTAATGCAGCTTGTGCTATTGTTACCAACTTTGTTGCCCCTGCTAAGGCTAATTGTTGACCTTTATATAAAAGCATACTTGCTTTGCCGGCTAACAGCCTTGCCTTGCTAATAGCCAATACTGCATTCTGCTTAACAAAGGTGGCAGTAAGTCCAATATTGCTATTCTTCAAAAATGTTACTGCCTTTTTTGCCTTGCCAATTGTTTTTGGTAAATTGCTTATTTTTGTAATTGTTTTACCTACCCCCGTAGTTAATTTTCCTACGACTAATAAGCATGGACCGATTGCAGCAGCAAGCCCGGCTATCTTTATAATTGTATTTTGTGTTTTAGGGCTAAGATTTGAAAACTTTGCGGCAAGATCGCTTACTTTGTCTATAAATTTATTAAAATATGGCATAAGCGTATCTGATATCTGGATGCCAAGCGCATACAGTTTATTTTTCGTAACTTCAACCTTGCTTTGCGTTGTAGCATATCTCTGACTGGCTTCTTTGGTCAGTGCATTGTTTTCATCCCATGCCGAATTACCCATCGAAACAGCCTTTGCAAGCCCTTCCCCGTCTTGGCTCAACCTTGTGAGAGTATCTCTTAGTCTTACTTCGGTAAATCCCATGTCCTGTAGCATCTTGATTGTAGATTCGCCTTTGCCCTCTGTGTCTCCAAGCCCCTTAATAAAGCTTTGCAATGCTCCTGCGGCATCTTTTTCATAGGACTTCTTAAATTCATCCGCCGTCATCCCCGCTACGTCTGCAAAGTTTTCAAGGTTAACTCCCGCCTTAATCATAGCTTTCATTTCAGAGTTGGTATATCCAAGGCTTTGGGCGAGGTCCTTAAAATCACCTCCGCTATTTTCGGACATTAATTGTAGCTCTCTTAAACTCATTCCGGTTTTTTTAGATAGTTCTTGCACGTCATCTAATCCGGTTTCGCATGCTAACTGCATGTTTATCATTGCCTTTGAAAATGCGCTGCCGCCCATTTCTGCCTCGATTCCGACAGAAGATAGAGCAGTGGCAAAGCCCATGATTTCACCATCGGTTAATCCTATTTGGGAACCTGCACCGGCTAATCTTGTAGCCATGCCGACTATATCTGCTTCTGTGGTTGCAAAGTTATTGCCGAGTGCTACAATTGTGGATCCTAATTTATCAAAATCCTTTTGTGACATTCCGGTGACATTTGCATATTTTGCTAGTGATGAAGCAGCCGTTTCCGCTGACAAGTTAGTGGAATTACCAAGGTCAATCATAACTTTTGAGAAATCAAGAATGTTATCCGTCTCGATTCCCAGCTGCCCGGCAGCTTCTGCAACCCCAGATATGGCGGTAGTAGAGGCTGGAATTTCTTTAGACATATCTATAATTCCCTGTTTCAGCGCTGCTAACTGTTCATCGGTTGCATCTACAGTCTTTGCTACCCCAGTAAAAGCGGACTCAAAGTCAATTCCTGCTTTTATGCTTGCGGTCCCTGCAGCGACAATAGGAACTGTTACGCCTTTGGTCAGTGTTTTGCCGGCATTGGTAATCTTTTTTCCTGTCTTTTCGGCTTCTCTTCCGAGGCGCTTCATTTGCTTTTGCGATTTTTCTATTTTACCTAACGCTTCACCCATAGGTTTTGTAAACTTATCTACAAATCGTAGTGTTGCATCTATAACTTTTCCAGCCATCTACTCACCCCCATTCTTCTTCCATATCTTCGCGCTGCCGATACATAAATGTTCTAACAATCTTCTTTTCAAAGGTCCCTAACTTTTTATACTCTGATGGTAATATGTGATGAAATCGAAAAAGGAAGTACATTAGTTCTACTTCCCCGCATGTGTCGATTTCATCATTTATTAGTTTTTTATTTCTTCCTCGTCTGCGTCTGTGTAATTGCCAAGACTTGTTATAGCATCCGCTACTTCTCCTAGATCTGTTCCTTTAAAAAGGATGTCTGCCAATTCTCTTGGAGTGGCAGCGCCAAAATGCTTTTGCAGTTTTTCGTCGCCTAGGTTTGGATCTATTACACCATCGCAGCACAGTAAAGCGCTAACTTTTCTTACCTGTGTGTAATCTACCTTGCCCTTTGGCGTCAATAACATTGCCTGTAACTCTTGCATTCTGTTATCGTCAACCTCTTGTATCTTAACTATAAAAGGCTCTCCGGTTAGCTTGGAAAGCCTTTTAATTTCTATGGTATCCGTTTTCTTTTCTTTGTATTTTGCAGCGTCTAGCGCTAATAATTTTTCGGTTAAGCTCAACCCTATCCCTCCTTAAAACATCGGCGTTGGAATTACATCTAATTTTTCAAAATCAGTAAACGTAAACGAATGCGATTCTTCACCGTTCTTTTTAAGCTCCCAGTCAACTAAATCAACTTCCGTAAAGGTGCATCCCATAAGCTTGATGCGCTCGCATCCCATGCTTGCAGGATCATCTAGTTTTGAAATGATAGTGAACTCGGTTTGAATTCCGTTTTTTAAGTCATCTGCCAACATATTGATAAACCTAGAAGAAATCTTGTTCATTTTGATTTCTCCCTTGGCTTCAATTCCGGTCACTTTTGTGCCATCTATAAGTTTCCTACACTGGCTTATCGTTTCTGTTTTCGCCGATAACGTAGCCTTAAGAGCCGTTACTTCGGCAACATAATCGCTATCGATCCAGCACTCGCCAAACGTGCCGGAAATAACTTGGCTTGATTTATATCCACTCATTTATGTATCCTCCTTAAATCGTGATTGGCAGGTAAATTTCTTCAATCGCATCCAGAATATTAACGGCCGCTTTAAGAAATACCTTATCCTGCGTGTCGGCTACTTTTATTTCGTTGTCGCTCATGTTTTCAACGTCCTGCCCGATGCTCTTTAAAAACACTTTTTGGGCTGCAATATCTATTTCGATAGTATACTTTGATATAATCCCGTCCAGTATAAGCTGTTCAAAGTATCCGCCGATCGCGCTAATAAGCAAACATTTGTTATCGTAGTTGTTTGCGTATTTGCCAAGATAGCTATCCTCTGCTGTCTTTTTGATATCGTCATAAATCATGTCCATAGCTTCAACAATTTTTATTTTCTTGAACTGGTTGCCTTTATCGGCGTTAGTTGTGACTAAGCTGTTTACGCCTTTGCAGACCTTAATCTTTTCTCCGTCATTAAATACGATGAATTCTCCTGCATCAACGGCGGCAATCATTTGCTCTTTGGTAAGCCTTGTACAGTCTGTTAGCTCATATATCGGCGCAAATGAGCAGGAGATTGTTAGAGGCGTTCCCGCAATCAATCCGGCAATTCTAGCACAATATTCCGCTGCACTATAGACGTTTTCGCCGGCTTTAAATTCTTTCGTAGTTACATTAATGATCCCTTCCGCGTCAGCCTTGGTGTTAGGAAGTACTGCTTTGCATTTCTTCCCGTTCTCTCGCTGTGCTTTTATCCAGCTAACGACTTCTTGCGTCTTGCCATCTTTCTCAACGGTCGGAATTACTAAATAATCAAATCTTTCCGTTTCAAAGTAAGTCAATGCTTCATTATAATCTACCGCATCCGCAGGCAATACATAAACGATAATTTTTCTCGGTGCTTTTACATATCCCATCAAAGCAAGCGCGATCTGATATTTATTATCCAATGTAAGCCCGGTTGGAATATCTGTTGTACCAAATACCGTCACAGGGTTTTGATCAGAGTCGGCATCTTTTAAGATCATTGCAACGATGCCCCTTTGGCTTCGCTGTACGCTCTGTATTGCCTTTTCGGTAAAGCTAATGTTTACGCTTGGTATTCCCATGCTATCTACCTCTTTTCTTGATTTAAATATAATTTATCTGCTATTTTGCTATTATCTTTTTTGTCAATATCGTCGTAAAACTCAATGTCTACGGTTATTTGCAGGATGTTTTTATGCTCTCCAGCAAAGTCATATCCGCAATCTGTTACGTTTATTAATCTGTCTTTAACTGGCATTTGATAGCCGAATAGTTTTTCAATTTCTGCAACTTTATTGAGACTATCTATTTCATCAGCTTTTGCCTGAAAATAAGTTATTATGATGGAGTAAGAGTAAAATTTAAAATTAACGCTTTCGTTTGAGTTTGCAACGGGCATTACCGACACAAAAAAAGAAGGCTTGCTAAAACATTCTTTTACTTCGTTTCCGTACACTTTATATTTAGGATATGCCTGCCTTAATAGTCCAAATGCCGATACACGTATATCTAATGGAGTTATCAATTAAGACCACTCTCCTTTGTTATATCATTTAATAATTTATTGACTTCAAACGGCATTACATGATCTTCGTAGCTTTTACACATTCTTTTAACAACGTGGTTTCCTTCTACCCATCCAATTACTTGACCGTTTTTGTCAACCTGCTCATGCCCGTTTTCTACAAGATGAAAATGAGGAGCTTTGGCGCTAAAATTAACCTCCATGTTCTCGTTATACCCTCTGGTTTTGCTTAGCTTAAATCCTTGTGTCGTGGTTATTTTATTCTTTTTGACTATTTCATCATTTACTATAACCTTTTTTTCCTTTTCAACAACATCTTTTCGAAAGTTGTTCGATACCTGTCTCAAACGATTTTCTGCCATATCCGGATATTTTCTTATTGCGCTTACGAGGCTTTCCCTTAAATCATCAATGTCTAATTCAATTTCAAAATCACTCAATCGTATCACCAACCATTTCAGTACAGACAAATTGTAGCATTTCATTGTTTTCTCTGTAATTTATCATCGACACGGTTTTAAACTTGCGGCCTTTAAAATCAATTACCATATCAACATTCAGGTCTGGAAAATATCTTGTAAATATTTTATATGTCAGTTCATTCCGGAACCGTTGTGCTTCAAGATATTCCTTCCCGGTCGTTGGCTCTACGCTTGCCCAAACGGTTTTAAATGGTACTAGCACTTGGATGGTCTGGTTATATTCATCGTCTTGTTCCTCATAGCGCATAAATGTAATTCTTTTGTTTAATCTACCGATATCAAGCAATCGTATCACCGCTTTCTGTCTCAAGTTGAAGCTGTGTAATCATTGTATTAAGCGCGTATTGGACCTTTTCGTTTGTCTTATCTATTGTAAACTGTCTTGTTTCGTAAAGTGACGCAATGATATTTAACATCAATAATTTTACTCTTGGCTTCGATTCATTGCATTCCCCGACAGCTGCTGTTACATAATCCCTGGCAGCTTCTGTAAGTAACATTAAATATTCATCATCATCGTCTATATCAATTCTTAAAAAGTTTTTTACTAATGTTAAATCCATTTTTCACCTTCTTTAAAAGAGCAACAAGGATCAGCCCTGTTGCTCTAGGAATTCGGCTATAATATCAGCCTTTAAAGTTTTGGTTATGGTATACCCCGTACTTTCAGCCAATGATTTAATTTCCGCTATTGTCATTGCTTCTAGTTCAGATTGCGTGTGTCTGGATAGGGTATACCCTGTTAGTTTCCCACTGTTACCTCTGCTTTGATAATCGCCTCCGGATCTACTGTCTGGATATCAAGTCTCTCTCTTACCTTAATACCGGTCTGATCCTTATTCCACAGGTCGCCTGCTTCGGTTGATACTTCGATTGTCATGTTCTCGCGGTCGAAAAGTGTGATTGCTTCTTCCAAATCGCCGCAGATAATCGGATATTTGGGAGCTTCCGGGGTGCCGCCGTCTTTAAGCACTTTGTTAGACAGCTTGGTAATGGGATATTTGCCGAAAAGTAACATTTGTGTAGCCTTTGTCGGGTCCGGCTGTAACACATATTTACCATCGGTATCCTTTAACTTGTCTAACCAATTAAAACCGTTCTGGTTAGTAACAACCTTTGATGTTACGGAGATTGCAGGGTCGAGCTTAACATTAAATATATCCTTAAGGTCGTCAATACCAGCAACCGCGACCTCTTTAGCTGCTGTGATTTCATTGATTTTTGCAAGGATTAAAGCGTTTCTGGTAGCCTTAGATTTTTTAGCAATCCATTTTTTCAGGTACCGCATAATGTTCTCTGCCGTGTCCTGTAAAAGTTCGCGAGTAACCTTTAAGATGCCTCCCTTTTTCTTTACTTTGTAGGAGATTTGTTCGAATTGTGGTGTTGAAACCTCCGGAAATTCTGCTTCTTCTTCTACGTTATCAAAAGGCACCTGGTCGGCATTCTTTTCGATTACTCTGGATCCGCTTTCCGTTGTTACGGTTTCAACATTCACCAGATTTTCGAGTGCATCTGCGGAGCGTCTAAGCTCTTTTATATCGGTTCTGATATCCTTCGGGACTGTTAGTCCGCCGTCTTCCGGGATTCCCTCTTTCATCGAGTTAAGCACTTCAACATCTTCTGCCTTTGGCTGCTGTTTTATTAACCCGGCTTTTATGACGTTTACAAACGCATTAATAACATTGTTTTTATCGTCTTTGTCAGGTGTGAGCGCCTTATCTTCCATCTCTTCTTGCTTCTCTTCATCAAGATCGCAGAGTAGGTCAAATTGTGTCTGTAGGTTCTTAAGCTCATCCTTTGCCTTTGTAGCCTCCTCTAACTTATTTTCAGCTACAAAGTTCTTGACTTCTTCCTTCTTCGCATTGATTTTGTCTAATAATTTTCTCAATTCTTTATTCATTTTGTACCACCTTTCATTTTTTGGTATTAAAAAAGGACCTTAGCCGTAAAGGTATAAGTCCTCTAATAACTTATTTTTAATTTGTTCTTGGTCTGCAGGCTCTGTATCTTTTTTTAACTTTGCATAGAGCTTTTCGACAATTTCGTCTGTGTTTACGTTGACGGTCGGAGGAGTTTCTTTCTTAAGATTTTTCGGAGTATTTATATACTTGTCAAAATAATCACTGGTGCAGGCCACGGCCTCGGAGCTTTCTTCAACCTCAAAATCAAAATACTGCGTTACTTCATTGCCAACAAGCCATGTTTCTTTATTGACTAATTCTTCGATTGTTTCTCTCGTTACACCTTCTTTCGCCCGGCCCATGTATGTATTTACGATAGCTTCTTGGCAACGGTCGAGTACGTCAGCATCTTTTCTTAGCTCATCAGCGTTCATTACTGTAAAAAAATACCCGTTCATGGGTTTATGTATCATAAATGTCGCATTGCTAGGGACTATAATCTTGTCGCCGACGCAGGCGATGACCGATGCAATACTTGCCGCAATGCCATCTACATAAACTGTCTTATGTGCCTTACAACCTTTTAACTGATTATAAATTGCTATTCCGCCGAACACTGACCCACCGCCGGAATTAATGTGAATGTCAAGCTTGTCAACATCCCCAATTTCATTTAGAAAATCTATAATGTCCTTGGGACACTTGTCATCCGGATAATAGTTCTTGTAATCCTCCGATTTTGAAGAACCGATTATATCTCCGTAAAAATATAGCCCCGCAGATGTCTCCGTCTGGTTCTTGATTTCAATACAACCGGTATTTCTCAGTTTCCCTTGCTTGTCTTTTGCCTTAAGTTGTAGTATCTTTGGCATTATTATCACTTCCTTTCATGTATTGCGTGCCCGCCATTTCGAGAGGGATTATATTGCCATTCGCATATAACCTGTCTCCGTGTTCTTTTTTCGGCTTATCCAGATATTCCCTTGCTTCGTTTGGCGTGTAGATGGCTGCCTGTGCGTAGTTCTTAAGCATTTCGGACTGTGTCTTATTGTCAGCACGAAGAAGGACTTTTTCATTGAATTTGTAATAAAATCCGTTTTCCCTCTCCTCATCAGTTAAAAGCTTGTAATTAATTTCATCCTCGTATAGCTTTAA
Organism: Firmicutes bacterium UBA4845; assembly: GCA_002399975.1. Classification (GTDB taxonomy): domain Bacteria; phylum Bacillota; class Clostridia; order Tissierellales; family Sedimentibacteraceae; genus Sedimentibacter. The sequence goes on along the minus strand of DHER01000121.1, from coordinate 10,394 downwards.
AATATAAAGCATTGTGTCCACTAAAAAAGAGAGCTGTTGGCTCTCTGAATTTGCATATGAGGACTTCTCATAATCGTTTATCTGATTTGGTTTAATGCCGAATGCTGCGGCGATCTGCAAGGCGGTGTATTTCTTTAGCTCAAAAAACTGTGCATCGGTCAAACTTACGTTTAACGGTTGAAGCTGGAACCCTACCGGTACCGGTACAACCCTTCCGGCATTTTTGGCACCGGTTAAAAATCCTTCATACTTGGCCTGTAGAGCTTTCCTCCTGTTTTCGTCTAAATCACCCGTGTACTGCAATGCCATGGATGCGGTCAAGCCCTGTTTGTATAGGCTATTCATAAATTCCTGGCTTTCAAGTCCACCACTTAAGGTATTTTTAAGGATGCTCTTGACCGGCTCCCCGCTTATACCGTCAAACGATAACCATGTTTTAAAATGCATTACATCGTCTTGATTAAATACATATGTTTCTCCTGATTTGCTATCGTCATATTGATAATAAAGTTTGCCTTGCTGTCCGAATACCCCTTTATCGTCCATCAGTAGTGTAACGCACTTACTGGGCATCGGCCACATATCTAATATTTCAATTTTGCCCCCATATTTTTGCTTTGTGAATTTTCTCCGGATCCAGACAAAACCATTGCCAAAATGATTACGGTTTGTCTCGACAGTAGTCCAAAACGTTGTTGGTGTCATTACCGGATTTGGCCTTACGGTTAACAACTTTGATGCTCTTGTGCTTTTAGCTTTTTCTCTGCCGTTTTCTGTTTGCTGATAAAATTTAAGAGGCATCGTCGCAAGCGTCTCAGACAGCTTTTTAAGGCACGTGTAATATGTTACCTCGCTAAGCACGTTTCTGTTAGTATCTTTTATTCCCATCCATTCCAAAAACGTTTCACTGTTTAAATCCGTTTCGGGGCGTATAATATTCGCATATTTAGTAATATCCCCCACTTTCTCACCCCCTTAAAACATTTCTAAAAATTTGTCCACAACATCATTTATACTTGATCCAAATTGGTGATATAAAGCTAATTTAAAGGCGCACAGTGTAGCATCCACCGGGTCTATTTTCTGCTTAACTGCGTCTTTATCAATTTTTATCAATCCGTTGTTTGTCTTTATAACCGCGTTGCTCATTGCAAAATTAAGCAAAGGATTATATAAGTAATAGATCTCTCCCTCATAAACTGCTTCCCGAAATCCGTTAGTGCTTTCGTTTAGCGATTTATGTGACTGGTAAACCTCCTCGACATCGTATCCCAGGTTTGATAGGTCCATCATTAGTTTACTTGCATTTGCAGGGTCAAAACACAATGTCTCAATATGCCATTGCATTTGTTTACAAAATGATATTACGTATCGCATTACTGCGTCTTGATCGACTATCTCTGTATCGGTTACGGTTACATAGCCTCCACGTTCCCATGCATCATAATCAACTTTGTCTTTGAACTTTCTTTCTTGCAATTTTTCACGGTTTGGAACAAATGAGTGGGAATACACAATATATCCGATGATCTCTTTTTCTTCTTCCTCACCGTCCATATTTAAAACTTTTTTAAATCTGCCGGTCTTAAACGGTATCACGAACGATACGGAAGTAAGGTCTATCTTTGCCGACATATCAAAGCCAACGTATACACTCATGCCGGTAGTATCCACCGGGAGCTTCTTAACTTCACATTTCTTCCACTTCGACATATCCATGTAGCCGTTTTCTTTAGCTTGTACCCAGATGTTCAAACACTTGGTAAGGAAAGCGGTCATTTTCTCCGGGATTTCTTTAGCAATCTTATAATCTCCCCGGATTTTTTCTTGACCTTCTTTATATGTCATACGGATTGGATTTGCCTTGAACCATAATCTTTCATTTTCAATTTTAGATATATCGCTATAATCTTGTTTGTCCAGTTCGTAAATGTCTACGAAGTATTCATCATTACAGACATCAACATCCGGGTTAAGCAGCTTCGAGCAATATTGATATTCTTGCACATAACATGGATAGGTTAAATCTTTGCCGGCAGTGGTAATTATCATCAATAATGGTTCTTTGGTATTTGATCCTAAACCTAAATCATAAAACCCTGTAGTTTTATGTTGATGATATTCGTCTAAGATAAGGCCTGCAGGGTTAGATCCATCTCCGCTGTCAACATCGTCTTTATTCAGTGGTCTTATAAAACTGCCTGTTGGCTTATACTCGATTAAATCGTTCGTCAGTTTAAACTTCATTCTTAGCGGAGATTTTCTAAGCATGAGTTTGCATTCATTAAAAACTATTCTGGACTGCTGGCTTTTTGTGCCGGCGGTGTAGTATTCGTAAACCTCGTTATTTTTTACTGACTGTGTGGATATCTCATATAATGCAATCCCGGCTTCCTCTTGAGACTTTGCATTCTTCCTAGCTACTTCCTTAAAATATTTCTTGAACCTTTTATATCCGGTTTTTTCATGTCTCCATCCGTATAATTGGCAAAGGTCAAATTTCTGTGAAACTGTTAATATTATAGGTTCACCGGATAAAACTCCCTTGCTGTGTCTCAACAGGGCAAACCAATCAACTATATTTTGCGCTTCTTTTTCGTCCCACACGTACGGGAATGGCTCTGCCAAAGTGTTACGGGCATCTGATTTTTTAAGGTCATCTAAAAACCTTTGGCACGCCCATTTATGTTTTTGACACGATATGTAATCCTCATATTCGCTTGCTTTTACATCATTAAAGCACTTGTTGGCATAATCTATAAGCTGTTCCTTTATCGTCATAGGATCACATCCTATATACCAAATTTAGCGGATATAGCTTCTTGCTGCTTATCTGTTTTAACGGATGCAGCCTTTAATCTGCTGTCGAGTGTCATACCACATAAAGCCGCAAATTTTCGCATTTCGGAAGCGTAGTTTGTCTGAATATCGACCAATGGGTTTTTGGTTGAAATTGTCCCAGTTCTGGTTATCCTGTCTATGCAATATGGTTCTTCTGCCAGCTGATCCGTGACCTGAATATAATTTGCAAAGGCATTGCAGTACGCTCCGAGATTATCAAGGTCTAAATTTCCAACCATGTCAATATCACTTAATTCTTTAACAATCCGGCGAAATTCTTTTTTTGCCGTATCATTTATAAGCCACTTCGGAGGAGTTTTTAACTGGTCTTTTCCGGTTCGTACATATTCCTCTTCAAGCCGCTTTTTTTCCTGTTGCAATACGGTAAGATTCCCTTTTTGCATGTCAACCGGTTTTCTCTGTCTGGCCATTAAATCCCTCCTTTGCCAACTTTTTAGTTCAATTTAGAATTTTGTGTGAAGAGTAGGGAAGCGGCGGTCTCCGGGCGGGGCCGCGTACTTTTTATCACCCCCTAGGGGTACCATGAGCACTCACTAAGTGCTAAACTCTTGCTCATATTTATTGGCTAACTTGTTAAGCAGCTCTATCGTCTCTTTATATCGTCCCTCTCTCATAGCTTTATGCATGAGTTGGTGGTTGCTGTCTGTTAGATATATAAGGTTGTGTCTGTCTGCCCTCTTGCTCCAATCATCTTTAAGCGGCACGATATGATGCACTGTAGTGCCATACTCAATGGCTCCCAGTACGTAGTAGCTGTATATATCTATACCAGTGTAAAAGCTTATTGCATCATCTCTTGCTAACTCCCATTCTTTTGAATGGTAAAAATCTTCTGCGACCTTATCCCTGGTGTACTTGTCATATTCCTTATGTCGTTTCTTAATGCATTCGCACTTTGTCCCGCTCGGCAATCTCTTACCGCATCTGCTGCATCTTTTATATATTGGCATCCGATCACCTTGCAAGAGGTACTTTGGCATATTGCCTGTCCTCAATCTCTTTTAATATTTTTAGTATCTTGCTTTTAAGCTTTGGCTTATTGTAAAGTACCCGAAGCATCTTAGTGTAAAATCTATAATCTTCCGCGTCCTGCTTTTGCCAAGCACGTATTTGCTCTGCTGTGCCAAACCTTTGCATATCATCACTCCTTTGCGCATTAAAAAAGACACCCGATGTGGCTAGCATGAGTGCCTTTTATTTAGGATTTATAAATGATTTATAGTGGCTCGGCCTTTATCGCCATGACATCAACTACCGTCTATCCGGAGTTTATAAGACTTATGCAGGATATTATAGTTTACTCTGTGAATCTCATATTGCTGCGGTTTGCCTTACGCTGGTATCGCTTGCCACTTAGTCAGCCGTCAAGCTGTGGCACTCAACGGCCGTATATATTAAAGGAGAATATGAAGCCTTTTTATAATCCTTTACACTACTATACTATCAAACAATATAGTGACATAACGTGACACTTTTACTTTATCCCATCTTTTTTTAATCGTCTGTAGTATATTTGCTTTACCGCATCTGCTGTATACCCTTGTCCCAACTCTCTTGCTATCTGGTACCAATTAAGGCCGGATACACACTTTAAAAATATAACCTGCCTTGCTATGCTGTCGTCTATGCCGTCTATGTACTCTAGTATCCTCCTACGCTCTATCTGTACTCTTGCAAGTATTCCGCGGATAACCGCTTCGGTGTCTGTTATCTGCACCGCTAAGTCCCCGACTTTGTCAGATGTCCCGGTAACAAAAGGCATCCCGGTAATCTCCTGTCCTTTTATCAGTGACCTGCATTGTAGGCGGTTAAGCTCTTTCTGCCACATCTTAATCTCTCTGTTTAATTTATATATTTGGTTTAGTTCATCTTTTGTCAATTCCTCACCCCTCAACCGCAGGCTCTCTCTTTGTATCCGCAATTTTGTCATCTATCAACATAGATTTTATAACTTCGCTATCACAGTCCAGCCTTACGTTTATCTTATTTTCTTCCGTGCATTCGGTATCAAACTTAGTGCACCATCCGCAAGGAGTTTGATACATGCAAAATGTAGTACCTGTCATAGATTTCTACCTCCTAACTTTTAGTTTTGCTTCACATGTGACTGCTGTTTATGTTCGGCACGTAATTTAGCCCAACAGGCACTGCATAACCCTTGTTTCGCGTAATACTCCCGGTCTATCTTTAAATACTTGCTAGGGTCTGCAACTTCTCTTTCTTCTGCATGACCGCAGCTCATGTTAAATAAAATATTCATCCTGTTTTGCCTCCTCTAAATCTTAATTTTACTTGCTAACATTGCCTGCACTTATCAGTATCCTCCAGCTTGCACATTTCACACTCCATCTGCTGTAGCTTTATTCTCTGCTCCCCGAGCTTGAAACAATTTTTCTTGGCTTCACGCTCCCAGAAGTCACACTCTTGCTGGAGCTTATCAATCCTGTAAGCAAATTGGCAGTCATCCGTTCCGTATTCGCCGCAGTATTCATGTTCATCATTTAAAGCTTCATTTTGCTTGACTACCTCGTTTAGTTTACAGGTGTCTTGGCTGTCACATTCTGCATCAGTAATATAGTTTTCGCATAATTCACATATTTCTTTATTTCCCGTATCTACTCGCTTGCCTCTAAACTTAATTTCCCTCTGCATAAGCTACCTCCTTAAATAACCTTTCCGCCGTGTTTGTACGGTCTGGACTTATTAAACTCATGCTTATCAATTAGCATTGATTCGATATCTATACCGTAGTGATGGCACATATCAAAGATCCGGATAATTACGTCTGCCAACTCAGATGGGATATCTTCGGGTTTCCCGTGTATTGTAAGTCCCTGCTTATGTGTGCAGTTGTTAAATTGCTTTCCGACATATGCACACTTCTCGTCACATTGATTGCATGAATAATATGTTTCCGTCGGTAGGTTTCCTTGACGGTATTCCTCTAATGCCTCCGATAGCTCCGAGTGACACAGAGCGATTAATTCCCCAAAGCTTCGTTCTTCGTCCCACCATCCATGTGCAACTGCGTTTTCCCCGACTTCTTTTACAAATTCATTAATGTTTAACATGATTTTTCCTCCTTCCACGGTTCTGAAATTGGTCTCCAAGCAACCACAAAATCACCAATTACTGCAAACTCTTCCGCATATGTAACAGCTTCAAACCAGCCTTCCGAGACTCTATAATCATCGTGTTCTTCGTCATATTCCATATCGTCATAATCATTCCAGTTAAATCCACTGTCATCGTTCCGTATTGTTCCGTCCTCATAAAAAGCACGGCATGTAAATCTATATGTTTTATTTTCCATGCGCCTTTCAATGGTAACTTCAACCTCTTTTTCGGCTTCCGGCAGCCGCTCCGTTACCGGTACCCAGCTATTGGTTTGCTGCGCCTCTAGGGCAGATATAGCGGCATCATAAGCTTTGTCAATATCTGTCCAACTTTCATCTTTGTTCGGTATTGTTGTTTTTCTCTTTAGGATTTCAATAGCTTTTTCGATATCATTCCCCCTGACCGTTCCTTTCGTTGCTCGGTTATTCCATCTGCTTTCTGCATAATTCCATGCATCTTCTCTGGTGAATCCGGCTTGCGATACCTCTACAGTGCATCCGATTGTTTCGCACCCGATTATAGCAAGATAGGATTGCCCTCTGCCTTTAATCTTTCGATATGGCTTGATTAATTTTCTTACGCCATTTCCACCGCAGAAAGGGCATGGTTTTAAACTATTATTATTCATCCTTGACAGCTCCTTTCACAATTTCGATTGCATGATTATAATTATTTCTAGCAAACCGATCATGGTAATATTGCCCCGTACTCGGTAGTATTAGATCTCTTTCGGCTTCCAACTGCCGTATAACCTCATCCGCATCAATTAATCTCATCCCTAACAACTCCTTTCAACATTTAGCGTCTCTCCAGTATACCGCTTGCTTGTGCTATCCAAGCTAAGTCGGTAATATTTTCAAAAGCATCATCATCAAGCACTGTCGGCGCATCGTCTATCATTGCGCATATACTTACATAAGATGCTTTATCGTCACATCCATTTGTTCCTGTATAGCATTGTTTTAATTTATCTGCATCAATTAACCGCATTATTCTACCTCCTTTAAATAATCACTTATAGTTATCTGATTTATATCCTCGTTCATCCACCATGCATATACTTCTTTGCCGGTTTTCCATTGGGTTTCTAGCCCTCGCCTTAATCGTTCCTGTATCATCCTGTCAAATGCTCTTATGTATAGATTTTTGTACTTCGGATACTTTTGAAAATGAAAGTATCTTTGTTTGCCTGATAGCGGGCATCCGATGCAACCCACACGGTCAAAGCCGCATTCATATAATGGGTTCGTCTCTATTTTCTCCGAACGGATAAATTCCCATATATCCGTGTTCGTCCACTCAATTATCGGATTACAAACCGACTTTGCACGAAGCTCGCACTTCTCAAAAAATCTTCTCTGCGTATCGTTATCGTTGGTTAGTATGATTTTGCTTTTCTTTGTGGAACCTATGATTTCCATCTTTCCCCTTGCGCTTCGCTGCGTGCTTTCGTCCCAACGGACTCCGGTAGATATCATTCTTCCATCGCCGGCGCTCTCTTTTAGCACTCGGCAGCAATATCTTGATGTCCTGGTTGGAGGGAATACCATTATTGGGATAAGCGTCCACATTGAAATTCTTTTGCCTTGATAAACTGGCTTATTGATGGTGCATTTAATCCCTTTGAGTTCGAGCTCCCGGAACTTTTTCCGTATATGCCGAACGGTTTCTGGTGCATCGGCAGTAGTATGGCTGTTTTGAACTTCAAACGGGATTCCGCTGCGGATTGCCATCTCTAGCATTACATCACTGTCTTTGCCACCGGAGTACGCAAGCAGGAGAGGTTTGCCGTAATATTTCAATGACATTTTACTTGCAAGTTCCAGCCGCTCGATTGACTTTTGTTCTAAGTCCAATTTAATCCCTCCTAAATAAAATCGCTAAGTTCCATCTGCCTTGGCTTCATGGTCTCGCTAATCCTATGACAAATTCGCAAGTACCTACATTTTCTTAATTCTTTATCGCGTTCGAGTTGATATATGTATTGTCCGATAGCCATATAATACGGACAATTATTGCAATATGGCTTTGTAACAGGGTTCCAGTCCATTTAATCCCTCCTATAATCCTTTGCCGTTCTCCAAACCCTCCCGCACCGCTTAAGGTGCTTGCATTTATTTGTCTCGGGATCCATCTTGCGCTCCCAACCGTAAAATCCGATTGGCTCCCAAAATTTGCAACCTTTGCAAAATGGCTTTGATACTGGATTATCGTTCATGGTGTCCCTCCTGCGACCAAAACAGGATGGTTGAAGTCAACATAATCGTATCGTGACCATTTCCCTGTTCTAGCTAAGTACATATCCTGCATCGGCAGGCTTTCATCAGTCTGAACTTTTTTAATATTGTTGATATCGTTGACGATTTCATCGATGCACTTTTTATACCTTTTTTCGGCCTGTTTCTCTGTCTCGAATTTTTCAAGGAACGGATAGCATGGCCACTTTTTAAAATAGACCATATTGCCTTTCAATAATTTCACACTCTCGATATCGTTTTTAAAATCACTACGGGCAAAATTGATTTCTTTTATTACTTCCATATCCTTGCCGCGGATGACCTTATATGTATTTCTTAGGCTTTCAGCTTTGGTATAAGCTGCTTCTTTGTCTGTAAAAACTGTGTCTCCGATATCAGGCGACCAAAATGTTATAAATGTTCCGATTGGCTTTTTAGCCGCATATCCATATTTGTCTCTTAGCTCCCACGTGTGATCTATAACTCCATTTTCAACAACATCTAGTATAAGTTTGTATACAGTCGTTCCCTTGCTTAGTTCTGGCTCTACCGGTCTATTTAGTTCGTCTAGATAATCAAATATTGTCATGTTACCTTCGCATTCGTAATCCTCAAACATGAGACCACCTACCTTTCTATCAAATTTTTATTTAGGCTGTAAAAGTTATTTCTTTGTTGTCTGGAATTTGCATTGCTATAATATGTTCAACTAATGAATGCGTAAAATTAAATACAAGATTTCGCCCTGCTTCATTATCTGTAATATAAACCGTTTTATCCCATACAGGCTCCCTTTCGATTGATTGACCCGGTTTGTAATATCTCACATTGCAATATATCCGCTTACCATCTATCCATGGAAAAGCCCTTACCTTGCACGAACTAATCCATTCATTTATTTCCATCGCAATACCTCCCCTAACTCTTAACTTTGTTTTAGTTTAATTGACTAATTTCACCAAGTTATTAACGTGTATATGTTCAGGAGTACCACTAAAAATGTGTTCGCAACTGATGATAGTTAAGCCATTGTTGCGTCCACCGTGTACAACAATATAATCACCCATATATGCACCATTATAATACTTCCTGACTTTATCACCTTTGCGTAACACCTTGAAATCTCTTACCTCTTTCGGAGTACTATTTATTTTCTGTTGATCCTTTGGTTTCCACAAATCTACATAAGCATATTTGCAATTACTGCATGGATATTCGCTAATCTCTTGTTCTTGATAAAAGCAATTTTTACAGCTTCGTTTCATTAAGCACACTCCCTTCGCTAAATCTTAACTTTGTTTTAGTTTTGCTTAATTAACATCTCATTTATTTTCTTACGAATAAATACCGCCTCTTCGTACTTGCCATTTTCCACGCCACGAGTATAAATTTCTTCACCGTCAATTATTTCTTCATCCTCATCCTCGTCAAACCCTCTTAAAAATGCAACTCTCATATCTAAAAATTTTAATATTTCATCCATTCAGATTTACCTCCCCTAACTCTTAATTTTGCTCACTCATTCCCTCTACTATCTCTTTCCTTTTTGTCAGGTGCCGCAATGTGCAGCCTCCGTCGCTATATCTCAATGGACATATTGAGCAATTATTAAAAAATTCACAATCGCGGATTGCATTTTCGCTTTCTCTTTCTAAAACCTCAAGATTGCAACATTTGTCGATCTCTCTTTTTGACATCATCGTCGTATTCACTCCTTCATGGTTTACTTAATCCGCTCCACGTATCTAATCCGCTTCTTCCCCTTTTTCCTTGCCACGATCCGCCCTTTTCCGGTCTTAAGTAACTCCGCCGCTTGCATCATATCGTCCCAGTCCCTAATCAAATCCATGTCAAGCTTATGTGTGCGCACACGGTCAATCTCCCCATCCTTGATGACTTTGTATCTGCCGTTGTAGAGGTAGCCTCTGCTGCTGTAAACACAAGCGGATTTTTTGCTCATGCCGGTAACTTCCGCGACCTCTGTGGCTGTCATTTTTGTGCCTATCGTCTTGCCATTGTCTATAAGTGTGTATGTATTCATAAGTCCTCCTTTGCTTCGATTTGCTTTGACGTTTCACTTATTAATCGATCTAGCATTATCTGTTTTTCTGTTTTTAAGGATAAAGGCAATTGATTATCCGTTCTCTTCCTCTGTGCTTCGGTTTCGTAAATCATTCT
>DHER01000050.1:54095-54366 GCA_002399975.1 Firmicutes bacterium UBA4845 | reverse complement strand
CTATGAGGAATTGAAACATATTTTACTTTATTTTAATATTTTACTTGTAAAAGTCGGATTTATAATACCTATGAGGAATTGAAACTCTTTACTGCTGTATTTGTTGCACTTAGGGTCTGCTTGGATTTATAATACCTATGAGGAATTGAAACCAAAGCTCATCCATGCTCACATCCAGAGCGTCTGGATTTATAATACCTATGAGGAATTGAAACCCGGAAGGTGCAATTACAGTTGACCCTCCAAACGGAGGATTTATAATACCTATGAG
>DHER01000050.1:0-54070 GCA_002399975.1 Firmicutes bacterium UBA4845 | reverse complement strand
CTATGAGGAATTGAAACCAAGATGTTGCTCCCTTGACACGTCTATGGGCGTTCTAGGATTTATAATACCTATGAGGAATTGAAACCCTCCGAACTCTTTAGATGTTTCAGATGGATTTGTAAGATTTATAATACCTATGAGGAATTGAAACATGATTGCTTAGTGTACTAATTTGATTTATGTACTTGGATTTATAATACCTATGAGGAATTGAAACCTCAACACGATGATGGAAATATCGCCGTATGGGGAAGGATTTATAATACCTATGAGGAATTGAAACTTGAAAATCATGTAGGTTACATGGAAAGTTATTCAAGGATTTATAATACCTATGAGGAATTGAAACACACTACAAGACATTGACAGAGCTCTGGAAAAAGGAGGATTTATAATACCTATGAGGAATTGAAACCAAGGTATAAACCATCAAGACATTGAAAAGCGTGCGTGGATTTATAATACCTATGAGGAATTGAAACCTTGTTTTGAACAATCAACATCTTAGAATGCGAATAGGGATTTATAATACCTATGAGGAATTGAAACAAGAAAATGAAAACGAAAGTATTGTGGATTTTAAAGGATTTATAATACCTATGAGGAATTGAAACATCTCTTTTTTCTTCCGCCGTGAAAATCACATCTAGGATTTATAATACCTATGAGGAATTGAAACAGAATATGAAAGTCACAGATACAGAGCAGCATTTGTTGGATTTATAATACCTATGAGGAATTGAAACCTTCTTTCGTTTCATATTGCTTTTTCTCAATCTTAGGGATTTATAATACCTATGAGGAATTGAAACCGGCTGTTTCCGGATTGCGATTTATAATACCTATGAGGAATTGAAACACATGTAAACACCTCCATTACATAGGATATACTCCACGGATTTATAATACCTATGAGGAATTGAAACTTGTCGTAAGCTTTCCGACTGGCATTCGTAAAATATGGATTTATAATACCTATGAGGAATTGAAACTAGAAATTTACGTTATTATAACGGAAGAGGAATTGAGATTTATAATACCTATGAGGAATTGAAACTTTTTTTAAAATAGTGCTGCAGACTACTGTTTTCAGGATTTATAATACCTATGAGGAATTGAAACCGGTTAATGTATTAATGCAATAGTGTATTAATACAGTGGATTTATAATACCTATGAGGAATTGAAACTACTCATGTTGCCATGGAGAATATAAAAGAAAAAATGGGATTTATAATACCTATGAGGAATTGAAACTTTACTCGGCTTATTATATTGAATTTTATAAAAGTTGGATTTATAATACCTATGAGGAATTGAAACAAGTTCCACCAACCACATTTATTGAATGTGTACTGGGATTTATAATACCTATGAGGAATTGAAACTTGTAAAAAAAAATTATCCCCGGAAGATATTGAAAAGGATTTATAATACCTATGAGGAATTGAAACAGGCAATAACGATAAAAAACGAAGATGATACTTATAGGATTTATAATACCTATGAGGAATTGAAACTTAAAATCAAATTCTGTTTCAACACTGTCTAATTCTGGGATTTATAATACCTATGAGGAATTGAAACTCCGAATGTCTGTTAGTACACGCTCCGCTTATGTTGATTTATAATACCTATGAGGAATTGAAACTTCCTAATATGTCTACTAACACAAACGGGTTATCGGGGATTTATAATACCTATGAGGAATTGAAACCCGGTAGGTTGTTGTCCCATTTGTGGTCTTTGTTATTGGATTTATAATACCTATGAGGAATTGAAACTAGATGAGGTTTTTGACAGTGTGTACGAAAACGGAAGGATTTATAATACCTATGAGGAATTGAAACGTTGTTCCTTTTAAAGAGCCATATGCAAAGCGTACGGGAGATTTATAATACCTATGAGGAATTGAAACCTGCAACTCCTATAGGATGGGCAAAGGAGGCTTGGGGGATTTATAATACCTATGAGGAATTGAAACTCCTTTTTTCTTCAATTTCTCTTTTTTCCATTAATGGGATTTATAATACCTATGAGGAATTGAAACTAGGAGGAAAGTACTGTGAAACCTAATAAGAGATTAAGGATTTATAATACCTATGAGGAATTGAAACTGATTTACAAAAGCGCTTGTTATGGTTGGAGAAATCGGATTTATAATACCTATGAGGAATTGAAACTCTTAATGAAGATACAAAGCAAATAGCTCAAGAAAGGATTTATAATACCTATGAGGAATTGAAACTTTCTTGGTCTTTATTGCCTTCTGGTCTGTTCATTCTCGGATTTATAATACCTATGAGGAATTGAAACTCCGAATGTCTGTTAGTACACGCTCCGCTTATGTTGATTTATAATACCTATGAGGAATTGAAACTTCCTAATATGTCTACTAACACAAACGGGTTATCGGGGATTTATAATACCTATGAGGAATTGAAACCCGGTAGGTTGTTGTCCCATTTGTGGTCTTTGTTATTGGATTTATAATACCTATGAGGAATTGAAACGCAGTCTTTTCAGCTTCACGAATAGCTTTAATAAGCGATTTATAATACCTATGAGGAATTGAAACCGGCGATAACGCCACAGGAAAGACAACAGTATTCAAGATTTATAATACCTATGAGGAATTGAAACTTAACATTGAAGCTTGAAAACTTTCAAGGATTAAAGGATTTATAATACCTATGAGGAATTGAAACCTTTACCTGCCTTAGGGGCATATTCACAAAATATTGAGATTTTTATAATACCTATGAGGAATTGAAACCACCTATACCGTTAGCAAATAGCTGTTATAGCCTACTGATTTATAATACCTATGAGGAATTGAAACCCTATATATAGTATACGTATAGCAACGCAACATCTGCGATTTATAATACCTATGAGGAATTGAAACTTCTCAATGCTTTGTTTACAGATACTTCTTTTACTAGATTTATAATACCTATGAGGAATTGAAACCAATACTGTCAATGCTTGATGTTAACTCAGTTCTTGATTTATAATACCTATGAGGAATTGAAACATGTATGTTTTTAAGGCGGTGATAACATCCAATTAAGGATTTATAATACCTATGAGGAATTGAAACAAAATTAATCTGATGCAGGCAATGATACAAACAGGAGATTTATAATACCTATGAGGAATTGAAACCAGAATGGCTGTACTTTTTCCAATATGTCAACTTGTCGATTTATAATACCTATGAGGAATTGAAACACCAGATTGCTTTCGTCAACAACAAGAAACACCCTAGATTTATAATACCTATGAGGAATTGAAACATTCACTATCTGCCGTAAGATAATCTGTGTATCTGCGATTTATAATACCTATGAGAAATTGAAACTAGATTATAACCCTATCCTTGGGAGATAATCGGATCACCGATTTATAATACCTATGAGGAATTGAAACTGATAGCCAGTAAGAATACCAAAACTTTCTCCCTGGATTTATAATACCTATGAGGAATTGAAACAAGACACCGCCCGTTAAAGCAGTGCCTTTCATAGGGATTTATAATACCTATGAGGAATTGAAACCTTGGTTGATCTGCATAATGCCGTAGTCGTTAGTCCGGATTTATAATACCTATGAGGAATTGAAACTAAACACTTAAATCTTGACAAGGACTTCCACCAATCGATTTATAATACCTATTATAAATCTGGACTGCATCCAGTTTGAACTGTTTAAAGAAAACAGAATACATTTGTCCTCTAATTTACCTAGGTCTACAAAAATAGCAAAAGAATTTTAGAAAAACAATTGCATTGATAATATTTTTTGACATAATATTGAAAAAGGGTATAAAAACGGGGTAAAAACAAATTCATTCTGACATAAAATTGTTGAAATTACAACAAAGTACTAATAACGAATTACCTGCTATTACTTATCTTGAAAGTATGTACAAAGGTATTATTCCTATATTTAACACGATATTTTCAACCTTTTACCTGATTAATTTTGACCAACTATCTAATTGGTGGTTATCAGTTATTAATAATTTGAATCAAAAGTTAAATATTTTAAATATGTTAAATAAGATACGTTGTCCTAAAAAAATACATTTGACTTAAATTAAATGAGTATTATAATGGGAATGTAATTATAAATGATTTGAAATGTAGGGTATTTTGGCCTTTGTTTGAAGGCTTTTTTATTTGAATAATGAAAAAAAGATTATATGGGGAGACGTAATGGGGAATTCTATAAACAAAGATTATCTTTTTACAAGAAAAGATATACTAAGATTGCTGATACCTCTTGTTATAGAACAGTTTTTGGCTGTTGCTGTAGGTATGGCAGATTCAATAATGGTTTCAAGTGTAGGTGAAAGTGCAGTTTCTGCAGTTTCTCTTGCTGATTCTATAATGATTTTACTTATAAATATTTTTGCCGCATTAGCGACCGGAGGTGCGGTAATTGCAGGTCAGTATATAGGCCAAAAACATATTGAAAAGGCATGTAAGGCAGGAGAGCAGCTCATAGGATTTATAATGTTTATTTCAGTACTTATAATGATTGCTATGTACTTTGGAAGAAACTTCATACTTAAAGTGATTTTTGGAAGTATAGAGCCAGATGTTGAAGCATATGCCAGAACTTATATTATGATTGTGTTTGCCAGCATACCGTTTATAGCTGTGTACAACAGCGGCGCTGCTTTGTTCAGAGCTATGGGCAATTCAAAAATAACTATGATAACCTCTCTTATAATGAATGCCATAAATGTAACTGGCAATGCGCTGCTGGTTTATGTTGCCAAGCTCGGTGTGGCAGGTGTTGCTATTCCTACGTTGGTATCAAGAGCTGTTGCAGCTTTTATGATTATTGTGTTATTAAGGAATGAAGATCTTATAATTCATATAAGGAAAAAGCATAAGTATAAATATGACAAGAAAATGGTTAGTAATATACTAAGGATAGGTATTCCCAACGGTGTAGAAAACAGCATGTTCCAGCTTGGGAAAATAATGCTTTTAAGTGTTATTTCAGTTTTTGGCACTGCGTCAATTACTGCAAATGCAGTTGGAAATACAGTATCTGCTTTTGGAATACTGCCTGGCACGGCAATTGGATTGGGATTAGTAACTGTTGTAAGCCAGTGTGTTGGAGCCGGAGATTATGACCAGGTTAGATTCTATACGAAGAAGTTTATAAAATATGTTTATATTTCCTTGATAGTAATAAACGGTCTTATTATTGCCGGCATACCATTGATTTTGAAGGCTTATAATTTATCTGCAGAAACAGCAGCTATGGCAAGCAAAGTATTTATTTACCATGGAATTTTTGTCTGCATTATTTGGCCGATGGCATTCACTCTTCCAAATATGCTCAGAGCTTCCAACGATGTACGATATACAATGGTTGTTGGAGTAACCTCAATGTGGATATTAAGGATTGGATTAGGTATAGTTATTTCAAAATATATGAATGTTGGAATGTTTGGAGTATGGATAGCAATGTTTATTGATTGGTTTGTAAGGGCATTTTTCTTTATCATAAGATATAGAAGTAATAAATGGGAAACCAAAACTCTGTCGGAATCGGAATCTTAAATAAGAGGGAATGCTGTTGCGGCATCCCTCTTATCTACCAATAGTCTATTGCGCCGTCATACAGCTGGCAGGTTTCGTTAATTTTATTGATTGTATTCCAGGTTTGTCTATTTAGGATCCCTGTAACAGGAAGACCGCTATATTTTTGAAACTGTTTAATTGCTTTTTCAGTTGTTTCATCAAAAACCCCGGTTAAATCCACGTCTATATAGTTTATATATTTTTCCCTAAAATTTTTTAAAAGTATCTGCAATATAAAAATAATGTTTCCTTTATCTCCTATTTTGTATTCTGCCTTATCGTCTTCAAAGCATGCAACCTTAGCAGGAGTATTTATACAGTGTATGCATTTAATATTTTCTTCCATAATTGCATTCCATGTTATGAAATCAATCTTTCCTGTTATGGGAAGATTAAATTTTTTTTGAAATTCCGTTACAGCATTTTGAGTTTGAAGGTCAAATCTTCCTGTTGGAAAAACCACAGGAATCTCAGGAAATACTTGCGCAATTTTTCTTAAAACAAACTGCATTTCCAATATAGGATTTTTTGCTTTAATAGTATCTAAACTGCTTTTCATATTTACCTCCTTGATCTGTTTATTGTTCGCCAACAGTACTGCCTGGAAATTGACCGGTATTTCGGTTGGTCCCAAATCTTAAGTTTCGATATATCAGGACTATCCTTTCCCATGTATATCGATCAACTATACCTGTGGGATCTATTCCAAAGAATTCCTGGAATTCTCTGACAGACTGTTCTGTTTGAGGACCATAAATACCATCCGGCTCAACAGTCGTGATTCCCTCCAGTATGGAAGATATATATGCTAGATACTGTTGAATAATATATACCCCTGGTCCTTCAGATCCTGGTCTGTAAACAACACCTGGCCATAAGATACTTGGAAGGGCTATAGATGTGGGAGGCACTGTGGCTAATATACCTGCAACACTGTTGTACATAGTGCTATAAGTTTGTTCGTCTACAATTCCTGTTATAGGCAGCCTCATGGTTTTTTGAAATTCCATTATTGCCGTCCTTGTTTGAGTATTCAATATTCCGTTTATGTCTACAGCCGGAATCGTATTGTAATAAGCTGACAATACATTGAGAAAATATTGAACAACCTGGACTCTGGCAGTAGCTTCTCCCTCCACGGGCTCCGGTGTAAATTCTGGGAGTTCACTGATAATAAGACCTTGAGAAGTCAGTTCTGCTAACCTTGCAACAGCTGAGTAAATTCTTCTTATTCCATACCACGTAGAACTGTCTACAATTCCGGTAACAGGAAAGTTAAATATTCTTTGAAATTCTTCAACCGCGGACTGCGTCGCATCATCAAACGTACCGACAGGGTATGGAATTTTAGGTATTGCAGGGTAATTTTCAGATATTATATTTAATGAGAACTGAACCATAAGCACATATGGATTGTTATCTCCATATTTTAGAGGTGTTCCCGGATATGTTACATATGCTTCTTCCAAAGGTGTATCTGTTTGTATGTTAATGTTATCTCCATAGTAATATTGAAGGATTTCGTAGGGAGTATAGCCCTGTTCTGCCAAATCAACGGATCCCCATTGAAACATGCCATTGCACTGTGTTATGCGTCCATCACAAAATGCCGCAAAAAGAGGTTCTAATTGACCTTCTCTTGTGATATAGCTGTCAAATAATTCATCGGCAATGACTGATATGTTACCAAAAATACCTCTATTTGGTACAAATGCCTGATCGTATTGGGTGGTGTTTGTTATGTCGAAATTATAACCTTGAGATCTGTACCATTCAGTAAAAACTCTGTTCAACGCAATTGAATTTATTGCATAAATGTTGGCTCTCAGTGCATTTTCTGGCCAAGTTGGATACAGTTCACTTGAAGCTACATTTTTAATGTAATCAAGAAAAGATACTGTAACATTTTCAGCAGGTTCATCCGGCGCACCTAAATGCACTGTTATTGCAGCGGGTATTACAACTTCTGTGAGTCCTGGTATTTGAATGCTCATTAAACCCACCGCCTTAATCATTTGAAATGTCCACCGGGCTTGGCGGAATAACGTATGTTGTATCCGGACCAACTTCTGTAGGTTCTGCTGCAACCGGAATTAAATCTACAGCAAAATTTGTTGTTGTATTCGGAAAAACACGAAAATCGAGTATGTTAACAGTATAATAATTAATTGCCTGTATCCTTAAATTATAAGTGCCGAAATAATATTCAGAGCTTTGCAGCGGACTAACCTCATCATGACTTATGGGCAATTCTATGATGGGAACCTGGCCGTTTGCATCTGTTACCTGATGTGATATGACGTTTTCTTCACCTTCTTCATCAAGTGTGTAGACTGTTATTACTGCGTCTTCTACAGGAAGTGCACCTGATGCGGTAAAAACACCTATAGATATGTAGCCGACTTTTTCCGGTTCACTTTCAGGCACTGCTCCCGGTTCTGCAGGAAGAGCAGATGTGTCCCCCTGGGGCGGGGCTTGTTCGGGAGCTTGCCCAGGGCTTGTTTCTTGGGCGAAGGTATATGTAGAGGAACTGCTTGGAATCATATTTCGCACCTTATAGGGACTGCTGCTGTTTATACGTGTATCATTTTTTAAATATGAATCGGACATAAATGGAAAGTTTTTATTATGCACAATCAGTCACACCTTTCTCTTAATTTAATTGCTAATAATATTTATTATATGCGTGAAGGTTTAAATTGTTTTAATAATTTTTACTTAACTTTTTTTACTATAATTTTTCCTGAATTTTTTCCATATAATTACGGCAATAACTGCCTTTAATATATCTCCGGGAATGAACATAAACATTCCCATGCTTAATATCTGGATAATATTTAAATTTTCTGCAAGTATTATATTCAACACATAGTACATATAAGGGATCCCAATTGCATATATAACTAAGGTTCCCGCAAGTACGGACAGGGCTGAATTTTTTGTTGAGTACATTTGTTTTTCTGAGATTTTACCTGCAAAGAATGCAGATGCAACAAACCCGATTACAAATCCAAAGCTTGGATTTGTAACGGACTGAATTCCTCCTGAAAAACCGGCGAATACAGGAAGCCCTGCCAGTCCAAGCAGCACGTAAGCTGTTTGCGAAAAAAAAGCTTTTCTTGAACCTAAAACCAATCCAGACAATAAGACAAAGAGAGATTGAAGTGTAATCGGTACAGGACCTAAAGGTATGCTTATGGATGCTCCTATTGCCGTCAATGCGGCGAACATTCCTATTTCTGTTATGTCTTTTGTATTTAATTTTACTTTTGTCATAGTATTCTCCTGACTAATTTTGTTTTCGTACTGAAATTTCTCCTGAATGGAGGATTTCCTTGTGGCCGTCTTCATGGGAAACAACCAATCCACCGTATTCATCAATATCCTGGGCATATCCTTCGTACCATTTGTTATTTTTTAGGTACCTGATTTTTTCCCCGATTATCATGGAGCGGTTTTTATAAATTTTCAAAAAATTTCTGTCTTCAAGGTTTGCACAGGTGGACAAGACATTGTTTATTATTTCTGCTGCCAGGCGGTTACGTATATAGCTGTTTTTGCTTGAATTAAACAGAGAGCCTGCCCTTTTTTTAAGCTCTTCCGGGAAAATTTCCGTCTTGACATTCAATCCAATTCCTACAATTAATGCGTTTATAGTTCCGCTTTCAATATCAGTTACAGCTTCAGTCAAAATTCCACATACTTTTTTGTTGTTAATATAAATGTCATTAACCCATTTTATTTTAGGCTCAATGTTGGTAAATTTTTCAACAGCGAGACAGACTGCAACGGCTGATGCAGTTGTAATCAAAACAGAATCGGTGATACTTAGATCAGGCTTTAAAATAATACTCATATAAATTCCTGATTCGGACGGGGAATAAAAGCTTCTTCCCATGCGGCCTCTTCCGTTTGTCTGCTCCTCTGACAAAATTACGGTTCCATGTTCTGCACCTTGCAACGACATGAGTTTGGCTTCCGTATTGGTGGAACTTATTGTTTTATATACTTTGATGGGAGCTTTTTTATATTCATCATTTAAAAAAGGCTGTATACCCTCCGACGATAAAATATCTGAAGTCGGTGACAAAGAATACCCCTTATTAGATACTCCGTCAATTATGTAGCCTTCTTCCTTTAACGAATTTATTGCTTTCCACACAGCGGTTCTTGAAACATTCAGCTTTTCAGCAAGATCCTGACCTGAAACACTTTCACCCTTACATTGTTCTAAAATATTCAATACTTTATTTTTAACCGACATATTTTCACCTTCCATTTTAGTATTATATAAATATCTAATATGATTGTCAACCTAAAATTGAATTAAGTTGACGGCGAAAAGTAACAATATTGTAAAATTTAAAAAACCAGGAACAAAAATAAAGTTTCTCCGTCTAAAGATATAAAATAATATTGAGGAGGTATATATGAAAAAAACAAAGATAAAAAAGACAGCTGTTATCTGCACGTGCTGCGCAATTATTTCAACTAACACGGTATTTGCTGTTTCTGATATTAATAATGTAAAAATACAAATCGATAATGAATGGGTTCAGGAGGATTTAGAGCCCTTTATTGAAAATGAACGTACATTAGTTCTTTTAGATAAACTTACAGAAAAATTAGGCATCAAGGCAGTAAGTGATTTAGAAACAGGAACAATTAAAATTTATTCAGATGATGTTACTATAGAAATGACGGTAGGTAAAAATAATGCAAAAATAACTGAAAATGAAGGAGGTTCATTAAAAGAAAAAACTGTTGATTGTGAAATTTCACCTATAACAAAGGATGAAAAAATATATGTACCCCTGCGTTTTGCGGCCGAAATATTGGGAACTGATGTTAGCTGGGATAATTCTCTTCGTGCAGTGACTATAAATACAGAAAATACTGCTGTTGAAAAACCGATCAATTTTGAAACATTGGACATACAAACAATTAAAGACAGTAAACTATTGTCAGGATTGTACGATGAGAATTATATGAATAAGGGTATGTATTGTTTAACGGACAGCGACTATATGTATGTGCTTATATCGGCAGGAGAAAAGAATACCGGTGGCTACAGTGTGACCATAGACAGTATAACAGAAGTGACTCCCGGTACAGTGTATATACACGCAGCATTAAATTCACCTGCAGAAGGAAGCATGGTAACACAGGCTTTGACATATCCAAACGTAATGGTTAAATTTAAGAAAGGTGACATAGGAAACGTTAAATGGGCTTTGTCGGCGGAAAAGTCGAGAGCTGAAGAAACTGAGATCGAAAAAAATGATGTTGTGGAATTTGTTCAGAAATTCGGCGGCCAGCTGAAAATGGTATCACTTCTTTCTTCTGAAGATATGTTAAAAGATGATATGCAGAAATATTACGGTAACTATGTAACGGATGATTTGATTGAGAAATGGGTGAAAAGCCCTGAAAGCGCTCCGGGGAAGCTCACTTCAAGCCCTTGGCCGGAACGTATCAGCGTAATGTCTGCAGAAAAAACAGATGAAGACATATATGTTGTAAATGGAACAATATATGAGATAACAAGTGACCAAATTCAAAAGGTAGGTTTTGCTGCAAAGAGACCAATTACCCTTGAAGTAGCCAAAACCGACGGAAAGTGGATAATTGATTCTTTAGAGATGGGCGAATACGAAGAAGTGTCAAAAGATTCATTTATATATAGAAATGATGAATATGGTTTTACTTTTACGTTGCCTGAAAACTGGAAGGGCTACAGCATACAGAATGACATCTGGAATGGATCTTCATTGATTGAAGGAAAAGAAGATACATCAGGTCCGATTATTTACATAAGACATCCACTGTGGACTGAGGATGAACCGAGGCAGGATATACCGGTAATGATATTTACCAAAGAGCAGTGGCAGTGTCTGCAGAACGAAGAATTCAGCGTAAGCGCCGCTCCCATACCTCCAAGCAAGCTTGGGGAAAACTCAACTCATGTGTTTGCACTTCCGGCCCGATACAACTATTCGTTTTTGACAGGCTACGAAGAGGTGGAAAAAATTTTGGAAACCAATCCACTGCAAGGATTTGAAGTAAAGTAGTTGAATTAAATCAATGCCGTATGTTTCGTACATGCGGCATTTAAATTTATTGCATTTATATGATGCCATGTGCTATTATGAAATAATAGAAGTTTTAAAATACATAAGCTGTATTTGTGTACGTGTAATTAACTGTGCTGCCTTATGTTTTTGAATTTAAGAGGGGGTTAAAATCAATGATTGAAAAAATAGAAAATGTATTTGATAAATATGTCAGGCCTCAGTTATCCATGCACTATGGAGATGTAAAAATAATTTCTTTTGATGGGGGAGTTCTAAAAATCAAACTTATGGGCCAATGCAGCAACTGTCTTTCAGCTAAATTTACTGTAGAAGACATTATAGAAAAAGAACTAAAGGAAAAACTGCCTGAAGTTAAGAAAGTTGTTTTGATTGAAGGAGTAAGCGACGAATTGCTGGCATTTGCAAAAAAAATACTAAAGAAAGAAGTAGATTGACCGTATGAAGGTAGGAATAAAATACTGCGGAGGTTGCAATCCTATTTTTGACAGAAAGAAGTTGGTTGAAAGCTTATCTGATGAATATAGTAATGTTTCATTTGAGCCTGCAAAGAACAATGTATTTTATGATGTGGTCTTAATAGTTAACGGATGCGGCAGAGCCTGTGCAGAACATAGCAATTTGAATGCTTCAAAGAAAATATTTTTGAATAAACCGTCGGACATTGGAAAAACTAAAAAGTATTAAGTCAGTAAATAAATGCTCATCCATAAAGCGGTGAACACAACACTAATAGTAAGGAAATGAATACTATTTATAAGAAAAAGTAAAGAAAAATTAAAAAATTTTTCTAAAAGTAGTTGACAAATAAAAAAATAGTGGTATATTAAAAACATAAAGAGTTAGCACTCACCAAGCGAGAGTGCTAACAAAAAATAAAATTTATAGAATAAAAAGGAGATGCTGAATATGTCTAGATTTTTACCTTCAAGAAGAAACAGAAATTTGGTAAATAAGGATTTTGACGATTTTGATGATTTTTACAATATGGTTGATGATTTCTTCAACTGGAATTGGCCCTCAAGGAGAAACTTTATGAGAGACACATTCAAAGTCGATGTTGAGGAGAATAAAGATAATTATTTAGTAACTGCAGAGCTGCCTGGTGTTAACAAAGACGAAGTTGATATAGAAATGAATGAAGGAACTATGAATATTTCCATAAAAAGAGAAGAAAACGTCGACGAAGAAAATAAAAATTATATTCATAAAGAAAGACGCTACAGTTCAATGAGCAGGAATATTTACCTGGAGGATGCGAAATCCCAGGGTATCAAAGCAAATCTTGATAACGGCGTTTTGAAAATTACAGTTCCTAAAGAATCAAAACCTGATAGTTCAGTGAAAATTGACATTGACTAAAAGTCATGATAGACATCTGAGTATTCTTATTATAAAGTTTTAAAGGAAAAGCTGCTGAAAGCAGCTTTTTTTATATGATTTTAATGTAATATTAATGCTAAAATAAATAATTTAAATTAAAATATAAGTGGATTTACTGAATATCCAGGCAAAATAAATCTGGATATAAGTAAAGTTATTTAAAATTGTTGCATGGAACTGACAATTATATTAAAATAAACATTGAGTATCAAAATACATACTTGGAGGATTGTTATGAAGTTTTTATGGACTACAATTTTAGCTAAAAATATGGAAGAAACTCTCAAGTTTTATCAGGAAATAGTTGGACTTAAACTAAACAAAAGATTTAGTGGAGGTCCCGGCACAGAAATTTGTTTCATGGGTGAAGATGATACTAAATTGGAAATCATACATAATAAAAAGGTTCAGGATATAGATGCGGGAAATGCGGTTACATTAGGATTTAGAGTAGATTCATTGGATGAGATGCTTAAATTTGTTACAGAGAAGGGAATTCAAATAAAAACAGGGCCTGTTCAGCCTAACCCTGAAATTAAATTTTTTATAGTTCAGGATCCAAATGGTATTAAGGTTCAATTTGCTCAGCAGATGAATCAGTAAAAATTTTTGATCATTATTATTTTTTATAATTATTTTTTAAATTATCTAAAAATAGAATTATATCTTTCTGAATTGTAAGGTTGAGGGCAAAATTGTAAGGTAAAACTATGGAAGTATATTTAATTATTTTTTATAATAATATTATGTAAGATGCAAAACGTCTAAGTAAATTAAGTGTACTATATAATGTATAATGCAGCTGATTACAGGTGTATTGTAAAAAAATATGTTTAAATTTGAATTTGAAAAATTTAGTTTTGGCACGTAATTGTTATAGTATTTGGGAGAGGAAAATGAAGAATTTTTTAAAGAAGAAAAAAGTATTACTTATGATGATTGTTGTAATTATAGCGGTTATAGCTGTTTTTAATGTTAAAAATAATAAAGCTGAACCTGTAATTGCTGCAAATGTTTCACATCTTGAAAAAAAGACAATAGAACAGACCATATCGGTAAAAGCACCGTTGGAAGGTATTGAGAAAGCCGATGTTGTATCTCCGTTAAACTATGAAATCTTAGATATAAAAGTAAAAGAAGGAGATATAGTTAAAAAAGATCAGATTTTAGCAGTATTGGACAGCGAAGAATTGGAGAAGGAGATTGATGCTGCAGGAAATCAAATTCAACTGGCACAGCTAGAGCAACAGGAAAAGCTTAAAGCAACTCAGGTTGAATATGATAAAGCTATGTCTAAGGTTGCTGAGCTTGAAAAAAGTTTTAATCAAAACAAAGAATTGCTGGAAAATGAAATAATTACCCAGGAAACTTTTGAAGAAATTGAGAATAATTTAAATGAGGCAAAGAAAGGTTTGGAAAGTTTCAATGCTTCTGACGGAAAAGTAAATTTGTCTGAAGCGGAAGTTAAAGATGTTGAAATAAAAAAACAGGAACTGGAAAAGAAAAAAGAAGATTTGGATAAAGTATATATTAGAAGCCCCATAGACGGAACTGTAACAAGAGTAAATGTTAACCTTGGAAGATACGCAAAGGATACTGAAGATGAAAAGGCGATGTTTGTAGTTGAAAATTTAAACAAACTTCAAATGAAGGTATTGGTGAGTGAATTTGACGTGGGCAAAATAAAGACAGGACAGCAGGCTGAAATAAGTTCGGATATTATGGGAGCAGATAATGCTGAAGGGGTTGTGGCAAGAATTTCTCCCACTGCTGAACAAAAGGACAATAACAGTATGGAAAGAGTCATACCTGTGCTTATTGACATTACAGAAAGGCCCGAGAGCTTGATGGCAGGCGTAATTGCTACTGCCCAAATCAAGGTGGGAGAGGCAGATGATGTGTTTGCCGTGCCTACAGGAGCCATTTTGGAAGATGAAAATGGCCAGGATAAGATATTTGCAGTAAATGATGATGGTTCTGTAAAATCAATAGCTGTGGAAACAGGAATGGAAACGGATTTGGAAACGGAGATAACAGGCAGCGGGCTTGCAGAAGAAATGAAAATCGTCGTCAACCCTGATTCAAGTTACAGTGACGGCATGATTGTACTTTCTAACGAAGAGGGAAAATAGGCTGACAATATGAGTAATTTGATATCTATTAAAAATTTGAATAAAATTTATAAAACAGGAAAAGTAGAAGTACACGCACTTAAAAATATTAACTTGGAGATTGAGCATGGAGAGTTTATTGCAATAATGGGTCAATCCGGTTCCGGTAAATCAACGCTGATGAACATTTTAGGGTGTCTTGACAGACCTACTTCCGGAGAATATTTTCTTGAAGGGATAGATATAAGAAAACGGAGCCAGGACGAGCTTTCATTTATCAGAAATAAGAAGATCGGATTTGTATTTCAGGCGTTTAATCTTATACCTAGGACTAATATTTTAAAGAATGTGGAGCTTCCAATGATATACGCTAAAGTAAAATCATCTCAAAGGACAAGGAGAGCGTTGGAACTTTTGGAGAGAGTAGGACTTGGGGCTAGGATGGACCATCTCCCAAGTGAACTGTCAGGAGGTCAAAAGCAAAGAGTTGCCATTGCCAGGGCTTTAGCAAACAATCCCCCCATTATTTTGGCGGATGAGCCCACAGGGAATCTCGATACTCACTCTTCTGAAGAAATAATGGAAATATTTACAGAGTTGAACAGAGAAGGCAACAGTGTTATTTTGGTTACTCATGAACCGGATATTGCTAAATACGCAGACAGGGTTATAGTATTCAGTGATGGTTTATTAATCGAAGACAGGCGGAAAGAAGGTGTTTTAAAATAATCTGGTTAGAAAATATTAAAATAGCGTTCCAGTCTGTTTTATCTAATAAAATGCGCTCTCTTCTGACAATGCTCGGTATTATTATAGGCATCAGTTCGGTTATTGCAATAGTGTCTATAGGTGATAGCATGAAAGGAGTATTTGACGACTTGTACAAGGATATTGGCAAGAACTGCGCTTTTATATATTTGTACGATATTGACGAAGTAAGGTCAACGGATTATTTCTACATAGATGACATAAAACTGCTTAAAGAGAGATTTGGAGATAAAATTGAATACATTGCTCCTTCTGAGTCTGTACGCAGTGATGTTACCGTGAACAGGAAGACTGTGAAACTCAATATGATGTGTATAGATTACGGATTTGAAAAAGTTCAGGAAGTAAAAATGCTTTATGGAAGAATGATACGCAAGGATGATTTGGAAAGAAAAAGCAAGGTTATAGTTATTCAGGATACTGCAGCTTTGAAGTTATTTGGGACTGAAAATGCAGTTGGAAAAACAATAAGGGTTAAAATAAATGATAATCTGGAAGATCTTCTTATAATAGGTGTTTACAAAGTTGAGGTATCGCCGTTTGTTTCATTAATGCAGGGGCAGAACGAGTATGAAGAAGGATATGTGCCTTACACAACTGTTTTTTCGAAAGAATATCCTTTTTATGAATTGGAGGTATTTGTAGGGCAGGATTATTCTGTAAGTTCCGTTGGAGAGGAAGTACTATCTTACATTGCAAAGCTTAAGTCAAGGAACCCTGAAAATTATCAGTTTTATACTGCAGAGGAGGACCAGGCTTCTATTAATTCCATGCTGGGAGGATTGACGGCGGCAGTTGCTGTTATTGCAGCAATATCACTTTTGGTGGGCGGAATAGGTATAATGAACATTATGCTGGTTTCTGTGACTGAAAGAACCAGAGAAATAGGAATAAAGAAGGCTTTGGGAGCAAGAACAAAGGACGTGCTGTTTCAGTTCCTGATTGAATCCGCAACCTTGTCTGCCATTGGAGGAATAGCTGGAACAGCTTTGGGAATAGGGTTGGTTATGATAGGCGGAAGTATTATTTCCATACCTGTAGTTGTAAATCCTGTTTCAGTAGCGACGGCAGTAGGGTTTTCCATGATTATAGGTGTATTTTTCGGGTATTACCCTGCTAAAAAGGCTGCAAAATCAGACCCAATCGAATGTCTGCGATACGAATAGGGAAATGGTGGTTGCGTTGACGTTCATCATTTGTTTGTGTTATAATTAACATAGATTTAAAATAATATTATTTAGGGGGCGTTATGAAAAAGAATTTTAAAATACTTCTATGTTTAATCTTGATAATTATGCTTGTTGCATGCAATCAAGAAAACAATGGAAAAGAAGAATTGAATGGGGCTGTAGATGGCCAAAAAATGTTTTCATATAATTCCGGCAAATATATAGGCAAAGCGATGGGTCATAACGGCACGATTGAAGTCGAAGTAGAATTTTCTGAAGATGCAATTACTGCTATTAATATTCTTGACAACGAGGAAACTACAACAGTTGCAAAAACAGCGTTTGATCAATTACCACAAAAAATCATTGATGAACAATCGATAGGGGTTGACTCGATTAGCGGTGCAACAATTTCATCTGTAGCAATCAAAAATGCAGTTCTCAATGCTGCAGAACAAGCAAATGGAAATACGGAACTTTTGAAAAAATCAATTGAAAAAGAACCAAAAACAGAAACCATAGAACTTGAAGCTGATGTCATTGTAGTTGGCGGTGGTGGTGCCGGTATGACTGCAGCAATGGGAGCAGAACAGAAGGGTTTATCGGTCATTCTTCTGGAGAAAAATGCAATGTTGGGTGGACATACTGCATTTAGTGGTGCTTTTTCTTTAATCACCGGTTCTAAATTGCAATCCGAAAAATATGGGATCACAAATGATTCTGTTGAAGCTGTTTATGATGATAATTTCAAGAATGGCGGCGGTGTGAATATTCCAGAAGACTTACAGCTTTACTCTGAGAATATGGGCCCGGCAACCGATTGGATTGATGATTATATTGGAGCACCTACTCCTAATGAACTAACACCTCTTAGCGAAAATAGTATCAATCGAGCAATGATTTATGAAGATGCCGGAGATGGTCTTAAGAATGCATTAGCTGCAAAATTAGAAGAAACTGACGTTGGTGTTCATGTAAATGTAAAAGCTACCTCTCTATTATTAGATGGAGATAAAGTTATTGGAGTAGAAGCAGAAGGCTCAGATGGAACGAAGTATCAGGTTAAAGGTGCAGCAACGGTACTTGCAACTGGCAGTTATGGTGCTCGTAAGGATCTTTTACCTGAAACTTTAAACAACTTTGTTTATTACGGTGCTCAACTTGCACAGGGTGAAGGCATGGAAATGGCACAAGAAATTGGCGCTGATGTTGTAAATCAAGGTTATGTTGAACTTTTTGAAAACGGTGTTGAATGGCAACCGGGCATTGCTAAATCAACCTACAATGGTTCAATGGCAGCTTGGGACGTAAGTGGTATACTTGTTGACCGCTCGGGGAAACGTGTTGTAAATGAACGCACAGCAGGAATCAATATTGTTAAAGAAATGGCAAAGCAAGAGGATGGCAGGCTTTTCCTGTTAATGGATCAGGCAACGTATGATTCTTTTGAAAGCAATATTACAGGCTATGGAATTAGTCAAGAATTGTTAGATAGATGGCTGGAAAATAATGCAAAAGATCCTCCATATTTTGCGCATGCTGATACAATTGAAGAGGTTGCCGAAATTCTTGATATAGATACAATAAACTTACAAAAGACCGTAGATCGCTATAATGAATTTGTCAAAAAAGGTATTGATGAAGATTTTGGACGCGATGCGGATTACTTAACTGAGCCAATTGGTGAAGGCCCATATTATCTCGTTGAACAAAAGCCAAGATATGCTACGACATTAGGTGGTTTAAAGATTAATAAAGATCTGCAAGTTATCAATACAGATGGAAAATCTATCGAAGGTCTTTTTGCAGCAGGTGATGTTGCCGGTGGTGCACGAGGAAATGATTCTATACCGGGTGCAGATGTTGGTTGGGCGTTAACTTCAGGATATGCTGTAGGTCAAGTTCTAGCTGAAAAACTCGGAGGAAATTAAAAACAGATCAAAAAAGATGATTTATAAGTTATGGAATTAAAAATAATAAAAAGTATTAACAAATCATTTGCAAAATATGTGTAAGGATTTGGACAGTTGAAAAACTTTCTGTACTGTCCATATTTTTGTCTTGGCAGAGCATAAGAATACATTAAAGGAATATATATAATTATACATAAAAGCGAAAAAATATTTGACAAAATCCTTGAAAAGTGATAGCATATTTTTTACATAAAAAATGAATATTATAATTTTGGAGGATGAGATGAAAAAAGTAATATCTGTTGTATTAATTATTGCCGCAATGCTTTCATTGTTTGTAGGATGCAGTCAGAATACCGGGATGGAACAACCATCAAGCAGTAGTGGCGGCGAAGAACATGCGGAAGGGACAAACGGAGATAAAGATAATACGATAAAAATGTATACTAATGCAGAATTTGCTCCTTTCGAATATTTTGAAGGAGAAAAAATTGTTGGTGTGGATGTTGATATAGCTCAGGAAATAGCTAAGGACCTTGGGAAGGAACTCGTTGTAGAACATATTGATTTTAAAAGCCTTATTCCAGCTTTGACAACAGGAAAAGCTGATTTTGTAGCAGCAGGAATGACCATAAGCTCCGACAGGGAAGAGGAAGTAGACTTCACTATACCATATATTGAATCAATTCAGAATATTATATACAAAAAAGGTGCCGAGCTTAAATCAATGGATGATTTAAAGGGTAAAAAAATAGGTGTCCAATTGGGGACGACGGGGGATCTTTCAGTATCTGAAGCCGTTGATTCTGAGGATGGAAAGCTGCATGGTTCAGGAGCTGAGGTTAAGACCTATGCAAATGCGTTGGAGGCATCTCAGGATCTATTGACAGGAAGAATTGATGCTGTAGTTATTGATGAGCTTCCCGCCGAAGAAATTGTTAAAAATAATGAGGAAAATCTTGGAACAGTTAATTTTGGTGAAATAAGTGAAAATTACGGAATTGCTGTTAAACAGGGAAATGAGGAACTGCTTAAATCTATAAATTCTACACTTCAAAGGCTCATCGATGAAGGTAAAATTGATGAATTCGTAGCAAATCATAAAAAGAATGTTTAATATTTAAGATATTTAAAGAATAATATAGAACAATATGTTTGCGTACATTTTCATGCGCTTTAGGCGTTGGCAGCAGGTGACAGGTGAATCGTATAGAATTGCATCGAATTTATGTGAATTGTAAAATTCGATGCATTCTGCTGCACAAGTATGGAAGGCAACAAGCACATTTGTGGATAGAGGTACTTATGGAAAGATTCATTAACAGTTTTAATAAAACATTCATAGTAGAAGGACGGTATAAATTATTTATTACCGGCATTGAAAATACAATTGTAATTGCATTGTTTGCAACTTTGATTGGAATAGTAATAGGAATTCTTGTAGCAATAATACGATATAGTGCAAAGAACAGCAGAAAACTTTTTTTATTTGATATAATATGCAATATATATGTTTCAATAATAAGGGGAACTCCGGTTGTAGTCCAGCTCCTTATTATGTATTATACGATTTTTTCAAATATTGACAACACAATATTTATAGCCGTAATGACGTTTGGAATAAACTCTGGAGCATATGTGGCGGAAATTGCCAGAGCTGGAATAGAATCTGTGGATAGCGGGCAGATGGAGGCGGGATTGTCTTTAGGGCTCAATAGGAGCAAGGCAATGTTCTTTATAGTTCTGCCTCAAGCGGTTAAAAACATACTTCCGGCCCTTGGGAATGAGTTTATTGCTCTTTTAAAGGAAACTTCCGTGGCAGGTTTTATTCCTGTAATTGACCTTACGAATGCGGGAAACATTATAAGAAGCAGGACATATGAACCATTTTTTTCTTTGTATTCAGTTGCATTATGCTATCTTGTAATGGTTCTCGGCCTGGGTGCAATACAGAAAAGGTTGGAAAGGAGGTTTTCTCAAGGTGATAGAAATTAAAAACATAAATAAAAGTTTTGGTAATAACCATGTTTTAAAAAATGTCAGTACGACAATAGAAAACGGAGAAAAGGTAGTAGTAATAGGTCCTTCCGGCTCAGGGAAAAGCACGTTTCTTAGATGTATTAATCTTTTGGAAACTCCGGATTCGGGGGAAATAATTTTCGAAGGACGAAATATTACAGAAAAAAAATGTGATATAAATAAGATAAGGCAGAAAATGGGAATGGTTTTTCAGCATTTCAATTTATTTCCTCATCTGACAGTGATAGAGAATATTACCTTGGCTCCTGTTAAACTTAGGCTCCAAAGCAGTGAAGAGGCAGAAGAAACTGCTCTGAAACTTCTTGAAAGGACAGGGCTTTCTGATAAAAAAAATGAATATCCCAATATGCTTTCCGGTGGGCAGAAACAAAGAATTGCCATAGTGCGGTCTCTTGCTATGAAGCCCAATATAATGCTTTTTGATGAACCTACATCAGCTCTTGATCCAGAAATGATTGGTGAAGTTTTAACGCTGATGAAGGATTTAGCTGAGGAAGGAATGACAATGATAGTAGTAACCCACGAGATGAGTTTTGCAAAGAGCGTTGCAAACCGAATACTTTTCATGGATGATGGCAAAATACTGGAAGAAAATAATCCAAAAGACTTCTTTTCAAATCCGTCTCACGAAAGAGCGAAGGAATTCCTTTCTAAAATATTGTATAAAATATAAAGAGGAGATACATTTTACCTGATGTATGAAAGTGAGAAAAGACAGCATGTTAAAAACGGCGGAAGATGGCAAATGTCCGAATCGATTTTGGTAGGTATACTTTTAGCTTTTTCAGGAGGCTATATGGATGCATACACTTATGTTTTCCGAGACGGGGTTTTTGCAAATGCACAGACAGGTAATATTATTCTTTTTGGAATAAATATTTCAAGCATGAATTTTCAACAATCCTTAAGATATTTGATGCCTGTATTATTTTTTATAATTGGTGTTTTTGTTGCAGAGCTTCTTAGATTTAAATTTCAGAATGTTAATAGTCCTCACTGGCGTCAGTTGTCAATACTGGCAGAGGTTGTGATAATGCTGGCCGTAGCCTTTATGGATACAAATATGAATCTTATTGCAAACAGCATGATTTCTCTTGCCTGTGGTATTCAGGTGCAGAGTTTCAGAAAGATACATGATAATTCCTTGGCTACAACTATGTGCATTGGGAATTTGCGCAATGCTACATATTTGTTGTGTAACTCAATCTGCAGAAGAGATAAGTATATGTTAAAAAAAAGCATGTTTTATTACGGTTTCATAATCATATTTGCTTTTGGTGCCGTTATCGGAAAAAATTGTGTTGATATTCTTGGGCAGTACACTATATTAATTAGTGCATTAATTTTATTTATTGTATTTTTATTTATGTTTCGCGAAGAAGAAAGCAGTATACAGGCAATGAAAAAGTAAAATAGATATGCTGTTGTTGTAATAATTTATAATATATAAAAAACAAGCCCCTTGGAACTGATATGTGTCAAGTATACAATCATAATCTAATTTTAATTAATTATAATGCGTGCTTTGGAAGTATCATATCATTTTTCGGAGCTTGTTTTTGTATAAGTTATTCTATTATTTCTTACTGACCAATTGCAGATCTACAGGTATCATGTCTTCAACCTGCTGTCCGTTTAATATTTTGACAGCCGTTTCAATTCCAAGGGATCCTATTTCTTTTGGAAGTTGTTCCACGGTCGCCGCCATTTCACCTGCTTCAACAGCTGCTTTTGCGTCATCTGTGGCGTCAAACCCAACTACAAGGATATCCCTTTCAGAAGCTTTAACAGCCTCTAAAGCACCTAAAGCCATTTCGTCATTATGTGCAAATACAGCGTCTATTTCAGGCTGGGACTGAAGGATATTTTCCATTACTGTCATCCCTTCTGCTCTGTCGAAATTTGCGGTCTGCCTGGCAACAACTTCGATATCTGTTCCTTCTATTGCTTCGTTGAAGCCCTGACCTCTGTCCCTGGCTGCCGAAGCACCTGGTATGCCTTCAAGTTCAACCATTTTTCCTTTGCCGCCTAACTGTTCAACAATATATTCACCTGCAAGCCTGCCTCCGGCCACGTTATCTGAAGCTATGTGAGATATTACTTCGCCGCCGTTTGCTCCCCTGTCTAAGGTTATTACAGGTATATCAGCCTTGTTTGCCGACTCTACGGCACTTTTAACCGCATCGGAATCAGTGGGGTTTATCATGATAAGATCCACGTCCTGATTGATCAGATCCTCAACATTTGACATTTCTGTTGCTGAATCATCTTGTGAATCAAGAGTTATAATATCAACATTTAATTCTTTTGCCTTGGCTTTTGCACCTGCTTCAAGGTCTACAAAAAATGGATTGTTCAGTGTTGATATTGCAAGTCCGACTGTTTTGGGTTCTCCATTTGTTCCTTCACTGTCTGCCGGTTCATTTGCCTGGTTTGTTTCGGCAGGTTCATTAGCATCATTATTGCCGCATCCTGCAAGCAATGACAGAGCCATCGTAATGGTAATTGCCAGGCTTAAAAATTTTTTCATAAAATCCCTCCATATTTTATTATTATTATTTATTGATTACCTTGATAGTTTTTGTTTTCTATCAAGGAGTACAGCAATTAGAATAACAATACCTTTGGCCACATCCTGGTAGTAGGATGATACGTGCATCAGATTAAGAGCGTTGTTTAAAACTCCTATTATCAGAGCACCGATTGCGGTTCCTGTAATTGTGCCGATTCCTCCTGACATACTGGTACCGCCTAATACAACAGCTGCTATGGCATCAAGTTCATATCCTGCTCCTGCTGTAGGCTGAGCCGAGCCTAATCTTGCAGTAATAAGTATTCCGGCCAATGCTGCGGTCATACCTGAAACGGAATAGACAAACAGTTTTACCTTATCCGTATTTATTCCGGAATACATGGTTGCTTCCTCGTTTGAACCTGTGGCATATATGTATCTTCCTATGCGTGTGTGATTTAAGATATAGTAAGCGACTATAAATACCAAAATCATTATATACACCGGGACTGGTATTGACCATAAAAATCCGGATCCTATATTGCCAAATGCTGCAGATGCTTCGGTACTGCCTGTACTTATGGGTTTGCCCTGTGTAAGGACAAGAATGAAACCGCGAAGCAAAGTTACAGTGCCCAAGGTGGCAATGAAAGGCTGCATACGGCCGAAAGTAATAAGTGTTCCGTTAAAAAATCCTATTATCGTCCCCAGTATTAAAGAAACTATGACAACAACAAACACGTTTGTACCTGACGAAATCATGGAGGCGGCTATGGCACCGCACAACCCGAAGACCGAACCGACTGATAAGTCTATTCCACCTATTAATATTGCAAAGGTCATTCCAGTTGCAATTATGGCATTGATAGATGTTTGCCTAAGAACCGTTAAAATATTGCTCCAGGTTAGGAACCTTGAATTAAGAATTGATATAATAACAGAAGTGACAAGAAGTACTATTAGTGGTTTATTCTTAAGAAGTTTATTAATTGATTTATTCATTGTTGTGCACATCCTTTCCTACAGCAAGTGTCATAATAGTTTCCTGATCAGCGTCTTTTTGCTCCAAAGATCCTGAAATCCCGCCTTCATGCATTACTATGATACGATCGCAGATCCCAAGTATTTCCGGAATATCGGATGATATGACGATAATGCTCATGCCTTCCGACTTAAATTTATTGATTAAATTATAAATCTCCTTCCTTGCACCTACATCGACGCCTCTTGTAGGTTCATCCAAAATAAGGATTTTTGGTTCTGTGATAAGGTTCTTTGCGATAGACACTTTTTGCTGGTTGCCACCGCTTAAATATTTCAGCAGTTGATTTATTCCCGAAGTTTTTATAGACATATCCTTTATATATTTATCGGCTGATGACTTTTCCTTATCATTGTTGATCCATCCAAGAGGGCCCCGGAATTTTTTAAGGGCAGATAAAGTTATATTTTCCATAACATTCATTCCACCTATAATTCCGTTGTTTTTTCTGTCTTCAGTGACGTATGCTATTCCCTTGTTCAAGGCATCCTTTGGAGAACGGATTTCAGTTTTTGAACCGTCTAAGTAAATTTTTCCCGTGTATGGATAAATTCCATAAATTGTTCGCATCAGTTCAGTTCTGAAAGAGCCCATTAAACCGGCAACTCCTAAAGTTTCCTTCTGTCTCAGTTCAAATGAAATATCCTTTACGAATTGGTTTGAAAGGTGTTCAACTTTTAGTATTTCTTTACCGACTGTAGTTTCAATTCGTGGATATTGTTCATTTAATTTTCTTCCCACCATCATTTCAATTATTTTATCTTCATTGAGTTCTTCAATGGGCCTTTCATCTATCAGTTCACCATCTCTCAGTATGGTAACATCGTCGCATATTTGAAATATTTCCTGAAGTCTGTGGGATATGTAGATAATGCTTTTACCATTATTTTTCAAATCTTTTATGACGCTAAACAGTTTTTCGGATTCTGCAGGTGTTAAGGCTCCAGTTGGTTCATCCATTATAATAATTTTTGCGTCTAAGGAAAGTGCTTTTGCTATTTCTATCAGCTGCTGCTTGCCTACGCTTAAATTTCTGACCAGCTCCCGTGGATCTTCTTTCAAACCTATTTTATTTAACCAGTATTTTGAATTTTCGTAAATTTTATTCCAAAGAATTCTACCATTTCCTGATACAGGTTCTCTTCCAATAAATATATTTTCTCCGATTGAAAGATCTCTAACAAGATTTAATTCCTGATGAATAAACGCAATCCCAGCATTTTGAGAAGAGCGAGTGTCTGTAAAGTTCACAGGTTTGTTATTTAGGTAAATTTCACCTTCTGTTTTCAGGTAGACACCTGTGAGTATTTTCATCAATGTGGATTTTCCTGCACCGTTTTCACCTACAAGTGCCATGACACTTCCTTTGTAAATATTTAAATTTACGTCTTTTAGCACCTTAACACCGGAAAATTCCTTTGTAATATGTTTCATTGATACTACTGCGTCTTTCAACTGACCACCTCCCTTTTTTGTGCAGCTTAAAATTTTACTTTGGGAACAAGAATAATAGAAAAATTATATTTATTGATTCTTATTATTGCATTAGAGCCTAATGTTATTCATTTGAATTTATCGTGGATATATTCAATTTTTATGTTGAAAGTCTTTCAATTATTTTTGTCGTTAGCGTAATAGTTTTTATGCTTTTTTGGCAGTCGTTTTTATTCGTTACGTTTAAGTTTTCCAATAATAATTCCATTGCTTTGTATCCCATATTGTAATTTGGCTGCCTTACTGTGGTAAGTGGAGGGTCTACGAGCCCTGCCATATAAATGTCGTCAAATCCCATAACTCCTGCATCTTTGGGAATATTGAATCCGTTTTTCTTTAATTCTTTCATTGCTCCGATAGCAATAAGGTCGTTTCCGCACAAGATGGCATCAAAATTTTTATTTTCAGACAGCAAATCATTTACACCTTTTCTGCCCCATTCAATTCTGTATTCTCCGGATTTTACTAATTCTTCGTTATATTTAAGGCAGTTGTCTAATAAAGCGTTTTTATATCCGTCCAATCTTCCCTGTGCTGTTTGTGTTTTCAATGGCCCTGAAAGATATGCTATTTTTTTATATCCCATGTTCAGCATATATACAACTGCATTATATGAACCCTGGAAGTTGTTAACCAATACCTTGCCTAAGACATTATCGGATTTAAAGTCTCTGTCAATTAAAATTATGGGAATTTGGCATCTTCCTAAAATTTCAGGCATTTTTGAACTATTTGAGGAATGTGCAATTATTATTCCATCTGCCATTTTATTAGTAAGTGATTGTATATATCTTTCCTCAACTTCTAAATTATCGTCTGTATTACAAAAAATTAAACTGTATCCTGATTCATTTGCTTTGTCCTCAGCACCTCTTGCAATGCCCGGAAAAAAGGGGTTTGTTATGTCAGGCAGTATTAGTCCTATAATGTGTGTCCGTTGTGTAACCAGGCTGCCTGCCATGGCATTGGGAACATAATTGTATTTTTTTACGGTTTCCAAAACCCTCATGCGTGTAGCATTGGTAATATGCTTATCCTTATTGTTTAAAATCATTGAAACGGTGGCAGTGGACACCCCTGCTTCTTTTGCAATTTCCTTTATAGTTATTTTCATAATGCTGATACCTTTAGTTTAAACGTTTAACTGAATTATAATCCCAAACACTGGAAATGTCAATCGAAAAAGGGTTCAAATTCAATAGCAGGATTTATACTGAAAATTAAGAAAAAATAAATTAAAAGTATGATATAATTAATATGCTAATGAAACAAAGACTGATGTCTTTAACCAATATATATTTATTGTATCGGTGTAAAGCTGATAAGACTTAAAATTTAAATTTAATTTAGAACTGAATGGTGAGCGAAATGATAAAAGCATCGATTAGAAATCCTGAATATTTTGAAGTTCTGGATGAAAATACAAATGAAAAATATTGCGGCTGCAATCAGGAATGGTATAAAAAAGCCTGGAAGAGAATGGCTGGCTGCGGTCCTACTGCTGCTGCTAATATTATAATGTATTATAGGAAGGAAATCGGAACCGGCAAAAATAATTGTGTAAAATTAATGAATGAAATGTGGGAATATATTACACCTACAATGAGGGGCGTCAATACAACAAATGTTTTCTATAAAGGACTGGTTTCATTTGCTGACAGCAAGGGTATTAAACTGCTATACGATGCAGTTGATGTGCCGGAGAAAAAAGAAATACGCCCGGCTTTTAAAAAAATAATAAATTTTATAAAAAATTCGTTGGAGAATGATGTTCCTTTAGCATTTTTGAACTTGTGCAACGGAGAAGAAAAATTACTTGACAAATGGCATTGGGTAACATTGATTTCTATTGAATTTGAAGAGGACTTAAGTAAAGCATATGCAGAAATTTTAGATGAAGGTATGAAAAAAACAATTAATTTGCTGCTGTGGTACAAAACCACCACACTTGGCGGAGGCTTTATTTCATTTTCATTTGCCGAATAGTCAGAAAAAATAACCTTAAATGGGAAAAAGATACAAACTTATTAATAAAATATTAATTTTTTAATGTTTGGAATAATTATGGTTATACTATCTGTGATATTTAAATTTATAAATGGAGGCTATTATGAAAAAATTAGCATTGATATTAGTATCTGCATTAATGCTTTTCAGCATAGTTGCATGTACGAATGGAAATGGGAATGTAGACGATAATAACGGAAGAGTAGAAGACAACAATGGAAATGTAGGTGACCTTGATGGTGATTTAAATGATGACAACAGAAATTTACCGGATAATAATAATAACGGAAATAACGACGGTATAATTCCGGACGGTAATAATGAAAATATGCCGGACGTAGACGACATAACCGGGAACAATGATAATCAAAAGTTGACCGGAACAGCCCAGGGTTATGGGGGAGAAGTAAGAGTAAATGTTGAGGTAAATGGTGACGATATTGTTTCTGTAGAAGCTATTGGAGATGAAGAAAGTGAAGGAGTTGGTTCTAAAGCAATAGAAGAACTTCCGGGTAAAATTGAAGAGGCGGATTCTACAGATGTTGAAGCAGTTTCAGGTGCAACCGTTACAAGTAATGCTATAAAAGAAGCGGTTGACAAGGCATTAAAAGGGAAACAATAGAGAATATGGAACTGTAAAAGGCCGGCTTAGCCGGCCTTTTACAGTTTAATCACAAAGTGATGACAATATAAGCGATGTTGAAGATTCCTTAATGCTGTCTATTTTATGAAGTTCATCCTGCAATGCCTTTAATTTAAGAGGTGATTTGCATCTTATCTTCATTAATATGCACCACGTTCCCGTAACTATATGGCATTCTTCAATTACCAAATCCGTTACTTCAAGTCCTTTCAATTCCTCTAATAATTTGTCATAATTAGTTGTTCTAACTTTAAGAGAAATCATGGCATTTGTTGTATAGCCAAGTTTACTCCAGTTTATTAATCCTCTGTATCCAGAAATAATGCCTTGATCCTCAAGTTTGGTTACTCTGTTGTGGATTGCCGGCCTAGATAAATTTAAACGTTTAGATAGTTCTTCGTGTGAAATCCTTCCTTCTTTTTCAATATTCTCAATTATTTGCATATCTAACGAATCCATTTTATACCTCTTATA
The DNA here is from genome assembly GCA_002399975.1 of Firmicutes bacterium UBA4845. GTDB lineage: Bacteria > Bacillota > Clostridia > Tissierellales > Sedimentibacteraceae > Sedimentibacter. The sequence continues at coordinate 24,817 of DHER01000050.1, read as the reverse complement.
TTTCAGATAGTAATATTTGTTTATGAAACAGTTTTAATATAGCACAGCAGGCAATGATTTGCAAATTAATTTTTAAGCTGTTAAATATTTAATATTATTAACTCTAGATGCATCTGCATTTAGAATTATAACTGTTGAATGTGTAATGTGAACGGAACATTACTTCATAATACTAATAACTTTACGTTTTGAAAGGACTGCTTTTTGTTGATATTAAACATTGCGAATGTTATAATAATGTTCAGTGTCAAAAGACAATTTTTTGTAAATTCCGTAAATTAAGCTTATAGTATGAAATGCATTATTGTCTACATGTATTACCCATTCTGCAGCTTGACTATTTGATTTTTAATAGTTTTAAATATGTTTTTAATTTATAACTGATTTTTTGGAACAAAAAAAGCAATTTAACGTCTTATATTATAACCGAATGAGGTGAGAGAATGAGAAACAGTGAACTGTTGCTTGTAGAGCAAAGCCGGAAAGGAGATGTGGATGCTTTCGAAGAACTTATAAGGGACTATAAGAAAAACGCATATAACATAGCTTGGGGAATGCTTCGTAATATTCAAGATGCTGAGGACGCATCACAAGAAGCATTAATTAAAGCTTATATTAACATACATAATTTTAACATGCAGTCAACTTTTAAGGTCTGGCTATACAGAATTGTAGTAAATACATGTATTGATTTTAAAAGAAAGAAAAACATCAGCACAGTTTCAATTGATGAAAACATAGATTTAGGAGAAAATAACCGGCTTCACAGAGAAATTGCCGATAATTCCGGCAATCCTGATATTTTGATTGAAAAAAACTTCAACAGTAGTCTTGTCAATAATGCGGTAAATAAATTGGATGACAATTATAAAAATATTATTATTCTAAGAGATATTCAAGGATTCTCCTACAGTGAAATAGCAGAAATTTTATCTTGCAATTTGGGAACTGTAAAATCCAGACTTAATAGGGCAAGAAAAAATTTGAAGGGAATAATAGAAAATGAGCAGAAAATTCAGTGTTAAGGCGGTGAGATTATGAATTGCAATGAAGTAAGGGATAATTTATCCTTGTATATTGACGGTGAACTAAGCGAAGATGAAAAAAAATTAATGGATGAGCATTTTAAAACTTGTTCTGATTGCAGTAAAGAATTAGAGGAATACAAGAAAATGATAAAAACGCTGAGGGAGCTGCCGAAAGAAGAGCCGCCTGTTGGATATTGCAAGAGACTTAAAGATAAACTTTTGAACGCTAAGCAGGCTAAAATGTCTGATGTATCTGAAATATCAGAAATTAAGGGACATGAAAAATTGTCCAAAGTGAAAGTAAACAGGTTCAGATGGGTAAAATACGCCGGAATTGCTGCGGCCTTGGTTGTGGTAGTCCTTGTATATGGAATGAACAGAGGAGGAGCGTGGGCTCCGAACAGGAATATCGCATACAATTCCTCCGAGGAAGCTCGTGCTCCACAGGAGGAGGCAAAGTCTGAAGAAAAATCAAAGATTATTCCAGAAGTTAGAGACGGCAGTGACAGTAATGATAATAATGACGGTAATGAATATTTTGCATCCGATGTTGGAGACAATAGTACCGCAGGATATGGAGCAGCAGGTTCCGGAGACTCAAAAGGCCCAACAACTTTAATGGACGCAAAAGACAAGGAAATAAAAATTATTAAGACCGGAAATATTTATTCCAGGACAAATGACTATGGAAAGTTCGTAGATGAGATAACGTCAAAGATTGAATCCTTGGGCGGCTATATAGAAAACAACAATACTCAGGTTTATCAGGTATATGAAAATGATAAGCTCATGCACGGAAATCTGAAGATACGTATACCTAAAGAAAAATTCGATGAAACAGTAAGATACATTGAGGGAACTTCGGAAGTCAGGAGTAAGAACATTAGTGAAGCAGATGCTACGAAAGAATATTATGAAAAGGACAATAAGGTTAAAAACCTTGAAGCTCAAGAACAAAAATTAAGAGAGTTGTTTGAAAAAGCAGCTACCGTGGAAGAGATGCTTCAAATTGAAAATGAACTTGGCAGAATCAGAACGGAAATTGATTCTCTCAATATAAGTATAGAAGATATAGATGATAGAGTTTCAATGTCAACTATAAGCCTGGAAGTAGAAGAAGTAATGGAAGCCGGTTTTAATCTTAAAAGCGAAGAAGGTATATGGAAAAGGTCCGCAGATGGCTTCATCAACACAGTAAACAGAATTGCCAGAGGGGCTGAGAACCTGGTAGTTCATTTTATCTCTTTATCTCCCGTATTAGTTCCGGTAATAATTATATTTATAATATTGCTTATTAAAATAAAAAAACATTAAAAAAGAGAATAAGAAAAATANNCGGTGCAACAGTATTTTTTTCATTAATTAATAAGGGTGGTTCAAAAGAATCGGCTACAAATGAATCGGTTATAAATTCATATACTAAGAATAAATTAAAAAGCAAAGCAATAATTGTAATTATAACAAACCCCGGCTTTTTAGTTTTATGGTGAAACAATAACATTGCGGCAATGCTCCCTATTATTCCTCCTGCAAAACTTGTTATGTGAAGGGTGCTTTCTTTAATTCTCCATTTATGTTTTTTTGCTCTTTGTTTATCTAAAAAAAATAACATAAAAGAAATTAAATTTACTGTTACCAGGTAAATAAAAATATATTTTATATCTCTCAATCTTTTGACCCGATCTTTCATATAGATTTAAATTTATTATATAATATTGTTTTAAAAAATAACAGATATTTTTATCAATGTGAGACGATTTTTTACAGACATATTTTGTCACTCTGATAATTAATGACATTAACTTTAACATTCAATTTTTGATTTCAGTATTTAAAAATCTATTTATTCATATTGCTCCATATGATATAATAACTGATATATATTTATTGTATCGGTGTGAAGCAAAGCCATAAGCGGCTTGCACTTATGATAAAATAAATAGTATATAAATTGGAAAGCGAGGAATTGATATGGGTCAGGCAAGTATTGAAGATTTATTGAACGACAAATCAAGAAAGCAAATGAAAAGTTTGAAGAACATCGGAAAAAATATTTCAGAGCTTAAGCCGGGGGAAAAGGCTGAAGGCTTTTATATGATAAAAAATTTTGAAGTAAAAAAAACTACAAACGGCAAACAGTATATAGACATTGAACTGGTTGATAAGACAGGCGGTATTAATGCTAAAATTTGGGAGTACACAGATGAAAAAGAGAAAATCGTTAAGGACAGTTCAATTGTGAAAGTAAGGGGAGAAGTATTGGAATGGAATGGTTCTAAGCAATTTAAGATCAATAAAATAAGGGCAAAAATAACTTCGGACCCTGTTGAGATATCTGAGCTTGTACCATCTGCTCCAATTAAACAGGAAGAAATGCTTAAATCCGTTAATTCATATATAGCTAAAATCAAGGATGCTGAAATAAAGTTGTTGGTGGGAAATATAGTATCAAAATATAAAAATAAGCTTTATTATTATCCTGCTGCAAAGAAAAATCATCATTCTTACATGGGAGGTTTATTGTACCATACACTGAGAATGCTTCAGTCAGGAGAGAAGCTTTGTCAGGTTTACGGTTTTCTTAAGACAGATTACATATATGCAGGAGTTATACTTCATGATATTTGTAAAATAAATGAAATGGATTCGGACAAATATGGAATAGTTTCTGACTATACAATGGAGGGAAAACTCTTAGGACATATAATACAAGGCGTAAAAGAGATAGAAATTGAAGGCGAAAAAATAGGATTGAGCAGGGAAAAAAGCATAGTCCTTCAGCACATGATTTTATCTCATCACTATGAACCTGAATTTGGAAGTCCTAAAAAGCCTATGACGCCTGAAGCGGAACTGCTTCACTTTTTAGATATAATTGATACCAGGATGTTTGATTTTGAACGTGCTCTTGAAGGTACCGAGCCTGGACAGTTCACGGAAAAAATTCGGCTTTTGGACAACAGGAACCTGTATAATACAACGGAATAGGAGGCTTTACGGCATGGGATTGAATATTATTGCGGGACGTGCTAAAACCAGAAAGTCAACATATATTTACGACGATATAAAAAGGAAAATCAAAAATAATAATGCAAATTTAATACTTATAGTTCCCGAGCAGATGACATACCAGGCTGAATATGAAATTATAGACCGAATAGACGAGCAGGGGATTATGGCTGCTGAAATATTAAGTTTTACGCGGTTAGGGTATAAGGTCCTGGAGGAAGTCGGAAATCTTAAATTTCAGGAGCTTAATAGCTATGGTAAAATAATGATGCTAAAGCAAATATTAGAGGATAACAAGGAGCAGCTTAAATTTTTCGGCAAAGCTATCAGGCAGGAAGGGTTTTTGAGAGAATTTGATGCCCTCATAGGCGAGTTTAAGCAAAATTGTGTAAGTGCGGAATTCTTGGAACAGATAACAAAATATAATGCCGATGGTAAAAATCGAATGCTTGGGGACAAGCTTGAAGATATAACTAAAATTTACCTTGAAATAAATAAAAGAACACGAGACAGGTTTTTTGATGAAGAAGATAAAGTTAACTTATTTATTGATGCTATACAGAATTCAGATTATATCAAAAATTCTGTTGTGTGGATTGACGGATTTGAAAGTTTCAATATGCAGAGGCACAGGATAATAAAAGAACTGATTAAATATTCGAAAGACGTTACCGTATCATTGAATATCGGAGCTGCTTCTCTGAAAAACCTTCAATGTACTGAAGACTGGGAAGCGTTTAAAACAGTATATGATACTTATAATACATTAACCGGTAAATTAGAATGTCCTGCAAATATTATATCTTTAAATTCAACTTGCCTCAGTGAGGAAATGGCAGTTATTGAAAAAAATTTGTTTTCGGTAAAGGGCGTTCCTTATACCGGGGAAACAGGCAGCATCCAATTTTTTTCTTCTCTTAACCCATACTCTGAAACTGAAAGAATGGCTGAGGAAATTATTACTCTTGTAAGGGACCGGGGATACAGGTGGAAGGATATTTCGGTTGCTTTGGGAGATATGGACAGTTATGGCATAAATATTAAAAAGGTGTTCTCTCGATATGAAATCCCCTATTTTCTCGACTACAAAAGAGACATTATGGGGAATCCGCTTACCAAGTTCATATTGTCTCTACTTGATATGTTTATTTATAATTTCAGGCATGACAGTGTTTTTGAGTTTTTAAAAACCGGATTTTATTCTCTTAATTATGATGAAGTCAGCAAGTTGGAGAATTTTGCCCTTCAATATGGAATTGAAGGAGGTAAATGGTTTGGAAAGTTTAAGTTTAATGCTTATGATATAGATTATTACAACGATTTGAGAGAAAAATTCACAGCCGGATTGGATAAAGCAAGGAAAAAATTCAGCTCCATAAAAACAGCACTTGATATAACTATGTTTATTTTTGATCTTCTGAAATCTTGTAAAGTTCAGGAAAAAATTGAAAAGCAGGTTGACGTATTTAAATTTTCAGGGTTTTATGAGCTTTCCAGCGAAAATGCTCAAATATGGAATTATGTAATAGGTGTATTTGAACAGATAGTAATAGCAGGTGCAGATATTGAAATTACACCCCGTGAATACAGAAAAATGATAGAAGCCGGTTTTAAGGAAGTAAAAATAAATATTATTCCTCCCACATTGGACAAGGTTACCGTAGGAGAAGCTGACAAAATCTCGGCAAAATCTTCTAAGGTTCTTTTTGTAATGGGAGCCAATGAAGGTATGCTGGATTCTAAAAAAAATGAAAACGGTCTTTTGCTGGATGACGAAAGGAAGTCATTGGCAGAATCAGGAATGAAGCTTTTAAATGATTCCGATTACTACATATATAAGGAAAAACATATGCTTTATAAGCTGCTGACCGGAGCTTCAGACAAGCTGTACATAAGCTATGCCATGGGAACTGAAGATGGAAAGGCACTTCAGCCGTCAATTTATGTTGAAAGGCTTAGACAGCTGTTTCCGTTGGCTCGTGTACAGTCTGATTTAGGAGATATCGATGAAAGTATAAATGTATCTAATCATAAGGGAACCGTAGACCACCTTATTTCGGCTGTCAGGGATTTTGTTGAAGGAAGTCATATGGATGATATATGGAAGGATGTTTATTCATGGTATGAGGAAAATGAACCTGAGACAGCGCTGATGATAAATCATGGCCTCATATATAAAAATCAGGCTGGAAAGATAATGGAGGATAACCTTAAGAAAATTTATCAGCCTCCCGTAACCTTGTCTGTTTCAAAGCTTGAAGATTTTGCTGCGTGCCCCTTTAAGTTTTTTATAGAAAATATAATTAAGCCTCAGCCCAGGCTTGTGCAGAAAGTTGAATTTTATGACCTGGGAAATATATACCACAAGTCGGTTGAAAAATTCACAAAGAAGATTTATGAGACTGGTACCGATATTGGAAAGTTGGACAAGGAAACGGTGGATTCCATTTCACGATTATGTACAGATGAGGTTTTAAATGGAGACGAAATGAATTATACCGCATTTGACTCAAACTGGCGCAACAAATATATGAAGGAAAAAATAAAAAGGTTAATGAGCAGGGCTGCAAACACAATTATAGCCCAGCTTAAAAAGGGAGATTTCAGGCCTGTATATACGGAACTAAGCATAGGGAATACAGATGCAAAGTGTTTTATTGAACCTTTGGAAATAAGATTATCCGATGCTACTGTCATATATTTTCAGGGAAGAATTGACAGGGTTGACATATTGAAAAAGGGCGGCAGGCTGTATGTAAATATTATTGATTACAAATCCTCGTTCAAAACCCTTGATTTGTCGGATGTTATACAGGGACTTCAGCTTCAGCTTCTGGTATATATGTCGGCAGTTGTTAAAAACGGCGAAAAACTTTTTAAAATACCTCCAGAAATAGGGGGGGTATATTATTTCCGTATTGATGATCCCATGATTGACGGCGACCAGATTACGGAAGAAAATAGGGAACACGAAATATTCAAGCAGCTTTCGCTGAAAGGATACGTAGTTGATGATACGGACATTATTGCCGGCATGGATAGGGAAATTCTATCAGATAGAAAGTCTGACATAATTCCTGTAACATTTAATAAAAACGGAAGTGCCTCAAAATCATCTAAGATTCTTACGATGGACGAGTTCAAGGCTCTTCTTGATAAGACTGATGAAATTGCAAAGAACCTAACGGAGAAAATAATTAAGGGGACAATCGACATTATGCCTTACAGAAAGGATCCGGAGAACAAAACTCCATGTTCTTACTGTGACTACACAGGCGTCTGCCAGTTTGACCAGTCTATGGACGGAAATAATTACAGAAACATAAAGAAACTTAAAAAGGATGAAATATTATTTGAAATTCTGAACAAAGGCGGTGATGATGTTTGAAATTCAGTAAAATGCAGCAAGAAGTTATAGATTTGAGAGATAAGAACATATTGGTGTCGGCGGCTGCCGGTTCAGGCAAGACTACTGTATTAGTTGAAAGGATAATTAAGCTGTTGGTAAATGAGGAGGAAGATATAGACAGATTTTTAATTGTGACTTTTACTAATGCGGCTGCCGGCGGGATGAGACGAAAAATTCACAGAGCCCTTATTAAGGCTATGCAAAGAGGCGGCAATAACGAGCACCTTAAAAACCAGCTTAATCTTCTGAACAAATCAAACATTTCAACTATTCATGCATTTTGCATGGATGTGGTTAAGAAAAATTTTCATGTTATAGGAATAGACCCTAATTTTAGGATTGGTGATGTTAACGAGGTTGATATTCTCCTTCAGGAATCCATAGATTCGGTTTTGGAAAAGTTTTACGGGGGAAAGCCTGAAGGGTTCATTCAGCTTGTGGAAAGTTTCACCGGCAATCGCGGTGATAGTGAATTGAACGATATTATAAAAGATATTTACAGGTTTATCCTGAGTTTTCCTGATCCCTTAGGCTGGCTGCATGATTCAGTAGAAGTTTTTGCAATGACTGAGGATGACCTAAAAAAATCTGATTGGATAAAGGTACTGAAGGATAATTTAAAGCTGTTGCTGACAGGAGCGGAGGAATCTTTGGAATCAGCGCGAAAATTATGCATGGATGCAGACGGACCTGTTGTTTATGGAAATGTGGTTTCAGACGATTTAAAAAATGTAAATATGTTAAAATCTCTTCTAACAGAAAATTTTAAAGATTTTGTAACTTTTGTGCACAATATTACGTTTTTGCCCTTAAAGGCTCTAAAGGGAAAGGCAAAGGAAGAAGTTAATACTGAAAAACAGGAAGAAGTAAAGGCTTTAAGAGAAGAATATAAAAAGATTGTAGGTAATATTCAAAAAATGATACCGGACAGAAGCATGTCTGAATTTGCCTATGACATAAAAAGTATGTATCTTCCCATGAAAGCCTTGTATGAAATTATAAACTGTCTTGACTCGGATTTTAAGGCAGTAAAAATGGAAAAGGGTATTGCAGATTTCAATGATGTTGAGCACTATGCCCTTCAGATATTAAGCCGGGAAGATATAAGAGAAAGATATAAAAATAAGTTCAGGTATATTTTTATCGATGAATATCAGGACAGCAACGGATTGCAGGAAGAGCTGATAAGCCGCATAAAGAGAGAAAATAACTTGTTTATGGTTGGAGATGTTAAGCAGAGCATTTACCGCTTCAGACTTTCAGATCCGACAATATTTAATGAAAAGAGCAGTACCTATCCGTCATATGATTGCAAAGGAAATAACAGGAGAATAGATTTAACCCGAAATTTCAGAAGCAGAAAGGAAATTTTAGGCTTGATTAATTTTGTGTTCAGCAGCATTATGAGCAAGGCACTGGGGGAGGTTGATTACAATGAGAATGTGTTTTTGAACCCAGGTGCAGAATTCAAGGAGAACAGCGATGAATGTTTTACCGAACTTACAATTATAGACAAAGGCTCGGCTGAATCTGATTATGTTGATGAAAAAATCAAGTCAATGAAGACTGCAGAACTTGAAGCGACTGTTGCTGTTCAAAAAATAAAAGAACTTTTGCACAAGGATAAAAATAAACCTGCAAAAAGAGATGAAAAAATAAACGAAATAATTGAAACGACTACTGAAAAAATACAGTATAAGGACATAGTTGTACTAATGCGTTCCGTATCAGGGTGGGCGAGCATATTTGAAGAAATATTCAATGAGCAGGGAATACCGTTTTATTTTGACGGAGGTTCCGGCTATTTTGAAACTATTGAAATACAGTGCGTGTTAAATCTTCTGAAAATTATAGACAACATAAGGCAGGACATTCCTCTTTTAAGCGTAATGAGGTCGCCTATAGGCTCTTTTTCAACTGAAGAGATAGTTCAGATAAGGGTAAAGAGCGGCAGGCATAATTTTGTAGATGCCTTGTATGAATATGAGTCTGTTTGCAATGACAGTCTTTCGGAGAAATTAAAGAATTTTACAGATAGGATTGAGAACTGGAAAAGGAAAAGCAGGTATACCCATTTAAATGATTTTATATGGGGAATTTTAACAGAGACGAATTATTATTATTTTGTCGGGCTGTTCCCAAACGGAAATATAAGACAGGCAAATTTAAGGCTTCTTGCAGACAAGGCCTTTGATTTTGAGAAAACATCCATGAGCGGACTGTTTAATTTTTTAAGATATGTGGAGAAGTTAAAGTCTTCTTCAGGGGATACTGGAAGTGCAAAAATATTGAGTGAAAATGACAACGTAGTGCGTTTGATGTCCGTTCACAAGAGCAAGGGCTTGGAATTTCCCGTTGTAATTATGTGTGGATTAAACAAGAAGTTCAACATGGCAGATGTTTCAAAAAGCATTTTAAAGCATAAGCTTTACGGTATAGCACCTAAGTATATAGACCCTGAAAAGAGAATTTACAGGGAAACTATTCCGAGAACTGCGATTAAAAGTATTATTAAAACGGAAAACCTGTCTGAAGAAATGAGAATACTATATGTAGCAATGACAAGAGCTGTGGACAGGCTGATAATGATCGGAACTGTGGATAGGTTTGAAAGTAAAGTGAAAAAGTGGCAGAAGGGTTCATCTCTTTACAATATTTACAATGGCAGCTCATTTTTAGACTGGATTTGTACATCAATGTTCAAAAATGTCGAATCGGATACTATTTTAGGAAAAGAGGGCAAATACAATTGTATTTTTGATATGAATTATGGTTTAAACGGCAGTCCGTATAAAGTGAAATGTATAATAAAAAGAGTTGATCTTTCCCAAATAGCTATAAAGCAGCATGAGGAAACTGAAAAAAGATCACAACGTATAAACCGGCTGGCTGATTTTAAAAATCAGGTTAACAGCAGCTGGAAAGATGAAATAGACAGGTGGCTTAAGTACAAGTACGGTTATTTAAGTTCAGTCAGTGTTCCGACAAAGTTGTCGGTTACGGATTTAAAATTGCTTAAGAATGAAAATATCGAAAAAGTTAAGCTTAAAATACCTGCTTTAAAAGACATCCCGGGGTTTAAAGAGGATAAACTTGAATTTACAAAAGCAGAAATAGGCACAATTGTTCATTTTGTCATGCAGCATCTCAATATAAGAGAAACACTCACTGAAGAGAATATAAAGTCTCAGATAGAAAACATGGTTCATAAAAAATTACTGACAGTTAAAGAAGCAGAAGCTGTGAATGTTAAAATGATTGAAGAATTTTTCCTTACAGACATAGGCATGAGAATGAGAGCATCTAATCTTGTTAAAAGAGAAATTCCCTTCGTGATAAAAAAGAATGCAAATGAAATAATAGGTTCTTTAGATAGAAATGATGTGATCCTTATTCAGGGCATTATTGACTGTTATTTTTATGAGGATGGGCAGGTTGTAATTATAGACTATAAGACAGACGAAATATACAATGGTGATATTGAGTCGGCAAAAAACCAGTATAGGCGGCAAATATTGTCTTATAAGGAAGCAGTTGAAAAAATTACATGCAAAAAAGTAAAAGCATGCTATCTTTATTTGTTTGGCATAGGACAGGCTGTAGAAATATCCGGTGAAACCGGAGAATATAACATTGATGTGTCGCCAACCCCATCTTCCTGATACTTTTATGGTATTGCAACATCCCGGTCCGGACACTGCAGCAGCAGGCAGGTAATTATCCGCCTGCTGTCAGTGATTTTATAATACTCTGCGTCTCCTTTGCCTGATTCGTATCGGTTTTTGCGGCTCTCTTATGATTGGTTCGCTGTTGTATTCATTGACTGATTCATTGTTGTATTCTATGTTTGGTTTATTGTTGTAATCATTGTAATCGATTTTGCTTTTATAATTATTTCCATATGTTTCTTTTTTACTGTTATAATCGGGGCTTTGAGGCTCTTCATATTTATAGGGTATTTTATCTTCGGAGGTTTCCTGTTTATCTTGTTCCAGAGATGATTCGTTTTTTAAAACCATGTTTTTGAAATGCTCTTCATGTTTTTCTTTTTTGGGATTCTTGCTATATTTGGGATTCTTATCATAACTGTTTCGGGTACTTCTTTCGGGTTTTTCATCATCTTCATCCTTTGAATTGTTTTTGCTCATATCGTTAATTAATGGCATAAATGTTTCCATAAGACTGTTTAAATCAATATTGCCGTCTTTTGAAGCTTCTTTGCCTCCACTCTTGGAAATGGACGAAAGTATATCGTTGATATTTCCATTTTTCATCATATTTGCAGCAGCAGCTCCCATCACTTTTTCCATATTATTTGTCAGAAGAGGCTGAGCAAGCATTTTACCCACGGGGAAATTTCCGTTTTTGATCAACGCTGACACCATGTCTGATGAAGATTTTACATTTAATGATTTAATAGGCTTGAATGTCTGTGCTTTGTTTAAAAACGAATACATGCTGAGTAAAGTGCTTACTTTTTCAAAAGGAGGCAAATATGTATTTATTTTTGATACTGTTTGTGGTGAAGTTAGAGGAGCAATTGTTCGAACCATTCCGATCATGTTTTCCACTTTTTGTGGGTCTGACTTTAACCCGGCAGTGAGATTTTTTGTTGTTCCGGACAGCATAGAAACTATGCCGGATTTATGTCCTTCTTCAGAAAAATATTTTGCGGCCAATAAATACATTAATATTTGAACAGGAATAATATCACCTTCTTTATAACATATTTAATATTACATTTTATTCGCCGGGTTGGATTGTGTTACATGACGTATGAGAATTTTATGCAAATTACTGTAATGATTTATACCTTTCTTCGGTATTTCAAAAGGCTTGGCACTTATTAAAATGGAGTGTTTTTTGTGATGATGCAGAAATTATTAAAACTGTATATAGTTGGAGAAGAAGGAATAAAAGAAAGTATGATATGAAATTTTAAAACAGCTATTATTAAAATCCTGTTTTTTGTTCTCATTTTTCATTATTTTCATATCATATATATAGATACTTTGTAATTATGAAGGAGGTATATGGATGTCTAAGATTTTTAAAAGCTTTGATGACAATGAGATAAATAAAATTACTGAGAGCAATGAGTTTAAAAAAGTGGCAGATGACAAAAAAGTCAATGATTTTGTAAATAGCAGTCAATTTAAGGAGTTTACAAAGAAATATGACGGCAAATCCGAAAATGAAATTCTTAAAGATGCAAAAAATATGAGCAACAGGCTTAAGGAACAGTACGGTGAAAAAGAATACAATAAAAAAATTCAGAGCTTAAAAAATTTTGAGAAGTTTTTAAATCCCCAACAAAGAAAGAAAATGAGAAAATTTTTAAACAGCATTGATTAACTATAATAAGTCAGGAGAGTTTATCTCTCCTTTCGACCTTTATTAGTTATTGGCAGTAAATTATTATACATGGACAACAGTGAGAAAAATAAAGATTATACCAGGGAGGGTAAAATGGGAAAATTAAAAAAATTTGTAAGTATCTTGTTAGTACTTGGCATGATTTTTAGTCTTAGTGCGTGCGGTAACTCCGAAGAAACTGAAAGACAGGAAACGCAGGCATCTTCAGAAGTTTCTGAAGGTAAAATTGCTATTGTAACAAATACTCTTTCACAAAATGAAGAGGAGTATCGTTCGGCTGAACTGATGGCGGAAAAATACGGCGAAGATAAAATAATGCATGTTCTATGGCCGGACAACTTCATGACTGAACAGGAACAAATGATCAGCCTTATAACAAAAATAGGTTCTGATCCGGAAGTGAAAGCACTGATAATCAACCAAGCTGTACCGGGAACTAATGCGGCAGTTGATAAATTGTTGGAAATAAGGGACGATATTTTTATAGTGTATTGTACTCCTCAGGAGAATCCGCCCGATGTTGCGGCAAGAGCCGATTTGATTTTGGTATCAGACGAATTGGGAATGGGTACAACTATTCCTGAACAGGCTAAAGCAATGGGAGCCAAGACACTGGTTCACTATTCGTTTCCCAGGCATATGTCAGTAGTTACTCTTTCAGCAAGAAGGGATATTATGTCAAAGAAGTGCAATGAGATAGGAATTGAATTTGTTGATGCTACGGCTCCAGATCCAACGGGAGATGCAGGTGTACCCGGAGCACAGCAGTTTATACTTGAAGATGTTCCCAAGATGGTTGAAAGGTATGGAAAGGATACGGCGTTTTTTTCAACAAACTGTGCAATGCAGACACCATTAATCAAGGCGGTTTATGATTCCGGTGCTATATATCCTCAGCCTTGCTGTCCATCTCCATATCATGGGTTTCCTTCAGCCCTCGGTATAGAATCTGCCGGATATACCGTTGATGCTATGGCAAACGTAATCAGCGAAACGGCAAAGAAGATTGATGAAAAAGACATGTTGGGCAGATTTTCTACATGGCCTGTTCCTGTTGCAATAATGAATACTGTAGTTGCAACTGAATATGCAAATAAATTATTTAGCGGTGAAGTAAGTGGTGATGAACTGGACATTAAGGCATTGGAGGAATTAATGACCGAATACAACAACGGGATGACTGTAACAACAAGTCCATATATGGAAGGTTCTACGGAATACCCTACATACAGAATGATTATGATGGATTTTTTAACCTATGATAAAGACGATATTCTTTAATTCCAGTCTGAAAAAATAATAACTTAAAATTATAAGTGTATCAGAATTTCGGAATTTCTTACATATATTTTTCTTCTGATCTTCTGATACATTTCTTTTTATAAATCCTATCACAGTTGCAGGAGGTAAAAATGAGTGATAACCTTCTTAGTTTAAAAAATATTTCAAAGGAATATTCCGGCAATAAAGTATTGAAGGATATTAATATTGAACTGAAAAAAGGTGAAATACATGCTCTTATTGGTGAAAACGGAGCCGGCAAATCTACCCTTATGAATATTTTGTTTGGCATGCCGGTCATTCATAGGACTGGAGGGTTTGAAGGCAGTATTGAAATAGATGGGCAGAAGGTAGCTATAAAAAGCCCTCATGACGCAATGAAATATGGAATTGGAATGGTTCATCAGGAATTTATGCTTATACCCGGATTTACTATTGCCGAAAACATTAAACTGAATAGAGAAATAACAAGAAAAAATCCTGTAAGCGTAATATTTGGGAAAAGGCTGGAATCTTTGGATTCCAAAAAAATGAATATGGATGCAAGAAAGGCTCTGGATGTTCTTGATATGGACATTGATGAGTTTTTACCTATAGCCGGACTGCCCGTAGGACATATGCAATTTATAGAAATTGCCCGGGAAATTGATAAGGAAAATATAAAAGTCCTTGTATTTGATGAGCCTACAGCAGTATTGGCTGAAACTGAAGCTAAAAACTTATTAAATGCAATAAAAAAATTATCTCAAAAAGGAATAGGAATTATATTTATCAGCCACAGGCTTGATGAAGTTATGGATGTTGCAGATAAAGTTACAGTTCTAAGAGATGGGGAACATGTTGTAACAAAAAATATAAAGGACACAAATAAATTTGAAATAGCTCAGCTGATGGTAGGAAGAAAAATTTCAATTGACTGGCCGGATGTTTCAAATAAAAATACAACAGATGAAACGGTTTTAAGCATTAAGGATCTAAGGGTGGCTATGCCTGGCGAGCAAGTAAAAGGTATCAGCTTAAATGTTAAAAAAGGCGAAATAGTCGGTATAGGCGGATTGGCCGGTCAGGGCAAACTTGGTCTTGCAAACGGGTTAATGGGGATTTATTCGACAGCAGGTCATGTTACATTTAACGGAACCAATTTGCCGTTAAATGATCCCATGGCATCTATCAAGTCTGGACTAGCTTTTGTAAGTGAGGACAGGAAGGGAGTAGGGCTTCTTCTTGATGAATCTATAGAAGTAAATATAGTATTCTCAGCAATGCAGATAAGAAATAACTTTCTTAATAAAATAGGGCCGTTCAGGTTTAAGAATTCACGCAAAATAAGGATACATGCAAAAAAAATGATAAGTGAACTTGACATAAGATGTACGTCGTCCATACAGAAAGCAGGAAGGCTCAGCGGTGGTAATCAACAGAAGGTTTGTGTGGCAAGGGCGCTGACTTTAAATCCTCAGCTCCTTTTGGTATCTGAACCTACAAGAGGTATAGATATAGGTGCTAAGAAATTGGTGTTGGATTTATTAAAGAAACTTAATAATGAATACGGAATGACTATAATAATGACATCCTCTGAACTGGCCGAACTTAGGAGTATATGTGACAGAATTGTTATAATATATAAAGGCGGAGTTGAGGGTATCCTTCCTCCTGACGCACCGGATGCGGAATTCGGTCTGATGATGTCCGGAAGCAAACACAATGGAGAAGGGAGTGAAGCGTGATGATTGAAATAAGAGAAAAACGTGATTTTAGATATTTAGTAAATAAAATTGGTATTCCTACAATAATTATAGGTACATTCTGGATTATTCTTTTGATTGCCGGCGGGGCCCTTGGAATGTCCATGGCAACATTAATAAGCGACACTATCAAGCGTGCAGGTATGAACGGAATATTGGTTCTTGCAATGGTGCCGTCCATACAGTCGGGAACAGGTCCGAATTTTGCTCTGCCTGTAGGTATTGAATGTGGATTATTTGCCATGGCAATATCCATTGAATTAGGATATACAGGGGCGTCATGGTTATTTGCATCAATTTTGTTTGCAGTTATATTTGCCATTATAGCCGGATATCTGTATGGGAGGCTTTTAAATGCTGTCAAAGGTTCTGAGATGACAATAGCTACCTATACGGGTTTTTCTGTATCTGCTTTTATGTGCCTGGCATGGCTTATGATCCCATTTTCCAGTCCTAAAATGGGATGGTTTATGGGAAAGGGGTTAAGAGAGACGATTCAGCTTGATGCAGTGGGAGGGGCTCATATATTAAGCAATTTCTGGAGGTTTTTGATTGGCGGAGAAAATGGCTTGATTATTCCTACAGGTATGGTATTGATGTTTTTATTATGCTGTGTGATAGTATGGCTGTATTTCAGATCCAAATCAGGTATTGCAATTTCAGCTGGAGGTATTAATCCTAAATTTGCTCAGGCATCAGGCATAAATATAGATAAAAACAGGATAAAGGCAAATGTTTTATCAACTATCCTGGGTGCGGTAGGAATTATAGTTTATTCTCAGGGATACGGTTATGTCCAGCTTTATAATGCTCCGCTGATGATGGCTTTTCCTGCAGTTGCGGCAGTGTTAATCGGCGGGGCTACGGCTTCAAGAGCCGGGATTTTTCACGTAATAGCAGGAGTAATTATATTTCAGGGGCTTTTAACTACTGCGCTGCCTGTGGCAAATCAACTGTTTGAAGGAACAGACTTGTCGGAAATATTGCGCATGGTAATTCAGAACGGTATAATCCTTTACGCTTTAACACAGGTAAAAGGAGGCGATAAATAGTGGATGTATCTCGTAAGGTTAGATTAGAAAACAGAAAAATGTCTTCATGGCTGGCTGATAACATAGTTACTTTGATATTTATTGTATTTACAGTATTCGGATTTATTGTTTCTGACGGGGTTACATTGAATTATTTTTTAACTGAATTGTCAAGTAGATTTTTCAGGAATGCTTTTCTTGTGTTATCGCTTATAATACCTGTAGTTGCAGGACTGGGCCTTAATTTTGGCATAGTTGTGGGAGCAATGGCTGGACAAATAGCTATAGCAATTGTAAGATATTTTAATATGGGTGGAGTCTTGGGAATATTTCTAACATTCCTGATAGCGTTTCCTATATCGGTGCTTTGTGGATATTTTACAGTGCTGGCGGCTTGGGGGCAGATTATGTATCTGCAGAATATGGGAACTCTGAATACCTACGGTGCCCATACGCAGATAGGAATGTTTTCAGTGGCGTCAATTTTAGTGGGAGGAGCTTCGACACAAAAAGCAAGTGTAAAGCATGCTATAATAGGTACAATATTATTTAACTCAATGTTCATAATATCTCCTGAAATAGGATTATCACTATTTGGGAATGCTTTACCGGGTGAATATTTCAGGACATTCATGGTATATGGGGTTATTGGCCTGGCACTTGGGTTACATGTGTGGAGAACTAACAAAAATGATATTGACACGTTAGTAAATTAATAGTTTCAGTATAGTTGATCAGGAGCGCTTAAGCGCTCCTATATTCATTTGCCTTCTTGCAGAGCATATATTTTTGATGTATAATCAAAACAATTGCAAACCGGAGGGAAAAATGAATGATAATGTATTGATACTTGGTATAGAAACATCCTGCGACGAAACGGCTGCGGCGGTAGTAGAAAATGGGAGGAATGTTCTTTCTAATATAATATCGTCTCAAATAGAAATTCATAAGGAATTTGGAGGTGTGGTACCTGAGGTAGCTTCAAGAAAGCATATAGAAAATATAAACGGCGTTGTTGCTGAGGCTTTGAAAAAATCAGGAGTTGGCATTGATCAAATAAATGCTGTGGCTGTTACATATGGTCCGGGATTAGTAGGTGCTCTGTTAGTGGGAGTTAATTTTGCGAAAGGTCTTTCTTATGCGTGGAATAAACCATTGATAGGTGTTAACCACATAGAAGGTCATATTAGCGCAAACTTTATTGAAAATAAGAACCTGGAACCGCCGTTTGTGTGTTTGGTTGCATCAGGAGGGCACACCCATCTTGTGTATGTTGAAAGTTACGGAAAATATGAAGTTCTTGGAAGGACAAGGGATGATGCTGCTGGAGAGGCTTTCGACAAAATAGCAAGAGCTGTGGGATTAGGGTATCCGGGAGGACCGTTGATTGATAAAGCCGCAAAGGCAGGAAACAAGGATGCCATTAAATTTCCAAGAGTTATTATTGACGATGATACGTTAGATTTTAGTTTTAGCGGATTGAAGTCATCAGTTTTAAACTATATTCACAACAGCAAAGAAAGAAATGAAAAGATAGATGTAAATGATATTGCTGCAAGTTTTCAGGAGGCGGTAGTGGATGTTCTTGTGCAGAAGACAATGAAAGCTGCCAAAATTAAGAGTTGCCGTACGATTGCTCTTGCAGGAGGCGTTGCATCAAACAGCAGGCTTAGAAAATTGTTTGCAGATTGCTGTATAGCGAATAATTATAAGTTTTCAAAGCCGTCATCCATCTTATGTACGGATAATGCGGCTATGATAGGGTGTGCAGGGTACTACAAGTTTTTAAATAAAGAATTTTCAGAGTTGTCATTAAATGCAATACCAAATTTAGAACTTGCAAAACGATAAACAGTTTAATAAAAAAAGTTATCAACAGCTGTGGATAAAGCTGTTGATACAGTAATACTAAAGAAAAATTATTCACAGTTTATTAACAATATGTTGATAACTTTTTTTAATTTTCTAAAATTTTTTCCCATTGTGTATACAAAGTTTCTAATTCGTTTTTGTATACGGTTAAATTTTCATTTAAATTTATTATTAAAGCTTTGTCTTTATATGTTGAAGGTTCACATAATGCAAGTTCTAATTCAGAAATTTTATTTTCATGCATTTGAATTTGTTCTTCTAAATTCTTTATTGTCCTTTTACGCTGTTGCCTGTCTCTTATATTCTCACGTTCTTTTTTCTTCTCGGCTTTCAGTTCAGTCTTTGTTTTAGAAACAGTTTCTTCTTCGTCCTTTTCTCCAAGTTCCGCTTTTTTTTGAAGATAGTAGTCATAGTTTCCCAGGTATTGGAATATCCCGTCTTTTGACATATCATAAATTTTGTCAGCGACTTTATTTAAAAAGTACCTGTCATGGGATATTGCAAGTACAGTACCTTCATAATTTAAAAGGGCGTCTTCCAATATTTCTTTGGAGTCAATGTCAAGGTGGTTTGTAGGTTCATCCATCAGCAGGAAATTGGCATCCGAAGTCATAAGCTTAAGTAGTGACAGCCTGCCTTTTTCGCCTCCGCTTAGATCGCCGACTATTTTGTACATATCGTCACCGTTAAATAAAAACTGAGCCAGCATGGTGCGTATGTCATAATAATTTAAATCAGGCCTGTAATCCAAAATTTCATCTATTACGGTATTTTCCGGGTTTAAGTTCGTTTGTTCCTGATCATAGTAGCCTATATTTACATAATGCCCTATATTTACAGTTCCGCTGTAGTTTGTTATTTTGTTTGTAATTATTTTCAGCAAAGTGGATTTTCCTATGCCGTTAGGGCCGATTATACAGACTTTTTCACCTTGGTATATGTTTAATCCCACATTATTGAAAATCGGCGGACCGTCAAAGGCTACAGATAAATTTTCAACCTTAAGCACATCTTTACCGCTTTTTACTTTAGGTGTGAATTGAAGTTTTACTTTTTTGTTGCCGGATACGGGTTTGTCCAATTCTTTTATTTTATCTAAAGCTTTTTGTCTGCTGAATGCCTGTCTTATATTACGCTTGCTTCCATATGCGTGGAGGCGCTGGATCATTTCTTCCTGACGGTTAATTTCCTTTTCATATTCATCATATTGCTTCTTTTTTTGCTCAAGTTCTGTCTTACGCTTTTTCATGAAGTCAGTATAACTACCGTTATAAGATTTTAAGTTCTTATTTTCCATTAAAAAAATTCTGCTTACAGTATTATCCAGGAAATACCTGTCATGAGATATAATCAGAACTGTTCCCTTATAATCACGAATGTATTTTTCAAGCCAGGAAATTGCTTCAATATCCAAGTGGTTTGTGGGCTCATCCAGCAAAAGCATGTCAGCTTTTTCCAAAAGAAGCTTTGCAAGCATCACTCTGCTTTTTTGTCCGCCGCTTAAAAGGTTAATAGATTTGTTAAATTCGCTTTCAGAAAAGCCTAAGCCTTTTAACACGCCTTTAATTAAGCTTTTGAAACTGTATCCGTCTTTTTCTTCAAACTGTTCACTAATTTTGGCATAGTCATCCATAAGTGATTTTAGTTCATCGTGATTGTCATGTTCGGTAAAGCTGCTTATTTTATAAGATAACTTTTTAAGTTTTTCTTCTAATTTAATTACATCATCATAAATGGAGAGCATTTCATCCATAATAGTTCCGGGACTTTCAATTTTTGTGTTTTGTTTTAAATAACACAGTTTTTTTTCTTTTGCTTTAAATATTTCACCGGTATCAGGTTCCAGGTTTTCAGTCAATATATTGAATAATGTAGTTTTGCCTGCTCCGTTAAGGCCTATTAGTCCAATTTTTTCATTCTCATTGACTGAGAAGGAGATGTTTTCTATAATATTATCAACAACATACGCCTTGGAAATATTGTTGCATGATAAAACTATCATAATAGTATTCCTTTCTTATCTTTGTCGGTACAAGATTAAATATATTATGATTATATCAACTTCATATGGATTTTTCAATTATATAATTGTAGGACAGATATGATCAGTATAGTACAATTACCAGTTACGTGCTTATTAATAACCTCATATTTTCTAAAACATGGTTTAAATTTTTTTTAAGTATTAATATCATTTTTCCTTCAACACCTTTACCATCGAAAATTATGTAATTTTGACTATTCAAAAACGCAATAATATTTTCTAAGATTTCAGAAAAATCAGTTTCTGAATCATTTTGGAATACTTTTTGAGGATTATCGGTTATCCCTAATAGAAAATCAGTTGATACGTTAAATAAGTCTGCAATTTTAACAATCAATTCTATATTTGGTGTTCGTTTGCCGTTTTCATACAAGGAAATCGAAGATTCAGAAATATCTAATATTTTGCCCAGCTGTTTTGATGTAATATTATTTTTTGTGCGTAGATAACGAATCTTTTCACCTGTTTTCATTTGTATAAGTCCTTAGTTTACTAAATATATTTATTGTTTAATATTAATTATAATGTATTAAATGATAAAAAACAACAAAAATTTACAATTTGTAATTTTTTCACATAAATATTGACAAAATGTAAAGTACGATTTAATATATATATTGAGACAAAATAATAATGGGAGTACATATTATGGTAAACAATAAAATAGTAAAGTTTAGATTCGATGTGGACAAGTACATCAAATTTACTGATTTTGAAAGAATTAAAGATCGAAATTTTTTTGCTGCTATGGTAGGGTGCATTGAAGGCAATATACAGATAGATAAGAAAAATTCACGTTTTATCCTGTTAGGAATGTACAATGTAAAATGTGGCGGCAAATATTTGTTTTTAAGTATTTATAACTTTATTAAATCTAATGAAAAGCTTTGCAATTTTATTGCAAAATATTTTAATTTATGGCATGGCAGCAGATATGAAGAATTTACCTATGATAAATATCATAAGAAGGAACTTTATGCAAATTTTAAAACACTGGAAAACATTATATATCAAGAGATGAAACAGGCTGCCCAATGTAACGATATAGATGCAGTTCAAAAATACGAGTACTTTTTTACGGATTTATTTTTGTCTAACGTTGTTACGGCAATTTAATTTTGAAGCTTTTTTTTTATCTTAGTATATGGTAAAATGTTAAACAATATAATTATATGATTGGTTAAAAGATTCTATTTTAGAATTTTAATGAACAAATATACAAGTATATATATTTTTGCTATATTGCTATATATGGTTATTATGTTTTGGTTCTTTGGTTTCTAATCATATATAATAATTGTGTAATTTTACGGAGGAATTATGGGTAAATTATTTGGCACTGACGGAGTAAGAGGAATTGCAAACAAAGATTTATCACCTGATTTGGCATATAGATTGGGACGAATAGGCGGATATTTCCTTACAAGAGGTAAAAAAAGGCCTAAAATGGTTGTGGGAATGGACACAAGGATTTCAGGGGACATGCTTGAAGGAGCATTGTCATCAGGCTTAAATTCGGCAGGCGTGGATGTTTTATATTTGGGTGTTTTACCTACACCTGCTGTTGCATGTATGATAAAAATTTTGAATGCAGACGGAGGAGTTATGATTACTGCCTCTCATAACCCTATAGAATATAATGGAATAAAATTTTTTAACGAGCATGGGTTAAAACTTACAGATGAAATTGAAAATTCAATTGAAGAATACATACTTAATGATTTAGATATAAATTATTTGCCGTTATCGAAGGATATTGGAAGAAAAATTAAAGCTGAGGACCCGACAAGAAAATACATGAATTATTTAAAATCTACAATAGATACGGATTTAAACGGGCTGAAAGTTGCAGTGGACTGCGGAAATGGTGCTGTATATAGGGCAGCTCCTGAACTCCTCCACGAACTTGGTGCTCAGGTTTATGTAATCAATAATGATCCTAACGGTATTAATATAAATGTAAATTGCGGCTCTACAAACCCGGAGGAGATACAAAAGCTTGTTGTTGAAACAGGAGCAGATGTAGGTCTTTCCTTTGATGGCGATGCTGACAGACTTATAGCTGCAGATGAAAATGGGAATATAGTTGATGGTGACCATGTATTGGCAATATGCAGTTCTTATATGAAGGGAAAAAATAAATTAAAGGGCAACACAGTTGTGGGAACCGTAATGACAAATATGGGACTTGACATATTCTTAAAGGGTGAAAACATAGATTTAATAAAGACAAAAGTTGGAGATAGGTATGTTCTTGAAGAAATGCTCAAAGGTAATTATTCAATTGGCGGCGAACAATCAGGTCATATAATTTTTCTTGATTACAATACAACCGGAGATGGGCTTCTCACAGCCATACAGCTTTTAAGAGTCATGAAAGAAAAAAGGACAAAGCTTTCCGAACTTTCCTGCATAATGAAAGCGATGCCTCAGGTATTGGTAAATGCACGGGTTTCAGAAGAGAAAAAGAAATCATATTTAGAGGATGAAGTAATTAAAAATAAAATCGAAGAAATAGAAGGGCACTTTCATGGAAACGGAAGAGTTCTCATAAGACCTTCAGGAACAGAGCCTTTGATAAGGGTCATGATTGAAGGAAAAAATCCTGAGGAACTGAAACTTTACGCTGATGTGCTGGTAAAATTTATAGAAGAAAGGCTGAGCTGACAGTCGATCTGTGATCCATTTATATATAATTGTTTGACAGCGAAAGCATCAATGTTATAAAAATTTGAAATCCGCCCTGTGAAATCAACTTGGATAGAAGGGCGTTTTTCTATTGCCCAAGTGGTATTTCCATGTATGGAATATAGATGAACCTTTTTTTTGGCTGATAATAAATTGTTATCGAGTTTAAAGTAAATTCCGGGTATGGACTAAGGCGGACTTCTGCTAATTTTTTAGCTTTTTCTATATTAATCGGATGTTTTTTGGGACGTTGTTTTACTATCGTTAAATGAGGAGTGAAACCCCGTTTTTCTTTTTTTAAATTCAGTGTTTTGTAAATATTATCATATAAATTTATTAGTCCCGGTGAATATACCTGCACATATAAAACACGGCTGCCAAATTGCCCCAGACTGCTTAGATTAACACGGCATAGTGTTTTTGCAAATTTCGATGATTTTTTCGATAAATATGTCTTCATCCGGCAATGCCGGAGGCGGAACTATCGTTATATGTGGTTCTGTTGTAAAAAGTCTAAATTTAACTCTAAGCATTTCTATTTTACTTTTATAGTTTTTGGGTATAGAAACTCCAATAAAATATTTCATAACATTATCCTTTCAATTTCTTTTTAACGTACGATAATTTAATTATATTTTTTTATTTGAAAATAATCAAGTCTTAATAAATCAGAATTAAAAAATGGGGCATATTAAATATAAAGTCATGGTGAGATTGAATGGATATAAGTTTTTACAATTTGTTACAATATGTGGAAAATGCAGGACCGGTGGCAGGTATTCTGCTTCCGGTCATTGAATCATTCTGCCCCATATTGCCCTTGATTGCATTTGTTATAATAAATGTTTCGGCTTTTGGTTTTTTTTTCGGGTATCTTTATTCATGGATTGGAAACTGCTTAGGGTCTTTTCTTTTGTTTTTGCTGATTCGAAGGGTTGGGGGGGAAAAATTTAAAGAGAAAATACAGAAGAGCAAGCATAAAAAGATTTTAGAAAAGATTAAGAAAAACAATTTAACGGTCCTTTTTTTCCTGTACTGTTTTCCGTTTACGCCGTCTTTTTTAATAAGCGGTGCCTCTGCTCTTGCAAATATGAACACCAAACATTTTTTGGCGGCTCTTCTTCCCTCTAAATTTATTATGCTTTTATCTCTTGCATTTATAGGGGAAAATGTTAATTCATTTTTTGAAAAACCTGTGGAGTCTGTTATTTATATTTTATTTATACTACTTATTAATTTTATAGGCAGTAAGCTGTTTAAAAAATATGAAAGCAGAGAAAGGGAAAAATAATTTATGCAAAGTGGTTGACAAAATGAAATCTATGGCATATATT
>DHER01000147.1 GCA_002399975.1 Firmicutes bacterium UBA4845 | reverse complement strand
CTAAATCTTGACATAGGACCAATCAAATGTTTTGGCAAGTACAGGTGTCATTAATGTTTTACTTATAGTTATTGTGTCAATATATACATTGGCTACAAATTTTCAAAATATTCCTGAGGGGATAAGCATGGTGGAAAGTGGAGCTGTAGAAGTGGTAAGTGCAGGTCATAGCCCGATTACATCAGGCTTAGCATATCATGGTGTTTTATTATGTATATCGGTGCATTTATAGTTGAAACGGCTCGAAGCAATAACAAAACTTCCACAAGAGGTTATGTTGCTAACTTGTTCTTTATCGGAATTATTATTAAAGATATAAAAATTTGGACCGGTAATCGCGGAAACAATAAAAGAATATAGAAAAACAAGAAATAAGCTTCTTCAATCTAGAATGTGTTTATTTTTAGAAACCGGCATTCTCTCATGAGAGGATGCCGGTTGATGTAAAGCTAAAAAACATTATTCGCTCTTAAGCTTTTTTACACCTGCAATAACTGAGTTCATTATGGCAGTAGAGAAACCTTCCTCTTGAAGTACTTTTAATGCTTCAATAGTCACTCCTCCAGGTGATGCCATTTGGTCAACTTTTACAGCCGGATGTTCATCAGTTATATCAAGAACTCCTGCTACTCCTAGCATATTTTTAATTGCTATCTTACGTGAATCCACACGGTTAAATCCTACATACACACCTGCATCAGTCAGCGCTTCCACTGTTTTGTACAACCAAAGAGGACCTACATTACCTAGAATTTGGAATAAATCAAACATATCCTCCTTAAGATACATAATTTGTCCTAGTGCATTCAAGATTTCTTCAATAGACAATTTGTCCTGATCATCACAGTGCTCACTTAAACATACAGCACTGTAACCGTTGCCTGATTGAATCAGTGTATTAGGTATCACACGTGCTATTTTTGCATTACTGTTCAACTGATTTTTTAAGTCATCAATTGTAATACCTGCAGCAATAGACATTACAATTGTATTTTCATTAATTAATTCCTTAAGTGTTTTTGTAACACCGGGAACATGTTGTGGAAGTAAGGCAATAATTACAATATCAGCTTTTTTAATTGCATCATTAGCATCCGTAACTGCTGCTACACCATAAGTTTTGGACAGGTACTCACAACGATCTGACCTTAACTCACTAACGGTAACATTTTCTGGAGCAATTACTTTATTATCAAGTAATCCTCTCATAATTCCTTCTGCCATGTTTCCGCCACCGCAGAAAACAATTTTTTTGTTCATTTCTCTCCTCCATCTACGAATATAATTTTTAGATTGAATAATTGGAAATTTAAAAATAAATCAAAATTTCATCCTATATTTTCTGAAATTATAAGTCTAAAGTTCTCTTGTAATTTCAAATGTTATCTTGACTTTCTAATTTACAGAACAATCACTTTATTTCTCCCTATTATTATAATCTTTTATGCAAGTGTTGTCAAATTATATTTGTTGTCATACAACCGATATATTTATTTTCAGAATTTTTAACATATTAAAATAGTTTCATATAATATTTCCATTGTAAAATTCTTAAAACAGATTCGTCGATTTTTTCAGTTGAAACATCACCTAATTTTACAGAATTTAATAAAGCATTAAAACTATTTTCAAAATCAGTAACTATCAGCATATCATTGCCGGCAAGGACTGCTATAACTTCAGGAGGCAACTCTGTTTCAAGTTGAGTAATTGCACCCATGGACAAATCATCTGTTATAATAATTCCGGTAAACTCCAAGTCCTTCCTTAGAATATCAATAAGGTTTTTAGAAAGTGAGGCGGGAAAATCTTTGTCTATTGCTTCAATAATATTGTGAGATACAAGAATGCTCTCTGCTCCTGCCTCAATACCCGATATAAATGGTATGAAGTCATTGTTGACAAATTCCTCATAAGGACGAGTATCATAGGCAGAGCCTGTGTGAGTATCAACATTGTTTCCATATCCCGGGAAATGTTTCAATGTTGAAGATATGCCGGTTTCTTTCATGGCTTCTGTTACTGTTTGAACATATTCAGCAGTTTCTATTGGACCTTTTCCGAAAGCCCTCTGATATATAAAATCTGTTTCATTAATAGAAATATCTGCAACAGGCGCAAGATTTAAATTAATTCCAAGACTGAGCAAGAGCCGAGATTTTTCAATAGTATCCCTTTTTATTTCTTCAAATCCTCCAAGGGCATATAGTTCTTGTGGTGATTTGAATCTTTCTTCTGCAAGCTGTGGATTTGAACTTACCCTCACCACGGTGCCACCTCTTCATCAACTCCCATTATCATCGGAATTGTGCTGTTTTTTTGATAATAAGCTATATCTTCTATTACCTGTTCTCCGGTTTTTCCTTCAAAGTCCCTTCCGAATAAAATAAATCCACCCGGCTTCATGGAAAGATATAAATCAAGTTATTCAGGTAGGGGACATCTTACTAGAAACATTTGACCTATTTTATCTTCCAATGTCATGGAACTTAATGTGTCTATGGCTTCATCCTTATAAGGGCTGAATAAGCTCTTATCTTTTGGCTCTTCAGGAACAACAGGGTCAATAGGTTTTTCTATAACAGGAGGATTTGTGATACCCTCACCAACATCATCGTGTATTGGTTTTTGTGGTTCTGTCACTTTTCCGCATCCTATTAATATTAATGTCATAATGCAAATTAAAATACGTCTCATATGTGTACCTACTTCCATATTAATAATATTAATATTAACATATAAATTGTTTCTATTAAATAAAAACAAACATACAAAAAGGAGGGTCACCCTCCTTTTTGTTATATCTATTTTATTCTTCGTCTAATTCTTTCTCCGGTATTTCTTCTTCATTAGTTGTTTCTTCTAATTCTTGAATTAATTCTTCCATTTCAGGAGCATCTAGCGCCTCTTGAGGAATTTCAAAATCACTTGCCTGGTTAACATTCAAAATTTCCATAGTCATGGTTGCTTTCAATTGTTTAAGTAATTCCATTTCTTCTGCCGGGATTTCTTCTGCATTTATGTCCATATCATCTATCATGGAAATTATCATATCACCTAAATCCATTTCATATTTAACTATTTCCTTGCTTGCTTCATCAATATATACTATGAAAGTTAAATCTCCGAAGTCTCCTTCTGCAAAGCTCTTCATCATTTCAGCTGTCATTGTTTCTTCTTCAGTTGTTGGTTCAGGCATTTCTAGTAAATATTCATCAAATACATCATTGTAGACTTCACCGGACATTATATATTCCATTCTCAACAATGTTTTTCCGGAAGCATCAGCATATTTTCCAAAATATTTAATGTTTTTAATATATTTTTCCGTCAATTCTTGATTAGCTTTAATTGTTTCTTCATCATACTTAAGTAAATCAGCAAATAGTTCATCTTCCATTGTGAATTTAGTCCATGTTAAATCACCATCTTCATCATTCATTCCCATATACATTGCTCTCTTTAATTGCTATAGCTGTACGACTATCATTATCCCATTCAACAGTAGCGCCATAGCTTTCAAGAGATTGTCTGAATGGAACTAAGGTTCTGTAGTTTTCATCTACAAAAGGGAAACCTGAATCTTCAGTGAAGTTGACCTTAACAGAGTCTATCGCAACAATTATTTCATCTGTGGATTGTGCAAATGCAGTAACTGATGTGAACGCTAAGATAAATACTAAACTTAATATAAAAATAATCTTTTTCATTACTTCCTCCTAAAATATATTATTTAGTTAAATAATATCGTAAATCTACGGAAACTCAAGTATTAGTATGTTGCAAGATACTTAAAATTGATATAATATATAAGTATATGTTTGTGATTATTGATAATGATAAGTCAATTTTATTTTGATATTGAATGTGAATGATGCATGTTATAATTTATTAGAAACGAGGAGAATTACATGGAAAACAACGATAAACTATTTGATAAACTAGTAGTTAATGAAATTAAAACTCAGTCGGATTATTTGGCTGATAATATAAAGAATATGATTGTCTCTCGAGAGCTGAAGTACGGTTTTGTATTTCCAAACGAGAATGAGTTCTGCAAAAAATTAAATGTTAGTCGCAGTACATTGAGAGAAGCTTATAAGATTCTAGATACCCAAGGATTCATACATAGGACAAAGCATGGAACCTATGTTAAAGGAATAGATGATATTGCAAGGCAGGGGAACTTCTTGGCAAGTCTGGAACTGGCTGACAAACGAGAGATGGTTGAGTTTGTTTGTGCACTTGAACCTGGAGCAGTGTTTCTTGCAGCAAAGAAGATTGATGAAGAAGGACTAAAAGAACTTGAAAAGTTAATGATTGCATGTGAAAAAGCTGTTGATGATTCTAAAGAACTGTTGAAAAAAAATTACCAGTTTCATGCATATATTAGAGAATTAGCAGACAATAATCTGATTACAAGTGCATTGACTGCATATTATGATATTTTTAATCAACAGATAATAGAAAATATTTATGCTTGGTATAATAACATAGATGAGTTTAAAATGAAATCTTTAGAACAGCATAGAGAACTGTTTGATGCGCTGAAAAATAATGATGCTGAAAAAGCAAAAAAAATCGCACACATTCATTTGTTTGATGATATTGAAGTTCATGAATTGAAGCATAAAGACAACTGAAATATAAAGCACCAGTTTTCAATTAATTGAAAAGTTTGGTGCTTTTGTGTTAGCAATATTTTTCTATCATTCGATACAATGTTTTTCGTGAGACACCTAGGAGCTCTGCGGCTTGACTTTTATTGCCCTGGGTAATATCTAGGGCTTCATTTATTAAATTTGCATAAGAATTATTTACATCCATTATACGTTTATTTAACTTTACTTCCGGTGATTCATTGGTTTTGGACTTAAGATTATATCCTTTGGAATATATAGCAGATTCAAGAATATCCTTTGTTACAATATTTGTTTTGGACAATAGATTAATTCGAAGGATAACATTTCTAAGTTCACGAACATTACCCGGCCATTCATATTCCATCAAAAACTTCTGGGCATTTAAATCTAAAACTTTAGGTTCATCTCCATTAGAATTTACAGCCTGCTTGAAAAATGTTTCTGCCAACAGCAAAATATCTTCTCCACGTTTTTTCAAAGGCTGTATTTCAATACTTAAAACCTGTAAGCGATAATACAAATCTTTTCGGAAAAGACCTTCAGATATCATTTTTTTTAAATCCCTGTTAGTTGCTGCAACTACTCTTACATTTACCGGAGTTTGAGTTGAACTGCCGATTCTTGTGATTTTACGGGTTTCAAGAACACGAAGTAGTTTTGATTGAAAATGATAAGGTAATTCTCCGATTTCATCCAAAAAAAGTGTTCCTCCATCGGCTAGTTCGAACTTGCCTATTTGCCCATTTTTAGAGGCACCTGTAAATGCTCCGCCTACATAGCCGAACAACTCACTTTCAATTAAGTTCTCAGGAAAGCTGGCACAGTTTAAAGCAACAAATGGTTCACTTTTTCTGCTGCTGTAATTGTGAACAGATTGAGCAAACAGTTCTTTTCCAACTCCGCTTTCCCCTACTATAAGTAGATTATAAGGACTGTCGGCATATTCTTTTGCCTGCTGAATTACTTCAGTCATTACAGGACTTGTTCCGATGATAGAATCAAATGTGTATTCTGCTGTAAGACCCATCATTTTTTTTGTTTTATTTAAATTTAATTGGTGTGAATAAGCAATTTCTATCATTCCTTCAACTTTACCACTTTTATTTTTTATAGGATACATATTATTAGAAACATACTGAGCTTTATTGGGTGAAGTCTGGGATTCTATCGTTACTTCCCAATCTAAAATTTTCTTGCCGTTTTTTAATACATCCATCATTTTCAAATTATTTGAACCGCTTTTCTTGGCTTGAATTTTGATGCCTGATTGTTTCGTTATATCGTGAATATTCATGCCAATAGCAGCTTCCTTGTCGAATATTTGCATATTCTCAAAGTAAGTTTTATTTCCGTATAACAAAAAAGCATCTTTATCATATATGCAAATAGCATTCTCTACTGAATTAAAACAATTTAATAAATATTGTTCCCGACCTTTGTTAACATCAAATGTTGTCAGTAACATTTTTAAATTAGTTTGTAGTTGATTGACAAGGGGGATGTAATTTTCTGAAACGGCAGAGATTAAAGTAAAACCTTCTAAACTATCATTGAAGACCAGTTCTTCTTCATGAGAATTGAAAACATCAAAAGAAATTGAATATCCTGAAAGATCTTGATTTAAATCAGGTGAAAGACAATTTAAAATTAAACCTTTTTCTGTACATAAAACAAGCAGATGATATTTTAAATCAGTTCGCTTAAAAAGAAATTCAAATAAATCTTTCACTAAAGCGTTCTTACCTGTAATTTTACGTTTAATGCCAGAAATTGACATATCCTTGATATTATCTATTAAGTTTTGTATATTTGACATTAAGACCCTCTCCTTCATAGAAAATCATACTCTCTAAAATAGAACATATGAGATTTTATCATATTTTTATTATTACTTCAACGTTAGAAAATAAGGTTTGGTCTATTTGACACTCACGTTGGAAAAGCGCAGAAATAATGAAGGAAGTAAATATTGAGGTTTTTATATAAGACTTCATGATAATGAGAATTTGTTCAGTTATCATGAAGTTTTGGCTTATGTTGAACATTTTTTAAAGAGATTATATCTAATAACTTCTAATCAAGTAGGAAGCCTTCAGGAAATGGATCTTTCGGATCAAGTATCCAAGTTGCGAAGCCCATGATACAGGCATTACCTGTTATTTTGGGATAAATGGCTGTAATTCCACCAACTGTAGTTTCTTCAACAACTTCACACTTAAAAATAGACCCAATGATGCTTTCATGGTAAAAGCTATCACCTACTGCTAATTTACCCTCTTCATATAAAAGAGCTGCTTTGGCAGATGTGCCGGTTCCACAAGGGGAGCGGTCTACAACTTTCGGAAGGGCTACAACGCAGTTTTGAATATCTGCATCAGGGCTTTTTGGATGTCCTGAAAATTCAATATGGGTCACCTTATCTACAAATGATAATTCCGGATGATGAATCGGTACCTGATTGTTGATGTCTTTTGCAATTGATTGTGCTGCTGCAACTAATTTGCTGCTGTTATGAGGTTCGATAGTCAGCCCGACTTTCTCAACTGGTAGAATGGCGTATACATTGCCACCCCAAGAGATATCCAAGGTCAACTTTCCGAAATCTTTTGTATCAACTTCAACATTTCGATTTAAAACCAATGACGGTGCATTTATGAAAGAGACTTCTTCCACTTCACCGTCTTTTACATTTGCTTCAACACTAACAACACCTGCAGGAGTATCCATCTCAATAGTGGTTACCGGTTCTGTCACTTCCACAAGACCTGCTTCAATCAAAGCGACTGCAGCACCCATTGTGTCGTGCCCGCACATAGGCAACCAGCAACTTGCTTCAAAATACAGAACACCCACATCAGTTCCCGGTGTACAAGGTTCTGTAAACAAGGTGCAAGACATAATTTCGCTACCGCGTGGCTCAAAAGCCAAAACTTTACGAAACCAGTCTTCATTATCTTTCATATAAGTAAATTTCTCAGCCATTGTTTTACCCGGAATATGTCGAAAACCACTCACAACATTACGTGTAGGGTGCCCTAGTGTATGTGTTTCAATTGTTCTAAATACCTTTTTTGCTTTCATTTATACCTCCATAATAACTTTTGCTATTCTTTTTACTAACAAATAATAAGAGCGTAAAATACTAATGCAAGAATCGAACCAACATAAAAACGGCCTGTTTTATAGCAATTTTATACATAAAACAAGAGCTGTTGTAGCGTTTATGTCACACCACTCTTTTTAGTGTATATTATTTGATACAATCCTTTGGAGTCAATGTCATGAAACATGAGTTCTGCGCAAACACACCTTAGTTAATGGATTTAAAGCAAACTATTTGTGTATCAAAAATGACGCACCTTAATAATTATGCTTGATAAAATATCAAATTTGTAATTTAATAGAAGTGAATATGCTTGTAACTTATCCCTATTTCTAAGGCTTTACCCATATCTTACATGGGGGAATTTGTTTTTTTAAAAAAAGATTGGCATATATTTTGCTAGTATTATTTACTAGTAATTTAAAGTAAATTTGTTGTCATACAACAAAATAACGTTTGACAACGGATACAAAATTTACTATAATATGCAATGATAGAAAAAAAACTA
Source organism: Firmicutes bacterium UBA4845 (assembly GCA_002399975.1). GTDB lineage: Bacteria > Bacillota > Clostridia > Tissierellales > Sedimentibacteraceae > Sedimentibacter. Next base: position 70,005 of record DHER01000147.1, on the reverse strand, counting down.
TCAAGGAAAGAACCTTTGATAAAGACAAGCAAATGCTTTCAGACTGAAAAAAATGTTTGTAAACAATTGCAAAAGTAAATATATGATAAAAAGGTAACAGGGAATAATTGTAATCGTTAACAGCATGTATGTAAAGTGCAAAAAACGATAAACTATACTAGTAAAAAAACATTGAAATTGTGGGTATTGCATAGTTGGAAGAGGTTATATTATGAAACATGTGATTACAGTGGAGTTTGGCAGTACTTTTACTAAAGATGCTGCAATTGAAATAATGCTGAAAAGCATTAAAAAATGTTAAAGGAGAAAATAAAAATGGAGCTAAAGTTCAAATGGAGATTTAATATTAAAGATTTACCTGATATGAAAACATTAAATCACGAAATAGATGATATAGCAAAGAATGTGACAATTGGCAAAACTCTATTCATGGAAAAGTATGGTGTTTCATCAGAAAGAGAATATAAAGAACAGATGATGAAAGAAAAGAAAATCATGAAACACTCAGCTATTGGTATGAACTCCTGGCAAAGTCAAGAAGAGGGCATTAAGAAAATTTATGGTGAGCTGAAAGACTCTGGTTCATACATTGATCGTTATGGTGCATGTATGGATTGGGTAATGGGTGTACCCGAAAAATATAGAAGTAAAATGCAACCGGGCTCAGGTTTAATATTAAAAAATGAAGATGAGTGGGCCCGTCTTGGTCAGATTGAACCTGTTCAGCCCCATTTAGGTGACCACATGATAGGTTCATTAAATTCACTTACTAACACAACCTTAGGATTAAAAGCAGGGGTTACAACTATAGGTAATATTTCCCATTATTATACTTATGAATATCCGGGATTTGATATGGAGGAATACAGAACTATAGATATGGTTAAATCAATCGGATTAATGTCAAGACTAAGAGATAAGGGTACTATTATTCACTCTAATCTTGATGACGGATTTGGTGCTCAGTTTCATGACTTAGCTAATTTGGTCGGATATGCAAAATTGGAAAGATATGTATGCGAGGATCTTTTAGGTGCTAGAGTAGGGCACTGTTTTGGTAATTTGTTTAATGATCCGATGATAAGAATAATTTTTAACAGTGCAATGGGTAAAATTAATACTTACAATACTCCCGGAACAATGATATATGGAAATACACTTGATTTCTCATATAATATGCCTAAAAATTACGGGGCAATAGCAAGATATTCTATTGCAGATGCAATTGGGCAAATGATATGTCCTAGCGGACACGCTATAACACCGATTCCTGTTACAGAAGCAATAAGAGTTCCATCTGCAGATGAAATAATAGATGCTCATCATACAGCTGATATGGCAATTGAATCCGCGGCTTATTATAAAGATTATATAGACGTTCAAAAAATAGAAGCGGAAGCAGATATTTTGGTGGCATGTGGCAATATCTTCTTCGAGAGAGTTCTTAACGGTTTAGATGATCAAAATATTGATATTAACCATCCGGGAGAAGTGTTGGCAGCTCTTAAGGCAATAGGAGTATCACAATTAGAAACCAACTTTGGCGTTGGTAAAAAGGATCCGGCGGCTATGAGATCCAGAGTGCCTGTGAGACCTACTTCTATCGTTAAGGAAATTGATAAGCAACAGACTACTATAATAAATGGAATACCAGCATTAAGTGAACAGCCTTTAAAGGGAATGAATGTGGTGATTGCTTCCACGGATGTTCATGAATTTGGCAAAGAAATAAGTAAGAATGTATTAATTAAAGCCGGTGCAAATGTATTTGACCTTGGCACTAACGTTGCAGTTGAAGAAATTGGTGAAATGGTTATCGAAACTGAAAGTAAAGCGGTGTTAATCAGCACCTATAATGGCATTGCATATAGTTTTGCTGAAGAAATGGTTAAAAGATTAAAAAAACTTGAGATAGATGTACCTATAGTAATGGGCGGAAGATTGAACGAGATAATAGAGGGCGATGATTTGCCTGTAGATGTATCGGATAAATTAGAGGCCATGGGTATAAATGCTGATAATGATATAGATAAGATGGTTGATTACTTGGTTGAAGTTGTAAAAGTCAATAACCAAAATTACCATAGAGTAACTCTTAATTAATTTAGAAAGATCTATATATTCAAGAATAAGACATATGAAATATTAATATAATATGAGTTGAATTGAAGTAATTATAGATCTATTTAATAAAAAATATTAGGTGAGGGTGGTGAATAAGATGTCGACAAGTACTTGGATTATGCTTTTTATATATGTATTTATAATAGGAGGTAGTTCAATTTATACTTTAGTAAGAACTTTAAAAGATTCAGCTAACAACAAGGACTAATAACATTAAAATTTAATTAAAAAATAAGTTATTAAAACTATGGAGGATATTATGAGCAACGTTTCAAATAATAGGGATTCTTGGGGATCAAGAATAGGCTATATTCTTTCAACATTAGGAATGGCAGTAGGGCTTGGCGCAATGTGGCGCTTTCCCATGGTTGTGGCACAAAATGGTGGCGGTGCTTTCGTACTTGCATTCGCGTTAATTACAATTATAATCGTTCTTCCTGCAGGCTGGGCAGAAATTGGACTTGGAAGAAAGACAAAAGCAGGATCAGTACAAGCTTTTGGTTCAATAATAGGTAAACCCGGTGAAAAAATAGGATATTTAATGTCCTTAGTTCCTTTAGGGTTGAATATGTACTATTTAATAATAATGGGTTATGTTTTATACTACATTGTTCAAACATTGGCAGGAGCTCCATTTATGGTTGATCCAACCGGCTTCTTCAATGCATTTTCATCAAATCGTGTTCAAGCTACCTTATGGTCACTTATATCCTTGGTATTTGTTACAATTACCAACCTTGGAGGTATAAAAAAGGGAATTGAAAGAGCATGCAAGGTTATGCTTCCGGTCCTATTTATTATTTTAGTAATTATGGCAATAAGAATTATGACATTACCTGGAATTGCAGAAGGAATTGAGTTTTACGTAAAACCTGATTTCAGCTTGTGGAAAGATCCAAACCTTTGGATAACAGCAAGTGGTATGGCGTTGTTTGCAATAGGACTTGGGCCGGCGTTTTTACTAGTATATGGCAGTTATTTAGATGATAAAGCTGATGTTACATTTGACTTTGCAACAGTTGCTTCTTGGAATTTAACAACTTGTTTATTAGGTGGTTTTGCAACAATTCCGGCAGTAATATTATTTGGACTGGATTTACAAACTGGACCTGGTCTTGTATTTACAGTATTACCGGAAGTTTTCAAACAAATGCCGGGTACTTTATTCTTTGCGTTAATTTATTTTGTTGCACTGTTTTTCGCAGGACTTTCTTCCGGTATTGCTAATATGGAAGCAACTGTAACTGTGTGGGTTGATGGAAAGAAATTAGATAGAAAGAAAGTTGTTTTAACAGTAGCTGCAATAACAGCAGTGGGAACTATAATATGTAATTATTTTGATTATACTAAGTTTGACTACTTTATAGCAAATGTAGGATACAATTTATCTGCTAGCTTTATAGCAATTCTTCTTGCATGGAAGTTCGGTGCTAAAAGGGTTCATGAAGAATGGCTTAACCCTACATCTAGGATTAAATTAGGAAATTGGTATGATGTTGTTTATAAATATATAGTGGTTCCGGTTCTGTTATATTTTACAGTATCATCAATTATAGGATTTGTGCAATTGTTTTAAAAATATTAGTATAATTAAATAAGACACAGATTTTAATGATGGGGCTGCACAAAGAATAGTTTTTAACTATTTCTGTGACAGCTCCATAATTATTGTAGTAAATTCAGTTTTGCTCCATATTTATAAAATAAAAGTTGAGGATATTTACAAGTTTTCAAACAAACAAGGAAATTTGTAGCTTTTTTGTCACATCAGGATTTTTGTAGTGTGTATTATTTGATACATTGATTTTTGTTTATTTTTAACCACAAATATTTATTGGAATTTAGAGGTTTTATAATATAGACTCATAAAAAACGCTCTTATATAAATCAAGAATGTATCAATTATAACACACTGCTAATAATGCTTTTAATTAGCTTAAGAGTTTTTAGGGTTGAATAGTAAAATAATGGTAAAAACCGCTATGCTTTTCAACTTTTTCATAATAAAACATCATAAAAATTATTTTTTAATTAAAAAAATTGGCATGCATTTTGCTAATTATATTAATACAAGAAACTAAATGAAAAAGATATAAAATTATCTTTACAATGAGGAGGTGTAAAATGCTTTTTAATATACAGAAATGTTCTATTCATGATGGTCACGGGTTGAGGACATTGGTGTTTTTTAAAGGATGTCCATTGCGGTGTAAATGGTGTGCCAATCCCGAATCTCAAGAATATTATCCGGAAGTAATGGAATCACCAAGCAAATGTATAGGATGTGGAGTTTGTATGAAAGTCTGTCCTCTTTCTTGCATCAGCATTCATGAGGATGGTCCTAGGATAGACAGGGAAAAGTGCAATAACTGCTTTGAGTGTACTGAACACTGCTATGCACATTCAAAATATAAAATTGGAAAAGAATATACCATTGAAGAACTCTATAAAGAGATTGAAAAAGATCGAGTGTTTTATTCAATAAAAGGTGGCGGAGTTACTTTTTCAGGAGGCGAGCCCTTAACTCAACCGAAGTATTTGAAAGAAATAGCGAAGACTTGCCAAGAGAGAGGAATCAATGTTGCTGTAGAAAGTTGTGGTTGTGGTAACTATAGCGAATTCAAGGAAGCCCTTCCATATATAAATAGTATGTTTTTAGACATTAAACACATTGATTCAGAGAAGCATAAAGAATTGACAGGCAGTGGAAATGAATTGATTTTGGATAATATAAGGCGAATTGCAGAATATGATATACACATTACCGTTCGTACACCTGTAATACCGGGTCTTACAAGTTCTCGGGAAAACATAATAGGAATTGCAAAATTTTTGACTACCATACCTGAAATTAAGGAATATGAACTTTTAGTATATCATCAGTTTGGTGTGAATAAATATAATGCTTTAGGAAGGGAATATACCCTTGAAGATGTTGAACCTCCATCAGATGAAGAGATGAGAGAATTAGTTAAATGCGCTAACGATGTATTTAAGGATTGTGGTGATAAAGTTTGTTTCTATACAAAGGACAACAATAGAGAAATTGTAACAAATGACAATATTAATGACAACATTAAGGAAGTTGTAAAATAATAATTTGACTAAAATCATTAATTAATAGGTTTATCAAAAAAATTAATATAAAATTTAAAAAAGAGAGGTAAAAAAATGTTATCAGAAAGAATAGTTAGACTTACAGACAAAGTGCGTAACACAGTGCCTACGATTTGTTTAGATCGTGCAAGGTTAACCACAGAATTTTATAAGAAACCTTCAGTAGAACCATTTATTCTTAGAAGGGCAAAGTTATTTAAGTATGTTCTTGAAAATAATGAAATATTCATCGACGATGATTCTATTTTAGCAGGGCATATGGCATCACGATTACATGCAGTTCCTATTTTCCCTGAATATTGTGCATGGTTAAGAGACGATTTAGAAACATTGGATACAAGAAAATTCGATAATTTTCAGTTTATGCCAGGGGAAAAAGATGAATTAAGACAAATGGTAGCTGATTGGTATGGTGGAACTTTTGGTGATTTGACAAATGCTCAACTTACAGAAGATGAATGGACACTTTTAGATACAGGAGTCATGACAAAAGGCGTGTCACAAATTTCTACAATGAACCACGCCCCTGATTATGACGAAATGGTTAAAAAAGGATACCGCTACTATATAGACCAATGCAAAGAAAAAATAGCATCACTAGGTAATATGAATATAGAAAAAATGGGTCAAAAATTAACATGGGAAGCTATGATAATCACAATGGAAGCAATAATTGCATTTGCTCATAGATATGCAGATTTAGCTGAAAAAATGGCTGCTGAATGTGAAAATCCTGAGAGAAAGGAACAATTACTTACAATTGCTGAAAATTGCCGTGTAGTTCCTGAAAATCCACCACAAACATTCCAACAAGCAGCACAGCTGGTATGGTTTACACACCTTGCTCTCATGATGGAGAATAATGGAAGGGATCACTCTTTAGGTCGTTTTGATCAATATATGTATCCTTTTTACAAGAACGATCTAGCTAATGGTGTAGAAGAAGAATATATTGCTGATATTATCCACGAATTTAAACTTAAGATTGAAGAAATGCTATATCTACACAATGAGTTTGAATCTGAAGCCTATCCAGGTTGTGCACTTTACATTCATCTTATGTTAGGTGGTGTGCTTGCTGACGGTTCAGATGGCTGCAACGAGCTTACAAATTTAATTCTTCACGGAATGGAGGATTTACAGACAAAAGAACCTTGTATATCTTTCCGTTACCATGACAATATAAACGAAGAAACCTTCCGTTTGGCAATGAAAGTATCATTACAAGGTGGAAGCCATCCGGCATTTTTTAATGACAGCACATGTATTAATCATTTGAAGCGTTTAGGATTTAGTCACGAAGATGCAGTAAACTGGGCAGTGTGTGGATGTACAGAACCGGTAGTTCAAGGTAAAACAGACTTCCAGTCACAAATGGGATACTTTAATGCTATTAAAGTGTTTGAGATAGCACTTCATAATGGAATGGATCCTGTCAGCAAAAAACAACTAGGACCTAAAACCGGAGATATAAGGACATTTACTTCCATTGAACAGCTTAAAGATGCATATTTAGAGCAACAGAATTTTTTCTTGAAAAAATATGTCCAATTATTCAACAAAATGGTATCCTGTCATGCATATTCGGTTCCAACAATTACAGGTTCTTGCTTCACTCAGGGATGCATTGAAAAGGGGAAATTTCTTCAAGAAAAAGGTTGTGATATGCGTTACACGGCTGTAGCTGTAACCGGTCTTGCAAATATAGCTGATTCTTTTGCTGCTATTGAGGAATGTGTATTTAAAAAAAAGTATTTAACAGCAGATGAGCTTTTAAATCTTCTTGAGACAGACTTTGAAGGTAAAGAAAATATGCGTCAACTTCTAATTAACAGAGCACCTAAATTTGGAAACGACATTGAAGCAGTAGATAAATATGCACATTTTGTAGTTAAATCCATAGATGATGAAGCTAAGAAATATAGGGATGGTCGTGATGGTGAGCTTACTACAGTATGGGCTACACAGTCATATAATGTGGTTCTTGGAAGAAAAATCGGTGCAACACCGGATGGAAGACATGCTTTTACTCCAATGGCTGATAATGTTTCACCAATGAACGGTATGGACGTAAATGGTCCAACAGCTGTTGTGAATTCAGTTAACGCAGTTGACCCAACAATTCCACAAAGCGGATTACTGTTAAATCAGCGTTTTGACCCGGCTATTGTAAAGGGTGAAAAAGGAATAGATATATTAGAAACAGTTCTTCGTGCTCACTTCAAAAATGCCGGCGAACATTTACAAATTAACGTAGTGGATGATGAAACTCTTCGTGCAGCACAGAAAGAACCGGATAAATATAGGAATATGCTTGTACGTGTAGCAGGTTATTCAGCTTTCTTTGTTGACTTGGAAGAGAATATACAGGAAAATATAATTCAAAGAACAATGCAGACAACCGCTTAATTCTGTATGAATTGATTTTGATTAGGGATAAGTAGTTCATATGGAGTTCAAATGGTTATAACCATTTGAACTCCATATGATTTGATATATTGAAATTATTTTAAATAGTTAAATGCAAATGAAAGGAGCTTTTTTATGGATATGGCTAAAAAAGGGGACTGGGTGCAGATAGAAAATGTTGTGCTTCCTGCAGGTAGTAGAGCACCACAGGTTCCAGAAGATACACAAAACTGTGATTTGAAGCTTTGGGTAAAAGGTATCGCCCAAGAAGATGGAAAAATAGGTGAAAATATTGAAATTGTTACTGCCACCGGAAGAAAAACCGGCGGTATATTGGTAGCAATTAATCCAAGATATATTCATGATTATGGTGATTTTCAGCCAGAACTTCTAAAGGTAGAAATGCAGTTAAAAGAAATTATGGAAGGAGCTGAGAAATAGTGAAATTAGATAAATCATATGATGCAATAAATGCTCGTAAAAATGAGATAATTATGAATTCGATGCAAATTGACTATGAAAAATTTGAATTACCCGGTATAGGTTTCGATTATGAAGCCATGATGAATGAATCCGGTTATTCAATGGAGGAAATGCAGAAGATTCAATTAGATCATGGTGTTGGTAATACACCTTTGATTGAATTGGGTAATTTAACTGCCTTAGCAAGAAAATATGCACCAAAAGGCAAAGGGGCTAGAATCTTAGTTAAAGATGAAGCAGCCAATGCATCAGGCAGTTTTAAAGCAAGAAGGGCATCAATTGCAGTACAACATGCAAAGAAACTGGGTTACAAAGGTGTAATAGCAGCAACATCTGGAAACTACGGAGCTGCTGTAGCGGCACAAGCAGCAATGCAGGGTTTAAAATGTATTGTTGTACAAGAATGCTATGACGACAATAAGATTGGTCAGCCGGAGATACTTGAAAAACAGAGAATTTGTGAAGCATATGGAGCTGAAGTTGTACAACTGACAGTGGGACCGGAGTTGTTTACTACTCATCTCAGCCTTCTCGAAGATACTGGATATTTCAATGCATCTCTGTATACTCCTTATGGTATTGCAGGTGTAGAAACTTTGGGATATGAATTAGCAATGCAGTGTAGAGAGAGGTTCGGCAAAGATCCGGATGCAGTTGTGTGTACAAATGCCGGCGGAGGTAATTTGACCGGTACTGCTAGAGGTTTAATTAAAGCAGGCGCATTGGATACAAAGATAATTGGCGCATGCATTGATTTAAAAGGCTTACACATGGCATCCGATAAGGATTTCAATCGCAAATCATGCACAACAGGTCATACAGGCTTTGCCATGCCCTTTATAACATGGCCAGATAGATCCGATACACCTAGAAATGCAGCTAGGGTTCTTAGATATATGGATGAGCTGGTAACTGTAAAACAGGGTGAGCTTTTCTATATTACACAGGCATTTGCCATATTAGAAGGATATGAAAGAGGACCTGCCGGTAATACCTCATTAACTGCAGCATTCGCTTTGGCTCAACAAATGGATGAAAATCAAATACTGGTTGTTCAAGAAACTGAATATACTTCTGCAGGAAAACATCCTATGCCACAGTTGACATTTGCAAAAAAGAATGGTGTTGAAGTTTTATTTGGTGATCCAGATGATGAAATACCGGGAAAGAATCTGATATTTCCAGAGAATCCATCCCTTATTAAAGCAAGAAGCTACGACATGACAAAAGCCCGAAAGTCTTATATTAAAAATTGCGTGAAAAATTATAGTATGACTTCTGCAACAGAAGAAGATATAAAATTCATAATGGATGAAATAAAATCAGATAGAGAGTTTGTAGTATCAGAATTAGCTGAAAGAGGAGTAAGAACAAAAACACACAGCCATGGCATTTTGTAGTTATTGACGATCGGAAAACCCTTGTAAGTAATTAACCGGTTTAAGTTTAAAATAGTTAAATAAAAAAATGTCAAATTGGGCAATTACTCTATTACTCCAAAAAATTGTAATTTATATAAAAATAAATTAAGGCAATAATACTTAACGAAAGTTTAAACTTTTAAAATTTTAATAATTATAATAAGGAGTATTAAGACTATTATGGAAGGTAAAGTACAAAAAATGGATCAAGCTAATCCCGGCATAAAATGTGTTGTGAACTCATGTCATTATTATGCTCAGGGAGATCATTGTAATGCTCAAAGAATAGAAATTCAGCATCGCAATGCTAAAAGCTCGGCTGAAACAGATTGCGCGACATTTACTCAAGGTATGTCATAAATGCGCAATTTTGTCCGCATATTTGTAACTGCGGTAAGCTGATTTTTAAGAGTCAGCAAGATATTAAAACTGCGGCGGATAAAATCCGCCGCTTGTATTTAACAACATCTATTGCATCCGCAACCATCGGATGCATCTTCAATTAAATCTTCCAGGCATTCGTATACATAATTGCAATTTCTGCCGTCACTACAACCGCATCCGCAACCGCAACCGCTGCTTCCGCAACCGCAATTGCTGCTTCCGCAGTCATCTAATGCGTCTTCTAATAAATCTAATAAACAATTATAAACATAGTTACAGTTCCTACCTGTACTAGGACATCCGCAGCTTCCTGGACGATTTACTCTTCTTCCACATGTTCCGCCTACATTACTACTACAATACATAATAACACCTTTTCCTATTTGAATTTTGAGGCCAAGCTCAATAATATCATATTCATATAGGTAAAAAGTGTGACAACATGTCTTATGATAAAAAAAAAGGGGGCAATTTGTTGAAAGTGCGCCAAATTTAGCTGCTGCTGCCTTTACTTTTTTATATCTTCCAATTGTGCTATAAGTATTCCTGTCAGCATCAGGCTGCAGCCTGCATATCCTCTTGCAGAGAGTCTTTCATGGAGAATCAAAGCTCCGCCTATTGCTCCGAAGACTGCTTCCATGCTCAAAGCGATGGCAGCATGAGAAGGTTTTGCATATTTTTGGCCTATTGCCTGAAGGGTGTACGCAACTCCCACTGACATAATACCACCGTAAAGAATCGGTATAATAGCTCCTGATAATCCGCTTAAGGTTATTTTTTCAAACATAAATGCAATAATCAGGCTTAAAACCGAGCATGTAGCAAACTGAACACTTGAAAACTTTATAACATCCATATTTTTTGAAAATTTGTCTATAAGCTGAATATGAACTGCCCAAAAAAACGCTCCTATGATTTCCAAAAGATCTCCAAATTCAATCGTAAGATTTTCATTTATGCTTAGTAAATAAAGCCCGACAACGGCTGTTAATGCTCCCAGCCATGTTGTTATATGTGTTTTTTGTTTAAGGAATATTCCCAATATGGGTACGATAACTATGTAAAGACTTGTAATGAATCCTGCTTTTCCTGCAGCTGTATAAATTAATCCGACTTGCTGAAATGATGAACCTGCAAATAATGCGCTTCCTGCTATTATTCCTGATTTTACGATTGTTTTTAAATCTGCTTCTTTAAATTGTAGAGTTTCTGTACTGTCAGTTTTTTCATTTCCGGATTTAGTTTTAGAAAAATAAATTATAGGCAGTAACGATAAACTTCCCAATGCAAATCTGATTCCGTTAAATGTGAATGCTCCTAAATATTTCATTCCCACTCTTTGGGCAACAAAAGCAAATCCCCATATTGCTGCAGTAAGCAATAGTATAAGCAATGACTTTATTTCCCTTGTTTTTATTTTACCAATTTCCATTAAATTTTTCTCCCATTGCCAATTATAAAGACCAAATTCATTATACATGTATTTTAGCATAAAAGTGGAAAATTTCAAAGACATTTTAATAAATATTTGACAGCGGCGAAACGGTCATAATGACTTGTGTGTCGCCGCCGGGTTTATTGACTAAAGCTTGTTGGTTCGTGAGTTTATGAGTTTCCTTAATTTTTTTATTGCAGCTTGTTTCCTGCCTACGGCAGTACCGTATGGAATATTTAAAATTTCTGACACTTCATGCATTTTCATTTGTTTGTAATAATATAAATAAAGGATTTTTTGTTCTTTTTCTGACAACTTTTTAATGTTTAACAAAAGCTCGCATATTTCTTCCTTAGCTATTATGTTATCTAAAATGTTTTTATTTTCTGACATTTCTATCGGTATGAAGTTCTTATTATCGTCATTAATCGAAAAACCTGTTTTTCTTTTCCGGACTTTTATTGTTTCGTAAGAGTTTTTATAAAAATATATTAATTTTATTTTTATATAATAAAGAAAATGTGCATTTCTTTTTTTGCTGTAGGTTTTTAAAGATTCCAATATAATTGCATATCCTTCTTGTGCCAGATCCTCTACTAAAGGATCGTTATTGAACCAATACACGTAAATGTTCATGTATATTAAAGGATTTAATTTTTGGAGCAGTATTTCTTGGTAATTCTTGTCCCCATTTAGTGACTTTTGAATAATATAGTTTATATCAGTACTCATAAATTTTCCTTCTTTCTGTAGTAAGATTATAGTTTATGAAAAATAAACTGTAAAAACAGGAATGGAGCATAAGTAAGAGTGCAACTGATTAAATTCAATAAAAATAAAATATTAAAATTTCAGTCATAATTTCGATAAAAAGGGTTTGTTTAATATGAAAGATAATATTAAATTCAACGAAATTCAGGCAATGCTGCCTGTTTATGTGAAAGATAAAGGAAACTGCACCGAAATAATTACAGCTGAAGCTTCTTATATAAAAAATACAACAATTGAAACATGTGTTAAGAAATTGGCTGATTATTATAATTTAAGTTTATATCACAATAGGCTAAATTATGGAAAAGAATTAGGTATCAGCAACAAGGTTCCCATAGTAATTAATGAAAATCTGGCGTATATTTATATTAATGTGAGGGAACCGATGTTTAAGCATGATGCAGCGTACGGATATGTGGACTTAAATACAATAAAACAGGTGTTCCTAAAGGAAGGCTATGCAGCCATATTATTGAATTCAGGCAAAGTTATACAAACGAGGCAAAGCATGAAAACTCTTAAGAGAAGTATTATCAATGGAAGGTTTGCAATGGACGTTTACAGGGAAAGGCACAAGTTAAATTGAGAGAAAAATGTCATTGTTGTAAATAGAGCTTGACTTTGTTTCTGTACAGTATCCTTGCCTTGTTATTTTGGACATTAATTGAAAGAAGAATCTCATCCCTTGGTTTAAAATTATATTCTGAGAGGATGAGATTCTTGCAGTTTAATTAGAAAATGAGAGAAATTTTCGTATTTAATTGGTGAAGATTTTTGACGAGTAGAAAAAGAATATACTTGGACATTTAATTCATATTTATTTATGTTATTCATATACTTTATTAATAAATTATATAAAGCTTTATATAATCAGGGGGAGTGCACATGGACGAGAATACTGAACAGAGCCTAACGCTTGAAAACAAGGAAGTATTAAATGTGACCGGTGTGGAAAATGTTGATAATTTTAATGACGAGACGGTAGTGCTTATTACAAATAAGGGAAAACTTACCATAAAGGGCGAAAAGCTTAATATCAGCAAGCTGAATGTAGATGAAGGAAGGCTTATCATTAAAGGAATAATTAATTCTCTTATATATTCTGAACACGAAGGCAAAAAAGAAAAAACAAGTTTAGTAAAAAAATTATTTAAATAGTACTATGGATTACTTACATTACTCTCAGGGATACATGCTTGCGGTATCTGTTATGGCAGGAACGTTTTTTGGATTTATGTGGGACATATACAGGCTTTTAAGGCATTATATAAAATTGAGCAAAACTGGTACCGCAATAGGTGATATTTCTTATTGGATAATAAGTGTTTACATAGGAATTAAGCTCATATTTGATTTAAGCTATGGAAATGTAAGGTTCTTTATTCTTATGGGTTTTATTTTGGGCGCACTCTTATATTTTTACGGAATAAGCCGATATATATTAAAAGTGTTTATTTTCGTTACAGATAAAATTTTAAAGGTTATATGGAAAATAATAAATTTTTTGGCTGTACCTATAAAATTCGTAATAAAACAAATAAATCTTGTTTTGAATCCGGTTAGATTGAAATGCGAAAAAGCGCAAAATAAGTTGAAAAGAAGATATAAATTTTTTAAATTCAGATTAAAAAAGGTTTCAAAGGATAAAAAGAGGGTATATAATAAAAAAAAGCGGTCAAAACGAAACAAACGAAAAATACGAGAAATACAAAAAGAAAAAAGAAGGGGGCAGAAGCAAGTTGAACGAAGAAAAAAAGATTATAAAACTAAAGAAAAAAATAAACAATGATGATTTTCGCAGACGTGAGAGAGAAATTAAAGAACAACGACGTCAAAAGAAGCATTCTGTCCCAAAAAAGAAAAAAAGAAAATTTAAAATTATGGAATTTATGTTTACAGCGTTTTTGATGTATTTTACATATACCGCGTTTACCCAGCATCAAATGTTAAATGTGCTCAATAATGAAATTAGCGAGAAAAAAATGGAAAAAGATGAAATTGAAAAAGAAGCTCAAAAGTTAAAAAAAGATGTGGAGAAAATGGATGACAAGGAAGCTTTACTTAAGCTTGTGGAGAAAATAGCCAGAGATCAATACAAGATGGTAAAACCGAATGAAACCATATACATTGATAAAAATAAAAACGAAAATAAATTGATTAAAGGAATAGGATCTGAGAAAGAGGTGGAAAATTAATATAGGGTATCGCATAGTTTGACAGTATTTTACAATCCATTTCTGCTACCATAAAAATAAAGGGGTGGAAATATGATTGGTAAAACAAATGATAAAAAATATGATTTAAACATTGTCAGTGATATTTTTAAAACTGAATTTAAGCACATCAAAGAAAATTGGATAATATTTTTGGTGTGCTTTTTTATTGCAAGGCAAAATTTAATTGATGAAATATTTCCCTTTGCAATTACGGTGCTGTGTTTATACTCTTATTTGATAGGTAGTTCGTCGGCTATGCTTATTGTTACAATTTCAGCTGTTTTATCTGTACAGTTTAATTTTGTTTACATAATTGTTTTGATTGCGGTGTATGTATATTTTGTCAATTTCCAAAATGAAGAGAAAAAGTCCATATTAATTGCAGCCGGTTATGCGTCAATGATGCTTATGATTTCAAAGATGACGATACTTTTCGCCGACGGTTTTAGTATGAACGGTTTAATGCTGAATGTGTCAGAGGCTGTGTTCGTTTTCAGTACAATAATTTTAGCAAACGAAATAATCAAAATTATAAAGAATATTAAAAATAACACAAAAAATGAAGGCTTTCATTTTCACGGAATTAAAAGAAAGGTGAAGGAAAAAGATGCAAAATCTGGTGAATTGTCTTACGATAATGTAATTGATATTAAAAGACCTGACGGTAAAAAACACATTAAAGCAGAAGCAGAGGCCGCATCAACTGCTATAGGTGAAAGATCAAAGCCTGCGCGTGAAAATAAATCAAGGAATATTTCTTGTTTTAACCATTCTAAGTATTTAAACATATTTACCGATAAAGCAAAGGTTAAAATAAAAGAACAACTGCTTTGGCAAAACATAGCTGTTAAGTTTTTTGAAGTTTTTTCATTAAATAAAAACTCAGTTATGTTGAGTATTACGGTAAAAACTGAAAAATCGTGTGAGGAGGCTGAAAATGCTATTGAACTTGTTGTAAGAAATGTATGCGGTGTTAAGATTAAATGTTCGGACAGAGTTGCTTCTTCTCAAAATTATTATGTTCTGAAATTTAAAAACATTAAAAGAATAAAAATAAGGACATATCATGCTTCTGCTGTAAAGGACGGCAGCCATGTTTCCGGTGACAGCTTTGCCTATGCGGGAAAATCTGATAAATATTATACGGTTTTATGTGATGGAATAGGTTCAGGAGAGGAAGCGTCCAGTGAAAGCAGCGGTGCTGTTGATTTGCTTTCGAAATTTCTTTATACGGATTTTTCCGAGGAGCAGATACTGAGAACATTAAATTCAGTTTTGATGATAAAATTAGGTGATGAGAGATTTGTTACATTCGATTTTAACATTATTGATTATGGCTCAAAAGAAATAAGGATTTATAAGGCCGGTGCATCTCCAACATACATAATCAGAGGCAAAAACGTGGATAGGATATCGGGGAAAAGCCTTCCTATGGGTATATTAGATAATTTTGAATATAGTGCATTTAAAAAGAAAATAGAGATAGGGGACATAATTGTAATGGTGTCTGATGGAATAGTTGATTCCATAAGCCTTGACGAAAAAAAATCTCTTGATAAGTATTTAGGTTTAATAACGAACAAGAACCCTCAGACAATTGCCAACTCAATTTTAAGCTATGCTCTTAGAGGTCAGGATAAAATCATTGACGATATGACTGTTCTAGTAACAAAGATAGGATAAATAAAAACATATAGCAATATATTAAAAGTTAGATTTAAAGCGCCTGAGGCGCTTTTTAAATGTAGGCAAAAAAGTGTTTTAATTTTAAGAATTCGTGGTATAATTTATTATACGCGGTAAGTGAGGAATAGTATGTATAATTCAGTTAAACAGAACATATTGGACAAGAATTTAATAGAAACGGGCAACAATGTATTAATAGGGTTGTCCGGCGGCCCGGATTCTGTTTTTTTATTTCACAATTTAAGAGAATTAAAAACACTATTAAACTTTAATTTGTATGCATCTCATATTAACCATATGTACAGAGGTAAGGATGCCTGGAGAGATGAAGATTTTGTCAGGGACCTTTGCTTGAAATATGGCATTAAGCTTTTTGTAAAGAGGAAACATGCTGGAGAATATGCAAGAGAGCTTAAAGTTACAGAAGAAGAAGCAGGCAGAATTTTAAGGTATCAATTTTTTAATGACAACTTAAAAGAAATAGGACAAGGCAAAATTGCTGTTGCACACAATTTAAATGATCAGGCTGAAACAGTATTGCAAAGGATCATAAGAGGAAGCGGAATAGACGGTTTAAGCGCTATGTCTTTTAAAAAAGGTAATTTGATCAGGCCAATGCTTAATGTACCGAAGCTTGAGGTTTTAAACTACCTTAAGGAAAATAATTATGAATATTGTATTGATAAAACTAATTTACATGATGATTACGGCAGAAACAAAATAAGGCTTAATTTAATTCCTTATTTGGAGAAAAATTTTAATCCGAATATTCAGAATACGTTGTATAGAATGTCTGAAACAATGGAAAGAGATAAAAAAATCATCGAGAAATATATTGAAAGGGAATTCAATGATATACTAATTAAAAAAACCGATAAAAAAGTTATTCTTGACATAAAAAAGCTGAAACATCTGGAGTATGGAGAATCAGGAAGAATTATCAGGCGCGCAGTGAAAGAACTTAAGGGAAATACCGCAAATATTGAAATGAAGCATATTGATTACGCAGTAGATTTTTTAAAAACAGGAAATACAGGCAGGAAAATTAGTTTGCCTGAAGGCTTTACAATTGAAATCAGTTATGATAACTTTATAGTCAATAAAATTGTTGAAAATATTCCTAATTTTAAATATAATATTGTATTGGGCAAGTCTCTGTATATTCCTGAGGTAAGGAAGGTTTTGCTTTGCAGGGTTTTAAATGTGTTTGAATATAAAAACAGCGACAAGAGAAGTATAAGTTTGGACTATGATAAGATAAATGGAGATCTTGTGATAAGAAACAGGCGGCCGGGAGATTCAATGATTCCCTGTGGCATGAAAGGCAGAAAAAAAATAAAGGATATTTTTATTGATTTAAAAATACCGGCAGAAGAAAGAGAAAGCAAATTGATAATTGCAGATGACGATAAAATATTATGGCTGGAAGGTTTCAGAATTCACAACAGTTTAAAAGTGTCATCTTCAACAAAGAAAATATTGAACATAACTATGGAGGAGCAGCACTGATGAATAAAGATATCAGAAAAATATTAATTACAGAGGATGTATTACAGGCTAAAGTTGCGGAACTTGGAGCGAAAATTACGGAAGATTACAAAGACAAGGACTTGCTTCTGGTTTGTGTATTAAAGGGAGCGGTTGTGTTTGTAAGTGATTTAATGAGAAAAATAGATCTTCCCTTAGATATTGATTTTATGGCAATTTCAAGTTATGGCTCCAACACCAGGTCGTCAGGAGCAGTTAGAATTTTAAAGGATTTAAATACGGCAATCGAAGGCAGGCATGTGCTTATAGTAGAGGATATAATAGATTCAGGGTTAACTTTATCCTATCTTTTAGATAATTTAAAATCAAGAGGACCAGCATCGGTGGAAATATGTACAATACTTGATAAGCCTGACAGGAGGACAACGGATTTAAAAATCAAATATAAAGGATTTCAGGTTCCTAATGAATTTGTAGTGGGCTACGGATTGGACTATGCCGAAAAATACAGGAATTTGCCATATATAGCGATACTAAAAGAAGAAATTTATCAATAACTAATTAACTAATTGTAAATTTTTACAGTTTGTGTTACAATTTTATCACTAAAAATGCAGTAAAGACAAATAGGAGGCTTTAATTGAAAGGATTTATGAGAAGCATCGCAATGTATATCCTTATATTTGTGGTAATAATAATGTTGGTTCAAAGTATGATTGGGCCAAAAGCTGATACCCAAAAAATAAGTTATAGCGAGCTTATAGTTCAAATACAGAATAACAATATAAAATCAATGTCCTTTACCGAGAGTGAGGTAAAAGGTGTTTATAAAGATGGTACAGCGTTTAATTCTTATGTACCAACTGTTTTTCTGTTTTCATCAAGTTTTTATGATAAGTACCTTGCAGACAGGGTTGAAAACAGGGAAATAGAAATAACGGGCGAACCGGTGCCAACAACTCCCATATGGGTCCAGGCTTTGCCCACAGTAGGGATGCTTGTGCTTTTGGGCGTTCTGTGGTATGTGTTCATGAAACAATCCCAGGGCGGAGGTACAGGTAAAGCAATGACCTTTGGAAAGAGTAGGGCCAGAATGGTTAAAGATGATGACCCCAGCAAAAAAATTACATTTGCCGATGTTGCCGGTCTTGACGAAGAAAAGGAAGAGCTGAGTGAAATAGTTGACTTCCTTAAAAATCCGGCGAAATTTGTAAGGTTGGGAGCACGTATACCTAAGGGTGTTCTTTTAGTAGGGCCTCCAGGTACAGGCAAGACTTATTTATCAAAGTCAGTTTCAGGAGAAGCTGGGGTACCGTTTTTCAGCATAAGTGGTTCAGACTTTGTTGAAATGTTTGTAGGGGTAGGAGCTTCCCGTGTAAGAGATTTATTTGAACAGGCAAAGAAAAATGCTCCGTGTATTATATTTATAGATGAAATAGATGCAGTAGGAAGAAGAAGAGGAGCAGGCCTCGGAGGCGGCAATGACGAAAGAGAACAGACTTTAAATCAGCTGCTTGTTGAGATGGACGGTTTTTCAGGCAATGAAGGTATAATTATTATTGCTGCTACCAACAGACCCGACATTTTGGATCCTGCATTAATGAGACCTGGCAGGTTTGACAGGCAGGTTCATGTAGGGCTTCCCGATGTAAAGGCAAGAGAAGAAATATTAAAAATTCACGTAAGGGAAAAACCTCTTGCAGAAGATGTTGACTTAGGTATAGTGGCAAAAAGAACTCCAGGATTTACCCCCGCCGATTTGGAAAATGCTATGAATGAGGCTGCCCTGTTGACTGCAAGGCAAAGCAAAACGCTGATAACAATGGATATAATTGAGGAAGCGATAACAAAAGTAATTGCAGGCCCTGAAAAAAGGAGTAAGCTTATAAGCGAAAACGAGAAAAAGCTTACAGCTTATCATGAGGCGGGACATGCGGTTGTAGCCAGACTATCCTCAAATAAAGACCCTGTTCATATGATTACTATAATTCCAAGAGGCGGAGCCGGTGGATTTACAATGTACCTTCCTGAAGAAGATAAATCTTATCGTTCAAAGACAGATATGGAAGAAAGCATAGTTCGACTCTTAGGTGGAAGGGTAGCTGAAAAATTGGTGCTTAATGATATATCTACAGGAGCGTCTAATGATATAGAAAGAGCTACAAAAATTGCACGTGCAATGGTTACAACTTATGGCATGAGCGATGAGTTGGGTCCTATGACCTACGGGACGGATGATGAAGAAGTATTTTTGGGCAGAGATTTCAATAAAATAAGAAATTATTCGGAAGAAGTTGCTGCGAAAATCGATCGTGAAATGCGTAAAATAATTGATGGTGCATATCATAAAACTGAGACTCTTCTCAGCGATAATATGGAAAAATTGGACCGTGTTGCTAAGGCACTTCTGGAAAAAGAAACAATTTCCGGCAAGGAATTTGAAATGCTGTTTGAAGGAGCTTAGTAATAATAAAATTAAACAAAGATACAGAGAAAATAGTCCTCTAATTATTAGAGGGCTATTTTTAATATGTCCAGAATGGACAACAACTTGTAGGTGGAAGACCAGTATAGGTTAATGAAACTGTAATGAAAGTTTATGCACCGAAAGGAGTATTAGTATACGTTGGAAACCTTTTGCATCAATAGTCTAAAATGGCTGTTTTGCAAGATTAAAAATGAAAAAATCATTTTAGTGAAACACTTGCAAAATGTATTTTTTTAGATTAATATTATATAAGGTTAAAAAATATTTCTTGCCTGTAATTATTTGCACCACATTATAGAGTTGTCAGGCAGATATTTTACCTTGTTGAATGGAACTTAGTAAAATTTGTAGAAGTTAATATATATGGAGGTTAGAATGGAAGAAAAAAAACTTGATCAGTTAAAATCAGTACGTCAAAACTGGGAAGAAACTGTATTAAATAAATCACTGAGCAGGTTTCCGGAAAAGAAGGAAGAATTCAAATCCGGTTCCGGAGATACGGTAAAAAGGCTTTATACCCCGGAAAATACTGCTGATATAGATTATGAAACAGAGATAGGATTTCCTGGGCAATATCCTTTTACAAGAGGGTACCAGCCTACAATGTACAGAGGCAAAGTATGGACCATGAGGATGTATGCTGGTTTTGCCACTGCGGAAAAATCCAATGAAAGATACAAGTACCTTGTAAACCAAGGGTCAACTGGCCTGTCTGTGGCATTTGATCTTCCAACCCAGATAGGTTATGATTCTGATCATCCTTTAGCTCAGGGAGAGGTTGGGAAGGTAGGCGTTGCCATAGATTCGCTTAGGGATATGGAAATTCTTTTCGATGGGATACCACTGGATAAAGTAAGCACGTCTATGACTATAAATGCTCCGGCATCTGTGCTTCTGGCAATGTATATTGCAGTTGCGGAAAAACAGGGAGTGACACCAGACAAGTTAAGAGGGACGATCCAAAATGATATATTAAAGGAATATATAGCAAGAGGGACATATATATTTCCAACTGAACCGTCAATGAGATTAATTACAAACATATTTGAATATTGTTCTAAGGAAGTTCCAAAGTGGAATACAATCAGTATTTCAGGTTATCACATAAGAGAAGCGGGCTCAACAGCAGCACAAGAAGTTGGCTTTACGCTGGCTGACGGTATTGCATATGTAGAGGCTGCAATTAAAACTGGGCTTGACGTGGATGTATTTGCACCTAGGCTTTCATTTTTCTTTAATGCTCATAATGATTTGTTTGAAGAGGTTGCTAAGTACAGAGCGGCAAGAAGGCTTTGGGCGAAAATAATGAAGAATAGGTTCAAAGCTAAAAAAGAAAAATCGATGATGCTTAAATTCCACACTCAGACAGCAGGGTCTACCCTTACGGCACAGCAGCCTGACAACAATATAATAAGAGTTGCAATGCAGGCATTGGCTGCAGTACTGGGGGGCACTCAGTCGCTGCATACAAATTCCAGAGATGAGGCGCTGGCTCTTCCAACTACGGATTCGGTTACGATAGCTTTAAGGACTCAGCAGATTTTAGCTAATGAAACAGGGGTTACAAATACTGTAGATCCATTAGCCGGTTCATATTATGTAGAAGCTAAAACAAAAGAAATAGAAGAAAAAGCCATGGAATATATCAACAAAATTGATGAACTTGGCGGAGCACCGAGGGCAATTGATCTTGGATATATTCAAAAGGAAATATCCGATTCTGCATATAAATACCAGATGGAAATAGAGTCTCAAGATAGAATAGTAGTTGGAGTTAATAAGTATCAGGTAGAGGAAGAAACACCGAAAGGACTTTTGAAAGTGGATCCGAAAGTTGGGGAAATGCAGAAAAAGAAAACAGATGAAGTAAAAGCTGCAAGGAACAATAAAGCTGTGGAGGAAAAGCTTAAAGAACTGAAAACAGCTTGCCAAGGAACTGAAAATGTAATGCCGTATATTTTGGCGGCTGTAAAGGAATATGCTACATTAGGAGAAATATGCGGCGTTATGAGAGAAGTATTCGGAGAATATGAGCATGCAGTATTGCTTTAATGCAGGAGGAATAAAGTGATGAGACCAATAAGAGTATTAATAGCCAAGCCTGGGCTTGACGGACACGACAGAGGAGCAAAAGTAATAGCAAGGGCGCTTCGAGACGCCGGAATGGAAGTAATATATACAGGATTAAGACAGACTCCCGAACAGATAGTTGCGGCGGCAGTTCAAGAAGACGCAGACGTTGTTGGATTGAGTATTTTGTCCGGCGCACATAATTACCTGTTCCCGAGGGTTGTTGATTTGATGAAGAAGCAGGGAGCAGATGATGTGTTGATTATTGGCGGAGGGGTTATACCTGAAGATGACATACCGGGTTTGAAGAAGGAGGGAATTGCTGAAATATTTACCCCGGGAACTACTACGACACAGATGATCGATTTTATAAAGTCAAATTTAAAAAGAACCGTTAACTAACAGGGAGAATGATATGGAATTAATTCAGCGAATGCTTTTAGGGGAAAAAAGAGCATGTGCCAGGCTTATAACAACGGTGGAAAACGACCCGGAAGAAGCTGAAAAAATAATAAGAGAGGTTCAAAAGTATACCGGAAATGCCCATGTAATTGGAATTACCGGGCCGCCTGGAGCAGGTAAGAGCACTCTTGTTGACAAGATGGTAAAGGTTCTTGCAGATAAGGGAAATAAGGTTGGGATAATTGCAGTCGACCCAACTAGCCCTTATTCAGGCGGGTCCATACTGGGAGATAGAATTCGCATGCAGGATTTAGCTGTAAATCCAAATGTATTTATAAGAAGCATGGGTACAAGAGGATATCTGGGAGGACTCTCGAAATATACTAAAAACGCATTGAAAATATTAGATGCGGCAGGCTATGACTATATAATAATTGAGACTGTGGGAGTCGGCCAGTCTGAAGTGGATATTGTAAAGACTGCGGATACGGTTGTAATGGTTATGGTGCCAGGCTTGGGAGATGATATACAGTCTATTAAAGCTGGGATTATGGAAATTGGAGACATATTTGTTATAAATAAAAGTGACTTGTTCGGTGCAGACAGAACGGCTACCGAGATAAACATGATGCTTGATTTGAGCATGAATATGGATAGGAGACCTCCGGTTATGAAGGTAACGGCTTCTAAAGGTGAAGGCATCGATAGCTTGATTTCAGAAATAAAAAGTCATATAAATTTTTTAAAGACAAGCGGGAATTTTGAGAAAAGACGCAGTGATAATATGAAACTTGAAGTTATGGATTTAATTGAATCTGAGCTTAAGAAAATAGTAATATCACGAACGGCGAATGAAAATAAGCTTGAGACGGAAGTTGGGAAAATATTAAATAAAGAAAAAAACATGTATGAAGTAAGAGATGAGTTCCTAAAATTAATAGGCTAGCAGTAGGAGGGTTTGTAGGTTTTATGGTTAAAAAAATAGATCACATAGGTATTGCTGTAAAAAATTTGGATGAATCGTTAAAATTTTATGAGAATGTTCTTGGATTAAAATCGACTGGTACAGAAGTGGTGGAGGATCAGAAGGTAAAGGTTGCATTTTTGCCTATAGGAGATTCTGAGGTTGAGCTTTTAGAGCCTACTTCTGAAGACAGTACAATAGCTAAATTTATAGATAAAAATGGCGAAGGTATTCAGCATATGGCATACAAAGTCGATAATATTGAATCAGCAATAGCAAAAATGAAAGAACTTGGATTAAGAATGATAGATGAAAAGCCGCGATATGGCGCGGGTGGAGCAAGAATAGCTTTCTGCCATCCAAAAAGCACCGGAGGGGTTCTAGTAGAACTTTGCCAGAGAGTCTAAGCTTAATTAGGAGTGTAAAGTGGGAAACTTTAAATACCATGTCTTCCCACTTTTTTTATGTTTTTAGGTTTATTATATTTTCCTATTATATTACAAGAGGTTGTAGATCCCCAGTGTTTTTAAGTGATCAAGTTTCGTAGACATAATGCTGTTTAAATCCAATTCTAGGGCAGAACACATTGATGCCAGGTAAAACATCAGTTCACCCATTTCTTCTTCTATTTTTTCTCTGCATTTGGGACAGAGTTCACCTTCAACATGGCTATCCAAGTCGAGTTGATTTTCCTCTAAAGTTTTATTATCTGAAAATAATTGCTTTGTTGCATGTATTTCAATGCAGCCGCAATGTGTTGCAGATTTGAAAACTGCTCTGTTCAGCATGGATGTTTGTTCATCAAGTTTTGTGACGATATCTAAAATACTTTTATTTAAAAGCTGCAAATTGCTGGTTACACTTTGAAATTCACTGCAATCACATGACATGTATTTTCAACTCCCTTCTTAACATAAATATTTAATATTTTTTATTAAAAACTCTGTGAGTATTTAAACGAGAAATTAATACCTCATATATTAAATTATACTTAAAGACAAGCTCAAATGTCAAATACTTTATTAAGACATTTTGTAAACAAACTCTTTACTATTTAGCATAATTTTGAAATGAAAGAATAAAATATAAAGAAGTACATAAATAGGGGGATGTTTATGAAAAGAATTGTAACCGTGATTGCGATTATTGTATTTATAGCTGCTCTTTTATTCTTTATCAGATACTTCAGAGGAAAGGATGTAGAAAAGGTGGGGTTTGAAACTGTTGAACCTGAAAACGTGCCTAAACAAATTACAGAAGTTTTGCCAAATTACAGGATGAAGGAAAAAGCATTAGTGGCAAAAATTAATGATGAAATATATGTCGTAGTAACAAGAGGAGAAAAAAATACTGCAGGCTATGAAGTTGAAATTGACAAACTGATACTAACTGAAGAAAACGGTGAAAAAGTATTGACGGTATACGCTAAATATAAAGACCCGAAACCCGGAGATGTTACAGCTCAAATTCTTACATATCCATTTGCCGTTGTAAAAGCAGAAATGGAAGAATTGCCACAGAAGGTTGTGCTGGAAAGAGAATATAAGAATTAAAAATTGTAAATGCTTATAAACAAATAACCAAACATGGACAAACAAATTATATAGATATGTTTTTTATGAGATCTTTCTCTGCGCTTATAAGATGACATTGTCATATTGAGCTTCAGTGGAGGTTCTTATTTTTTAATGTTTTTAAATTATAGACTTTCCATAGTTTTTTGATTAATCCAAAAAAAGGTATTCCATTTTGTTCAAAAATAAAGTAAAATAAAATAATAGTAGTTGTATTTTTGTCAAAAGGTGTTATATAATAGTTAGTGGTAAGAGGTGTAACAGTGATAGAGTTTTGTAACGTATCTAAAGTGTATAAAAAGGAGTTTACAGCAGTAAAAGATATTAACTTAAAAATACAGGACGGCGAATTTTTATTTATAGTTGGAAAAAGCGGTGCCGGCAAAAGTACCTTGATTAAGCTTTTATTGAGAGAAATAAATCCAAGTGATGGAGTTATTACATATAGTGGTCAGAATATAACAAAGATAAAAAAAAGAAATGTGGCTAAGTATAGAAGAAAAATGGGATTTGTTTTTCAGGATTATAGGCTGCTGCCTAAATTGACCGTCTATGAAAATGTTGCATTTGCAATGGAAATGATATGCTGTGATTCAAAAACCATAAGAAGAGAAGTACCATTGGTCCTTAGCATGGTGGGCTTAAGCGATAAAGCTAAATATTACCCTGACGAACTGTCGGGGGGTGAACAGCAAAGGGTTGCCATAGCAAGGGCCGTTATTAACAAACCTGAGGCCATAATTGCGGACGAGCCTACCGGAAACCTGGATGCTGAAACATCTAAGGAAATAATAAAAATCCTCACTGAAATAAATAAAAGAGGGACAACAGTTATAATGGCTACACATGATATGAATATAGTCAACAGTTGTCAGAAAAGAATTGTTGAACTTAAACGCGGAGTCATTATCAGAGATATCAAAACAAGGGGATGTATTGATGAGTCTAAAGAAAATTAAATATATTTTCAAGCAGGCGTTTAAGAGCATATGGAGAAACCGTATGATGGGGCTTGCATCAATAAGTTCCGTTACGGCAGTTTTAATCATACTTGGATTTGTATTGATTATTGTTCTAAATGTAAACAGCCTTGCTTTTGGAGCAAAGGAAACTTTCGATGAAGTAGTGGTGTACCTGCTTGATGATACAGATGAAAAACAAATAGAAGAAATGGGAAAAGCTTTCAAAAAAATTGATGGTGTAATGGAAGTATCTTTTCAGACAAAAGACTATGCACTTGAGCAGCTGAAAAAAGACTTGGGGGATGAAGCCTATATACTAGAGGATTTAAAGAGGAACCCGCTTCCCAACACATATATTATTCAGTTGGAAGATGTGAGCAAGTCGGAGTATGTTGAGGAGAAGATTCAAAGTTTTGAAGGTGTTGAGGGGATCAGGTATTATGATGAAGCAGTTGATAAATTAATAAAAATTGCCGATTTTATAAAAAAAATAGGGGGGTGGATTATTTTAATCCTTCTGCTGATAAGTGTATTCATAATATCAAATACGATAAAGGTAACGGTGCTTAACAGACACAAGGAAATAGAACTAATGCAGTATGTTGGAGCAACGAATGGGTATGTGAGAGGCCCGTTCATGATTGAAGGCATCATGCTAGGGTTCATAGGTTCTTTAATTGCGATACTGATAATTTCCTTTAGTTATAACTATATTTTAAATTATCTGTCAGACCGCTATATGATGATGATGGTAGGTATGTCTGGTTATATAGTAGGCATTGATATGATTCTTAAAGATTTAATAATTATATTTTTAACTATGGGAATCGGTATAGGAGTTTTAGGAAGCTTGATTTCTTTGAAAAAATTTTTAAGTGTTTAGGAGTGGAAAATGTTTAAAAAAAGTATTGTTTTTACTTTGCTGACTATGTTGGTATTGAGTATTTTTCCTGTTGCCGCAGGAGGAAGTATTTCTGATTTGAAACAAAAGCAAAATTCTATAGATAAGGAAATTAATGAAATCCGTCAGCAGTCGGATGCTCTTAAGGGTGAACAAAAAAATGTACAGAAGGAAATTGATGCTTTGGATGGCGAATTGAGGGCTCTGAATTTAGAGGCTGAAAATTATGAACTTCAAAAACAGGAAATAACTATGAAGATAGCAGATTCAAAACAGAAAGTTGCCAAACTGAATAAAGAGTTAGATGATAATAATGAATTGTTGGAAAAACGCCTTAGGGCCATGTACAAAAACGGAAATTCAGGTTATTTAGAAGTTTTGTTAAATTCTGAAAATCTTATCGATGCTTTAACAAGAATGGACATGATTCAGTATATTGTTGAAAGTGATGTTGATTTGATTAAAAGCATCGGACAGCAGAAACAGCAGGTTGAGGACTTGAAGGCTCAGCAGGAAACAGAAGAAATGGAACTTACTGCGGTAATAAATAATTTAAATTCGAAACAAAATGAGGTTTTGGTTGCTTCTCGCTCTAAAGAAATTTACATGACGAGCTTACAAGGTAATATTGAGGAAATGCAGAGGCAGCAGGCCGCGATGGAGGAGCAGTCAAAGCAGATTGAAAGGGATATTTTAGCTGCACAGCGATCGGTGGATTACGCAGGAGGAGAATTGGGATGGCCGCTTTCTGGATATTATAGTATTTCATCGCGGTTTGGCAGCAGATCCGATCCTATATCGGGAACTTGGACAACCCACGGTGGTACTGATATACCTGCACCACGTGGTACTCCCGTTCTTTGTGCAAATGACGGTGTTGTAATATATGCAGGTTGGCACAGCTCATATGGGAATTACATAATAGTTGACCACGGCGGAGGTATTTCTACGCTTTATGGTCATTGCTCCAAATTGCTTGCAGGCACGGGACAAGCTGTTTCAAGAGGAGAACAGATAGCATTGGTAGGATCTACAGGATATTCAACAGGAAACCACCTTCATTTAGAAGTGAGAGTTAACGGTATAAGAAAAGACCCTATGGGCTATTATTGATAAATTTATAACATAAATATTGATTATCAATTTAAATTATAATATCTAAATATATAAGCGATCGATATGCAATTGTAAGAGGGCATGTTATGTCTTTCCTATGTAGATCAATCGCTTTTTACTTATTCAGCCATTGTCATATAATGGCGATTTTCTTTTTTTCATCCATTAGTTCATCTAATTCTTCAGCATTCATGGTTTCATTTTTTATGAGGTATTCGGCTATTTTTATCACTACAGTTTCGTTTTGCCTTATTAAGGACAAGGCTTTTTCGTACGCATCTTTTGCCATTTCAGCTGCTTCATCTTTTATGCTGCTCAAAAAATATTTGAACAGTCTTTCGTCGATACAGGTGTTTTTAGTATTCTTTCCCATTCCGTAACTACAGATTATTTCATAGATAATATTGGTAGATTCTTTAAGGTCGTTTGAAGCTCCGGTTGAAACTTCTCCCAGGAATATTTCTTCCGATGCCCTGCCTGCAAGAAGTACCGTAATCTTGTCACAGAGTTCCATTTTAGTATATAGGAATTTATCTTCAGTTGGGAACTTAAGTACATATCCTAAGGCTTTATCTCTTGGTATAATTGAAATTTTCTGCACTTTGTCTATATTAAGTATCTTTGCCGTAACAGCGTGGCCTGCTTCGTGAAAAGCGACAATTTTTTTTTCTTTTTCAGAGACAGTAGAATGTTTGACTTCCAAACCCGCTGCGATCTTTTCAATAGCAAACTCAAAGTTTTCAACATTAATTTTCTTTGATTTATCCTTAACGGCTTTCAATGCTGCTTCATTTGCAATATTGGCAAGCTGTGCGCCAGAAAAGCCGTGAGTTTTTGTGGCTATGTCATTAAGCTGTACTTTTTTATCAAGTGGTTTGTTTTTGGTATGGACCTTTAAAATTTCTAATCGTGAATGGAAGTTTGGATTTCCCACATATATTTTTCTGTCAAATCTACCGGGCCTTAATAATGCTTCATCCAACAGGTCCATTCTGTTTGTTGCTGCTATTACAATAACGTTGCTTACATTGTTAAATCCGTCCAGTTCAATTAGCAGCTGGTTTAAAGTTTGATCTTTTTCATTATTGCTTTCTGTATTCCTTTTGGCACCGAGAGCATCTATTTCATCTATAAATATAATGCTTGGTGCTTCTTTTTTAGCTCTTTCAAAAATCATTCGAACTCTTTTTGCGCCAACGCCCACATACTTTTCTACAAATTCCGATCCGCTTGAATATATAAATGTTGCTTTTGCTTCACCGGCTATAGCCTTAGCTATTAGCGTTTTACCTGTTCCCGGAGGTCCATAAAGCAAAATACCTCTGGGAACTTTTGCATCCATTGATCTATATTTTTCCTCATTATTTAAAAAATCAATAACATCCATCAGATCTTCTTTTATTTCATCTAATCCTGCTACGTCGTCAAATCCTATCTGTATTTTAGGCTCATCAGCTTTCTTTTTTTCAAAGTATGAAGTTGAATTTACGTTACCATTTGATTCTTCTATAAACATATTCGAAGTGTCCTTGTTTTTTCTTTTGTAAGAAAAAAATGTTTTAAGCATAAACCCTGCATAAAACAGCATGGGAACAAAAAATAACAATGATAAAGGATATTTGTTTGATATTATAAGAATAATAATATTATATATAAAAAACAAAACTGTTAAATAAAAATATTTATTTTTCATTTTACCTCCTTAGATGCATAATTTCTTTTGATAAATTTATCTTTTCCATAACATGAAAAGTTATGACATAATTAAATAAATAATTGTTGACATTTATTGTAATGTTGTATATACTAAATTTAGTTGAAGAAGAAGTAACCGCTTCTCACCCTGCGGCGTTATCTGACTGTTAACAGGGTTAATGAATAAATATTTTGTATTATTTGAAGATAGCGGTGATTTTGGCTGTCTTTTTTATTTTGTCAACAATGTGCCAACAGATAATTATTGGAGGTGTAAATTATAAAAGAACTTCAGATCAACGAACAAATTCGTGAAAAGGAAGTAAGAGCTATTGACTCTGATGGAAGCCAGTTAGGCATTATCAGTGTTAAAGAAGCTTTAAAAATTGCTGAAAGTAAAAAATTGGACCTGGTGAATGTATCGCCTAATTCAAAGCCGCCTGTTTGCAGGATTATGAATTATGGCAAATATAAGTATGCTCAGGCAAAGAAGGAAAAAGAATCTAAAAAGAAACAAAAAACTATTAATGTAAAAGAAATCAGGATGACTCCCAAAATTGAGGAGCATGACTTAAGTGTTAAAGCAAAAAATGCATGCAAATTTCTTGAAGACGGCGACAGGGTAAAAGTTGTTATCCGTTTTAGAGGCAGGGAACTTGGTCATATGGATGTTGGCAGGGATGTACTGATGAAGTTTGCTGAGATGACATCGGAATATTCTGTTATAGATAAGCAACCAAAAGCGGAAGGCAGAAACATGATTATGTTTTTGTCTCCACAAAAACAACATTAAGTAAGTAACATTAAGGAGGAACTGTTATGCCAAAATTAAAAACTAATAGATCAGCAGCAAAAAGATTTACAAAGACAGGCAGTGGCAAGTTTAAGAGATCAAAATCCGGCAGTAATCACTTTACAGGTAAAAAAGCTCCTAAGTCCATAAGAAATTTAAGAAAAAGCACATTGGTGTCAGATTCGGATAAAGGTAGAGTAGGCAAAATGTTG
The DNA here is from genome assembly GCA_002399975.1 of Firmicutes bacterium UBA4845. GTDB lineage: Bacteria > Bacillota > Clostridia > Tissierellales > Sedimentibacteraceae > Sedimentibacter. The sequence continues at coordinate 39,294 of DHER01000147.1, read as the reverse complement.
CCATATTAACCGGAAATATTACAGGAGGAAAAGAAGATGGCGAGAGTTAAAAAAGCTGTAAATGCTAAGAAAAATCATAGGAAAGTATTGAAACTTTCCAAAGGTTACTATGGAGCAAAAAGCAAATTATATAGAACAGCTAATCAAGCAGTTATGAAGTCACTTTCATATGCTTACGTTGGAAGAAAGTTAAGAAAGAGAGAATTCAGACAGCTTTGGATTGCAAGAATTAATGCTGCTGCTAGACAAAATGGCTTGTCATACAGCAGATTCATAAATCTTTTGAAGCAAAACAATATTGAAATTAACAGAAAAATGCTTTCAGAAATGGCAATATCCGATCCGGCTGGATTTACAAGCCTTGTTGAACAGGTAAAAGCAAATTAATACAATTGTATAAGAGTATAAGAAGTATAAGAAGTATAAGACTGTAAACTTAAAACTTAAGACTGTAATATTGCAATATTGGATGTAAGATGTAATATACAGCAGAAGATACAGAGTTGCAGTCTTTTTTGTAAAAAATTATATTGCATTTATAATTTAAGGCTGTAAGACTTTGTTACTATGGTAATATGGAAGACAGCACATATATTGTTCGTTATGAAGGCGGTTATATCTATGGATATAATTAAAAGTAAAGATAACAGCAAAATTAAATACGTTCGTTTTCTTAATCGGAAAAAAGGCCGGGATTTGGCAAATGCCTTCACGGTTGAGGGGATAAAATTTGTAAATGAGGCAATCAAAGAAAATTCATACATAGAGTTGTTGGTGTTTTGTAAGAGTGCTTTTGATAAGAAGGAAATAATAGAACTTTACAGTTATTCGATGAATACTGGAATCGAAGTGATAATTTGCGAAGACAGAGTTTTTGACAGCATATCAAATACGATTCATGCTCAAGGTGTTTTGGCTGCAGTTAAAAAGAAAGATCATATAAATTATATTGAAACCGGTAGATTTGTAGTTATGTGCGACAGGATTCAAGATCCGGGCAATCTTGGAACCATTATAAGGACTGCCGATGCATTTGGACCTGCAGCCGTAATATTAAATGGAGGCTGTGTCGATGCATATAATTCAAAGACTGTAAGAGCAACTGCAGGGGCAATATTCAGAGTACCTGTTGTATATGATGATTCGGATGTGGGAATTATTAACAAGCTTAAATCTTTTGGCTATAAAATAATTTCAACTGTTGTTGACTCCAAATATTCCTTTGATGACGTTGAAAAATGTGAAAAAATATGCGTGGTAATAGGAAATGAGGGCAGCGGCGTTTCTCAAGAAATACAAAACAACTCTGATATGAGTATAACCATAAAAATGACCGGGAATGCCGAGTCATTGAATGCATCCATTGCTGCAGGCATATGCATATACGAAATACGAAAAAAATTGTTGTAATAAAAACAGTCTTCTGCTATAATGGCATTAATGAATTTTAAGGGGCTGTTCCCATAATTAAATATTAGGCAATGAAAAAGTTCAGTAGGTATAATCCAATGTTTCAAAGAGATAAATCACCGGGGGCTGTAAGTGATTTTAAACATTTATGCCTAACATTCCCTTTGGAGTCTGCAGAATGAACAATAAGTAGTTTTGCACGGAAGAACCGTTATATAAAATGAGGCTTTCAAATGGCATAGAGTTTGTAATGTCAATTGAAAGCGAATTAGAGTGGTATCGCGAGCTTCGCCTCTTAAGAGGCGAAGCTTTTTGCGTTCATATTTAAAGTTTGGGAGAGTTAATAACACCAAATATCGCAGAAAATGAAAGGAGAATACATGAAAGAACAACTTTTAAAATTAAAAATCGAAGCCTTAAACCAATTAAAAGAATGCAGAGACAACGACGATGTTGAGAAAATAAGGATTCAGTATTTAGGCAAAAAGGGAGAACTTACATTAATCTTAAGGTTGATGGGCAGCCTGCCGAAAGAAGAAAGACCTAAAATGGGCAAATTGGCAAATCAGGTTCGTACGATAATTGAAGAAGAAATAAAATCTGTGAAAGAGGACATAAGTGCTAAGGAGCAGCAGGGAAGAATAAAAACAGAGGTAATTGATGTAACAATTCCTGGAAGAATTCCCAAAATTGGAAGGAGGCATCCTTTGCTTCAAGTCAAGGAAGAGTTGGAGGACGTATTTATGCGCATGGGGTATGATGTAATTAATGGTCCTGAAATTGAAACCGTAAGTAATAATTTCGATGACTTGAATGCTCCTTATGATCATCCGTCAAGAGATAGGTCGGATACATTTTATATATCAGACGACTTGGTACTTAGGACGCATACATCGCCTGTTGAAATAAGGGTGATGAAGGAAGGAAAACTTCCCATAAGAATGGTGTCCACAGGCAGGACTTTCCGCCCTGATGATGTTGACGATACTCATTCACCGATGTTTCATCAGATGGAATGTCTTGTTGTGGATAAAGGAGTTACGTTGGCAAACCTAAAGTATTCAATCGATCAATTTATAAGGGAATTATTCGGAAGTAAAATGAAGACCAGGTTCAGGCCTCATAACTTTCCATTTACAGAACCCAGTGCGGAGGTAGATGTATCCTGCCCTGTTTGCATGGGCAAAGGGTGCCCGGCTTGTCAAGGTACCGGATGGAGCTTGGAGCTTTTGGGATGCGGCATGACTCACCCGAATGTTTTGAGAAATTGCGGCATTGACCCGGAAATTTATTCAGGATATGCATTTGGCATGGGTATAGATAGAGTTGCTATGGTTAAGTACGGGATCCCGAACATCAGATTATTGTTTGAAAATGATGCAAGATTCTTAAAACAATTTTAGGAGGTTATTATGTTAGTACCTATTAAATGGATGAAACAATATGTTGATATTGATGTGGATGACAAAAAACTGTCAGATAAATTGACTCTTACCGGATCGCATATTGATGCAATTATTGACTATACAAAGCAGATTACAAATGTTGTAACAGGAAAAATTGTCGAGTTGGTTAAGCATCCCAATGCGGATAAATTGGTTGTTACTCAGGTTGATATTGGCAGTGAGAATACAGTACAGATTATTACGGGGGCTAAAAACGTCAAAGAAGGAGACATTGTTCCGGTATCTTTGGAAGGAGCCGTTCTTTCTGATGGAACTAAAATAAAGAAATCAAATTTCAGAGGGCTTCCTTCTTATGGAATGATGATATCCTATGAGGAGTTAGGTTTTGAAGACAAGGTAATTCCCAAAGAATCCAGGGACGGAATTATAATTCTTCCGCCTGATACTCAATTAGGCAAAGATATAAGGGATATTTTGCAGCTTGACGGCAGCGCATTTGATGTTGAAGTAACTTTTAACAGACCTGACTGTTTGAATATTGTGGGTATGGCAAGAGAAGCTGCCGCTGCATTAGGGACAAAGTTTAAGTTTCCCGAAATAGAAATAAAAAATGAGCAGGGAAATATTAAGGATTATTTAAATGGTGTGGAAATAGAGGATAAAAATTTATGTTCGCGTTTTTATGCGAAAGTGATTAAAGACATAAAAATCGGTCCTTCTCCTCTTTGGATGCAGAGAACACTGATGGATGCAGGGATGAGACCTGTAAATAACATAGTGGATGTTACCAATTATGTGATGCTTGAATTAGGGCAGCCATTACATGCTTATGATTTAAAGGTTCTGAATGGAAGAAAGTTAATTGCCAGAAGAGCCAAAGAAAATGAAAAAATAGTGACCATAGATCAGGTTGAGAGAAGTCTTGACAAAGATACGCTTGTTATTGCTGATTCGGAAAAACCGGCATGCATAGCTGGAGTTATGGGGGGCTATTATTCGGAAATAAATGACAGCACTGAAATAATGGTTCTTGAAAGTGCAAATTTTAATCCGAAATCCATAAGAATGACATCTAAAAAATTAGGAATGCGGTCTGAGGCATCAGCAAGGAATGAAAAGCCTATGGGTTATGCCATGGTTGAACTGGCCAGCAGAAGAGCTTGTCAATTAATAGAGATGATCGGAGCTGGAACAGTTGTAGGAGGATATTTGGAAACAGGGAAAAACGAATATGTACCGGTTACAGTAAACTTGAGGCCTTATCGGGTAGCCCAGCTTTTGGGAGTTGATATACCTGTTGACCAAATGCTTGAATACTTAAATACTCTTGAAATAGAATCAATATTTGACGGCGAAAAAATAATAAGCAATGTTCCGTATTTTAGGACAGATATTGAACAGGAAGCCGATCTTATAGAGGAAGTTGGAAGATTTTACGGTCTTGAAAATATACCGGCAAAGCCTCTTGAAGGGAATACGAAAATAGGAAGAAAATCTGAAAAACGCTTATTGGAAGATTATATCAAGTCCCTGCTGTCTGGGATGGGATTGTACGAAATTACAACATATTCATTTATAAGCCCTAAGTGCTACGACAGCATTTGTGTACCTGAAGGCAGTGATTTAAGAAATTACGTCAGGATATTAGATCCTTTGGGAGAAGATTACAGTTCCATGAGAACAACCTTGATTCCAAATATAATGGAGGTAATAGCGAGAAATTCAAACAGGGGCGTTAATGAAGCAATGCTGTATGAGATTGGAAGTGTATTTGTTCCCAAAAACCTGCCTGTAACTGAAGAACCATATGAAAATTTAAAACTTTGTATCGGGATGTACGGAAAATATGATTTCTATGATTTAAAGGGAATAATTGAGGGAGTTTTATCGAGACTTGGAATAACCGTTTCCCTGAGACCGGAATCAGGTATACCTACTTTTCACCCGGGAAGGACGGCAGTAATGTACGTTAATGATGACTGTATAGGAATTTATGGTGAAGCAAGTCCTAAGACATTGGATAATTACAATCTGGGCAATAGGGTTTATTTGGCAGAACTTGATGTTGATAAACTTCTTCAATATAAGGATACAGCCCGAAAATATGAGGCGCTTCCTAAATATCCGTCAATGGTAAGAGATATTGCTGTAACAGTAAAAGATGATATACTGGCAGGCAGTATGATTGAAGCTGTTGAAGCCATCAGCCCATATTTAATCGAAAACGTGGAGTTATTTGATGTTTATAAAGGGGAACATATAGAGGAAGGATATAAAAGCTGTGCCTTTTCCGTAACTTACAGGAATAGGGAACATACGTTAAAAGAAAAAGAGGTTGAAAATGTCCACAATAAAATCCTTAACATGCTTGAGAAGAAATTTGATGCCAAACTAAGATAAATTCAGCAGAGGAGGTATTATGGATCCGGTAGCGTTTAGAATATTTGGAATTGAAATTATGTGGTATGGAGTATTAATATCCTTAGGAGTGTTGCTTGGAGTTTTTGCTGCATTGAAAGAATGCAGGAAAATAGGGTTTGATGAAAACAATCTTCTGGATTTTCTTATTATTGCTATTCCTTGTGGGATAATCGGGGCAAGAGCATACTATGTAATATTTTCCTGGGATTATTACAGCCACAATCTATCTGAAATAATCAATATAAGAAACGGCGGCTTGGCCATACACGGTGGTCTTATTGTAGGCGTTATAGTAGGATGGCTTTTCTGCAGAAAGAGGAAAATTAAAATTCTTCAGCTTTTGGATATTATTGTTCCCAGTGTGTCTTTAGGCCAATCTATAGGCCGCTGGGGTAATTTCATTAACCAGGAAGCATACGGCAGACCAACAAATTTGCCATGGGCAATAGTGGTAGATGGTCAAAAGGTTCATCCTACATTTTTGTACGAATCAATAATAGATTTTGCGCTTTTTATTTTCCTTACATGGTTCATGAGAAAAAAGAAATTAACTGATGGGCAGGTTTTTTCACTTTATTTGATTTTATATTCCATAGGCAGGTTTTTTGTTGAAGGCTTAAGAACGGACAGCCTGATGTTCTTGGGAATGCGAGTTGCTCAGCTTGTAAGCCTCGGTTCTATTATAGCAGGAGTTGTCCTGTGGATTTACCTGAAAAAGAAAGAAGCGTAAACAGAGGGATCCTTCACCGACATGTATCAACAAAATGATACACGGAGATTTGTGAAGAATCTCTTTTTTTGTTGTATAAAGAAATAATATATGGCATAGTTTGAACGGCATGTTCAAATACCGATGAAATTTCAAGTAGAAATGGATATAAAAAAATTTTTTAAAATAAAGGTGGCACATTTAACCCACAATGTGGTATAATATGCCCAGCAGGTGGTGGAAGATGTTTACCGGAGAATATGTACATTCATTTGATGAAAAAGGAAGAGTAATAATACCTTCAAAATTTAGAAATGAGCTAGGGGAAACCTTTTATATCGGAAAGGGATTAGATAAATGCTTATTTGTTTATCCTATTGAAACCTGGACGGAATTTGTCGGTAAACTTAAGAACCTCTCTACCTTTAACAAACAGGAAAGATTTTTTTTAAGAAGGTTTATTTCCGGATTCATTGAATGTTCTTTTGACAAACAGGGGAGAATACTTGTACCGCCGTCACTGCGGGAATTCAGCGGGCTGAACAGCGAAGCGACCATAATAGGGGTTATAGACAGAATTGAAATTTGGAACAGAGAAAGTTGGAATGATTACTCCAACAGCGACGAATTTGATTTTGACAGCATAGCGGAAAAAATGTCAGATTTGGGGATAGGTTTATAAGGAGGAGTCACATGGACTATAAACACAAACCAGTTTTATTGGACGAATCTATAGAGGGGTTGAATATTAAATCGGATGGGATTTATGTTGACGCAACTTTAGGGGGTGGCAGTCATACATTAGAGATGCTCAAACGTGCTACAAATGGAAAGGTCATAGGCATTGACCAGGATGATTATGCCATTGAAGTTTCATCAGAAAAATTAAAGGACTACAAAAATTTTAAAGCAATTAAAAGCAATTTCATTAACATTGATGAAATTTTAGATGATTTGAACATTGATAGAATAGACGGAATTTTGTTTGATTTGGGAGTTTCGTCTTTTCAATTAGATATGCCAGTAAGAGGCTTTACCTACAATTATGATGCGCCTCTTGACATGAGAATGGATAAAAGCCAGACAATTACTGCAAGGCACATTGTAAATGGATACGATGAGCATGAGCTGTCAAGAATACTTTGGAATTATGGCGAAGAAAAGTGGGCGTCAAGAATTGCCAAGTTTATTGTTCAAGAGAGAGAACGTGAATTTATAGAAACAACTGGACAGCTTGTGAGCATAATAAAAAAAGCAATACCAAAGCAGGTGCGTCAGGAAGGTTCGCATCCTGCAAAAAAAACGTTTCAGGCTATAAGGATAGAAGTGAACAGAGAGCTTGAAATTTTAGAAGATACTGTTAAAAAAGCTGTGGACAGGCTAAACAAAGGTGGAAGAATATGTGTCATAGCATTTCATTCGCTGGAAGATAGAATTATAAAAAACACATATGTTGATTTGAACAAGGATTGTATTTGTCCTCCCGAATTTCCGAAATGTGTTTGCGATCACAGGCGAAAATTAAAAATTATAACAAAAAAACCAATTGTTCCATCAGAAGAAGAAATAACTGAAAATCACAGGGCACACAGTGCAAAACTGAGAATAGGTGAAAGGGTGTAATTATTAACATGCCAGCAATAAGAAAAGAAACCGCTGATTTGGATTATGGCCGTGAAGCTGTTGAATATTCTCCAAAGAAAAAGCGAATAAAAAGAAAAAAGAAAAATAATAATGTTATAAAGAACTTTAAAAATTCGACTATGATGGCGATTACATTTGCATTGGGAATATTGATAGTATACAATTATGCCGTGATTACAGACAAACAAATGGAGCTAAATTCTCTAAATCAGGAAATAGAAACTTTAAATAATGACATGGATGATTATAACATAGCTTTAGAAGGTATAAAAAATACAAATAGTGTCGAAGGAATGGCTAAAGCTTATTTGGGTATGAATTATCCTACGAGTAAGCAGACAGTATTTGTTGATTTTACATATGGAAGCTCAGAAACCACAGAAGATGAAATTCAAACTGCTCAAACTGCAGAAGAAGGCAATAAAAATATTTTGGTGGGTTTAATTGACAAGATGATCGGTTTCATTCAATAAGGGGGCTTTATATGAGAAAACGTGTTAAAAACACTACTAACCTTCAGAACAAAAGAAGAATGTTGGTATTTTTGTTTTGCTTTTTTTTAGTTACCCTTGGATTAGTCATAAGGCTTGGATTTATTCAGATAATAGACGGGGAAGAATATAAAAAGCAAGCAATGGAAAGCTGGGCACGAGATATTACCATAAGTGCAAAAAGGGGGACAATTTACGATGCAAGGGGCAAGAAGCTTGGGGTGAGTGTTAATTCAAACACCGTAACATGTTTCCCTGCAGATGTGAAAAAGGGCGACCCGGCATCTAATGAAAATACAGAATCAGAGAGCGGCAGAAGTGGGGGACTTCTAACGATGATCCTTAAAAAAATGAACAACTCCATGTTTGACTCAGACAAGTCCGGAACTGCCGGATCAATTCCTGCCAATTCAAAAACCCCTGAAGAAACAGCAAAAATATTATCAGAAATATTAGAAATAGATTATGAGACGGTATTGGAAAAAATAACGTCTAATTCCTCATATGTCGTTTTAAAAAAATGGATTACTGATGAACAGGCTCAAAAAATAAGAGAACAGGAACTTAGCGGAATAAACGTCGTAGAGGATAACAAGCGCGTATATCCATACGGACATTTTGCACCATATATTCTGGGTTTTACAAATGTTGACCAGGACGGGTTGTACGGAGTTGAAGCTACATACAACGACTATCTGACGGGAATTCCCGGCAGGGCTGTGTTTAATAAAGATGCTCACGGAAGAGAACTTCCTTTTGGTTACAATGAATATTATGAACCCCAAGACGGTGAAGGCGTAGTTCTTACCTTGGATGAAGTGATCCAGCATTATGCAGAATCGGCAGCTTCAAAAGTTCTAAAGGACTATAACGCTAAAAGGGCTACAATAATTGTTATGGATCCAAACAACGGTGATATACTTGCAATGACATCCAAACCTGATTATGATCCGAACAATCCAAAAGAAGCTATAGATGAAGAAACAAAACAAGAGTGGTCGTCTATGACTGATGAGGAAGTTCAAAAGGCGTGGTTTGATACGTGGAGGAATCCGGCGGTTAACGACATATATGAACCGGGCTCCACATTTAAGCTTTTGACTACTTCCATTGCTCTTGAAGAAAATAAAGCGAACCTAAATTCAACATATTATTGTGACGGCTATGTAAGACAGATACCGGGCCAGACTATAAAATGCTGGAGGTACTACCGTCCTCACGGCCAGCAGACATTGTCTGAAGCAATTCAAAATTCATGTAACGACGCATTAGCACAAATTGGGCTTGATATAGGAAAGGATCTATTCTATAAATACCTGAAATCTTTCGGCCTTGGAGAGAAGTCAAATATCATGCTTAATGGTGAAGCTTCAGGTCTTGTGAAAAATCCTGCAAATATGAAAGATGTTGATGTTGTAACACAGGCTTTCGGACAGGGCGTAGCATTAACTCCTATACAACTTACGACTGCTGTTTCGGCAATCGTCAACGGTGGAAATTTAATGCAGCCAAGGATTGTCAAACAGCTGGTAGATGAAGACGGAAATATAAAAAGGAATTTTGAGCCTGTTGTCAGAAGAAGAGTAATTTCCGAGGAAACGTCAAAAATAATGCTTTCAATTATGAAGGATGCGGCAGAAGCCGGAACTAAGCAGGCATATAGACCAGGCTACAGAATAGGCGGAAAATCCGGTACAGCCCAGAAGGTTATCGACGGAAGATATGCTGAGGGGAAATTTATCTCTTCGTTTATAGGAACATCTCCTATTGATGATCCAAGAGCCGTAGCTATTGTGTTGGTTGATGAACCTGACGCAAGCATAGGATATTACGGAAGTACTGTAACCGGTCCTGTAGCTGCGGATTTACTGGAAAACATCATGAAATACTATGATGTAGAACCTGTTTACAATGAAGAAGAACTCAGCAAAGTTGAGTCTCAAAGCGTACAGGTTCCTGATTTGCTTGGACTTACAATTGCTGAAGCTACGGATAAATTAATTAAATCAGGACTTGAATGCAATATAGATATAGAAGTTGATGCAAACAGCATTGTAAAGGCCCAGTTTCCTAAAGCAGGAGAAAAGGTGGCCAAAAATTCTATGGTAACAGTAGTAATTAATTAGCAGTTAATAAGAAATACATTTTTGCTGATATATAAATGGCAAGCAGAGATGAACCAATACGACAAGGATGGTTTTGTCAATATTCTGACGGAACGCATTTGCGTTCCTTTTTAAAATGTTGCTTGCAAGTTTTTTTAATATTATATGAATAATTGTAAATAAATTTTAAATATGATAAAATTGCTTATAATAATAACACAGTTAAACAAAGGGAGCGAAAAATGGAGATTAAAAGCCTTCTTATACAAATAGAGCATGAATATTTTTCAGGCGATAAAAATGTGGAAATAACAGGAATCACCAATGATTCAAGAAAAGTTACTCACGGTGATATTTTTATAGCTATAGAAGGATTTACCACAGACGGGCATAAATTTATCGGCGATGCATTAAAAAACGGTGCTGCTGCCGTTATGTGCGTTTATGTGCCAGAAGATTTGAAAACTAAAGGCAATTTTATCGTTGTTAAGGATCCGAGAAAAACTATGGCTGTTGCAGCAAATATTCTATATGGGCATCCTTCTGAAAAAATCAGTATTGCAGCAGTAACCGGGACTAACGGGAAAACAAGCACTACTTATTTGTTAAAAGGAATTTACGATTATTTGGGAGAAAAATCAGGAATAATAGGTACAATGGGAGCATTGATCGGAGATAAAAAGATCAAGGTGGACAACACGACTCCCGAAGCTTTTGATTTACAGAAATACTTTGACATGATGGTTGAAAGTTCAGTATACCATTGTTTTATTGAAGTTTCGTCACATGCTCTTGAACTTAACAGGGTTGATGATGTTTCAATCGATGTAGGTATCTTTACTAATCTTACTCGTGATCATTTGGATTTTCATAAAACTATGGAAAATTATTTCCAGGCAAAGAAAAAGCTGTTTTACTTAACAAAAAAGAACAATATCGTAAATGTGGATGACTCATATGGGGAAAGACTTTATAAGGAACTAAAGCAGGAAGGAATAAATGCTACTTCTGTAGGAACGGGCAAGGAAGCGGATATAATGGCTTCTGATCTTATCACCACTATTAACGGTACTGATTTTGATTTAACGGTTAATGGAACAGTAAGGAAGGCTCATGTAAATACGCCTGGAAAATTTAGTGTGCTTAATTCATTAGGAGTCATTGGGGCAGCTTATGCAATGGGAGCTGATATTGACGATATAATTAAGGCACTTGGGAAAATAAAAGGTGTTTCCGGGAGATTTCAAATTCTCGAAAATAAGCTTGGCTGTACCATTATTTTGGATTTTGCTCATACTCCCGACGGTTTGCAGAAGGTTATGGATACAATCAATGAATTTGCTGAAGGCAGAAAAATAGTTATGTTCGGCGCAGGTGGTGAAAGAGATTCCGCAAGGCGGGCACCTATGGGAGAAATAGCCGGAAAATATTGTGATTTAAGCATATTGACTTCTGACAATCCAAGGTTTGAGGACCCATATGAAATCTGCCTTGAAATAGCTAAAGGAGTCGAAAAGTACAACGGAAAATATGAAATAATAATTGAAAGAGACAAAGCAATCTATTATGCTATTGACAATTCTAAGGATAAAGATGTAATATTGTTTGCAGGAAAATCTACGGAGCCATATCAGGACATAGGAGTTGAGAAAGTTCCATATGACGAGGGTTCTATTGCCAGGAAAGCAATTATTGACATTGAAATAAAAAGAGGATTAAGAGAATAGGAACAAGGAGTTAAAAATGCAGGGAAACGGACAAATAATAAGAGTAATAATTGTATCTTTTCTCATAGCGCTGTTCCTGGGACCGGTTGTAATACCGATTTTGAAACGGCTTAAAGTTGGACAAAGCATCCGGGAGGAAGGGCCTAAGTCCCACTATAAAAAATCCGGAACGCCTACAATGGGCGGCATAATTATAATATTGGCAGTAATAATTTCAGTATTTACAAGTGGATACCATACCAAGGAAATTTGGGCCGTACTGTTTTTTATGATTGCTTTCGGATTTATAGGATTTGTAGATGACTATATAAAGGTAGTGCTAAAAAGAAATCTTGGGCTCAAAGTTTATCAAAAAATAATAGGTCAATTTATATTTGCAGTCATGCTGGCCTGGTATGGTTCAAGATACGGCGTACACGGGATAAAACTCGTTATTCCGTTTGCAAATGCATTTATTGATTTGGGAGTTTTGTACATACCGTTTGTATTGTTTGTAGTAGTTGGAACTGTAAATTCTGTTAATCTGACAGATGGATTAGACGGGCTTAACACGGGAGTAACGATGATTGTTATGGCCGCATTTAGTTTAATTGCAAACAGCATGGTGGAAGTAAGTCCTGCATTTGAAGGAATTGCAGCTATAAGCGCTGCTGTGGCGGGAGCGTGTCTTGGCTTTTTAAAACATAATGCGAACCCGGCAAAAGTATTTATGGGAGATACCGGATCCATGGCTTTGGGAGGAGCTGTATCAGCGGTTTTCGTAATTTCAGGCATGGTTCTTTTAATACCAATAATCGGAGGGATTTATTTTGTAGAAGCACTATCTGTCATTATACAAGTTTTACATTATAAAAGGACTAAAAAAAGAGTGTTTAAGATGGCACCCCTTCATCATCATTTCGAAATGTGCGGCTGGAAGGAAACAAAGGTTGTGAGTTTATTTTGGATTGTAACTGTCATCTTGGCATTTATAGGCATTTATTCAATATAGAATACATAAAATAATAGTGGGCTTGAAAAGGGGTTAATATGAAAAATAAAAACGTACTTGTTATAGGCCTTGGAATTTCAGGCATTGCCTGTGTAAAAGGATTGAGCAGGCTGGGAGCAAATATATATGTTTATGATGAATCTCATGAAAAATGTGCTGAAAAACTAAAAGAATTAAAAGACATCAAGGTTAAAAATTTTTTTGGAAATGATGAAATAGAAAAACTGGATTTTGAGAAATTAGATTTTGCTATTAAAAGTCCGGGCATAAAATATGAAGTGCCGGTTGTTCAAAAATTGCTTGCAAGAAATATAAAGGTAATAAGCGACATTGAAGCAGCATATAAAGTAACTGATGCATTAATTGTATCAATAACAGGTACTAATGGGAAAACTACAACTACTACCTTAATTGGAGAAATTATAAAAAAAAGCGGCAGAAAGTATAAACTTACAGGCAACATAGGTTATGGAATGTTTTATGATGCAATTTGTTCCGAAAAAAATGATATTCTTGTTTCAGAAGCAAGCAGTTTTCAGCTGGCGGGAACCTATGATTATAAGCCTCATGTAAGTGTTATTACAAACATTACTCCTGATCATATGGATTATCACCGAACATTTGAAAACTATGTGAAAGCAAAATTCAAAAATGTCATTAATCAGGGCGAAAATGATTATGCCGTGCTTAATTATGACGATAAGATCATAAAAGAATTTTCAGGAAAAATAAAAGCAAAGAAAATATTTTTTAGCTCAAGTCATATTTTAGAAGAAGGTATTTTTGCAGAAAACGAAAAAATTGTTTTTAAGTATGAAGGCAAAATGGAATTTATTATAAATACTAATGATATTTTTATTCCGGGTAAACATAATTTAGAAAATGCTATGGCGGCAGCAGGTGCGGCATTGGCACTTGGGATTAATAAAGAAATCATTGCCGATGTGCTGAAGAGTTTCAGGGGCGTTGAGCATCGTCTTGAATTCTGTGGCGAATTTAATGGAGTGAGATTTTATAATGATTCGAAAGGGACTAATCCGGACGCTTCCATAAAGGCAATTCAAGCCATTAAAAGTCCTATAATTTTAATAGCCGGAGGCTATGATAAAAAATCGGTTTATGACGATTTTATAAAAGCATTTAATGGTAAAGTAAAGGCAATGATTCTTTTTGGGCAGACGGCTGGAGCAATAGAGAACTGTGCAAGGAAATACGAGTTTACTAATATATACAGTGTAAAAAATATGGATGAGGCTGTTAAGAAATGTTATGAATTAAGTGTTACAGGAGACAATGTAGTTTTATCCCCAGCATGCGCCAGCTGGGATATGTATCCAAATTACGAGATTAGAGGGAAAAATTTTAAGGAAAGGGTAAATTATTATGGAGGAAACAGTAAAGAAGAAAGCCGGCAGGAAGACAATTGACTGGGTCCTTGTGTTTATAATTGTAGTACTGGTACTTTTTGGGTTTTTGATGGTTTACAGTTCCAGCTATCCTGATGGTTACTACAAATTTGGCGGAGACCCATTTTATTTTTTAAAGAAACAGGTAGTGGCGGCAATTATAGGTTTTATCGGAATGTTTTTTTTCGCAAAGATACCCTATAAATTATATGCAAAATTCAGTAAAATTATTATGCTGTTATCTGTAGGATTTGCTCTTTTAACTGTTGTTTTGGGCTTTGCCTCCAACGGTGCACAAAGATGGATACAAATTGGCGGCATGACATTACAGCCTTCTGAAATAATTAAAATAGGAGGAGTATTGTATATGTCTGACTATTTTACCAAGCATAGAAAGAATATAGGTTCGTTTACAGCTGGCTTTATACAATCTATGATATTTATAGGGCTGTTTTGCCTTCTTATTGCGGTTCAAGACGATTTGAGTACAGCTGTCATATTAGGCGGAACGTTGATAGTCATGTTTTTTTGTGCAGGAGCAAGGATCAGTCATTTGTTTATGCTGATTCTAATTGCTGTTGCAGGGATTATCGTGCTTATTGCAATGCAGCCATATAGGATTACAAGGATAATAGCGTTTTTTGATCCTTTCAAATATCCCAAGAAAGAGGGATTTCAGATAATTCAATCCCTGTATGCTCTGGGAACAGGCGGGTTGTTTGGAATGGGGATAGGAAAAAGCAGGCAGAAATTTTTCTATCTTCCTGAAGCGTACAATGATTTTATTTTTTCCATAATAGGAGAAGAATTGGGTTTTATAGGCTGCGTATTTGTCATACTGGGTTTTGTGATTTTCGCATGGAGAGGTCTTCGAATTTCAATGAATACGACAGATTTTTTTGGCAGCCAGGTAGCATTAGGCTTAACCACTTTAGTGTTGATACAGTTTTTAATTCATGTTGCAGTTGCAACATCGTCCATGCCACCGACAGGAAGAGCACTACCTTTTATTAGTGCCGGAGGCTCCTCTTTAACGTTTTTATTATGCTCAATGGGAATCTTGTTAAATATATCGAAATATTCAAATACATACAGAAATTAACCTTGTTTACGTAAGGCAGAAAAAAGGATAACACATGGCACATTATAAAAGGAATGGTATTATAAAATGAAAGTTCTTATTACGGGTGGAGGAACCGGAGGTCACATCAATCCAGCACTGGCAATTGCTCAGAAAGTGAGAAACGAAGCTTCTGCTAACAAAATATTGTACGTAGGAACTAAAAACGGGCTTGAAAGTGAGTTGATTCCTAAATCAGGCTTTGACTTTAAATATGTTACCGCCAGGTATTTAAGAAGAAAGTTTAGTTTTGAGAATGTAAAAACAGTGTTTGCATCGGTAAAGGGTGTGATGGAAGCATTTAAAATAATAAATGAATTTAAACCTGACATTGTTGTTGGAACGGGAGGATATGTGTGTGGACCGGTAGTGTTAGCCGCATGCTTAAGAAAAATACCGACGATGATTCTTGAGCAAAATGTGTTTCCCGGAATAACAAACAAAATGCTCTCAAGGGTTGTGGACGTTGTAGGTATCAATTTTACTGAAACCGAAAAATATTTTCCGGCTGAAGCAAGAAAGAAACTTGTCCTGATAGGGAATCCGGTGAGAAAAGATATTCTGACCACGGATAGGAGAAGTTCAAGGTCAAAATTGAACTTGCGCACTGACGTTGTACTTATATATTCATTCGGAGGCAGCGGAGGCCAATTGAGCTTAAACGAGGCGATAACAGACGTAATAAAAAAATACAATGGTCAAAGGAATGTCAAAATCATTCATGTTACAGGTAAAAAGTTATATGATGATTTTATGGACAATATTGAAAAAGAGGGTATAGTTCTTAAAAATAATATAGAGGTAGTTGATTATATGTATGATGCGGCTACGGTTTTGACAGCATCGGACATTGTTATAGGAAGTGCAGGTGCCATAACTATTGCGGAAATTACGGCTGTAGGGATTCCTTCAATTTTGATACCAAAGACATATACAGCGGAAAATCATCAGGAATACAATGCCAGAGCATTGGAAAGAGAAGGTGCAGCAAGGGTTATCCTTGAAAAAGACTTGTCAGGCAGCCTGCTTATAAAAACAATTGAAGAAATATTGGAAAATAAAAATGTTCTTAAAACAATGTCCTTAAATTCAAAAAAATTGGGAAATATAGATGTTGAAAATAAAATATACGGAATTATGTCAAATTTGGTCAACTTGAGCTCCGGAAGTAACAAGTAATAAGAGCGTCGCATAACATATATTATGAACCATGTGATACTTGTTGCGGAGGGATAAAGATGGGAAGTTTTATAATTCAGGGAGGCAACAGTCTTGAGGGAATTATTGATATAGGCGGATCCAAAAATGCTGCTCTTCCTATTATGGCAAGTACCGTAATATGTGGAAGAGAATATCTTCTTGACAATATACCTGATATTGAAGATGTAAGGGATATGATTGAAATTTTACGTGCCATGGGTTGTACGGCTCAGTATGACAATGGAGTTGCTTTAATTGATACAAGAGGGCTTAATACACATCAGGTTCCTGAAAAGTTTGTAAAGAAAATTAGATCATCTATAATTTTAATGGGTGCAGTGCTGCAGAGAACCGGGAAAGTGGAAATTGCATATCCGGGAGGATGTGAAATAGGGCTTCGTCCTATAGATCTTCACTTGAAAGGATTAAGGAAACTGGGCGTTGAAATAATTGAGAAGAGCGGAGTTCTGTCGGGTTTAGTAAAAGATCCGTCGGGCTGTGAAATTTCGTTGGATTATCCAAGTGTAGGTGCAACTGAAAACATTATGCTGTTTACTGTGGGTATTCCTGGCAGGACAGTTATATATAATCCGGCTAAAGAGCCTGAAATTGCAGATCTGCAGAATTTTTTGAATGTTTGTGGTTACTCAGTTGCCGGTGCTGGAACCGGAATAATTACAATTGAAGGAAAAAAGCTTGAGAATACAGACACTGTAGAATATAAGATTATATCCGACCGTATTGAGGCAGGGACTTATTTGAGTGCAGCAGCGTCGATGAAGAGCAGAATTTACATAAGAAACATAGAAAAATCTCATTTTAAGTCAATAACTTCAGTATATGAGGATGCAGGATGCGAAATCAGAGAAACTCATGGAATTGTTGTTATTACCAGCAGTGGGAATTTAAAAGCAATAGAAAAAGTTACAACTCAGCCATATCCCGGATTTCCTACCGATATGCAGGCACAGCTAATGGCATCCATGTTAAAAGCAGATGGAATAACAATTATAGAAGAAACAGTCTTTGACAGCAGGTTTAAACATGTTCCAGAGCTTCAAAAAATGGGCGCCAACATAACTACAATCGGCAGGGTTGCTGTAATTGAAGGAGTGAAAAAACTGTATGGTGCAGAAGTTGAGGCGAAGGATTTAAGAGGAGGTGCCGCTCTTGTAATAGCCGCAATGGGAGCGGAGGGAACTACTAAAGTAAATAATATTCATCATATTAATAGAGGTTATGAAAAGTTTGTGAATAAATTACAAAATTTAGGGGTAATAATTACTGAAACCAATGATTAATTTATAGCGGCAAATTTAAATAATAACAGGGCAATATAATGGCAAAAGAAAAAAAACGCAGGAAACGAAAAAAAAAGAAAAGAAAGGTAAGAAAGCTATTTGTGAGTACAGCAGCTTTTATATCGGCTGCTGTAGTTGTTATTTTTTGTATTCACTATGTTTATTTTGAGACATCATATTTTGATATAGATGAAATTGATGTTACAGGTAATGTGAAATATGACAGTGATTATATTATTGACAAGTCCCAGATAAAACAAGGCGAAAAAATATTCAATGTTGACAGGGATAATGCAAAAATTGCTTTAGAAGATGAAATTTATGTAGAAAGTGCCAGAGTCGTATTGGAGCTTCCCAGCAAAATTTTAATAGAGTTAAAAGAAAGAGAGGAAAAGTATCAGATTTTTTACAACAATGAATACATAGTAATGGATAATTATGGAACAGTTCTTAATATTTATCCTGAAAAAAACGATTTAATAACTATTGAAAGTTTAACTGATGTATTATACAATATAGGTGACAGCATACAATTTGTCGGTGTAGAAAATATTCAGGACGTATTTCGATCAATTGATTACATAAACAGTGAATTAGAGGGAGAAGAAATAAAAAATTTTACAGTTGATTTAGACAACAGTCTTTTAATGGAAACTAAGTACGGAACTTTTATGAAGATTAAGATTGACGAAGATATTAAATATCAAATATTATTTGCAATGAAAATAATAAATGACAGATTAAATAATAACCTGGATATATCAAATGGCTTGATTGATTTTACAAAAGGAGACAGTCCTGTATATACAGATGATTTTAAATTGGAGGGACATTATGAATAAATTGTGGCAGAAAATAATGTTGTTTGGAATCAGCCTTGTGCTTGGAATAATGATAGTTACTCAAGTTCAAACGACAAATAGTATTTTAGGCAGTACCAGCATACAGGGCAAATCGTCGGGTTTAAACGATGAACTTACAAAGTTGACTTTTGAAAAAAATGAGCTTAGAAGCGAATTAAAAGAACTTAGAGAAGAAGCAAAGGTAAAAGAAGATGAATTTAATGCAAAAGAAGAAGAGATCAAGGGCCTTTCGGAGGAGTTGAAAAAGCAGAAAATCCTATCGGGATATTATGATGTAAAAGGGCCCGGAACAGTTATTACAATTAATGCTCAGCCTGATTCGTATGTGAGTATTGCTTCAAGTCACCAGTATATTTTGGCACTAATAAGCTATTTAAACAATGCAGGTGTAGAGGCGATATCTATTAACGGGCAAAGATATACAAATTATACAGAAATAGTTCCTGTTTTAGACCATATAAATATTAACGGTGTCGCCATGGTTCTTCCTTTGGAAATAAAGGCAATAGGCTTTTCAAGCACAATTGAACAATCATTGAAATTTGTGGGAGGGATAGTTTCTCAGCTTGAACAAATCGGATACACTGTTGACATAAAAAGTTATCCTGAAATAATTATTAACGGTCTTGACGGCGAGAAGGAGTTTAAATACGCAAAGCCGATAAATTCAGAAGAAGAAAATTAATTAGACTGATGGAGGGGATTAATATAAAACCCAGAGTTGTAGATTTTTTTGCTGCAGTACTTGTTTTTATAGTTGCTGCATTTACCATTAACGGTGTAAATATTTATATAGATGAGAATACCATATATATAACAAAAGATTTGGATGAATATGAAAAGAATATAAAAAATATGGAAGATATCATCAATGCTCTCAAAGTTGAAGTGGATAATGAAAAAAAACATATTGCCAGTTATGAAAATGATAATTATTTGGACAATGTGATTAATATAAATTCGCAGATTGAAGAATTGAAATTTTTCAACGGTTTTTCAGATGTGAGAGGTCCGGGAATATGGTTAACAGTTTCGGACAGCGTAAGTGAAGACGAAAATCTTGACATAATGGAAAAAATTGTTCATGATGTTGATATAACCGTATTGCTTAATGATTTGAAGGGTGCCGGTGCGGAAGCAATAGCGGTAAATAATAAAAGAATTATAAATATATCTGAGGTTGTTTGCGCCGGGCCGCTTATAAGGATCAATGGTGAAAGGGTTTCAGCTCCGTTTTTCATAAGTGCAATTGGTGATATTGAGGAATTGTACCGGGCCATAACAGAAGAAGGTACTTATGCCTATAATTTAAAAAATAATTACGGAATGGAAGTAGAAACTAAAAAGGTATATAATATGTCCATTCCAAGATATAAACATCACGGGAATGATTCCGGAGTTGATCATAAAGTTAAATATGCGGAAATTGCAGAAAGATGAGGGGTATAATATGATATATATAGCTGCAGGTATAATCCTCGGTATATTGGCCGGGTTAAATTTAGACTTAGTATTCAATCCTGAATATGCGGTATATATTTCGCTTGCCATATTAGCAATTTTAGACACGCTTTTCAATATGCTGTATGAAAATTTATGCGGTGATCTGACATTATTCAGAAGCATAGTGCTTTTAGTAGGCGACTTAGTCTTTGGCCTGTTTCTTGGATATGTGGGAGAACAGTTGGGTCTTCCGATTTATTTGGCGGCAGTATTCGCATTTGGAAACAATATATATGTGAATTTAAGATCAATATGTGATTTTATGATTGAAAAATATAAAAAGAACAAGACAGACAAGACAAACTGATTAAATTGGTATTAAAAAAACATGTATGAAAAATTGCTATTATGTGATATAATGATAAAGTCTCTAACGAAAATTGGGAGAGCGTGTTGCTCTATTTGCGATATAAATAAATTTGAAATAAGAAAAAATTTTCTCTTGTTTAGGAGGTCAATATATGTTTGAATTTGAGGAATCAACTGAAAGACTTGCAAATATAAAAGTAATCGGCGTTGGCGGTGGTGGAAATAATGCCGTAAACAGAATGATTGATGCCGGAGTAAGAGGAGTAACTTTTATTAGTGTAAATACGGACAAGCAAGCATTAAGCACGTCTAAAGCAGAAATCAAATTTCAGATAGGCGAAAAATTAACTAACGGATTAGGTGCAGGCTCAAAACCTGAAATCGGAGAGAGGGCAGCAGAAGAAAACAAAGCAGATATAGCTGAATTGGTAGAAGGATCCGATATGGTATTTATAACAGCAGGAATGGGAGGTGGCACAGGTACAGGTGCAGCTCCTTACATTGCAGATATTGCTAAAGAACAGGGTATACTTACGGTTGCAGTTGTTACAAGACCATTCATGTTTGAAGGCAGAAGCAGAATGAAAAATGCCGAAATGGGATTAAAAAAATTAAGAGACAATATTGATACATTGGTTGTCATTCCAAATGATAAGCTTTTGGAAATATCTGATAAAAAGACTACTATGTTGGAGGCGTTTTCATTGGCAGATGACGTTTTAAGGCAGGGTATTCAAGGCATTTCAGATTTAATTGCCATTCCTGCAATCATGAACTTGGATTTTGCAGATGTTCAAACTATTATGTCGGGGCAAGGTCTTGCCCATATGGGAATAGGTCAGGCTACAGGAGAAAACAGAGCATTAAATGCAATTAAACAGGCAATACAGAGTCCTCTTTTAGAAACCTCCATAAATGGAGCCAGAGGGGTGCTGCTTAATATTACAGGCGGAACAAATATGGGCATTCATGAAGTTAATGAGGCAGCAAGACTTATTGAGGAAGCGGCGGACCCTGAAGCCAATATTATTTTTGGAGCGAATATTGACGAAAATGTTGGAGATGCAATTAAAATTACAGTTATAGCAACCGGATTTACTGACGAAAAAGAAAAAGAAAAGCCAAAGAAAACAGTCGTTAATAATCAGAAATCGAACAAACCGGGTAAAGAAGAAAAGCCGGAGCAAAAAGAAAAAGAAAATAATCCTTTTGATTTTCAGATTCCATCGTTCCTAAACAAGAGAAATAACTAATAGGTATCAATTCTAAGAACAGAATATAAGATGCTGTATTAAAATGCAGTTAAGTAAAATATTTAAACCGAAACGGCCACTAGGCCGCCTTCTTTTTTCTTTCTTGCATTATTCATTTTTGTATGGTATTCTTTAATGTGGAAAAAATGCGTAATTATTATATAGTAAGGATGATTAGATGATAACAGTAACAAATTTAAGTCTTCAGTTTGGCGGGAGTAAGCTTTTTAATGACGTTAATTTAAAATTTATGACAGGCAACTGTTATGGTGTTATAGGAGCCAACGGAGCAGGAAAATCAACTTTTCTAAAAATACTGTCAGGAGAAATTGACTGTACTGCAGGTGAAGTTACAATACCTAAAAATACGAGAATGTCCGTATTAAATCAGGATCATTTCATGTTTGATGATTTTCCGGTTATGGAAACAGTAATAATGGGTAACAAGAGACTGTACGAGATTATGAAGGAAAAAGATGCTCTTTATTCAAAAGAAAATTTTACTGATGAAGACGGAGTAAAAGCTTCTGAATTAGAAGGCGAATTTGCTGAAATGAACGGATGGGATGCTGAAACAGAAGCTGCCCAAGTCCTTCAAGGTCTAGGAATAGGTTCAAAATTACATCATTCATATATGAGAGATTTAAATGGCGGTGATAAAGTTAAGGTTATGTTGGCTCAAGCGCTGTTTGGGCATCCGGATATAGTTCTTCTCGACGAACCGACAAACAACTTAGATATTGATTCAATTAACTGGCTTGAAGATTTCTTACTGAATTTTGAAGGCCTTGTTATAGTTGTATCTCATGACAGGCACTTTTTAAATACAGTATGTACTCACATTGTAGATATAGATTATAAAAAGATTAAGATGTACGTTGGAAATTATGATTTCTGGTATAAGTCAAGTCAGCTTATGCAGCGTCTGATGAAGGATCAGAGCAAAAAGAGAGAAGACAAAATAAGAGAGCTGCAGAATTTTATTCAAAGATTCTCTGCAAATAAATCAAAATCTAAACAGGCAACATCAAGGAGAAAGCTTCTTGAAAAATTAGAAGTTGAAGAAATGCCAGCATCTTCAAGAAGATATCCTTTTGTTAAGTTTACTTCGGACAGGGAAGTTGGAAATGAAATTCTTACTGTTGAAGGATTGTCAAAATCAATTGATGGAATTAATGTTTTAAAGGATATTTCCTTTAGGGTAAATAAAGGAGATAAAATTGCTTTCATAGGAGAAAATGAGCTTGCACAGACAACATTCTTTAAAATCCTTGTAGGTGAGATAGAGCCAGACGAAGGTACGGTTAAGTGGGGACAGACCATAACCAAGTCCTATTTTCCAAAGGATAATTCGAAGTTTTTTGATGGTGTTGATTTAAACCTTGTGGATTGGATGAGGCAGTTTTCAGAAGATCAGTCTGAAAGCTTTTTAAGAGGTTTTTTAGGAAGAATGTTGTTTTCAGGGGATGATGCTCTGAAACCGGCAAAAGTATTGTCAGGAGGAGAGAGAGTGAGATGCATGCTTTCGAGAATGATGCTTTCGGGCTCAAATCTTTTGATTCTTGATCAGCCTGTGAATCACTTGGACCTTGAGTCCATTACATCGTTAAACGACGGCTTGATTGATTTCAAAGAAATAGTGCTGTTTTCTTCTCATGATCATCAGTTTATTCAAACTGTTGCCAATAGAATAATTGAGATTACTGAGAATGGCATGATCGATATGCAAATGCAGTACGATGAATATTTAGATAGAAAAGAAAATAAACAGAGGGCAGTATAATGATTAAAAAGGATGCTCAAGAAATGAGTTTTGAGGATTTTTGCGGAACCATAAGCCAAAAAATGCTTAATGAATTGGCAAAAATGAATATTTCATACACCAGGGCTTACAATATCTTTAAGGATACTGTCAAAGAATCCAAGTTTGAAGATAACTATGATATTGGGACAATGGACAGTATTGTAAGAAATATTATTTTAGATTACACTGAGGAGACATTTAATGATAAATATTAAACTGTCAGCTTTGAAATAGAGTGGTAAAAAAATAAAATTTATTAAAAATATTTTTTTAAAAGTATTGACAAATACATTTTTTTGTGTTAAATTAAAACTGTATTACAG
The DNA here is from genome assembly GCA_002399975.1 of Firmicutes bacterium UBA4845. GTDB lineage: Bacteria > Bacillota > Clostridia > Tissierellales > Sedimentibacteraceae > Sedimentibacter. Next base: position 15,308 of record DHER01000147.1, on the reverse strand, counting down.
AGTATTTATAGATTCACATGTTTTTATATATTATATGTGTTGCTGTATATAATATGTAAAAACGTGTGAATTTTTATATACAATGGAATCAAATTTTTAAATTTATAGGAGGTACTCATGTCTAAGGGTACAGTTAAATGGTTTAACTCAGAAAAAGGATATGGATTTATTACAAAGGAAGACGGAAATGATGTTTTTGTACATTTTTCGGCTATTCAGGGAGATGGATTCAAAACCTTGGAGGAAGGTCAAAGTGTTTCTTTTGATGTTACTCAAGGAGCAAGAGGAGATCAGGCAGCTAACGTAGTCATATTATAATTATATTGGCAGCAAAAAGAAAAAGTCAGGATTTTATAATCCTGACTTTTTCTTTGCTTGTTTATTTACTAATATAGTTTACATCACTTGGAAGAGTATGTTATAATGTTCAGAAAATCAAAAGGGAAAGTGCTATATGTTTAAAAGATAGAGAGGCATGGTGAAAAATGGACTTTAAAAATTGGATGGACGAAAAGTCAAGAAAAGTAGAACAGTATTTAAAAGGTATAGTTGATGAAAAAGACAATCCGCAAAAACTGATTTATGAAGCAATGAATTATAGCCTTCTTTCAGGCGGAAAAAGGCTAAGACCTATACTTTTTCTTGGATCCTATGAAATATTCAGCGACGATGAAGAGGCAGCAGTTCCATTTGCCTGTGCAATTGAAATGATTCATACATATTCTTTGATTCACGACGATTTGCCTGCCATGGACAATGATGATTACAGAAGGGGCAGACTATCCAGTCATAAAAAATTTGGTGAAGCAGCAGCTATATTGGCAGGAGACGGGCTTTTGAACAAAGCATTTGAAACAGGTCTTAAAGCAGCTTTAAATTTTAAATCAGATACAGGAAATGCCTTAAAGTCATTGTCCGAAATTGCAAATTCTTCAGGTGCGGACGGAATGGTAGGAGGACAGGTTGTAGACATGTTCGGGATGGAAAAAATTTCATGCATAGAAGATTTGAGATATATGTATTCACTAAAGACAGGAGCTATTATTAAGAGCAGTGTACAGGCAGGGGCATTGTTGGGAGGGGCAGATGAAATTCAGTTAAAATCTCTTGGAGACTATGCGGAAAAAATTGGTCTTGCATTTCAAATAGAAGATGATATCTTAGATGTAACAGGTAACCTGGAGAAATTAGGAAAATCAATAGGAAGCGATGCAGCAAATAATAAAATTACATACTTAACTTTTGTATCATTAGAAGAGGCTCAAAGACAGGTTGATCAGCTTACAGAGAAAGCAGCAGGCAACCTGAGGATTTTTGGGGACAAGGCTGCTTATTTAATAGAACTTGCAAAATATTTGACAAACCGTGATCATTAAGATATAACTAAAGAATATTTTTCTGTTGTACTTCTGTGAATATTTGCAAGTTTTTGTCGTCCTGAACTTCATGAAGGTACCGTAATAAGGAATCCTCAAATTTCGTTCAGGATGACAAATCAGTCGGTTATTTATCAATTAACATTTCCGCTACTTCATTCACATTACCGGCGCCTATAGTTATTATCGTGTCTCCTTCACAGGCAATAGAACGGACAATGTCTGCAGCCTCCTGAAATGAATTGGCATATCGACCGTTTTTATTGAAAGATTTCATTTTAGCTATTATATCTTTTGAATGAACTTCTCCTGTATCTTTTTCCCTTGCCGGGTATATGTCTAAAATGATGGTTTCATCTGAATGAGTAAGTGCTTCTGCAAATTTATTCAGAAGTTTTTTAGTTCTTGTATATGTGTGAGGTTGAAATACAGCTATAACTTTTCCCTTTGTACTGGATCGTGCGGTCTTTAGCGTTGCATTTATTTCCGAAGGATGATGGGCATAATCGTCAATTATTGTAGCTCCGTTGTATTTTCCCCTGAATTCGTATCTTCTGTGGGCACCCTTAAAGTCGTACAATCCGTTTTTGACCGTATTTGAATCGATTCTGAGACTTAGGCATGCAGCAGCTGCGGCCAACGAATTTAATATATTGTGCTCGCCCATTACCTTTAGATTTATGTCTGTAATTTTTTCACCCTGGTGCATTAAGGTATAGGACGGCATAGGAAACAGAGTCACATTTTCCGGATAATAATCTGCTTCTTTACAAGGGCCGAAGGTTATTACATTGCAGTTTAAGTGTTTAAAAAGTTCCTTATATTTTTCGTTAACTATTAAATGTCCTGTTCTCGGAATTTTTTCCGCATATTCTATAAATGCGCTTTCGATATCCTTTAAATCTTTGTAATAGTCTAAATGATCTTCTTCTATATTTAAAATAATTTCCATTGTAGGATTAAATTTTAAAAAATTTCGCTTATATTCACATGCTTCAGTAAGCATCAGGTCATAGGAACCTTTGAGGAGATTTCCTCCTAATGAATCCATTTCCCCCCCTAAAAAAATCGTAGGATCCATGTCTGTTTTTATTAATATTGAAGATAGCATACCTGTTGTTGTAGTTTTCCCATGGGTGCCGGAAACACAAATAGCATTTTTGTAATTTTTCATTATCATACCTAAAAATTCTGCTCTTCCCATTATATTTAAATTTAGTTCCTGGGCTTTCAGGAGTTCCGGGTTATCATTTGATATGGCGGATGTATATACGACCAAATCTATGTTATTTGTTATGTTCTTGCTTTCGTGACCTATGTATATTTTTGCACCTAATGATTGAAGTTTTTTGGTTATATGAGAGCTGTTCTTGTCAGAACCTGATACCTTGACACCTTCATCAATCATTATTTCTGCTAATGCGCTCATACTTATTCCGCCAATTCCTATAAAATGTATATAATTAAATTTTTGATTCATATTGTTCTCCTTGATTATTTCTTTTTACATATTAATATTATTCATAAATTAATATATTTAAAACTTTAAATATATAATTAAGAAAAATAAATTTTGAATAATTTTCTAACAAATCATACTATTATAACATGTCCTATTTTATTGTTCAATATTTTTGACTTGTGAGCTTTTTGTTTTGCACCCATTTTTTCTTTTAAAAAACATAAATTTCCTAAAATTCACACTTTTTATTTAAAATTTTTATTCCAGGTGATATTCTAAGATAATCCGGTAGGATTGATTCGACATTTTTTACAATAGTATATGATTTTTAATTGCTTTGCATTTTAAATTATGCTTTAATGTTAATGTACATTAAATTATTTTTGGCATAATACTTACATAATAGTTATAATTTAATATAGTTAATTAGAAATTTAAAGTGTAGGTTTTAGAGGAGAAATATGGATAGAGAAATAAAAAATAACACATTGTATTTTGACGGATGTAATACAGTTGAATTGGCTGAAAAGTATGGAACACCTCTATACGTTATGAGCGAAACTGCCATATTGGAAAAGTGCAGGGAAATAAAGGATACATTTTTAAATAAATATGTAGGAACAAGAGCAGCTTATGCGTCTAAAGCGTTTCTAACTTTGTCAATGTGCAGAATAATCGAAAGAGAAGGATTGAGCATGGATATTGTTTCGGGAGGAGAATTATATACGGCAATCAAGGCCGGTTTTCCTGCCGGAAGAATAGAGTTTAACGGAAATAACAAATCAGTTGAAGAATTAGAACTTGCAGTAGAATACAATATAGGGAGAATAATAGTTGATGGGCTGGATGAATTAAGTTTAATAGAAAATATATGCCGGGAAAAAGGTAAAAAGATGAATATTCTTTACAGAATTACTCCCGGTGTAAAAAGCGACTCACACGACTATATAGTAACAGGAAAAAAGGATTCTAAATTTGGAATACCTTTGGATGATGATGCTATATTCTCTGCAATAAAACAGGCTATAAATTCTGAATTTGTGAATTTTATGGGATTTCATTTCCACGTTGGTTCACAGCTTCATAATAATGAGTCTCATTTAAAAGCGTTGGAAATAACTTTAAAGCTTATAAAGGACACTAAAGATAAATATAATTATATTACGCCAGAATTAAATGTTGGCGGCGGTTTCGGAATAAGATATACAGATGCTGATGATAAGAAACCCTATGCTTATTTTCTTGACCCGATGATGGAAAGAATAGATGCATTTTCAAAAAAAATTAATATAGCAAGGCCTGAAGTAGTAATTGAACCGGGCAGAAGCATTGTAGGTGAAGCGGGCATAACTCTTTATACAATAGGAACTATCAAGGATATTAAAGGGATAAGAAAATATGTGTCTGTTGACGGAGGAATGACAGATAACATAAGGCCGGCACTTTATCAGGCAAAATATGAAGGAGTTGTTGCAAATAAAGCAGAAGAGCCAAGGACAGATGTGGTTACAATATGTGGCAAATGCTGCGAGTCAGGAGATATACTCATAAGAGATGCTAAAATTGCAAGGCCTGAAAGAGGAGATATATTTACAATTTTTTCAACAGGAGCTTATGGTTATACAATGGCAAGCAACTACAACAAAAATCCTCTTCCGGCAGTTATTCTTGTTAAGGAAGGCAAATCGGAAATTATAGTTAAGAGGCAGACTTATAGCCATATGATTGAAAATGAAGTTATTCCTGAATCACTAAAATGAAAATCAAGGGGTACGTTATGAACTTTTTTAAAATGCAGGGAGCTGGCAATGATTTTATTATTATTAATAATATGGAGTTAAGAATTCCTACCGACAGGTTATCTTCAATTGCAAAAAAACTATGTCAAAGGAAGGTATCTATAGGAGCGGACGGATTAATGGCAGTTGACTTTTCTGACGGTAAAGCGGATTTCAAAATGCGGTTTTATAATAGAGATGGAAGTATCGGCGAAATGTGCGGAAATGGAGCAAGATGTATTTCGCGTTATGCTTATGTAAACAAAATTGCAGGGAAGAAGATGACATTTGAAACAGGTGCAGGTATTGTAAGTTCAGAAGTTCTTGATGGCAGAATGGTTAAAGTTTTGCTGAATAATCCTGAAATAATTAATATTAATAATGATATTGAAATTGATAATGTGAAATATGAATGTTCATATGTAGAATTGGGAAATCCCGGTTTACCTCATGCTGTGGTGAAATATGATTTGCAGCATGCTGAAAGTAGCGAAATATTTGATATTGGCATGGAAATAAGATATTACAAAGGATTTCCAAAGGGTGCAAATGTAAATTTTTTTCAGGTTGTAAACGACAGTACAGCAGTTGTAAAAACATATGAACGAGGTGTTGAGGATATTACATTGGCCTGTGGGACTGGTTCTGCGTCAACAGCGGCAGTTCTAATAATTAAAGGCTATTTAAAAGGCGGCAGAGTTAAAATTATAAATCCTGGAGGGGAGTTGTTTGTTGAGGTTGAGCAGCGCAACAATAAAATTGAGAAACTTTACCTTATAGGCGATACAAATATAGTTGCGGCGGGGGAAGTAGTAGATGAAGATTTGAAGTATTAATTATTAAATGGCTATTTTTAATAAATGATTCGGCAAAGGTATATTCGCCAATTTAATAAATAAAATGTAAGGTAAAACTGAAAAAAATAATATGGGGGGCGTCAAATGGGTACAAAAACTTTTTGGAAGAATTACCGGTTTTCTATTACATTGATTATTTCTATTGCTGTCGGAAGTTTTATAGGTATTATTTTTGGAGAAAAGGCTGCTGTTTTAAAACCATTTGGTGATATATTTTTGAACCTTATGTTTACTGCTGTTACTCCATTGGTGTTTATTACAATATCAAGTGCTGTAGGCAGCATGGTAAATATGAAGCGCCTTGGGAAAATATTGGGAAATATGTTTTTAATATTTGTGATTACGGGATTAATTGCTGCAGTTTTAATTCTTATTGTGGTAAAAGTTTTTCCTCCTGCGGCAGAAGCAAATATAGTAATTGGAGCAACAGGAGAATTAGAGGAATTGTCGCTGGCGGATCAAATTGTTCAGGCACTTACTGTTAATGATTTCAATAAATTGCTGTCCAATTCCAACATGATGCCGTTAATTGTATTTTCAATTATATTCGGCTATTGTGTAAGCGCAGTAGGAGGAGATAACAACATTGTTGCCAGAGCATTGGAAGCACTGTCAAATATTATGATGAAATTTATCAGCGTAATTATGTTGTATGCTCCTATAGGCTTAGGTGCGTACTTTGCAAGCCTTATAGGAGAATTCGGGCCTCAGCTTTTAGGCGCCTATGGAAGGGCAATGATAATTTACTATCCATTGTGTATTTTTTATTTCTTTTTTGCGTTTGCAGCTTATACTTATTTTGCAGGCGGAAGCTTAGGAGTAAAAACATTCTTTCAGAACATAATTGAGCCGGCGATTACTTCAATAGCAACTCAAAGTTCAATAGCAACATTGCCTGTTAACCTGAAAGCAGCCGGACGCATTGGTGTACCTAAAGATGTACGTGAAATTGTCCTTCCCATAGGTGCTACAATGCACATGGACGGTACGGTTCTGTCATCAATTTTAAAAATATCGTTTCTTTTCGGAATATTTGGCAAGGAATTCTCAGGAATTGGAACTTATGTTATGGCAATATCGCTTTCTATATTGGGAGGAGTTGTAATGTCAGGGGTTCCCGGAGGAGGGTTAATTGGAGAAATGCTTATTGTTAATATGTATGGTTTTCCTCCGGAAGCATTTCCTATTATAGCAACCATAGGTTTCCTGGTTGACCCTCCTGCAACATGCCTGAACTCAACCGGCGATACGGTTGCTGCAATGATGGTTACACGTATTATTGAAGGTAAAGGCTGGATGGGGAAAAAACCTGACTCACATGAAAATTTGTAAATGGAATAATCTAAACGAAAAAAATCCCTGTTTCTAAATCGCTTGATTTTTAAAGAGTGTAAATGTATAATAAAACAGTAATTAAATCTATAAACTTAAGGAAACATTATGAAAATAACAGTTAATAATTTAAAGGACACGGAAAAAATAGGGAAAATTATAGCTGACTGCTTGGAGAAAGGAACTGTGCTGTGCTTAGACGGTGATCTGGGTGCCGGCAAGACAACCTTGACACAGTTCATAGCTAGGGAATTCGGAGTCAGCGAATACATAACAAGTCCTACTTTTACCATAATAAAAGAATATGAAGGAAGGCTTCCTTTTTATCATATGGATGTATACAGAATAAACTCAGAGGATGACATGTATGATTTGGGCTATGATGAATATATTTATTCCGAAGGTGTAACAATCATTGAGTGGTCACGTAAAATTAAAGGAATACTTCCTGAGGAAAGAATCAGTATAGAAATAGAAAGGTTTGCTGATTATGCTCGTACTATGGTTATTTACGGAAAGGGAAAATCATATGATAAATTGGTTAAGGAGTTAAAAAAATATGAAAATACTTGCAATTGAGTCTGCATCAATAACGGCTTCCTGTGCAGTATCAGAGGATGATAAATTATTGGGAGAATATACGTTAAACCATAAAAAGACACATTCAGAAAAACTTATGCCATCGATTGCGGCATTAATGGAAGAATTGGAACTTAAAATACAGGATGTGGATGTTATTGCAGTTTCAGAAGGTCCCGGTTCATATACAGGCCTGAGGATTGGAGCTGCCATTGCAAAAAGTTTGTCCTATGCTGTTAATATTCCAATAGCCTGTGTGCCTACAACAAAATCTCTTGCGTGGAATATTTTTGATTTAAATAATCTGATTGTACCCGTTATGGACGCCAGATCTGAGAGAATTTATACTGGTATTTACAAATGGGAAAAAGGGCAGCTTATTACCGTAAAAGAACAACTTCCATGCAATATCGGTGAATTGATTGAAATATTAAATGGCTGCGGCAAGGCCGCAATTTTTAATGGGGATGGTTCAGTTAATTACAGAGATATTATTGAGGAAAAATTGGAAGAAAGAGCTAATTTTGCTCCAAATAAATTTAATTATTTAAGTGCCAGCACATTGGCTTCCATAGGTTTTCGTATGGCATTAAAAGGAGAATTAATTCAGGCATCTGAATTTAAGCCTCAGTATCTGAGGTTGTCCCAGGCTGAACGCAATAAGAAGTGAGGTGGAATTATGGTAGTGATCAGAAGTGTGCGTTACAGCGACTTGGATCAATTAACTGAAATTGAAAAAATATGTTTTTCTTTGCCATGGACTAAAAATTCCTTCGAGAAAGAACTAAACAACGATTTAGCATATTATCAATGTGCGGAAGAAGACGGTATAATTATGGGACACATGGGAATGTGGAGAATATTGGACGAATGTCACATAACGAACGTTGCAGTTTTGCCTAAATATAGAAAAATGGGGATAGCAACATCGTTGATAAATAAAATGATTGAAATATGCAAATGCTCAGAAATTCGAGCAATGACTCTTGAAGTCCGGGAATCAAATTTTCAGGCTATTAACCTTTATAATAAATTTGGGTTTGTAGCAGCAGGTAAAAGGCCGGGGTATTACTTAGAACCTGTTGAAGATGCAATAATAATGTGGAAAAAGATATAATTAAAATAACGAGGAGAAGAATGAAAAAGAAAGGTAAACTAAAGATACACAGAATTATAATTTTAGCGGCTGTATTTATTTTATTAATATTTGGAATCAGTAAGTTAATAGGTGTTGTTGCTGATAAAGATGAAAATACGTCTAAAGAACCTGAAAGCATAGAACATGAAAACGAACCGAAAGAAGAAACAAAGGAACCTTCAGACATAGAGAAAAAGCCCGTTGATGATACTGAAACACCAACTGAAGAACATGAAGGTGAAAATACTTCTAAAGATATAGTAATAGTTGAAAATCCGGAGGCCATAGATGTACTTGTAAACAGAACACATACTCTTCCGGACACGTATATACCTGGGGATTTGGTAGAGCTTACAGATTTACCGACAGTATTATCCAATCCGGAAGTTAATCAAATGAGAAAACCTGCTTATGAAGCTCTAAAAGGCTTATTTGCTGCAGCCAAGGAGGACGGATATGATCTATATGCTCGTTCAGGATATAGGTCATACAATACTCAAGTTTCGTTATATGGTTCTTATGCAGCTGCACATGGGAAGGAAGCAGCCGATACGTTCAGTGCTAAAGCCGGACAAAGCGAGCATCAGACAGGACTTGTAATGGATATTACATGCGAGGCAATGGACTTTCAGTTGGACGATACATTCGGAGATACCGAGGAAGGCAAGTGGGTATCAAAAAATGCTCATAAATACGGATTCATTGTAAGGTATCCTAAGGAAAAGGAAGACATAACAGGATATATGTACGAACCGTGGCATTTAAGATACTTAGGGGCAGAACTTGCAACAAATGTATATGAATCAGGTCTTTCATTAGATGAGTATTTTGAACAATAGATTAACAATAATTGATGTATCATCAAATCAAAAAACGTGGGAAATTCCCACGTTTTTTTAAATAACAACAATTTTCCTTGATTGGAAATTTATTATTGTTCCAGCAAATCGTACACATCATTTGCATACTGCACTGGGTCATCTATTTGAAGTCCTTCAATAAGCAATGCCTGGTTATACAGTACATTTGATAATTTCTTCAGTTTTTCCTTATCCGCTGCATATGCGTTTTGAATTTTTTTGAACATTGGATGATGTATGTTTATTTCAAGTATCTTTTCTGCATGTACGCTGTCCGGCATATTATTAGGCATTGTTTTCAGCACTTTTTCCATTTCAATTGACAATTCGCCTTCCGTTGCAATGCATACAGGATGAGTTTTCAATCTTTTTGATGCTCGTACATCTTTAACTTTGCCGTTTAAAGAGTCTTTCATGAAGCTGAACAGGTCTTTATTTTCTTCTACTTCCTTATTGTCTTTATTTTCTTCTTCACCTTCTGGTTTTAAATCTAAATCTGCACTTGATACGTTTTTAAATTCTTTTTCATTGTATTTCGTTAGGACTTTGATTACAAATTCGTCAATTTCATCGGTAAAGTATAGAATTTCGTAGCCCTTATCGGCAACGAGCTCAGCTTGAGGAAGCCTTGCAATGTTATTAATGTTGTCACCTGTTGCATAATAAATATATTTTTGTTCATCCTTCATTCTGGAAACATATTCGCTCAGCGTAACAAGTTTTTTTTCTGTTGACGAGTAGAACATAATTAGATCCTGCAGTGTTTCTTTGTTTGCGCCCCACTCACTGTATAAACCGATTTTCAAGGTTCTTCCAAAATTATTAAAGAATGTTTCATATTTTTCTCTTTCATTCTTCAGCATTGACAACAGTTCGTTCTTAATTTTTTCTTTTATTGTCTTTGCAATAAGCTGAAGCTGCCTGTCATGTTGTAAAGTTTCTCTGGATATGTTGAGAGATAAGTCTGCAGAATCCACCAAACCCTGAACAAATCCGAAATAGTCAGGAAGCAGGTCCGGGCATTTATTCATTATCAGTACGCCATTTGAATAAAGTTCCAGGCCTTTTTCAAATTCCTTGGTGTAGAAATCAAAGGGAGTTTTTGACGGAATATACAGTATGGCATTGTAGCTGGTGACACCTTCAACGCTTATGTGGGCATACTTCAGAGGCTTATCAAATCCAAAGCGTTTTTCTTTATAGAAGTTTTCATAATCTTCCGGTTTAAGCTCGCTTTTGTTTTTCCTCCAGATAGGAACCATGCTGTTTAATATTTCATCTTCGTAATAATCTTCATATTCGTCCTTTCCTTCTTCGGTCCCTTCTTTTTTCCTTCTTTTTTTCATCATCATTTTAATAGGGTATTTAATAAAATCAGAATATTTTTTGACTAAAGATTTAATATTGTAAAGTTCAAGGAATTCATCATAATTTTCGGCGTCAGTGTTTTCCTTGATTTTCATTATTACGTCTGTTCCTGTCGTTTCCTTTTCGCAGGGAGCTATCGTGTAGCCGTCAGTACCGCTTGATTCCCATCTATAAGCTTCATCTGAGTCTGCTGATTTGCTTATAACGGTTACTTTTTCAGAAACCATGAATGCTGAATAAAATCCTACTCCAAATTGTCCTATAATATCAACGTCGTTATTAACTTCATTGTTTGACTTAAAATCTAATGATCCGCTCTTTGCAATTGTTCCCAGATTTGAGTCAAGTTCATCTTTAGTCATTCCAATGCCTGTGTCAGACACTTTAAGAATTCTTTCACTTTCATCTGCTGATATTCTTATATAAAAATCATCCTTGTTAAATTCAACGCTACTATCCTTTAAGGATTTGTAGTAGCTTTTGTCAATTGCATCACTTGCATTTGAAATTAATTCTCTTAGAAATATTTCTTTGTGAGTGTAAATTGAATTAATCATTAAATCCAAAAGCTTTTTTGATTCAGATTTGAATTGTTTTTTGCCCATAGTTCATTTCCTTTCTTGATTATATTTATCGTTAGTGCTAGATTGCACATGTTAAGCCAATATGCCGGCACCATCTCTGTTAGCACTCATTATTGTTGAGTGCTAACCTTAACTTATATTTTAGCAAATGAAATACATTTGTCAATATGGAAATAGTTTAAAAATAGAAATAATGCTGACAGGCATAATCATATAATATATAATTTATTATATTTCGTGGATATAATTTGTTGGTTAAATGTGTTTTTCCATTGAATTCAACATTATAAGCGGGTGATTTTGTTACTTGTGCCAAGCTATAAAATTGCAAGCTGAAAATAGTTTCTGTCAATTTGCATTTATATTGATTTTATGTTGACTTTATCGTTAAAATTTATTATTTTATATATATTACTATTATGCAAAAGAATAGGAGGTTTAAAATTGCCAAACGAAAAAATAACAGAGCTCAGAGAAAAAACTAAAAAAGTTATGCTGGGCGGTGGGCAAAAGGCAATAGACAAGCAGCATGAACGTGGTAAAAAGACTGCCAGAGAAAGAATATTGATGCTGCTTGACCAAAATAGCTTCGTAGAAATTGATGCCTTTGTAGAACACAGGTGCGTTAACTTTGGTATGGAAAAGAAGTCTGCTCCCGGAGAAGGTGTCGTAGCAGGCTATGGGACAATTAACGGAAGATTAGTGTATATATATGCCCAGGATTTCACTGTAATTGGTGGTTCCTTAGGAGAGATGCACGCCGCAAAAATTGTGAAAGCACAGAAAATGGCTTTAAAGGTTGGGGCCCCTATAATCGGAATCAATGATTCTGGTGGAGCAAGAATACAGGAAGGTGTTGATGCATTGTCAGGTTATGGAAAAATTTTTTTTAATAATACAACTGCATCAGGAGTTATTCCGCAAATATCGGTAATATTGGGGCCATGTGCCGGTGGGGCGGTTTATTCTCCGGCACTGACGGATTTTATATTTATGGTGCAAAATATAAGCAAAATGTTTATAACCGGGCCTGATGTTATTAAGACTGTAACAGGAGAAAAAGTATCCGGCGAAAAACTAGGGGGAGCCATGACTCACAATAGCAAAAGCGGAGTAGCTCATTTTGTAGATGATTCAGAAGAAGAATGTATGAATCATATAAGAAAGCTAATAAGTTTTTTGCCTCAAAACAATCTTGAAACCGCACCATCTCAGGAAGTCCATGATGATTTGAACAGGACAGATGTAGCAATGAACGATATTATTCCTGATAATCCAAATAAAGCATATGACATGAAGGAAGTTGTTTATTCACTTGCCGATAATAAAGAATTTCTTGAATACCAGCAATATTATGCTATGAACATAATAACGGGTTTCATGAGATTGAATGGGAAAAGTGTTGGAGTAATAGCAAGCCAGCCCAAGGTTTTGGCCGGCTGCCTGGACATTGATGCATCAGACAAGGCTGCAAGGTTTATCAGAACATGCGATGCATTCAATATACCTCTTTTGACATTGATGGATGTTCCGGGATTCCTTCCGGGTACACATCAGGAATACGGAGGAATTATAAGGCACGGAGCTAAAATGCTCTATGCGTATTCAGAAGCTACGGTACCAAAGGTTACTGTTATTACGAGGAAAGCCTATGGAGGTTCTTACATAGCCATGTGCAACAAGGAATTGGGAGCCGATATGGTGCTTGCATGGCCTACTGCGGAAATTGCCGTAATGGGACCTGACGGAGCTGCCAACATAATATTTAAAAAAGAAATTGAAGCGGCGAAAGACAAGAGTGCAAAACGCACAGAAAAAATAAAAGAGTACAGGAATACAGTGACAAATCCATACACTGCAGCATCAAGAGGTTATGTAGATGCTGTTATAGAACCGTCCGAAACAAGGAAAAGAATAATAAGCTCATTTGACATGCTTACAGGTAAAAGAGTTCAAAGACCTGAAAAGAAGCATGGCAATATTCCTTTGTAAGGAGGCAGTTACATGAGTATTTTTAGCAAAATTTTTAATAAAGACAATGAAAACTCTGAACCAAAAAAAAGAAATCAAGTTCAGGAAACAGATAATGATGAGATCACTGCAGTGATAACTGCGGCTGTGTCTGCAATGGACGAAGAGGAAGAAACTGTAGCAGCAATAACAGCTGCTATTGCGTGCATGTTAGGGAAAAATATAGGAGAATTTACAGTTAAAAATATTAGGGAAACTTCCGAAATAGGTTCTTTATGGGCACTAAAAGGAAGAATGGAACTAATGAGATAATGGAGGATAAAATGAAAAAATTTAACATAACGGTAAACGGAAAAACATATGCGGTAGAAGTTGAAGAAGTTGGAACAGGCCAAGGAGGATTTGCATATCAGCCTGTGGCACAGGAATCACAACCGGTCTCGGATCCTAAGCCTAAAGCATCTCCTGAACCAAAGGCGGCATCTGCGCCTCAGCCTCAACAACAGTCTGCTCCTGCTTCAAAAGCATCTTCAGGTCCTGTGTCAGGAGAAATAATTTCTGCTCCTATGCCGGGAACAATATTGGATATAAAAGTATCAGAGGGACAATCAGTGAAAGAGGGGGATATTTTATTGATTCTCGAAGCAATGAAGATGGAAAATGAAATTGTATCTCCTAAAAACGGAACTATAAACAAAATTTATACTTCAAAATCAACAAATGTAAATACGGGAGATCCTCTTGTAACCATAGAATAAAAATTAATTAAGTTTTTTTAACTCTTCTTTGATCAAAGAAGAGTTTTTTTTTGCTGCAATATATGATAAAATGTAAAAACATATACTTTAGATGGACATGCAAAGGTCCTTACATTATTGAATAAGGGGAACAAGATGGTAAGCAATGAAGATATAATCAGAATGCAGTTGATTAATGGTTTAGGAAGAAAAACAATTAGCAAGATTTTAAATTACATAGAAACAAGAGATTTAAAATTAAATAATTTTTCCGATATTGTAAAGCTGTTGGAGAGAATGGGTATAAAAAGGCTAAAAATTGATCTTGATAAAATAGAAAAAGATGCTTCTGAAATTTTTGAATGCTGCAAAGAATCCAAAATTAAAATAATTGGATTGTATGATATGGAATATCCCAAAAGGCTTAAATTTATAGAAGATAAGCCAATAATCCTTTATGTGGACGGTGATGAAGAATTGCTTGATCAAGATAACAACATAGCAATAGTTGGCTCACGGACCCCTTCACAAAAAGGATATGAAATAAGTTCTATTTTTGCGGAAAAACTTGCAGAGGAGCATTGCTGTATAGTAAGCGGTTTTGCTTCAGGATGTGATGAAGCGGCTCATAATGGGTGTCTGCAGGCTAAGGGCAGGACAGTAGCCGTAATACCGTCTGGCCATTTGAACGTGATTAGGAACAATAAGGCACTTTATAATATGATTATAATAAATGGAGGAGCTATAGTATCTGAATTTCCGCCAAAAGAAAAGGCAGGAAAGTATGGTTTTATAGACAGAAATAGAATAATAGCAGCAATATCCGAAGGAATAATAGTCATAGAAGGCGGTCAAAAAGGCGGTATATTTCATACTGTGAAATATGCAAATGATTATAACAGGCCGGTTGCATACACAACAAATTTTTTAGAAGAAGAAAAAAAACCTATATTTAATAACAACATTGAAATTATAGACAGCTTTGACAAGCTTGCAAATTTTAAAAACAAAACATGTAAAAAAAATTGCTTGACAATGTAATTGCACAGTAGTACAATAATTCTTGCTGTTAATAAATCAGCGAGCGGATGTGGCGGAATTGGCAGACGCACCAGACTTAGGATCTGGCGCTTTAGCGTGGGGGTTCGAGTCCCTTCATCCGCATTGAATTATTGTTTGAAAAAGGACATGACTGGTTTCGGGGGCGTAGCTCAGCTGGGAGAGCGTACGGTTCGCATCCGTAAGGTCGAGGATTGTTCGTAAAAC
>DHER01000024.1:298-8742 GCA_002399975.1 Firmicutes bacterium UBA4845 | reverse complement strand
AAAAGATAAAGATGATTTTGCTGAATTAGAAGCATTGTTTGGACAGTCAGATTCGGACTTGAAAAAAATGGAGAAAGTTGTGCTGACTCAAAATCTTGAAGGCTTCGCAAGGTGTTTTCCATATTGGGATTTACATCCGCCTGTCAGAAAATGAAGTTTATATAAAGACATCTATCAGGAGAGAAATCTTTTGGTGGATGTCTTTTCGCTTGTAAATAGATAATTCGTTGTGCTAATTGATGAAAGTTCCGGTTGTGCAATGTGAATAGGGGTCAATTGAAAAAGTAAATTCTACTTTGCAATAGTAAGTTCTACTTTACAAAGTAAAAACACGTTTTGACTCGAATATTATGGTTTTACATCTTATCAATGTTGAAGCATTAATATGCAGAAAATGTAGCTTTATGGATAAAATGAATTATAATAATGGTAGTAGCAGGGAACAATTCGTTGCTTTTTACAATTGAGTATTCTTGAAGCGAGGCATAATAAGTAGGATATTTAGCTGTAGATTATAGTAATTATGGAAAATTGGTATGTGAGCTGGGTGTGATCACAATTAAGGAGCAGGACTTAAATGGAAAAGAAGTATCAAGTGTTTATTAGTTCTACGTATAATGATTTAAAAGCAGAACGTGAAAAGGCCATCAATGCAATTTTGAGGCTTGAACACATCCCTATAGGTATGGAGCTATTCAATGCTGGGGATGATGCGCAATGGGCTATCATTCAAAGAGCGATTGACAACACAGATTATTACATTCTGATTGTAGGATTTCGTTACGGCTCCGTAACAGAAGAGGATATCAGTTACACAGAAAAAGAGTATGACTATGCCATTTCTAAAAAGATTCCGGTCATAGCTTTTATCAAGGACAGGAAAGTGCCTGCTACAGAAGATGAGCGAGAAAGTAAGGTGAAATATCAAAAAAAGCTAGATGCATTTATTTCCAAAGTTCAGAAAAAAGAAGTGAATTATTGGAGAAACTCTGATGAACTGGCCGCACAGATAACAAGCTCGCTTGTCAATCAAATAAAACTAACTCCCAGAACGGGTTGGATTAGGGCTGATTTTGACCCTATTACAATTAGTCTAGAAATGGCGGCGCTCTCCAAAGAAAATAGAGAGCTTCACAAAGTTGTTGATAACATTTCCAAAAGGCAACCCGATTTAGAAATAGCTATCTTAGACCCAAATAATACAGATGAAGAAGCTACACTTGTATATAAATATCAACGTCCAGAAAGAAATATTCATGTACGCCCTTTGACTGTTGAAGATGATTTGATCGATGAAGTCAAAGAGTTAGTGACCATACAAGATTTGCAATTATACAATGATAAACTACCAACACAAGAAGTAATAGATGATTATAATAGTCGTATTACGTTATATGGAAATGCCCAGAAAAACGCTCATTGCTTTCGATTGGGCATCACAAACAATGGAAACGCCAAGGCTAATGATATCTCTGTAGATTTGATGTTTCCTAATGGATTGTTGGCATACTATGATTATGATATTGAGGATATAGCGAAGCCAAAGGATTTGAATTTACCAGATAATCCAATATGGAAGGCTCTTGATAAGCTTCATACAAGTAAAATGCCGGGAAGTATTGTTGCATCATTGAGGCAGTTCAGCTCTCAATGGGAGAATATTGGAATGGCTTCGCTAAATGTAATGCCTCTGCCCTCTCTGAATACCGATAGGTTACGTCCTGGATATTTTGATAGAGACCATATTGTTGATGACAAGCATGATACGGCTATAGTAGAAGTTGACAGTCTTATTCACAGTCGTATGCATATTAGTGATGAAATCTGGTTTATTGCAACACAAAAAGGAAATTTCACTATTGAATGTAAAATTATGTGCGAAGAATATGAAGAACCAATCAAATGTTCTTTTAATATTGAGATTGAATAATTGTAAGCGTCAAACTATAAGCGTCTTGGAATACTTGCCCACAAGTGTTATCCTTCTTATATCGATTGGAGTTAGTACAGTTGAAAAACTTGCACGAGTTTTACAAGTTTTTCAACTCATACACATCCATCAGATTCTTTTTTTAGGAGGAGTTCATATTTGACCGAAAAACATAAATACCGTCTTGAGATGAATGGTAAGAAATGCGAAATATGAAACCTATAAACGAACATGCAGCCGTAACTAGCGGATCACGCCAGTGAACCGGACCCCTTACACCGCTGACGCGAGAAAGGGGTTCCGATTGACTGAAATATGCAAACCATATCTTGTAAACGTAATAGATCCGCTTCAGATAAAAAGTCAAGATCATCAGAAATAAATTGACGGTACTGGTTATGTAGTCTCCAACATTTTAGCATAATCGAAGCTCCTAAAAAAATAATATATTTAAGGGCTTCGCTCAAATTTTTTTACATTTTTCAAGTGCTTTATTCAAAAATATGCAAAAATGTTGAGGTGAAATAGATTTTAAGAAGTAAATAAAACGTAGAGAATATAGCATTTTTGACGAGGCAATGCTCGAATGAAAATAGAAAATAGGGTGTTGTAATCTGTGGGATGTTGTGCTATAATCAAGTCAAGAATAGAGCAAGAAGCTCTGCTAAAGAATCTTGGGTATAGACTCCCAACAAAGAAGAATGGAGCTAACAGCTCCGACAAAGACTGATCGGGCTTAAACGCCCAACGAAGAAGAAGCAAGCCGAAAGGCTTGTTTCTTTGCTTTAGGATATTTTATACTACACTATACAAAAGCTAAAACATGTGAATTCATATGACTTTAGGGGGCAATGATGAATCTATTTTATTATCGGCAATGGGTTTGACCTGGCCCGCGGCTTAAAAACATCGTATGAGGACTTTCGTGCTTACCTACAGGAGGAATATCCTGCGGCAGATGCTGATGAATTTGTAATGCCTGATGTATATATTTTCCAGTAGCCGTTCCCTTCCTTCCAGTTTAGTAAAACGTTCACGGCTTATTTTAATGGCCTCCCAGGGAACTACAAATTTAAAAAAAGCTGAAACCATAGGTCTGCATTATATCAATGTAGCCACCTGGCGTAACCGCTTCCTGAAATCTCTCCCAACCTTGTGTGAGATTGAAGCGGCCACACCTGAAAAACTACAGGAAGAGATTAAAAAAATCCTGTCTGATAAACAATGTCCCGGTGCTCCCCATGGAGATGAAATGAAGTTTTCTATTTTGGCATCTGTTCTGTAATTAAGAAGAGCTTACTCCTTTGATAAAGTGGGCTCTTCTTTTATATCTTCTATTGGCTGTGAATAGTAACAGATAATCATCGAATGACAAAAGAAAGCCTTGATTTTTATACCTATGATTCCTATCCAAACTTTGCATACTGCTTATCTATGTATGAGCCAGAGACAAAAGGCTTGCGTGACCGGCAGTGGAGCAGCAACCTAACAGAAGTTCGTTCGATATCGCCTAAGTTTGGTATTATGGAACAACAATCCGGACCAAATGGTTGGAACACACATATGGAAGCTCCCGCGCCAAGACCGGGACAATTAACCTTATGGACAATGCAATCAATTGCTCATGGTGCAGATTTTATTAGTTATTTTCGCTGGAGAACATGTACTATGGGTACAGAGATCTATTGGCATGGAATACTGGATTACTTAAATCGTGAAAATAGGCGTATTAGCGAAGTGAAGGATGTATATAAGAAACTTCAGAAGATGAAAAATGTTGCCGGTAGTAAATATGAAGCAAATGTCGGAATTATCAAAGATTACGATAATATATGGGATGCGCAGCTGGATGTTTGGCATCAGAGAGTAGAAAAAGCGAGTGCGGCAGCCTTGTTCCAAGCAGCACAACATACTCATACACCAATTGACTATGTTTATTTGACTGCTGATCAAACCTTAGAAAAACTACAAGAATATAAGGTGTTATTCTACCCACATGCAACGATACTGAATAAAAACCGTGTGGAACTTCTGGAACGTTATGTGAAAGAAGGCGGGACAATCGTTTTTGGCTGCCGAACCGGTTATAAAGAGATGACAGGAAAATGTATCATGGATAAGCTACCGGGTCTTGCTACAGAATTAACCGGAACAGATATCCCCGAGTACAGTTTTATTGCACCGGATGCAGGGCCGGTTTATATTGATTGGGAGGGCACTCAATTAGAGGGAAATGTTTTTGTTGATTTGTTAAATCCTATCGGTGCGAATGCAAAACTTTTAGCCTGCTATAGAACAGATTATTATGCAGGAGAAGGAGCCCTCATTTGCAATGATTTTGGAAAGGGTAAGGCTTATTATTACGGAACAGCTTTTAACGAAGAATCAGCAAGAGTATTCCTGGAAAAGTTAGGTGTAATTAGTCCATATAAAGATAGAATAAAAGCACCGGAAACTTGTGAAATAGCGATAAGATTAAAAGATAAGAAACGTTATATGTTTGTTCTAAATTATAGGAAAGAACCAGCAGAAATCGAAGTTAAAAAAGAAGGTACGAATCTTTATACCGGTGAGAAAGTATGCGGTAAGATTGAGTTGAATGGATACGAAACGGTAGTGATAGAAATTTAAATATAATTGAACATCATAAGCTGTGTAAAAAATAAATAGATTCCGGTGTTCCGTGATAATTCGCAGGTTGGATTTTTAGGATCAGTTAATGTCTGATACATGCGGCTTGATAGATAGAATAAAAGTTTGGAGAAAAAGTCGTGTACATGCAAACGGAAACTGCTATGATAGAAATATCTTAAGATGATTGAGGGTATGGCAGTGAATTATTATGAGAGAATTCAAAAATCAATTGATTTCATGGAAGATAATCTGGAGAATGACATTAAAGTAGAAGAAATGGCAAAGGAAGCGTATATGTCGGTATCAAGCTTTTATCGTATCTTTTTTGCGATTACAGGATATCAGGCCAAGGAATATCTAATTAATCGCAGAATAAGCAGAGCTTCTAAAGATTTAAAAGAGGAGCAGGCAAAGGTAATTGACATTGCCATGAAGTAACCGATGAAAAAATCAGGACGAAAACCATACCGAGCGGACGATATGCAGTTATTTCTATAGAGCCTAAGGGTAATCTTGGTGAAGAGATTATGCATGGATGGAAAAGATTCTCCAAATGGCTTGAAGGTGATGTCTTAAACTTTATGGTGCCAAAGGTAAATAAAAATGGTATAATGGACAATAATCATTAATGGGAAAAGGTGGTGACTAACGTGATACATTATGAAAGTAATAAAACATTGAGAATAAAGGCTAAGAGTGGTTTTGACAAGGCAAAAACAGATTTAGCATGGCGTCAGATAAATAGATATCCTATTGGATTAAAGGGTATTAATAATGAAAGTCTTATATATGTATTAAACCAAGAGCTAGAAACTCAACTAGAAACAATAAATATTCTTTATCAAGATTTCAAGGTTACAGACAAAGCCTATCATGATAATGTTATCATTGATAGCTACCATTCTGCAACTATAGAAGGCGCGAGAACCACAATAGATAATGTAAAAAGAGCAATTGAGAGCAAGAAGGGTACAAAGGATGATAGGATGGTAGTAAATAGTGTAAATGGCTTTTATTACGCGCTGAATAATCCTTTGACATTAAATAATCTCTTAGAACTTTGGAAAATCGTTGTAGATGGGGTATGCGAGAACACAGAGCAAGCCGGAGAGCGATTTAGAAAAGGTATGGTGTATATAGGTGATAATACAAAAAGAGTGCATACACCTGAAAAACCTGAAAAGATAGAAGATAGAATGGTTGAACTCTATGACTTTATGAAAAATAGTAAGCTGGATGTTATGCTAAAGGCAGCAATCATTCACTTTTATTTTGCTTACATTCATCCATTTTGTGATGGTAATGGTAGGTCTGCAAGAATATTAATGTCTGCATATCTTGAAAAGAACAAGTATAGTAAGATTAAAGCAGTATCAATTTCACGTGTAATTAACGAGAACCTTTCAGGGTATTATAAATCGCTCTTGGAAAGTGAAGAAGTCGAAGAAAACAAGAATGGTAAAGTGCTGGATATTACACCTTTTATAGTTTATATCTTAAATGTTATGGAGCAGGCACTTATATCAGCCATAGCAGCGCAGAATGCATTGACTGACATAGAAAGTCATCTTATAACTAGAATGAAGAAAAATAAAGGTGCCGAGATAACTATAAAGACCTGCAGTAAAATCTTAAAGATTGACGAGCGCGAGGCTGCCAATATTTTGAATGGTCTTGTAGATAAGGGGTACTTGGAGAAGTGCAGAAGTGAACGAAATTATTATAAGTTGATAGTGTAGTACAATATTTGTTGAGTTTATTGCCCTTATATATCTTTCCTACATCAAGAAAAAGATGGAGGAAAAGAAGCTTTTTTCAAAGTACACACTGCAAGGCCTGCTTGACGAACTTGATGTCATTGAATGCTTCTCTGAACCCGGGAAGGCCGTAATACAGGGTGAAGTCTTAAAAAAGCAGGAACAGCTCTATATTGATATGGGTGTCAGACCATTATTGGCGAAGCCTAGTGAGGTATGACGGGAATCTAGGATATAAAAAAGGGGAAGCATACTTATATATAAAGTATGGAAATAAAAATGGCTGGTATCATGTGAATGAAAAATCAGGAGTGATATTTAGAAAATAATAGGTTTATAGAAGAGGGCACGAAGTCATAACTTCGTGCCCTCATTAAAATTGGTATCTTCACAAAACCATTTCATAGCAAAAGGAGAGCACAAAAACTTCCCCTTTTGCTATGTTACTACATATTGAACAGATCAGCGTGAATGTGAGGATTTAAATGAGGCTCATAAGCTATCGTCTCATGTTTTTGGTGTGCAGAAGATAGAACATTTTAAGATAAATGGAGAACGTTCTACTGACAGTATCAATGGCAGTACCTATGAGGAAGAGTCGATGGAATATAGTTTGAAACCACATTGCCGGACGTTTTTATCAATAGCTGTGAATATCCTGTTAATGCGGAAAATATTTTAGAGCTTTATTACATTTCCAATATTAAACCAGATGATATATCTAGCTTTACGACAGTCTATGGAATTAATCTATATACTGAGGAGGGAGCGCATCCGTCCTATGAGGCCTTTATCAAGAGAAACGAACCTTATCTGATAACTTTGTTGAATCTGAATAAGATTGTCAAGGCGGATTGCAGAAGCAAGAAGGTTTTTCTTTTTGAAAATCAAATGGTATTTTCACATATGTGTGAAGCACTAGCCGGAATGCCGGTGTCCATGATATGCACATCAGGTCAGATGAAGACTGCATCTTTAATCCTAATTGATTTGCTATGTCAATCAGACTGTAGATTATATTATTCCGGTGATATTGATCCGGAAGGTATTAATATAGCCGACAAAGTGATAGCGAGAGACCCGCTACATATCATCCCCTGGAGACTAAGCAGTGAGGATTATGAACTTTCTATTTCAAATGAAGGGCTGGATGAATCGCGGATTAAAAAACTTGAAAAAGTACAGGATGACAGATTTCAAGAGGTAATAGAGGCTTTACGAAATAAAAAGCGTGCCGGATATCAGGAACTTTTAATTGATTTTATGCTTTATGATATAAAAGAAAATATAGCAGATCTGATAGAATTATGAAAATACTTATATTTGCAGACTTTGAATTTCTGCATAAAAATCAAATGCATTTCTAAATTTAAAGAGTGTGAACCTTATTGAATTGTTATAAATATATCCTATCCAGCATTAGCATTTCAAGTGTTCAAAAATAACAAACTAACAAAACAGATGTCTTGCGTTAGCGTTCTTTTAATGGTAAGATGAAATTTAGGAAGCATAGTATCTATAAGGAACGGAAACACTTATGGACGATGGGAGGTATGGTTCATGAAGCTATCAAGATCAGATATTGAAAAATTGATCAAAATGCTGCTTCTGAAATATAATGCGGAATATGCCATACTNNACTGTTTGGGTCGTATGCCCGCGAAGATGCCACGGAGGATTCGGACATTGATGTGATTGTAGTGGGTGGCGCAAATTTCCGGGCAAGGGATATTTTTGCATTTGGCGAGGAATTGCGACTTCTTACCCAAAAGAATGTGGATGCTTTTGAAATTCGTGAGGTCAATAAAAATACGGAATTTTATAACAGCGTTTTGAGGGAAGGAGTACGCATAGCATGAAGAAGTCTGACAAGGAAAGGCTTAAAAAGATTGTTACCACTTGGGAAAGCCTTAGCCAACAGATGCAGAAGCGTGGCATTACTTCAGAGCAGTTGTTAAACGATGAGTTTTTACAGTGGGCAGTTACCACACCGCTGTATAATATCGGAGAGCAAGTATATCAGTTGACCGATGAGCTGAAAAAGAGGTATCCAGAGCAACCGTGGAATATGGTCGCCGGATTAAGGCATCGTCTTGTACATGACTATGATGGTATCAACTGGT
>DHER01000024.1:0-259 GCA_002399975.1 Firmicutes bacterium UBA4845 | reverse complement strand
CATATAAACTAGCCATAAATGTTTCCAAAATGGAATTGCTCTATATTTGGAAGGAATGTCTATTAAGCGACATCCTCTATCCGGATTATTGGTTAGGGCATCAATTGCTTCATCGAAGGCATCCAGTAAGCGAAGCGCACAATCGGGACCATTGTCGTCATAACATAAATCCGAGTAATGCATCAATATATCATTTAACGAAGCACTGGCTTCAATCTGGTATACCATTTTTTTTATCCTGAATTCCCTCTCGTAATTT
>DHER01000071.1 GCA_002399975.1 Firmicutes bacterium UBA4845 | reverse complement strand
ACCCTTTTAGAGTTGATTCCTTTCATATACTATTTAGTGTAGGTCCTACTGGTACTCATATAACCATAACCTTTCCGGTATTATTCAAATCATATAGCCGATTCATTCTTCATCTTCTCCAGTATATCCAAAATGCTCTCTGACTTTCTTATATGTGGTTTTATCAGAAAGTGTATAAGCAACCAATGGAACGCTGATCATTCCCTTTTCCCAGTAGCCATCATCAGCATCATTAGCAAACTTTTTCCATTTAACACCGATAAATACTTCTTTATTCTGGTCAAGTTTGTTTTTCGAATCTTCAGAAACCCATGGAGCTTGAAGGATCGGCGTTTGTACGTCATCTATAGTAACAGTAAAATCTTTCATTGGTACTGCTGTTGAAATGCATTCTCCGATACCAACAAATCCTGATCCTGCAATATGACAATAAATGGTATCACCAGCTTGTACATTATAAATTGAGCGTCCACTTCCACTGATATTTGCAGACAAGAAACCATATTTTAACGCATCTTTCCAGCTTCGCCCCGCATAACCAACCGTGAACTCCTGACCTTTAGTGTTCTTAAAGAATTCTTTTTCTTCATCAGCGCTCCAGCCACCAGCTAAGTCCCTTATATCAGCCGGATTCCAAATGTCATTTGCCATTTGCAAATAGATCTCTGCTCGATCTGCTATACTCTGTTTTGTAAAGTGGTCTATAGGCTTAAAACCATATTTGCTGGCTACATTTAAAAATTGTGGATTATTGTGATACGCAGTCGGGTTCAACGCCTGCGCCAGTATATTATCACCAGCATAGTTCTTGACCTTATCGGTGTAATTCATAGCCTGATAGCTTCGATTCTTATCGCGTGTGAGGAGAATCAAGTTGCCGACAAACTGACGCGATGATTGAAAATCGTCGTAATCTGCAAATTCATTCTTATAATCCTCATATTTATCTGGAAGAATGTGCTCAATATCGTAAGTGTTTCCTTGACGTTTATGATCGATATATTCTTCAAAATGCGAAGGATTGCCCATAAGTACATTGACATACGATGTGAACCTGGCAAGCATATGCGGCATATACCTGCTTGAAAACTGATTTAAGCTGAACTTCGTAATGCCATCAATATTAACGTCCATACGGCGAAGTGCTCGTACATAAACCATTCCCACTGTCTTGCAATCCTGATTTCGAATATCACACATCACATGGAACAAAAGGTATTTGTTTGTATTCCAATTGATCTTCTTGGAATTGAAAATACGGACAGATGCAAAATCATCGATGAATTTTGCAGTCATCTGAATTTTTTTCTGGATAACCTCATCGGGATCATCGTTTTTCACGGCAGAAAGAACGAACATCATCTGGTAAGTAAGACCTCTATTTGCATTATAGAAGACCTCCTCATATCCCGGTGTCAGCTTGCTACCGTATTCCTTAAGTCGAAGATAAAGATCGGTCATCTTAGTCATTTCGACTAGTACAAAATCCTTAAAATTTTTCGGTTTCACCAGATTCATCTTTGCTTTGGCATTATTTCTGACCCATGTATGGAATTTATCACCGAGAAGCTCATAGTCCTCATCTTTCGCTCCACGCTTAGTTTCACGAAGAGACTCAGCATACTTTGCACGAAGCCATATTGAAATAAACTCGACGTCTTCTGTATTTACAACGCCACTGCTGTTGTAGGAAGAAGCATTCTTTATTCGATTGATATTGTCCTGCCACTGGTGATTAACCTCAATTCTGTCTGTTTCAGCTACTTGCTGAATAATATAGGCTTTCATCATCTCAGCGCTATTTAAACTAAGGCCGCGGTCATTCATGGTCAGGAAAATCGTATGCGCTTCGTCTTCTGACGGCGTATCAATTTCCAATAATAAAACTTTCTCAACCAACCAGTAAATAAAAAACGACAACGCTTCACCTTTAAGCTCATCAGGGAAATACTCTATTATGTCTTTATAGCGATCAAACATATTCTGTGAGCTTTCATTGTCTGGCATATAATTCTTATCGTCTTGCAGCAGTGCCTGCATACACTTAGACCTCTCAGGAACATCAATATTAAAGCTCTTTTCTCCGAAATGATTAGCATAAATCATGTCATCCAGCTTAATGATGTCATCCGGCAAAGCTGCTTGCTGCTTTTGCAGGTTATTCAAGTAAATCAATAATAGTGTAAGAGAAGTCAGTCTTTGCTGGCCGTCAATAATCTTATTTACTGAGCCACCAGTGCAAATAATGCATCCCATATAATAAAAACCATAATCCATGACCTCTTTCGGAGTATCATGGTTCTCCGGATCGTAAAATTCCTCAAATGTACTTTGAAAATCAGAAAGCATCTGTTCAATCTGTTTCTGCCCCCAGCGGTACTCTCTTTGAAAATAATCAACCGTGAAACGACGGCCATTTAATATGGTCTTCAACGTATCCGTTTTATCAATCTTCTGCACGGCTATCTCCTGGTTTCTAAAACCTAGACAAATATATATCCAGGTTTTTCACCTTATGGGCTAAATAAGGCGATAGTATCACAGAATTCAACCACTCAAATTAACACTTTTATATTAAAAAATACTATCTAATCCAAGTATTTGCTTCCTCTGTCTTAACCACAAACCAGGATTATTCACCCCCTTCTTATTTAGTATTTTGTCAATTATAGTCCATTTTGCCCATTCATTCTTTTTATGGTAACCTATCTTTCTTCATTATAATCCTCTATTATTTTATCAGAAAAAACAAAATTAAAAAAGCACATATAACAATACTAAGGACAGTTAATAACTTCTTGACTTTATAAATAATTCTTATCTGCCCATTGCTTACCTGCTTGCTTATACTTCCTTTATATAAAGTAATTGTTAACTGTCCCCTGTTCCACTTAACCGTCTCGCAATAAAAAAA
>DHER01000111.1 GCA_002399975.1 Firmicutes bacterium UBA4845 | reverse complement strand
ACAATCTTGATGAGGCTCCGTTTTTGACCCAAGCTTCCTGACACCAACATTACAGTAAATGTTCCATAAAGAATGCCTCCGGCTTGTCGAATGGAATCTTATCTATCCTATCGTACAGGTCGGTGTGGCAAGCATTGTGGAAAGTAGAAAAAAATTAATTTTTAATCCTTTCTTTATTGGCAACCCTTTTGCGACAATTCATTTAAAAAAAATATCTGTCTGAAATTTGTAAAATCGTGAGGTAAATTTATTGTAATCCACTTTGGTCATCAGCACGGTAGTACCCTCTTTCAAAGACGTGATATTTTTCAAATTAAATACCATATCACTTATCATCACTACCTTATTTTGATTAAAGTCTAATACATGGAATAAATGTATCCCAAAATTCATATCCACTTCATGAAAAATAATATTATTATCCCCCGGCCTATAACTAAAATCAGCAGTAGCTTCACGGCTCTCCACCAAAAGGACATTGCTGTACACATCATTGTCTAAATTAATAATACACTGGCTGCCTGGTGAAGCGGCTACATAGTATTTATTTTCAAGTTTATGGAATCGTTTAACTGCATTCACTCCTCCTGCATAATATTCATCTGAACGAAATTTGGGATCCACATTAAATTGCTTCACCTCATCTTTGGTAATGAAAGATAAGGAATTTTCCCGATATCCAGCGGCAATAATCTCGTTTTTATAATTCAGAAATACATTATCAAAATTGTATACATTCTGATTCATAAAAAATGGATGGTAGAACATCTTATCGTCATTGTAGCTTTCAATTATTCGCCACTTACCTCCTGTTGCTCGCGGGTTCTTCAAAACAATCACACCTAAACCACCCGGCGAGAACACCAGATCATAAGGATGTACATATGGATTTTCAGGATGATCGTATTCGTCCTGTTCAATTATTATTTTTTCAACAATTTTTCTATTTTCAGGATCGATAACATAAAAACAAGAAGAAAATATATCTATATGCGGTCCAAAAGCAGGTAAGACATACCAGTAACCATTGTAAGGATTGTACGTTAATCTGCCAGGCTCAAAGTCAAGATCGAATGCCGATCTTATAGAGTTTCCCTTTATATCCACGCAATACAATCTATTTGGATCAGACGTTGTTGCCCAGCAAAACTGTTCATCTTCCGAAAGTTTAAAGTCTTTTAGCAATCCATCAAATTCTATATACGAATCAAAGAAAGGTACAACGATATCCTCCTGCAAAACATCAGCCTTATTATTACGTACACTGATGGAGAAAGGGAACTCTCCTCCCAATTTTGCACAACCAAAGGTAAAACGCACACTATTTTTATTTAGTACTGAATAATTTATATCGCTAAAACAAATATCGTAGTTGCTTTTAATGCTGTTTACTATGATTGGCTGATTGAAGACAAGCAAAACAGAATCAGGGATTCCTGTCAATTCATTTCCTATTATCCCTTTTACCTCTTTAATCCTAATTGGAAAAGACTGTTTAACCTTTAAGTATATTGATTGATTCCCTGTTGTTATCAACACAGAGTCGCTCCTGTATTCATCCGACTCAAAATGCTTATTCCAACTTAATCTAATAGTTGAATTACCTTCTCCCTTATCCGAAGAAACTTCGATCCACGCGCTTTTGTTTTTAATGATCCACTCAGAATTAGATTTTACAGAAATATTGATAAATCCATCCATCGAGTTAACTTCAAAAATTGAGTCGGAAACCATTAAATAGGATTGTCCTGCTTTCAATTCAAACGTTACCTTTGTAGTGCTATCCTTCTTTATTTCAACTGTACGATTTTCGGTCAAAAAGAAATCTTGAAAAGCCGATATCGTATAAACTCCCGGCTTTATCTTTTTAAAACCAAATCTTCCCTCTGAATCTGTTTTTGTTGTTCTCTCATCCACTTCCAAGATGGTGTTTTCTATGGGCTGTCCGTACTCATTTAGAACAACACCATATATACTGCCATAGGGTATTTCTTCTGGAACATCGTTCTCTTCACTACATGAATAAATGAAAAATACGACGATTAATAGTAGTAAAATCTTCCTCATGATGCCGTGAACCTGTTTATTTATATCTGATATTCCTCCGGCGATTCCCGTGATGACACCCGGTTCATCCGAAAAAACTTTACCAGAAAGCACAAAAACCTTCGTTAAGTACATAGCACGGAACAACGACGGGTATAGTTCAACACCGAATCATCGAAGGGTCGTGCCGGCCGCTTTATTTTTTTAATCCTATCATTATTCTATTTTGCTCTTCTTTTAAGTCGATCATTTCAAGCTTCACAACCGACTCTTTCTTGATGCCAATAATCTTTGTAAAATCAACTTCATCTTCATTAATAAACAAACGATAGTCTTTTTTTAATTGATCATAGTCAGGCAACACGATTTTCTCATTGGATTTTGCTTCTATTAATCTCTCTAATTCTTTCAAAACAAAGTCTTTAGTATATATTTTTACTACTCCATTATTTTGATTCGTATATTTATTGGTTTCTTCCGGGTTTTTGATAACTTCTATACGTACGATATCATTCGGGTTTATTGATTTTAAATCAAATTCTTTATCAAAATTTTCGTCAACTATGAATACTGGTGAAATGGGCTCTTCCCCTTTGTACAGTATTTTATTTGAGTTGTAATGCACCCTGATGTCATCATTTGTTGTCGGCTCAAAATCCAAAAAAGTCCAAACAAGCTGATTATCTGTTATTTTACAATTGTTTGGTTGCTGAAAAATTAATGAATCCATTTCCACGTCTTTCAGATTTATGATAATTTCGGCTTTGCCAATTGTACCCTTCCAATTTGCTCCTGTACTTAACAAGTATATGAAGAATCTTTCGTTAGTTCTTTTAAGCATTCCAAATGGTAGTGAATATTCCACTTCAATTGTTTTTGATTCTCCTTGTTTAAATTCACTTTCCCATAAATACCATTCCTCTTTAATTTGATAAGATTTCACTCTTTTCCAGTAATCTTTATTGTATTTCAATGGGTCGGAAATGTCAAAATCTACAGTTTTACCATTTTCTTTTACTTGAAACCTGTTCATAGCATCCACGTTATTATTTTGCCGATAATAATGGAAATTCATATCAGGAAATCCAATTTGAAGTTTCTCTTGCTCTCCAAGGTTTTCCATATTGAACCAGCACTTCACAACTGAACTATCATTGTAAAGGTCGATAATAACTTTTTCAGATACCATCCTGATTGAAGTCTGGTCTTTCGGGCTGATTGACTTTGCTTTAATCGGATTAGGGGCAATGTCTGCGAACAAGTTTGTGTAAAAACAAAGAGCCAGAAGGATAATTGCTATTTTATTTGTTCTCATAGTTTGTAAGTTGCTTGTTTTGACTAACGGTCAATACGCCACTAAGGTTGATGCGAGTTATAATGTTGAATTAACCACTTCACCCGCCATTGAGCCAAACGCCTGTTACCGGCTGCCGTTCTTTCGCTCATTAATTTCATTGTGTCCATCTAACATAATCATTAATGTTGTTAAAATTTGCCCACATTATCTTTAAAGTATCTTTGTCAACTGAAATTATTTTACCTTCTTGAATAAAGTTGTTGTAATAGATTTTTAAATTTATATCATTTAGTTCATAAGGCATGTCTCCGTCTCCGTCATAGTCAACAACATAGAACGATTTGCTTGTTAACCAAAAGTCTGCGTGAGGTCCTTCAGGGTCAGTTGTCCAAATGTCAAAAAGTAATGTTGTGTCAAGATGAGTTGAAATGGTTGATGAGCTTGGTCTGTTTATGTTCTTTATTTCTGAATTGTCAGTATTGAAGTCGGAAATTGTAAATGATTTTCTATTGTCGGGATTTGCAAGTTCGTTGTAACTGTGATTTAAGGTGTCTTTTACGTTAGATTTTTGTGATTTGTCTGCGGTCGTTTTGCTTTGATTATTACATGCAATTGCAGTAATTGTCAAAAGTCCTGCAAAGAAAATCTTAATAAATCTCAGTTTTAATTTCATATTGCTTCAAAGTGTTATGTTGCATGTATCGGCCATACGGTTACTGGTAACGGGCGAGGTTATATGCAGTATGGGTTTGCGAGTTACTTTCCTGTCCGTTTGCACTAAAGTTTAAGCGGTACAGATTACTTGATTTAGCACTGAAACCCTTATTGCATATAGTCTTTATTAGCGTTTCGTTGTTACTCTTCATCTTCTTTTCCTTTACGAATAAATTCTTTGTATTGCTTAATCAAATCAGTCAAATATCTGTCAAGTCCTTTTACATTTTCTTCTTTCCATTTTTTATTTTCATAAGTTAATAAGCTTGCCTTGTCAAGATAAATCAATGCACTGTCTTTTTGTCCTATAAAATTATTCATTGCTGCAATTATGAAAAGAATTTCTTTTTCTTGTCCAGAATAAACTGAATCTGAAAGCATTAACCTTGCAAGGTCTAATGATTTTAGTCGAGATTCTTTCGCCTTTTCTTTATTTTTTTCCTGGTCATAATGATATCCCTGTACACGATAGAATTTACACCAAAATTCATTGTCTCGTCCAAGTATTTTATAGACATTTTCTGCAATTTCAAGTCGAGTTGTCATTGGAATGTCAATATAGTCTTTATACTTTTTTTCAAGTTTAACTGTGGATAAAAACTTTGTTAAGGTATCCACTCTATTTTCTGGGACACTATCAAAGTCCCACATATAAGTAGTAAAATGACATTTTGGGCAACAATACACTGATGGAAGATCGGTCAATGGCCAATACACATATTGATACTTGGAAGGCCAATTATAAATATATCCACCATAACTCTCAATTTCCTTGTATTCGTGTTTATGTTTACAAATAGGACAAGTATGTTCTGCTGGAAACCAAGTAGTAGCATTTACATTAAATGTCAATAGGAAAATGACTCCTAGTATTAAATTTATTCTTTTCATAATTGCCGTTTTTTTGTTTTACAATGACCGCTAACG
>DHER01000095.1:38094-38219 GCA_002399975.1 Firmicutes bacterium UBA4845 | reverse complement strand
CCATATAAGGGAGATATTGAAAAAAATAAAGAATATGCTAAAGAGGCATGCCGTTATGTATTAAACCAAGGCAATGCCTTTTTTTGTCCCCATCTGCTTTATCCTCAGATTTTAGATGATAATAA
>DHER01000095.1:0-38008 GCA_002399975.1 Firmicutes bacterium UBA4845 | reverse complement strand
TAGGGATGTATTAATGATTACATTGGGAAGTCTTTTCGATGGGATAGGAGGATTTCCCCTTGCTGCTGTCCAGAATGGAATTATTCCTGTATGGGCAAGTGAAATAGAGTCCTTTCCCATTGAAGTGACTAAAATAAGATTTCCTGACATGCTCCATGTGGGGGATATTACAAAACTAAAAGGAGAAGAATTGCCTCTTGTAGATATCATAACAGGAGGTTCACCATGTCAAGACTTATCTGTTGCAGGTACAAGAGCAGGACTTGCTGGTGAACGTTCAGGTTTATTTATGGATCAAATAAGAATAACAAAAGAAATGAGGTGTGCAGATGCAAGAAGAGGAAAGGCAAATCACCTTATCCGACCTCGATACTTCGTTTGGGAAAATGTCCCTGGAGCATTCTCGAGTGCAGGAGGAGAAGACTTCAAGGCGGTCCTTGAAGAAACCGCAAGAATTGCAGACAGCACCATATCTGTACCTAGACCTCCGGGAGGGGTATGGAAACCTGCTGGGTGCATATTGGGATACGAATTCACTATTGCTTGGAGAGTTCTCGATGCTCAATACTGGGGTGTCCCCCAAAGACGTAAAAGAATCTTTCTTGTCGCAGATTTTGGAGGACACACCGCACCAAAAATACTATTTGAGCAAGACAGCATGTTTAGGGATACTCAGGAGAGCTAAAGTAAGAGGCAAGGAACTTCCTAAACAATTAAGAATTGCTTTAGAAATTCAAGGTGAAGTGGAAGAAGGAGAAAGAGAATCTAATGATAATATAACTACGGAATATAAGGCATACCACATTAATCAACGCAATGAGGGGATTGATTTAAATGGAATTTCAGGAGCCTTGATGGCAACTCAAAATATGCAGATGCAGACTTTTGTCGCAGAACCCATGCTATGTTTAAATGATCAGGGTGGTGAGCGAATGGACATAACAGAGAATATCACCTCTACACTAAGAGCCAGCATGGGAGGGAATCAGCCCATAGTGATAGCATCCCAGCAAGATGGTTCAGAAATATGTAATGATGATTACCCAAACATTCCATCAGCAACAGGAATAAGTGAGAACAATCAACCTATTCTATTCGATAATCATGGAAAAGACTGCAGATATAATGGACCTCTTGATGTAGCACCAACAATAGCTGCAACATACGGAACTGGTGGTAATAATGTACCACTAGTATCACAACCAATTGATTCAGGCAGTTATTGTATTGCAGGTAATACGATTGATAGACAAGATCATAATGGTGGAAATGGATGCGGGTTTCAAGAGAATATCAGCTACACTCTTACTACAAGCGATATTCATGCTGTTTGTTTTCCAGCTAAAACTTATCAAAATACAGTAGGAGCATTGTGTGTAGGAGATGAAAAAGGAAATAGAAATCAATATGTGAGTCAAGATAAATGTATTGTAGATAATAAAAATATGATATTTGGACCATTACTTATACCTATGCCTAATGGTGAAACAATTCCTATTATTGAGCTGAGTAAAACAAGTGCGAATGATGCTACCACAGAAACTTGTTTTTGTGATTTACATGATAATATTGCCTTTGCAGTTATTGAAAAGGGTGCCCCTGATTTTGATGAAACAAGTGAAGAAATGAAATTTATATATGCTTATAAGGCATTTATTTTTGAATATTACAAGCAAAAAATAGCATTTAATATTTTTCGAGATAATTTTAAGGAGAATCCTTCAATATTCTTATCTTTAGATATGGTTGGGATGTATCGAATGCTTCAACTAAAAGAACAAGAATTTAAACCAATTAAATCCCACTTCGATGAACAGATAATGGCTGGAACATTTGAAGGGGTAGTTACATGTGCAATAAAGATTCCAGAGCAGATTAGATTTGCAGGTTATGCATACATTGCACCGGATTATGATATGAATGGAAAGAAAATAATACACACTGTGAAGGGTATTATGCATAGATTGGCTATTACCATTTTCCCAGAAGTAAATCAATCGTGGTTATTAGTAAGTTGCCTCAAAAGTGAACAATTTATCTATGATAGATTATTTCAGCAACTAAAAACAGCTTCACTAATAAAATTGAAATTTTACATCAATTTGGTGTTGCCGTTATATTCGGAAAATATGGTTTTAAGTACGGAATTATGGGAGTCATGGGATGATGAAGTTCAAATGGCATATACTTACTATGCAAATCTAAAAGGAAAAGATGCTGTGGTGATTGGAAAGGGAATAGGTTTTGGATTAAAAAATGCTTTTCGTCAAAAATCTGATGACGCATACTATAATTCACCTAAGATTAATTTATTTGTATGAGGAATATATCAAATTAGAAGGAGATACAAGAGCATTTTTCAAAAAACTGCTAAGACTAAAGCCCTCAGTATGCTGTGGGTTTTATTGTTGGCAGCTTTTATCTTTACTAAATTAAACATCGATATATAAAAGTTGGCTATAATTGACATAACTATTAATAAAAAAATGAAGTGATATGTGCTGGAATTATTAAAAATATACCCTGCCGCCAAGGGGGTATTAGGTGAGGTGGTCATCATTATTGCACACTCAAGGCATGTGGAGTGCGTAATAGGAATGCAAAGGAAAGATACGTAGAAATACTGTGTTTCCAACACTTTGCGAATTACACTACTTTCACAACAGATGGTGATGATTTCAGAAATAAGGTTTTGAAAAATAAAATTGATGTTTCCGTTGTGTTGGACATTGAGTGTGTAGACATGTTTGCACGTCATTTTGATTAATCTTTAAGAGACGATGATAGAGGCAATTAAAGATGCCTTGAGACATTTTGGAGTTATCCAATAATTAAAATTGAATATGAAAACTAAAAGTTGTTTGCTCTTATATAATTTAGAGTAGGCAACTTTTTTATATAGATAAAAATTAAATAGTAACATTTTTACACAGAGTTAGTTTATATAACTAGCTCTTTTTTTGTGCCCAAAATTGAAAGGAGGAATAAAGTTGAATGTAAAAATATATAGAACAAAGGATGGACAAAACTTTTCCCTTGAACCTATTTTAAATGATGGTAGGTATTGTACACAAAAGGAATGTGACGTTGCCGGCATATATGCTATTCCTGAAGATATGAAAATAATTGTTTCTGGAGGGAGGTTGCGATTTGATGGCTCAGTGTATTTGATAAATGACAATGGAAAACCAGCCATTGGGATATACAAATTTAAAGATGGTGCCTTAAAGCTTGATAAAGTAACTGCATTAGAAGAAAGGAAACAGAAAAAAATCAAAAATAAAGACATTTCACGATAAGTCGTTTTCCTTATTGAAAAATAAAGGGAGCGGATTTTTGTGTGAAAGGAGGAACAAAAATTGAATGCAAAAATAATTGCCATCACCAATCAAAAAGGTGGTGTAGGCAAAACAACTACCTGTACCAACTTAGGCGTAGGTTTGGCTATGGAAGGTAAAAAAGTCCTGTTAGTAGATACAGATCCACAAGGAAGTCTTTCTATCAGCTTAGGATACCCACAGCCAGACAACCTTTCGACTACTATTGCTACAGTAATGGAAAAAGTAATTACCGACACTCCCATTGAACAAAGAGAGGGGATTTTACAGCATCATGAAGGAGTGGATTTACTCCCTGCCAACATAGAACTGTCTGGTATGGAAGTTTCACTTGTTAATGTTATGAGTCGAGAAATTGTTTTAAAACAATTTCTTGAAACTGTAAAAAAACAGTATGATTTTATCCTTTTAGATTGTATGCCTTCACTTGGTATGCTGACAGTAAATGCCCTTGCTGCGGCTGACAGTGTGATAATACCTGTACAAGCAGAGTATCTTCCTGCCAAGGGTTTAGAACAGCTTTTACAGACTATAGGCAAGGTTCGTAGGCAGATAAACCCTAAGCTAAAAATTGACGGTATTTTGTTGACTATGGTAGATAACCGTACCAATTTCGCAAAGGACATCAGTAACTTGGTAAAAGAAACTTATGGAGGAAGTATCAAGGTATTTGATTCTTCTATACCCCGTTCTGTAAAAGCAGCAGAAATAAGCGCAGAGGGAAAAAGTATCTTCTCCCATGACCCTAAAGGTAAAGCAGCAGAGGGCTATGGAAACTTAACCAAGGAGGTGTTGAAGATTGAAAAGCTCCGCCAAAAACATAAAGCTGACATCAGTAGATGATTTGTTTTCTACTGAGGAAAGCAGAGCCGATGGAAATCGTGAAAAAGTAGTAGAGATACCATTGACAGAATTATTTCCTTTTAAAGACCATCCTTTTAAAGTCATAGATAATGAGGAAATGGTTGAAACAGCAGAAAGTGTAAAGAAATATGGCATACTTGTCCCTGCCATTGCAAGACCTCGAGATGAAGGAGGATATGAACTAATAGCAGGACATCGCCGTAAAAGAGCATGTGAGCTTGCAGAACTTGAAACAATGCCGGTTATTGTCCGTAATATTGATGATGATGAAGCCATCATTATTATGGTTGACAGCAACTTACAAAGAGAAAGTATCTTGCCAAGTGAACGAGCTTTTGCATTTAAAATGAAGTTAGAAGCTATTAAACGACAAGGTGCAAGGACGGATTTAACTTCGTCCCAACTTGGGACAAAGTTACCCCGAGCAGATGAAATAATAGCAGAACAAGTAGGTTCAAGCCGAAACCAAATACAACGCTACATTCGCCTTACTCATCTTATACCTGAAATACTCTCCATGGTAGATGAAAAGAAAATAGCCTTTAACCCGGCTGTGGAATTGTCCTATCTTAAAAAAGAGGAACAGACCGACTTGCTTGAGGCAATGGATATGGAACAGGCTACTCCTTCGCTTTCACAGGCACAACGATTAAAGAAATTCAGCAATGAAGGAAAATTAACCATTAATGTAATGAGTGCAATTATGAGTGAAGAAAAGAAAGGCGACTTAGATAAGGTCACTCTTACTGGAGATACATTGAAAAAATATTTTCCAAAATCATACACCCCAAAGCAAATGCAAGATACCATCATTAAATTGCTTGAGGGATGGCATAAGAAACGTACGAGAGAGCAGGAACGTTGAAATATAGGCGAGAAAGGAAGTGATGTTTTTGGCGGTTTTCAGAGTAGAAAAAACTAGAGATTATACAGTAATGGCTAACCACCATTTAAGAAATACAGAGTTGTCCTTAAAGGCGAAGGGCTTACTTTCTCTTATGCTTTCTTTACCGGAAGATTGGGACTATACCACAAAAGGACTTGCATGTATCTGCAAGGACGGAATTGATAGTATTAATACAACTGTCAGGGAACTTGAAGCAAATGGATATATTATACGCAGAAGATTACGAAATGAAAAGGGGCAGCTTACCACAACGGAATACACCATTTTTGAAAAGCCACAAACTATTGATAATAGTCCATCTTCACCTAAAGTGGAAAATCCAATCTTGGATAATCCAATGTTGGGAAAGCCAATACAGGAAAAGCCTGTATTGGAAAAACTTGTATTGGAAAAACCTAAACAGGGAAAACCTATCTTGGAAAATCCCCACCAATTAAGTACTAATATATTAAATACTAATAAATCAAATACTGATTTATTAAATATGAATGGAACAAATCCTAATCAATCAAATCCACATCAATCAAGTAGAGAAAGGCAAAAACCGATGAGATATGATGAGATTGGATGTGATAGCGTAGAAGAAGTAAAAGAAATGGTTTTAAAGAATTTAGAATATGAGTATATCAAGAATGAGCACAATCGTGAGCGTTTAGATGAAATAGTAGATTTAATGGTGGAAACTCTCTGTTCTACAAAAGAAACTATCAATGTTGCAGGAGATGATTACCCAGCAAAGCTTGTAAAGGAGAAGCTGTTACGAATAAATAGCTTGCATATTGACTACGTATTTGAATGCCTTGGCAAGACCACAACATACATCAGAAATATTAAGCGATATTTGCTGGCTACCCTCTTTAATGCACCATCAACCATAGATAATTATTATTCCGCACTTGTTAATCATGATTTATACGGCCAATCATAAAGACGTTTTGTATCTGTATTTTAAGGAAATTACAAAGCATCTTTTTTTGTATCCAAAATCAAGAAAGGAGATTTATAAATTATGAAAAGACCAATGGCATATATTTCGGCAGCTTGGGGCAATAACGAATTTGAAAACACCGAGACTGCCGCTAAATATTGCAGACAGCTTTATGAGGCAGGATATACTCCAATGTGCCCACTTTTGTTTCTGCCCATTTATCTAAACGATGAAATTCCAGAAGAACATAAGGATGGTATTGATATGGCAAGGGATATGTTAAGACGTTCACGTGTGCTTGTAGTTTGTGGAGATGTTATAGATGAAAATGTAAAAAATGATATTGCTACAGCAGAGCGATTTAGGATTACGGCTACAACTCTTGAAGGAATTTTGACCATCAAGAAACAAGGGAGGGAAAAAAGCAATGGCTGACTATATGATTAGGCACTTAGTTGTTCCACCCTAATAAATATTTTAAAACATGTGAAAGGAGGAATTTATCATGCAGGAAGAAGTGGAAAATAGAACAGTAACACTGGTGATTACAGGCACAAAATTAACAGCAAGAGCCTTGAGAGAAGCTATAAGAAAATTTTTAGCTTGGCAGAAAAATAGAAAGGAACATCCTAAAATCCCTCATGGTAAACAAAGTGTAAAAGACCTTGCAAAGCAAAATCAAGGAATGAGCAATATTGAAATTACGGACAAGAACATCAAAAGTTTTGAGAAGTCAGCAAGAAAGTATGGTGTAGATTTTGCAGTTAAAAGAGATAAAGGCGTGAAACCACCAAAATATCTTGTCTTTTTCAAAGGGAGGGATGCGGATGCTATTACAGCTGCATTTACTGATTTTACAGCCAAAATGGTGAAAAAAACAGAAAGACCTTCGGTACTTGCACAGCTTAGAAAGTTTACCGAAATTGTAAGAAACACCGTATCTGACAGAGCGAAAAATAAGGACAGGGAGCAAAGCCTATGAATAATAAAATAAAAAAACTCCTAATCCTAAACATTCCCTATCTACTACTTGCCCTATTGTTTACTAAAGTATCACAGGCATGGCGATTAGCAGCAGGACATGATATTGGTGTAAAGATTTTAAATCTTACGAAGGGATTTGCATTGGCTTTTGAAAACCCTCTACCAAGTCTATATCCAAAAGATTTGTTATTTGGAATAACTGTGGGAGTCATTCTCCGTCTTATAGTTTATTTAAAGGGCAAAAATGCAAAGAAATATAGAAAAGGCATTGAATATGGTTCTGCCCGTTGGGGAAGTTCAAGTGATATTCGCCCTTTTGTAGATCCCGTATTTCAAAACAATGTGATACTTACTCAAACAGAAAGTCTTACCATGTCAAATCGCCCCAAAGACCCAAGAAATGCAAGAAATAAAAATGTACTCATAGTAGGCGCTTCTGGCTCAGGTAAAACAAGATTTTGGCTAAAACCTAATCTTATGCAGTGCCACAGTTCTTATGTGGTTACTGACCCAAAGGGGAGCATTATTGTGGAATGCGGGAAGCTATTACAGAAAGAGGGATATAAAATTAAAATACTCAATACCATTAACTTTAAGAAATCCATGCACTACAACCCCTTTGCCTACATTAAAAGTGAAAAGGACATCTTGAAATTAGTTACTACCTTTATTGCTAACACCAAAGGGGAAGGTAAGGCAGGAGATGACTTCTGGGTAAAGGCAGAAACCCTGCTTTATACAGCACTCATAGGTTACATTTATTATGAGGCTCCAGAACATGAGCAAAACTTCTCTACCCTTATTGAGTTTATCAATGCTTCCGAGGTAAGAGAAGATGATGAGGACTTTAAAAACCCTGTAGATTTAATGTTTGACCGTTTGGAGGAAAAAGACCCACAACATTTTGCCCTTAGACAGTACAAGAAATATAAGTTAGCAGCAGGAAAAACTGCAAAGTCTATTCTAATATCCTGTGGTGCAAGGCTTGCTCCCTTTGATATTCGAGAATTACGTGAACTGACTTCCTATGATGAACTGGAACTGGACACTTTAGGGGATAGAAAAACAGCTCTCTTTATCATTATCAGCGATACGGACGATACCTTTAATTTTTTAGTATCTATGGCATATACACAACTTTTCAATCTTCTCTGTGACAAGGCAGATGATGTCTATGGAGGTAGATTACCTGTTCATGTACGCTGTCTGATTGATGAGGCTGCTAATATTGGACAGATTCCTAAATTAGAAAAACTGATGGCTACAATAAGAAGTCGTGAAATCTCTGCCTGTCTTGTTTTACAGGCACAAAGTCAGCTAAAGGCTTTGTATAAAGACAATGCTGATACCATTATAGGTAACTGCGACAGTATGATTTTTCTTGGAGGTAAAGAAAAAACCACCCTCAAGGATTTATCTGAAACTCTTGGTAAAGAAACCATTGATATGTTTAATACTTCCGATACCAGAGGGACACAAAGGAGTTATGGGCTTAATTATCAAAAGTTGGGAAAGGAGCTTATGAGTATGGATGAACTTGCTGTTATGGATGGGGGCAAGTGCATTTTACAGCTAAGAGGTGTTCGCCCGTTTCTCTCGGATAAGTATGACATTACAAAGCATCCAAATTACAAATACTTATCCGATTATGATAAAAGAAACACCTTTGATATTGAAAAATACCTATCCACAAAATTAAAGTTAAAGCCCGATGAGGTATACGATGTTTATGAAATCGACCTTAAGGACGAGAAGGAAACCGCTAATAGGCGGTAATTTTTTTACCCAAAAATAAAATAAATTTTAGGAGGAAATAATTATGGCATTTTTTAATTCAGCAGTAGATGTATTGCAGACACTTGTTATCGCTCTTGGAGCAGGACTTGGTATTTGGGGGGTTATCAATTTACTTGAAGGTTATGGAAATGATAATCCAGGTGCAAAATCACAGGGTATGAAACAACTCATGGCTGGCGGTGGCGTAGCACTGATTGGCATGACGTTAGTACCTCTTCTTTCTGGATTATTCGGTTAAGAGGTAAAGTCTTATGGAATCCATCATCGACAAAATTACGGAATGGCTCAAAGAGATTTTAGTCAGTGGTATAATGGGAAACTTGTCGGGGATGTTTGATAACGTCAACCAGAAGGTAGGCGAAATCGCAGGTGAAGTAGGAATGACACCGTCAGCTTGGAATGGCGGTGTCTTTTCTATGATACGCAATCTATCCGAAACAGTGATTATTCCCATTGCTGGCTTGATTTTGACCTTTGTGATGTGCTACGAACTGATACAGATGGTCATTGAGAAAAACAATATGCACGATATTGATACATTCATGTTCTTTAAATGGATATTTAAGACCTTTGTTGCTGTAATGATTATAACCAATACTTTTAACATTGTTATGGCAGTCTTTGACCTTTCACAACATGTTGTGAAAGGTGCAGCAGGGGTGATTATCAGCGATACCAGTATTGATATAAGCTCTGTTATAGTAGATATGGAGCCACGTCTTATGGAAATGGAACTTGGGCCACTCTTTGGATTATGGCTACAAAGCATGTTTGTTGGTCTAACCATGCACATTCTTTCTGTCTGCATATTCGTAGTTATTTATGGACGAATGATAGAAATTTATATGATGACTTCAGTTGCACCAATACCCTTTGCCACCATGTCAAATAGAGAACTGGGAAGTATGGGACAAAATTATTTAAGATCCTTGTTTGCTCTTGGCTTTCAAGCTTTTCTCATTATGGTATGTGTAGGTATTTATGCAGTATTAGTGCAATCCATCACCACAGATGCAGACATCATAGGAGCCATATGGACTTGTGTAGGCTATACAGTACTCCTGTGTTTTACCCTCTTTAAGACAGGTTCACTGGCAAAGAGTATTTTCAACTCTCATTAAAGAAAGGAGAATTTTTATGGCATATGTACCCGTACCTAAAGATTTAAGTACAGTAAAGACTAAAGTAATGTTTAATCTGACTAAAAGGCAGCTTATTTGTTTTTCTCTTGCCCTTATAGTAGGATTGCCTTTCTTTTTTATCTTAAAAGACAGTGCAGGAACAAGCCTTGCTACATTGGTAATGATTTTTGTCATGTTGCCCTTTTTCATGTTTGCCATGTATGAAAAGCATGGGCAGCCATTGGAAGTCATTTTAAAGCATTACATTGAAGTCAGATTTTTAAAACCAAAGCAAAGACCATATAAAACAGATAACTTTTATGCAGTT
Organism: Firmicutes bacterium UBA4845; assembly: GCA_002399975.1. GTDB lineage: Bacteria > Bacillota > Clostridia > Tissierellales > Sedimentibacteraceae > Sedimentibacter. The sequence goes on along the minus strand of DHER01000095.1, from coordinate 27,741 downwards.
CTTATGAGGCAGAGCCAACTAGATAAGGAGGTAAGGAATATTGTCACAAAAAAACAAAACAAACAGACCAAAGCTTACAAGGGCAGACAGACAAGAAATTAATGCTGCTATACTAAGAGCAAGGGGGAAAAACAAAAAGGAAAAATCGGCACAAGATACAATCCCCTATCAGCGTATGTATCCTGATGGGATTTGCCAAGTTACAGATAAACTCTATACAAAGACACTGTGTTTTCAAGATATTAACTATCAGCTTGCTCAAAATGAGGATAAGACAGCCATATTTGAAAGTTGGTGTGACTTCCTCAATTACTTTGACAGCTCCATTCACTTTCAACTTTCATTTCTAAACATGACTGCCAATGAGAAAGATTATGAAAGCAGTATCCAGATTAAGCCCCAAGAAGATGATTATGACAGCATCCGAACAGAGTATGCACAGATGCTTCATAATCAGCTTTCCAAAGGGAATAATGGGCTGGTAAAAACTAAGTATCTTACTTTTGGTATTGAGGCGGACAATGTAAAAATAGCAAAACCACGTTTAGAACGTATTGAAAATGATATTTGGAATGAATTTAAGCGATTAGGTGTCATGGTAGATTCCCTTAATGGAAAGGAAAGATTAAAGCTGTTCCATGATATGCTTCACATGGATGGGAATGTACCTTTTCGCTTTGAATGGAAATGGCTTGCACCGTCAGGAATGTCTACGAAAGACTTTATTGTTCCATCTTCCTTTGAATTTCGTGATGGGAGAACATTTAAAACAGGACATAAATATGGAGCAGCATCCTTTTTACAGATACTTGCACCAGAATTAAATGACCGTATATTAGCAGATTTTTTAGATATGGAAAGCAATCTAATTATAACCATGCATATTCAATCTATAGATCAGACAAAGGCAATTAAGACTATTAAAAGAAAAATAACAGACCTTGATAAGATGAAGATTGAGGAACAAAAGAAAGCTGTTCGCAGTGGTTATGACATGGATATTATTCCCTCTGACCTTGCAACTTATGGTGGTGAGGCTAAAAAGCTCTTGCAGGACTTACAAAGCCATAATGAAAGAATGTTTCTCTTGACCTTTCTTGTAATGAACACATCAGATACTAAACAGGAGCTTGAAGATATTGCTTTTGGTGCTGCTGGTATTGCGCAAAAGCATAACTGTATGTTGGTGAGACTGGATTTTCAGCAGGAACAAGGATTTATGTCCTCTTTGCCCCTTGGTTTAAATCAAGTGGAGATACAAAGGAGCCTGACTACTTCATCTACAGCAATTTTCGTTCCCTTTACTACACAAGAGTTATTTCAATCAGATGGAGAGCCACTGTATTATGGATTAAACGCTCTCTCTAACAATCTTATTATGGTAGACCGTAAAAGGCTAAAAAACCCTAACGGTTTGATTTTAGGAACACCGGGCAGTGGTAAATCCTTTTCAGCAAAAAGGGAAATAACAAACATCTTTCTAATCACCACTGATGACATTATTATTTGTGACCCAGAAGGAGAATATTTTCCCCTTGTAGACAGATTAGGTGGACAGGTACTTAAGATTTCTCCAACATCAGGAGACTATATAAATCCCATGGATATTAATCTAAACTATTCCGATGATGAAAGTCCCCTATCTTTAAAATCTGATTTTATTCTGTCTTTGTGCGAGCTAATTGTTGGTGGTAAAGAGGGACTAAAACCTGTAGAAAAAAGTATTATAGACCGTTGTGTAAGATTAATTTATACAGATTACCTTGCTGACCCTATACCTGAAAAAATGCCTATTTTAAGTGACTTATATAATGCACTGGAAAGCCAAGAAGAAAAGGAGGCAAGGCATATTAGATCTGCCCTTGAAATCTATGTTACAGGCTCACTTAATGTATTTAATCATCGAACCAATGTAGATATTACCAATCGTCTTGTTTGTTTTGACATTAAGGAATTAGGCAAGCAACTTAAAAAATTAGGAATGCTTGTGGTACAAGACCAAGTCTGGAATAGGGTAACAGTTAACCGTGCAGAAAAACGTGCCACTCGCTACTATATGGATGAGTTTCATCTCCTTTTAAAAGAGGAACAGACAGCAGCATATTCTGTGGAGATTTGGAAGAGATTTAGAAAATGGGGAGGTATTCCTACTGGCATTACTCAAAATGTAAAAGACCTCTTATCCTCTCGCGAGGTGGAGAATATCTTTGAAAACTCAGACTTTATCTATATGCTTAACCAAGCGTCGGGAGACAGACAAATCCTTGCAAAACAACTTAATATTTCACCCCATCAATTGTCCTATGTTACTCATTCTGGTGAGGGCGAAGGACTTTTGTTTTATGGAAATGTAATACTTCCTTTTGCTGATAAATTCCCTAAAGATACTGAACTATATCGAATTATGACAACAAAGCCAAATGAAATCAAACAGGAATAGGAGGTGTCCTATGAGGCAAAAGAATAAGAAGCCTTTTCGTCCTGCGGGGAAAGTGTCAAGGCTTACCTTTACTGAGGAAGAACGGGCAGACCCTGACCTTGAAGAACCAATAAAGAAAGCAGAAAGAGCTGCTGATAAATTAGAAAAAGCACAGGAGAAGATACCAAAGAAAAAACGCATAAGAGCAGAACCCACCATTGATTCCGATACAGGTAAAGCAAAGGTGCGTTTATCATTTGAAGAAGTTGACAAAACAAAGCCAGTTTCAAAACTATCACATAGAATAAAAACTATACCTGAAAGAGAACTCCTTGCTAAAGTTCATAAGGAAATTAGGGATGGAGAAGAGGACAATGTAGGTGTTGAAGCGGCACACAAATCAGAAGAAGGTGTGGAATTTGTTGCAAGTCGGATACAAAGTGCCAACCACAGCCATAAATTGAAACCTTATCGTAGATTTTTAAAAGCAGAAGAAAAGATTAAGAAGGCAGAGTTAAATTATCTTTATAAAAAGAATTTAAAAAAGAGTCCTCAGTCATCTACTAATCCTATTTCAAGGTGGCAACAGAAACAGGCAATCAAAAAAGAATACCTTGCTGCACGATATGGTAAAGGCACTAAAAGTACTAAAAACACATCTCAAAATATGAGAAAAGCGGTAAGCAAGGCAAAACAAGTCACTGAAAAGACAAGTCAGTTTATAGTTCGGCATTGGAAAGGTATTCTTATACTGTTAATATTATCAGCCATTCTACTTATTCTCTTGTGGTCAGCATCTTCCTTATCTGTAATGTTTGAGAGTAGTCTAAAGAGTTTTATTGGAACTTCCTATACTTCTGAAGATGAGGACATTGTTGCAGTCAATAATGATTACACTGACCTTGAAAGGCAACTGCAAGGACAAATCAACAATATAGAACAGGATTATCCAGGTTATGATGAGTACCAATATCATTTAGATGAAATCGGACATAATCCCTTTACCCTTGCATCATACCTTACTGCAAAGCTCCAAGTCTATACAAGAGCTGATGTACAGGCAGAGTTAAGAGCCTTGTTTGATGAGCAATATACCCTTACTACTCAAGAAGAAATTGAGGTGCGTTACCGAACAGAAACACGTACTCGCACATGGACAGACGATGAGGGAAATACTCATACTGATACCTATACGGTGGAGGTTCCCTATGATTATTACATTCTCCATGTAATCCTGAAAAATAAAGATATCAGTATTCTTGCATCCAATAACTTGACTGATGAGCAATATGAGATGTTTGGCGTCTATATGGAAACACAGGGGAATAAAGACTATCTGTTTGAGGGAAATATTTATGCTCCATCAAAAGGTGAATACACAGACTATGATATACCACCTGATGCACTTACTGACCCTGATTTCGCAGCACTTATACAAGAGTCTGAAAAGTATCTAGGTTATCCCTATGTTTGGGGAGGAAGTTCACCAAGTACCAGTTTTGATTGTTCAGGCTTTGTGTGTTGGGTGCTAAAACAATCAGGAGTCTACAACATTGGTAGAACAACAGCACAGGGAATTTTTAATCAATGTGCCATAATACCACCAAGTGAAGCAAGACCCGGAGATATTATATTTTTCACAGGCACTTATGCAAGCAGTGGTGCAGTATCACATGTGGGAATTTACGTAGGTAATGGAATGATGATCCATTGCGGAAATCCCATACAGTATGCATCTGTTAATACAGCTTATTGGACAGAGCATTTCTATGCCTATGGGAGATTAAATTAGGAGGGAAATATGAGTAAAAAAAGAGAACGAATATTATTAAATATTTCAAAGACTAAAGAAAAAATAGCAGATTTACAAGATAAACTTCGTGAACTTGAAAGGCAAAAAACTGAACTTGAGAATACAGAAATTGTAGAACTTGTTCGCAGTACAAAAATGAATACTACAGAATTATCTGCATTTTTAAAGGCGTATCGTGAAAAAAATGATATGTCTTTTATTATGCCAAAAGAGGAGGAAAACAATCATGAATAAAATTAAACTTCGTATCTTTACTATCTTTATTGTAATAATTCTTTGTCTTACAGCCTTTTCTGCCACGGCTTTTGCAGGAGGTGGAGAAGAATATACAGAACTGGCTCCAGAGGTAGAGGAAATTTCAGAGCCTAATCCTCTTCCTTTTACTCCTGATGGTAATTTGACCCTTGTAGATGATATTCAAGTGGAGGATTCAGAGGAAAAGCAGTACATGACTGTTGTTACTAAAGATGGCAATTACTTTTACATCATAATTGATAGAGTAGGAGATAAAGAAAATGTATATTTTCTAAATATGGTGGATGAAGCTGACTTATTGGCTTTAATTAAGGATATGGATACAGCACAGGAGATGCCTGTTACTACTCCACAGCCAGAACTTGAGTCAGAACCTGTTCCTGTGCCAGAGACTGAACAAGAAAATGTTAAAGACAGTAATATAGGCTCCGTTTTACTTTTACTACTCCTTGTAGGTGGTGGTATAGTGGGAGCATTTTATTATTTTAAGGTGTTGAAAAACAAGCCAAGTACAAAAGGCAGTACAGATCTTGAGGAATATGAGTTTGACTATGATGAGGATGACGAGGACGAATACGAACTTGATGATGAATATGAAACTGAAGAGGAAGAAAGTGAGGATGAGTTATAGTGAAATATTTTACAGATAGTGTTTATGAAAAAATGATGATGCAAAAACCAAGGTGTGGGCGGGAGAAACAATCTCCTGTCCCAATAGATAAAGATAAAAGTAAAGATAAAGACCAAGATAAACATAATAAGTCAAAATGTCACCGAGAAGTTATCCTTATTCCAAAGGAAAGGGGCGTGAAAGAATGAATTTAGTCATAGCAGAAAAGCCTTCAGTAGCAAAAAGCATTGCTGATGTTATCGGAGCTAATAGTAGAAAAGATGGATATATGGAGGGAAACGGCTATTTTGTAACATGGTGTGTAGGGCATTTAGTGGAGCTTGCTTCTGCTGATTTTTATGATGAGAAATATGCTAAATGGAAGTATGAAGATTTACCAATTTTGCCGGAAGAATGGAGATATGTTATTTCAAAGGGTAAGGAAAAACAAATGAAAATAATCGGTGCGTTGATAAAACAAAGTGATGTTACGACTATTATCGCCGCTACCGATTCAGGACGTGAGGGAGAGCTTATCTTCCGCTTGGTATATGAAAAGCTTGGCTGTAATAAGCCTATAAAACGCTTATGGATTTCTTCAATGGAAGAAAGTGCAATTACAGAGGGGTTTAAGAACTTACATGATGGTAAGGAGTTTGAGCTTCTATATGAAGCTGCACTTTCAAGAGCCAAGGCAGATTGGATTGTAGGAATTAATGCCACTCGTCTATTTTCTGTTTTATACGGGCAGACCTTAAACATTGGCAGAGTAATGTCCCCTACTCTTGCCATGATTGTAGAGCGTGAAGCAAATATTTCTGCATTTAAACCACAGCCTTTTTATACAATACAGCTTGATTGTGGAGACTTTATTCTTGTAAGTGAAAAAATCACAGATAAAAAAATGGCTGAAACTATATACAAAGGATGTGATAGGCAGAGCGTAATTATTAAAGAAGTGGAAAATAAAGAGAAAATAGAAAAGCCACCAAAACTCTATGACCTTACTACTTTGCAACGAGAAGCAAATAGGCAGCTTGGCTTTACCGCAGAGCAGACCCTTGATTATGTTCAAAGTCTTTATGAAAAGAAATTTCTTACCTATCCTCGTACTGACAGCCGCTATTTAACAGAGGATATGAAAGAGAATACACTTGCTGTAGTAGAAGCTATAGCAGGATTTTTTATGTTAGGAAATATACAGTTGCCTATCTGTATGGAACAGGTAATTGATAACAGCAAGGTATCAGATCATCATGCCATAATTCCCACCATTTGTGTGAAAGGCTATGATATTTATTCTCTCCCCTTTGGAGAAAGAGAAATACTTTTGTTGGTTGCTCTTCGTCTTATATGTGCTGTTGGAGAAAGTAACCGATATAAGGAAACCATCATAAGAGCAAGCTGTAATAACACCATATTTACATCAAAAGGTAAAGTAGTGATTTCAGATGGCTTTAAGGCAGTTGAAAAGAATTATTATGCAAGTAAAAAAGAACAGGTGAAAAAGGATAAAGATAAAGCCCTGCCCCATGTTGCTCAAGGAGAAACCTTTACTGCAAAGGCAACTATAAAAGAGGGTAAAACTACACCCCCGAAGTATTTCACAGATGATACCCTACTTTCTGCTATGGAGAATGCTAACAATGCCTTAGAAGATATAGATCGTAAAGGTATTGGAACTCCTGCCACTCGTGCAGGCATTTTGGAAAACTCATTAAGACAGGATTTGCAGAGCGTAAAGGCAATAAGAAAACAAAGCATTTTATTCCTACCCATAAGGGTATTTCTTTAATTACTGTTCTTCCAGAAGTTATAAAGTCTCCACAGCTTACAGCCCAGTGGGAAGAAAAGTTAAAACATATTGAGCATGGTGAGCTTTCTTCTGATGACTTTCTAACTGAAATTGCTAATATGACTGAAAACCTTATAAAGACCTATGAAGTAATAAAAGGTGCTGATATTCTTTTTCCTTCAAATTCTAAAGGAGAGCCTATAGGCAAATGTCCTCGTTGTGGTAGTGGTGTAAAAGAGAATAAGAAAGCATTTTGCTGTGAAAGCAAGGCTTGTAGTTTTGCCCTATGGAAAGAAAATATGTTTTTTACTAAAAAGAAAAAGAAACTAACCAAGACCATTGCAATAGAACTTTTAGAAAAAGGAAAGGCAAAGTTAAATGGTTGTTATTCCGAAAGGACAGGAAAAATCTATGATGCTATTGTCATCCTTGATGATACAGGGGATAAATATGTAAACTTTAAGATGGAGTTTCCCACAAAGAAAGGAGGCAACAAATAAATGGAAATCAAAGCTTTGGTAGTGAACACAAGAGCTTATGACGATGGTGACCGTGACTCAGGTGAATGGGTGTCATTCCCTATTACAAAAGAAGATATGAAGGAAGTTTATAACCGTATTGGAGTAGATGGAACTTACTTCAAAGAGGTATTTTTAGATGATTTTAAAACCGATGTGGCAGGACTTATCAATGTGCTAAATGTCTATACGGATATTGATGAATTAAATTATCTTGCCCTTTGTTTATCAGAACTTCCATCATCAGAACTTGCCAAGTTGGATGCTATTGCAGAAACCTCTCCTTTCAAGGATATAAGATTGTTTATAAATTTTACTTATAACGTGGATTATTATGTGCTGGTTGAAGATGTGAAAAATGCAGAGGACTTAGGCAACTATTATCTTTATAAATCAGGTATGGTGCAGATGCCTGAAGAATGGAAAACATGCATTGATCCGAAAGCTTTTGGCGAACATATCCTAAAAGATGAATTAGGAGAGTTTACTAAAGTAGGATACTTGATAAAATCAGGTGATGTTTGGCTTGATGACTATAGTAGAAAAGAGAATATGTATGAGGATTTCCTTGTATCCCCACAAGCTGTCTTCGAATCATCTGAAAAAGAGAAGCCATCTGTTATGAAGCAGTTAGGAAAAAACAAGGAACAGACAGGGAAGCTCTCCAATACTACACACAAAAAGTCTGATATAGAGAGATGAAAAAAATAAATTCAAATAAAAAGTTAATGGACAAAGAAAGGAAGATGAAATTATGAATATCAAAAATTTAATTAAAAGTCTTTTAGACATTGAAGTAGATACAGATGACATATCAGAACTTCGTGAAAATCCAAGAAAATATGTTACTAAAGAAGAGGATATTGAAAAGTTAGAGGATTTGTTTTTGCTAATAGATTTAACGGGTAAACTGGAGGCGAGTGGTGATGAAAAATTCTGATGAACTTCGCTATATTCAAGCCTTTTCAAGAATAATAGGAGTGAAGGAAGATGATGCCATAGAGTATGCCCAGAGAAAAGGGTTAAACGCATTGGTTGATAATGCTACACAGCTTCTTGCCACTCCTGCTCAAAGGGAGAAGCACCAAGCCTTTCTTGATTTATATCGTATGAGCAGTGCAATAAATACTAGAAAGCCTGTAATTAATTCACCAGAGACTGCATCAGCTTTCTTTCATTCAGTGATGGATAATATTTATGATAAAGAAGCCTTTGTAGTTGCTTTTCTCAATACTAAAAACCGAGTTATTGACTATGAAGTTGTATCTGTTGGAACTATTAACAGCTCTATCGTACATCCCAGAGAAGTTTTTAGAAATGCCATTGTAAATAAGGCTAATTCAGTAATTCTATGTCATAATCATCCATCAGGCGATTTAACTCCAAGTAAAGAGGATATTTGCATTACACAACGGCTGAAAGAAACAGGAAATCTGTTGGGGATTAGGGTTTTAGACCATCTGATTATAAATGGTGTCAATCAGCATGAAGTATATTCCTTTCAAGCCCAAGGAGTGATGGAAATGGAGAAAGCCTATAACTCTCCTACATCAGTATTGAATGAGGAAACTAACTATAGGCTTACTAAGGAAGAAGATGAACAAAGATTTTTGGATGGTGATGTCAATTCTTATGCCATCTACCAACTAAAAGGTGGCGAAGATTTAAGAGACTATCGCTTTGAAGGATTGGAGAAGTTACAAAAAGATAGACTTTCTGTTGAATATGATAATTATGAGCTAATTTATACGGCACCTTTAACTGATTTTAATGGGGACAAAGACCATACTTTAAACAAGCTTTATGAACAGTTTAATATAAATCATCCTGATGATTTTAAGGGACACTCCCTTTCTGTAAGTGACATCATTGCTTTAAAGATAAATGGTGTTGTATCTTTTTATTATGTAGATAGCTTTGGCTTCAAGGAACAATTTCATTTTCTTCCTGCACAAAACTATTTAGAAACAGCTGAAAAAACCTTAGAGCAAAATTATAACCAGATAGATAGTATTATCAATAATAAGCCAACAGTAGAAGAACTGGAGCAAACAGTAAAAGCAGGTGGCAGTATTTCACTGTTGGATCTTGCAAATGCTGTACGGGCAGAAAAAAAGGAAAAGAAAAATTCTGTAGTGGAACAGCTTAAGACAAAACCAATTATTGAGAAAGAAAAGCATAAAAAAGCACCCCAAATAGGTGCGGAAATGGAGCGATGAATATGAGCAAATTTACAGCAGAAGAAACCAATTTAATATGTATCTACAATACTGGCTCAAGAACAGGCTTACTTTCAGAACTTTCTCAAATGCGAATTCACTTGGAGCAAGATGAAACTGAACTTTTGGAGCTTTCGCAATCGGTTATGGATAAAGTAACTGCTATGAGTAATGGTGAATTTGACAGTATTGCAGCAGAATTAATTGCTGATTTTGAGGAATAGTTCCCATTAGTCTATCAACAAAGAAAGAGGAGAAAACAAATGAGTATGAGAAAGATTTACCGTAAAGTAGCAAGGAAACATGGAGTTTCTGTAAAGGAAGTAAAAGAGGAAATGCAGAAAGCTTTAGACTATGCATATACAAATACACCTGATGATGGAGTTACAGAAGTTTACCAGAAACAAGTACCATCAAAAGGAGAAATACCCACACCAGATGAGTTTATAAGGTATGCAGCAAATAAAGTAAAAAAATAAGATTAGCTACCCAATACAATGGATTATTATGTATTGGGTAGTTTTGTAGAATGTATTGTATAAAGGCTTTATATATACTAAAAGGCTTCTTAGCAGTAAGATTAGTTTTGGAGTATATAATAATTAACTGTTGGTTAATTTTTTTGAAAAAAGATTAATAAATAGTCAATTGCCTAATATAATTAGCTCTAATATAATTATAATATAAAAAGGTTATCAAAGAAAGCATGGGGTGATTGATTATGAAGATTAATGAGATAATAAAGAAAAAACGTATGGAACAAAACTTGACACAAGAAAATATTGCGGAGTATTTAGGAGTTTCTACTCCAGCAGTAAACAAGTGGGAGAAAGGAAATTCTTACCCGGACATTACGTTATTACCTGCTTTAGCTAGATTACTAAAAACTGATTTAAACACATTATTGTCATTTGAAGAAGATTTAACAGACAATGAAATAGGGAATTTCGCCAATGAGCTTGTTGCTATTATTCAAAAAGAAGGTTTTGAAACAGGATACCAACTAGCAATGAAAAAAATTCAGGAGTACCCAAATAGTAATATGCTGATTTATACAGTTGCATTATCATTAGAAGGTGCTATGTCTATATTTGGATATGAAGAAGATGTAAAATATTCTGTTCAGATTGAAAAAATGTATGAACGTATTGCAAATGGTGAAGATAGTACAATTCGTAATCATGCAGTGTCAATGCTTATTTCAAAACATATGGAGCGAAGCGAATATGATAAAGCTCAAAAACTAATAGATGACTTACCTGAAAATTCATTTGACAAACAGCAGCTACAAGCAAATCTTTATATAAAAGAAAAAAATTATCACCAAGCATTAGAGCTATTAGAAAAGAAATTGGTTGAGGAGGTCAATGAGATTCAAACAATTCTATTAAAGTTGATGGAAATTCATTTTAAAGAAAATAAAATTAAGGAAGCAGAATACTTTGCAGAGGTTTCCGAAAAAACAGCAAAGCTATACGATTTATGGAGATATAACTCTTATGTGGCTTATTTCCAACTTGCTGTGTTTAAAAAAGATGCAACAGGGTGTATTGAATTATTAAAATCTATGTTAACCGAAATGTCGAATAAATGGAATATTAATAGCTCCCCATTATATAGGCATATAAAAGTAAAAGAGGATGATTCGTCTATGAAAGAATTATTTTTGCAATCTTTGATTAATGAAGTGAATCAGAATAAAGAATTAGCATTTTTAAAGGATAATCTAGAACTCTTAGAGTTAATTAAGTAGATATAATAAATAAGACTATTAGCGATTACCTTTTATATTGTAAATAGTATAAAAATTATTTTCTTTAGCTAATACATTTAAAAAGTTCTAATATATATAAAATTAAATAAAATAATTTCTGTAACAAAAAATTAAAATAATATAAAAGGCCCATTACAAGAATTCTATCCTGTAGTGGGTAGTTTTGCGTTAAGGAGGACTAATATGGCAAACAAAGCACAAGCCTTTGCACAGTTAGCAGAGAATACCGCTAAGCAGATTACAGGAAGTCTTGCAGAATGGACAGGTTTTCTTACTACTGTTGGAAGGCTTTACAGATATAATTACCATGAACAACTCATGATTTATGCACAGCGGCCTGATGCTACGGCTTGTGCAGAATATGACCTGTGGAACAACAAAATGAACCGATATGTCCGTCGTGGATCAAAGGGAATTGCCCTAATTAACTCGACAGGGGATACTATGAAGTTACGGTATGTCTTTGATGTTTCTGATACAGTCGGCAGGGAAAATTCACGCCGTCCGTATTTATGGGAAATGCAGGAGCATCACAAACAACCAATATTAGATATGTTAGCAGATAAATTTGGTATGGAGGAAAACAATCTTTCCGATGCCTTTTATAACATTGCACAGGATTTGGCAATAGAGTATTATGATAATCACAAAGGCGATATACCCTATCTCATAGAAAATAGCTTTTTAGAGGACTATGATGAGGATAATATTAAAGCAGCTTTTGAAAATGTAGCTACCGTCAGCATAGCATATACCCTTATGAAAAGATGTGGACTAAATCCAGATGAGTTTTTTGACCATGAGGACTTTTTAAGTATATTTGATTTTAACACCCAAGATGCTGTTGCACTATTAGGTACGGCAGTTAGTGAACAGTCTGAACAAGTATTTAGGCAGATTGCAATTACCACAGTCAAAACAGAGCGTGAAAGGAGAAATGAATATGAGCGAAATAGTTTACGTGAGGAACGGGGATTATCTAATACCCGACCTGACATTGAAACAAGTAGAACAGCCTCTAGGAAAATACGGGAGAATGAGAAAGAAATATCTTCAGGAACATCGGACACCCTTATTCAATTCCCTACTGTTGAGCGAAAAACTATTTCCCCATCTATTGGAGATAGACAAAACAGCCAACAGGAGATTAACACAGATAATGGAGGACTTACAGAAAGCTCAGCCAGCACCAGACAAGATGAAAAATCAGATGGAATGGGTAGGCTACATGAACAACTTGAAAGCACAGGCAGAGGAAATCATACTGACGGAGCTTATATACAATTAACACTGTTTCCAACAGAGGAAGAACAGATACAAAGAATAGCGGGAAGTGAAAAGCTTTCCGCTTTTTCTATGCCAGAAGAAGATATTGACAGCATTTTAAGAACTGGTGGTAATAGTACCAATAGCATATTTAGAATCGTGTCATTTTATCAAAAGGATAAATCCATTGAAGAAAAGGCTGCTTTTTTACAGGCAGAATACAAGGAAGGCGGCAAGGGACTATATATTGATGGAGAAAAAATATCCTTATGGTTTAACAAAGAAGGTATCCATATTGCAAAAGGAGATATAGCTTTGTATGCCCGTTCAAAACAAGTGATTGAATGGATTGATGTGGCAGAAAGAATTGAGGAACTTCTAAATGAAGGACAGTTTGTAACACAGGATACCTTAGAACATGTAGAGGGTTTTGAAAGGCAACAACTTGCAGAAACACTTTGGTATCTTCATCAGAATTTTGCTGATAAGGCAAAAGGTCAATTCTTTGATGAAGAAATTTTCAATGGAGGTTTTCCAAGCTCCACCAATCATATTGCAAAATTACTAAGTGACTCACAGGAAGTTAAAAATCTCATTAATGGATTACAGCGATTAACTAATGCCTACGAGGAGGATAGAGAGCTACTTCGTTTCCACTTCTATAAGCCACAAAAAATACTTTCTAATTTTAAGGACTTAAGACAAACAAAACGAGAATTTACAGCTGAAATCAAGAAAATTACAGACTTTAAGATGTTCATCACACAGGACGAGGTAGATAAAGCCCTAACAGGTGGTAGCAGTTTTCAAGATGGCAAGTATCGTATTTATAATTTTTTTACACAACCACATAGTACAAAAGAAAAGGAAGATTTTTTAAAAAATGAATATGGTACAGGTGGCAGAACTCATGCACTTTCAGGAGCTGATGAAAGCTATGAAGACCACAGTTCAAAAGGAATTGAATACAAACGCAGGGATAAAGATGATATTCTCTTGTTAAGGTGGAATGCCGTCGCTAAACGTATTGACTACCTTATTGCTAATAACCGTTATATGACTGCTGAAGAAAAAGCAAAATTTGAGGAAAGACAGGGTGAAAAAGCAGGTATTACAGAAACACCTACTATACCAACTTTAAGGGCAGAGGATACTGATTTTACTTCTATTAATCAAACCCAGACAGAAATCATTGAAGGTGATGAAGAAATATCTCTTGTAGAACAGGAGATTGGAAATGTAGAGGATGTAGAGGAAGCTTCAGAAACCAAGGGACATCAGAAACAAGAGGAGCAAGAGAAACAACAGAAACAGGCTGAAAATAATTTAATACCATACAATAAGGGCGATACTGTTTATTTTGAAAACGGTACGCCCTTTATTATTGAAGAAATAGCAAAACACAATATCACTCTTCGTGATCCATCTCTGTTTTACCCTATTTTAAGAGCAGAAAGCAGGGAAAGTTTTTTACGACTTTTAGAGCTATATCCCCAACCTGATAACCCTCAAAAACTGGAAAAAGCAGAAAATTACCGCATTACCAATGAACATTTAGGTCAAGGGAGTAAGCGTGAAAAGTTTGCAGAAAATATAGTAGCTATTACCACCTTGCAGACCATTGAAAAAGAAAACCGTCCTGCCATAAAAGAGGAACAGGAAATACTATCAAAGTATGTAGGATGGGGAGGTTTATCTGAAGCCTTTAATAAAGATAACAGCAGTTGGAGCAGTGAGTTTATACAGCTTAGAGGATTGTTGTCTGAAGAAGAATACGAAATGGCAAGAGCTTCTACTCTAAATGCCCACTATACAAGCCCTACAGTTATTAAAGCAATTTATGAGGCTGTAGAGCGTATGGGATTTGCTAAAGGTAACATTTTAGAACCTTCATGTGGTATTGGACATTTTTTTGGGATGTTACCTGAAAGTATGGAAAATTCTAATCTTTATGGTGTTGAGTTAGACAGCATTACAGGCAGGATTGCAAAACAGCTTTATCCTAATGCTAATATTTCCATAACTGGTTTTGAGAAAACACAACTTCCTGATAATTTTTTTGACTTATGCCTTGGAAATGTACCCTTTGGAAACTATAAGTTAAGTGAAAAGCGTTATGACAACTACAATTTCCTTATTCACGACCATTTCTTTGCTAAAGCTTTGGATAAGGTTAGACCTGGTGGTGTAGTGGCTTTTATAACCTCAAAGGGAACTATGGATAAACAAAATCCAGAAGTCCGTCGCTATCTTGCACAAAGAGCTGAATTATTAGGAGCTATAAGACTTCCTAACAATGCATTTAAAAACGCAGGCACAGAAGTAACAAGTGACATTTTGTTTTTACAAAAAAGAGATAGACCCATTGATATAGATAAGGATTGGATACATCTTGACACCAATGAGGATGGAATTGCTATAAATAGCTATTTTATCGACCATCCAGAGATGATACTTGGAACAATGGAAATGAAAAACGGTCAATTTGGAATGGAAAGCACTTGTACTCCTTTACCAGATGTTGATCTATCAGAACAGTTAAGGATAGCAGTGGAAAATATTGAAGGCAGTATACCTGAAATGGATCTAATCGACATGGAAGTTAATGCTGATACTTCAATTCCTGCCGACCCTGCTGTAAAAAACTATTCCTTTACCTTGGTAGATGGTGAAGTATATTATCGTGAAAATTCCCGTATGGTAAAACCAGAGCTAAATCAAACTGCAAAGGAACGCATTGCAGGACTTGTAGAATTAAGAGAGTGTGTTAATTCTCTTATTTATTACCAATTAGAAGATTACAGTGATGAAACCATCAAAGAGGAACAAGCAAAGCTAAACAGTCTTTATGACAGCTTTACTGCAAAGTATGGACTGATTAACAGTCGTGGAAACAGCCTTGCCTTTAGTGAGGATAATTCATACTATCTTCTTTGTTCTCTTGAAGATGTGGATGAAAGCGGAAATCTTAAAGCCAAAGCTGATATGTTTACAAAACGTACCATAAAAAAGCGTGTAACAGTTAATTCAGTAGACACAGCAAGTGAGGCACTGGCAATATCCATAGCAGAAAAAGCTAGAGTAGATATGGAATATATGTCAAAGCTTACAGGATTAACAGCAGAACAGGTTGCAGAGGATTTAAAAGGTGTTATATTTCCTTTGCCTGCACCAAATTACAGCGAGGAGAGTCTCGTCTATGTTACAGCAGATGAATACCTATCCGGTAATGTAAGAGAAAAACTCCATATTGCACAAATGGCTGTACAAGTATCGGATATTTTTAGACCCAATGTTGAAGCACTTATGAAAGCACAGCCAAAAAATCTTGACGCTTCTGAAATTGATGTACGTCTTGGGGCAACTTGGATTGATAAAGCGTATATCGAACAGTTTATGTATGAGCTATTTGATACCCCTTATCGACTTCATGGAGAGGTGGAAGTAAAATACGCTCCTTTTACTGCTGAATGGAGTATTACCAATAAAAATGCAGTTGGCTATAACAATGTAGCTGCTTATGTTACTTATGGTACAGACAGAGCCAATGCCTACCGTATTTTAGAGGATACATTAAATCTTCGTGATGTTCGTATTTATGACACCATAACAGATGCAGATGGTAAGGAAAAGCGTGTACTTAATAAAGATGCTACTACCTTGGCACAGCAAAAACAGCAGGCAATTAAGGATGAATTTCGTGATTGGATTTGGAGAGATGCAGATAGACGACAAACTTTAGTTAAAGAATATAATGATAAGTTTAATTCCATAAGACCTCGTGAATACGATGGACAGCATATCAATTTTGTTGGTATTAATCCTGAAATTTCATTAAGACCCCATCAAGTCAATGCAGTTGCTCATATTCTCTATGGGGATAATACCTTGCTTGCTCATGAAGTAGGTGCAGGAAAGACCTTTGAAATGGTAGCAGCAGCTATGGAAAGCAAGCGACTTGGATTATGCCAAAAGCCACTGTTTGCTGTACCTAATCATTTAACCGAGCAATGGGCAAGTGAATTTTTAAGGCTTTATCCTGCTGCTAATATTTTAGTGGCCACAAAGAAAGATTTTGAAACTAAAAACAGAAAGAAGTTTTGTGCAAGAATAGCCACTGGAGATTATGATGCTGTCATTATCGGTCATAGTCAATTTGAGCGTATTCCTATGTCTTTGGAACGACAGGAAAGACTGTTAAGGGAGCAGATTAGCGAAATTACAGATGGCATTTCAGAGGTTAAGGCAAGTGGCGGTGAAAGGTTTACAGTAAAACAGTTGGAGAGAACAAAAAAGAGTTTGGAGAAAAGTCTGGAGAAATTGCAGTCACAGGAGAGAAAAGATGATGTTGTTACTTTTGAACAGCTTGGAGTGGATAGGCTTTATGTAGATGAAGCTCATAACTACAAAAACTTATTTCTCTATACTAAAATGCGAAATGTAGCCGGACTCTCCACTACAAGTGCACAAAAATCAAGTGATATGTTTATGAAGTGCCGTTACATGGATGAGCTGACAGGAGGTAAAGGTATTGTATTTGCCACTGGTACTCCTGTTTCTAATTCTATGACCGAGCTTTACACCATGATGAGATATTTACAATATAATACCCTGCAACAAAAAGGATTAGCTCACTTTGATTGTTGGGCAAGTACCTTTGGAGAAACTGTAACTGCTATTGAGCTTGCACCAGAAGGAACTGGCTACAGGGCAAGGACAAGATTTTCAAAATTCTTTAATTTGCCTGAACTTATGGCTATGTTTAAAGAGGTTGCAGATATAAAGACAGCTGACCAACTGGATTTACCAACTCCAAAAGCAAACTATGAAACCATTGCTGTAAAGCCTACTGAAATACAAAAGGAAATGGTAAGTGAACTGTCCAATCGAGCTGCTGATGTTCACGCTAATAAGGTTGAGCCTACTGTTGATAATATGCTAAAGATAACCTCAGACGGAAGAAAATTAGGACTTGACCAAAGAATTGTTAATCCACTTCTTCCTGATGATGAAAGCAGCAAGGTAAATGCATGTATAAACAATATTTATCGCATTTGGAATGAGGGTAAGGACGAGAGACTGACACAGCTTGTATTCTGTGATATTTCTACTCCAAAAGGCAAATCTATAAGAGAATATAAAGTGGCAGAAGGAGGAGGCAAAACTATTAATTGTACAGAGCTATATGCTTTGGAGGATAGTTTAGATCAAGAGGAGGATAGCTATACCTCAACTTTTAATGTCTATGATGATATACGAGATAAGCTGATTAAAAAAGGTGTACCTGCCTATGAAGTGGCTTTCATCCACGAGGCAAATACTGAAGTAAAGAAAAAAGAGCTATTTGCAAAGATGCGTAGTGGTGATGTACGTGTACTGATTGGAAGTACAGCAAAATGTGGTGCAGGTATGAATATACAAGACCGTCTTGTGGCTTTACACGACCTTGATTGCCCGTGGCGTCCAGGAGACTTGACACAGCGTGCAGGAAGAATTGAAAGACAAGGTAATTTAAATGAGGAAGTAAATATCTACCGCTATGTAACAGAGGCAACCTTTGATGCGTACCTTTGGCAGACAGTAGAAAATAAACAGAAGTTTATTTCACAGATTATGACCTCAAAAAGTCCTGTTCGTTCCTGTGAGGATGTGGATGAGGCAGCATTATCCTATGCAGAAATCAAAGCCCTATGTGCAGGTAATCCCAAAATCAAGGAAAAGATGGATTTGGATATTGATGTGGCAAAGCTAAAACTTTTAAAAGCAAATCATCAAAGCAATCAATACCGCTTAGAGGATAACTTATTAAAATACTTTCCTGAAAACATTGAAAAGAACAAGGGATATATTAAAGGATTTGAGCAGGATTTAAAGACCCTTTCTGAAAATACACCTGCTGAAGGTGAATTTTTACCAATGATAATTAAAGACCATGCCTTTACAGATAAAGACAAAGCCGGGACTGCTCTTCTTGAATCCTGTAAAGAAGTAAATGGCAAAGACCCAATAGAAATAGGCAGCTACCGAGGTTTCACTATGCACCTCTCTTATGATGGATTTTATAATGAATTCAAGCTTAATTTAAAAGGGGCAATGAGCCATACCGTGAAATTGGGAATGGATACAAGAGGGAATCTTACCAGAATTGATAATGCCCTTGTGGCCATGTCAGGAAGGCTAAAAGCAGTTACAGACCAACTTGATAATTTGCTTAAACAAAAAGAGGCGGCAAAAGCAGAGCTTGGGAAGCCATTTCCGAAGGAACAGGAATTAAAGGATAAAGTCGCTCGACTTGCCACTCTTGATGCTGAGTTGGATATGGGTATCGGTGTTTCTGTACCACAGGAGCAGACTGAAAAGAATACTTCTAAATCTGAACGTTCTTCTGTATTAGATAGTCTAAAGCAACTCTCTCAGACAGGTAAAGAAGTGAAAGAAAAGCAAGGTAAATACTTGGAGGTGAGATAATGGCAAACCGAAAAAGGAATGTTCAGCTACATTTCATGGTAACAGAGCATGAACGAAACCTCATAGATATAAAAATGGAGCAGCTTGGCACAAAGAATATGGGAGCCTATCTTCGGAAGATGGCAATAGATGGCTATGTAATCCATCTTGATTTATCAGATATAAGAGAGCTTGTAACACTTCTTCGTCGCACAAGCAACAGCCTTAATCAACTTACTAAGCGTGTCCATGAAACAGGAAATATTTATGGTGAAGATATAAATGATTTAAGAGAGAGCTACAATAAGCTCTGGGAGACAGCAGATGAAATTTTATCTCGCATTTCAGCAATTTGAATTTGTATCATAGACAATATTAATTTTCTCTGGTATTCTTTTCCTATACAATGTACCAATGGGAAGGGAGGATTTCATTATGCGAATACTGCTTAAAATATTATTGTTTCCTATTACTTTGATATTGACTGTTATCCTGCTCATCTGTGAGTTTATCTGTACGTTTGGAACGATGCTACTTTCTATCTTGGCAATGCTCTTGTTTGCATTAGCACTGGCAATTATGATTTTCTTAGGCGAGGTACAGGACGGAATAAAAACAATGGTGCTTGCTTACCTTATCAGCCCTTATGGAATACCAATGTTTGCTGCTTGGCTTATAGGAAAAATTGGACTGATAAATGAATGGTTAAAAGCTATTTAATTATTAAAGGTAGTGAAAGCATTTTTAGTCTTTTGCTCCCTTAACTGACACAAAGCAGAAGAACCAGCGGAAAGCAAGGGCGGCATAGCCGTTTATCTCGACCCTTGCTTTTTGATGGGACTTCTGCTATTTTTTGCGATATGTTGAAAATATATTTGAGGATTGTTAATATTTGTCCTATTGGGTATTGGTATTTTTGTGTATAGTTTATTGATGGATTATTTTTATGTTAATCCAAAAAAGTGTACTTTCGTACATTTATATTGATATTTGTGTTTGTGTAGAGTATAATTATCGTATGTATGTAATCTAGGAAAAGAGGTGCCACAGTGCCAGTAAGTTATAATAAGCTTTGGAAAATATTAATAGATAAAAATATGAAAAAGAAAGAGCTTAGTGAGATAGCAGATATAAGCCCTTCCTTAATTGCAAAACTTGGGAGAAATGAAAATGTTACAGTTGAGGTTCTTGTGAAGATCTGTTGTGCACTTGAGTGCACGTTTGATGATATTGTTGAAATAATACATAATAATTAATAATGCTGAAATGAGGGACTAATATTTATGAATGCAGAAACAAAAGAAATACTAAAGCCATATATAAATAAATTGTATGAGGGTGACTGTCTTGTTTATATGAAGGAATTGCCAAACGAATCTATAGATATGATTTTATGTGATTTGCCATATGGAACAACACAAAACAATTGGGATTGCTTAATTCCCCTTGATAAATTATGGGAGGAATATAATCGTATTATTAAACCAAATGGAGCAATTGTGCTTACTTCTCATGGGATTTTTACAGCACAGTTGATATTAAGTCAGCCTAAAATTTACAAATACAAATGGGTATGGGAAAAGTCTAAACCGACAAATTTTCTAAATGCAAAAAAGCAACCGTTAAGAAAACATGAAGATGTATGTGTTTTTTATAAAAGGCAACCAACTTATCATCCACAAATGACACAAGGTGAGCCTTATGATAAAGGAATTAGAAAAGATCAATTAAGTGGAAGTTATGGAGACTTTCAGCCAGTTCATGTTTCAAGTAATGGGGAAAGATATCCTACTGATATCATATTAGTGGCAATAAAAGGTGGTTTAATAATGCACAAATTGTAACTACAATTTTAATACTTACTAAAAAAGCAGAAATAGTATCTCCAGAAAATAATACACTTATGTCATTTTATAAATGGAACAAATCGCTTTCAGAGATAGAAAATGAACCTGAATTTTCCGATACAATTGTACGTTCTGCATTGTTGGATAGGGAATTGAATTCGGATGTCATTGGACTGTCTAGATACACATATCAGCAAATTGAAGATCTACAAAGCTTAAATATTTCTTTAAATGCTCTATTTCATAACGTTATGTGGTTGTTAGATATCAAAGACAAACTTATCCCCATAAGTGAGGTTTTTACTGTATTTAGAGGTGAGCGTCGTGGATGGGATGATATGTTTTATCCAGTAGATGGACATGGTATTGAGCCAATTTGTATAAAACGAGTGTTGAAAAATGCACGAAGAGTTACTTCATTATTTGCAGAAGCAGATAATGATGCTTTTTGTTGCTCTTTCTCAAAAGAAGAATTAAGGCAGCAAAACCTTATAGGTACACTTAATTGGATAGAACGTTTTGAAAACGGAGTAAATGGTACTGGACGACCACTTACAGAAGTATTAAAAAGATCAAATATGTATTGGTATGAAATGCGAGATACTGCAACTGCTGATATATGTACAACTATGAACCCCGATAAAAGATTATTTTTTGCTAAATTTGAGGAACCGACTTTTATTAATCAAAGGTTAATTGGATTAAAAAAGAAGCCCAACTATCAAGACATAGAATTGTATCATGCATTATTGAATTCAATTATTGGCATGTTTTATATCGAAGCTATCGGATTTGGTCGTGGACTTGGTGCCTTAGATATTAACAATACAACACTTAAAAATGCTTTCATGCTGGATCCTAAACAAGTATCTGATGAGAATAGAATAGAAATATTAAATAAGTTTGCTGTTGTGTGCAGAAGAGATGTTATGAATACAATGCAAGAAATTGATCAAGCAGACAGAGTAGAGTTTGATACTGCAGTTTTAAAGGCTTTTGACATCGAGAGTATCTATCCTGATATTAAAAACTCTTTGATTTCTATGCAAAAATCGAGATTATCTGTTAGATAAGATGATTAATAAAGTATATTTGAAGGGAGGATAATAATTTGTATATTAAAAATATTGAAATAGAAAATTATCGAAACTTTAATAATTTTAGAATGGAATTTCATGATGGCTTAAATGTTATTGTTGGGGCAAACAATTGTGGTAAAACAGGGCTTTTAAAGGCTATTCACTTAATTTCTTGCCCAGAAGATATATGTGCCGATGATTTTAACAAAAATAATATTAAACAAAATTACGCTTCTAAATATAAAGAGGCTCCACCTGAAATTACGATAAAATACTTAATTGAACATGATATTTCAGAAGATAATACTGAAGATGAAAGTATTACTAAATTACTTTCTTTTATTGGCATGGATAAAATCAACGAATCTAAATCAGCTTCATCAGATTCTATACAATACACTATAACGGCATGCGTAAAAATGAGATATTCATTAAATGCAAAGGAAGTTGGTAGATATCTAGAAGAGGCAAAAAAAATTACTAAATTTGACGAGTATTATGACATGCTTAAATTCTTTGTAAAACATTATTCATGGCATTATACAAATGGTATGTCTGAATTTGAGATTGATAAAAAAGAAGCAACAAATATCTTTAAGGTGGATTTCATTGAAGCGGAACGAAATAGTGGTACTGTATACAAGGAAACAAAAGGTGAAATCGATAGATTTCTCAAGGCAGATGAAAATGTGGCTTCCATACAGCAATTTCAACAAGATCTTTCAAGTGAAATGAAAAAGTTAATTAAACAAGTTTTAGCAAATATACAATCTCTTATAGACAACGAAAGGAATGCAATTGGTTTAGAAAAAGGTAATGTTGCTATAGCTCAGGATATTCGTTCTACTATTTCTATATCAGATTCATATGTAATTGATGTAAAAGATACGAAATCAGGTTATACTGTTCCACTATCTCATAATGGACTAGGGTATAATAATTTAATAAATATGTACATGCTCATAAGATTGACAGAGATTAAGAAAGGAAGAGATTTTCGAATTCTTTGCCTTGAAGAACCTGAATCTCATCTACATCCTGCTATGCAGTATAAATTATTCAAATTTCTTAAGAATCTTGATGAGACAAATGATCTAAATCAACAGATTTTTGTTACAACACATTCTTCTAATATTACTGCTGTAGCAGGTCTTGATAATATGTTTATGATGGACTATAAAAGGCAAGATGATAATGAAGACTGTGTACAGCAAAGCTTGCAAATACAATTTAGAGACAATGAAAACTCAAAAAAACATATGATGAAATTTTTAGATGTAACTAGATCAGATATGCTTTTTGCTGATAAGGTGATACTTGTAGAAGGAATTGCTGAAAAATTACTTTTACCTAAATTCATGGAGAAGCTTAGGTATTCTTATGAAGATGAGCATATATCAATTGTAGAAATAGGCGGTAAACACTTTAGTCATTTTATTAACGTATTTGCACATAATGCTGTTGAGAAGAAGGTGCTGTGTGTTACTGATAAAGATTTTAAATGGTTTCAATCTGAAAAAATAGAACCAATATCAAATTATGCTAAATTTGTTCCTTCTCACATTGAAACAATCAATAAATGCTTTATTGATGTGACAAATATACATATTGTGTCACAAAAACAATTAGGGAGGACTTTTGAAGATGAACTCTTTATGAGCAATATTGATAATGATTATGTTTTAATTAAATTGCTTCAAATAGCTTTGCCAGATTCGATGAAGGATTTTATTGGTGAAAATGGCACCAACTTTTATAAATGGTGGAATAATCTTAAAAAAGTTAATCAAAAGAGTAGAGAAAAAATATTACCAATTCTTAATAGATATATTTGTGCGTGTAAATGTTATATTAAGGATGCGAATACATATAAGAAGCTGTTTTTTGCAGAGTTATTTTTAACTTATGCTAAAAACAAAAAAGGTGATGTTGCTCTAAGCTTATTGGTTGAAGAAAACTTGATGAATGAAATAATTGTTCCTGATTACATCAAGGAGGGTATAGAATGGCTATCGAAATAACTTCTGGTGATATACTTACTTCGCAACAATTGTCTAAACATATGAAAATATATGCTGGACCAGGGGCGGGTAAAACACATTTTTTAGTAGAAAATATCAAAAATATAGTAAAAACTGTACCACAAATTATTAATAGCCAAAATAGAAAAGTTTTGTGTATTACTTATACAAATTCAGCAGTTGAAGAAATTCAGCGTCGGCTGCATGGATTTAGTGACGCAGTTGAAGTTAATACAATACACGGTTTTATTATAAAACATATCATAATGCCTTTTCAAGAAGATTTGAAACAAATAATTAAAACAGATTTTAATTTAGAAATAAATAGTAAGAGAAAAATAACCTCTCAAATTGAAGGACTAAGCATATTACATGGACATGAAAAAGAACAAATTTATAATTATATTAATAATGAGTTGTCTATATCGCAAGAATACGACTTTAGTAAAAAAATAATGGGAGAGGTACAAATTGATATACAGGAATACTATAAATCAAAAAAACATTTATTAATGTATTCAAATAAGATCTCTTCTGAAGTAGCTATTATAATAAAAAAATATATTTGGTCAACTGCTTGTAAACTTACTCATGATGAAATTTTATATTTTGGATATAGAATATTAAGGGTAAATAGTACAGCATTGTATGCTTTAAGAGTAAAGTTTCCATATATTTTTGTTGATGAATTTCAAGACACTAATCCTTTGCAAACACTTATAATTAAGGAGATTGGAGAAAAACATAGCGTAGTTGGGGTTATTGGAGATGTTGCACAGTCAATATATAGCTTTCAGGGAGCAAAACCTTCAGAATTCCAAAACTTAATAAATATTGGTAAAAATGATATAGTTGAATATATAATTAAAGGCAACCGGCGTTCTCCCAACAATATTGTTCAATTATGTAATTATATAAGAAAATCTGATGTTTTAAGGCAAGAAAGCATAAAGACATATTCTGACGACATAGAGGGAAAAGAAATTGAAGCCAAACAAATAGTTTTTGTTATTGGAGAGAGTGAAACTGCATTATCTTTATTAAATACTGTAAAGAATAGCGGTGGAGTTATTTTGACTCGCACATGGGCTATGGCATTTAAATATATTCAAAATATAAGTAATGAGCAAAAAAAAATATTAACAAATATCTATAATAGTTATTATGCTTCACCTATAGATATTAGAGCTGAAATTGTTGAACATAATAATGTATCTTGGGTGAGAGCTTTTAGATTTATTATGAAACTATATGATGCTTATACCACTAATTCTTTTATTGATTTATTATCTGCATTTGGATTATATGTGAATATTGATATCCTTAAAAAAGACAGATCGATCTTAACTACTGATGTTATTTCTCTTAATAAAGGATTGGTAGCTTTATTTAAAGGAGTAAATGATTACACTCTTATTGTTGATATAATAAATAGGTTTAATTATTTGCTGTTAAATGACATAAATCTTAAAACCTTTTTTAAGAAATTAGGAGATAATAATTTCCAAATTGAATATTTGACTGAATATGATAATGAAAAATTGCAGATGAATTTAAACAAATTAGAATTAGGCACAGTACAACAACTCTTTAATGAGGTGTTTTCTAAAGATAGTAAATATATGACAGTACATCAAGCAAAAGGTTTAGAATGGGACAAGGTAATAGTAGGTGTTGTACCAAGCAGATTTGATTGTACAACATTAAATGATTTTTGGAGTAACCCTAGGATTCTAGAAGAATCCCCCTCGGATGAATTTACTCGACTATACTATGTTGCTTGTAGCCGTGCAAGAGAAGAATTGTATATCCATTTACCAGATGCAAGTTTAGTTGGAGTTATTACTACTAATCTAGATAGGTATATCGAATCTACAGAATGTAACTTGAATTATAGATTTTGTTATTAGTGATGAAATTTTTAGATTACAAATGTTGGGAGGTTAAAGGTGAATAGTAAGGAGTGGAATAAGAGGATTGCAAGGAGATCTGATTTCAGTAGTAAACTAGTACATTTAACAAAAAATCATGACGCTACCAGTGGATTTGGAAACTTGTTTAAGATATTGACCGAAAAGAAAATTCTCGGAAGTACAACAGAAAGTGGTTTTATTTGTGGAAACATTCCTGCTGTTTGCTTTCAGGATATGCCGTTGCATTCTATAGCCGAAAATATATATTATGAACAATATTTAAAAAAGAATCAAAACAGTCAAAAACATAGGTATACGGGGTATGGTTTAAGGTTTTCTAAAGAGTATATATATCAAAAAGGCGGTCGACCTGTCATATACGATAGAACTAAAGATGCAAAATCATATTTAAATGAAGATAATTATTGGAGAATTGTCAATTTTGATCTAAGCAATAAAGACAACTATATTGATTGGACGCATGAGAGAGAATGGCGCCTACCAAATAATTTGGACTTTGAATTATCTGCTGTTGAAGTCTTGTTACATGATGAAAAGGGATATAAGAACTTTATTAGACGATGCCGTGAGATAAGTTCACCCGATATTCTATACGAAATAAAATCAATAATAGTAATGCCCTCTCTAATTTTTTGAATTCAGAATTAAGTTTACTGAAAGAGTTGCTAATCGCGACTCTTTTTTTAAGCTATAAAGGAGGTGCTTTTTATGGCAACAACTCGCTTGATTTCTATGCACCGAAACAAAGGAAAATCTATTGCCAGTTGCCTTGTAGACCGTACGGATTATGCAATAAATCCTGTCAAAACTAACGATGGGAAATATATAAGTTCTTATGAATGTGACCCTAAAACAGTGCAGGGAGAGTTTTTATTATCCAAAAGAATATACTCCGATATTACAGGGAGAGAACAAGCAAATGATGTAATAGCCTATCAGATACGTCAGTCCTTTAAGCCAGGAGAAATTACACCAGAATTTGCTAATAAAATTGGCTATGAATTAGCCTTAAAATTTACTAAAGGCAACCATGCTTTTATTGTAGCTACTCACATCGACAAGGCTCACATTCATAACCATATTATCTACAACTCTACTTCTTTAGATTGCACAAGAAAATTCAGAGATTTCTTAGGCTCTGGCAAAGTTGTACGTAAAATATCTGACCGCATTTGTCTTGAAAATGGACTTTCTATTATTGAAAATCCAAAGCGTGGAAAAAACCATTATGGTAAATGGCTTGGAGATAAAAAACCTATTACTCATTCAGAGAAATTGCGAAACACTATAGATGAAATACTTTCAAAAAATCCCACAAATTTTGATGTTTTTTTATCACAAATGGAACATGCAGGTTACTCTATTAAACAAGGAAAATATCTTGCCTTTAAAAACAATGATCAGAAGAAATTTATCCGTTTACGCTCTCTTGGAGAGGGTTATACAGAGGAAGAAATCAGAGCAGTTATTAATGAGGAAAAACCTTTTGCTAATAGGAAAAGAGCAACTGTAAAATCGCAATCTCCTGTTAATCTCTTGGTGGATATACAAGCAAAATTGCAAGCAGGAAAAGGTGCCGGATATGAACGATGGGCAAAGATTTTTAATTTAAAGCAGATGGCACAGACCATGAATTACTTAACAGAAAATAACTTGCTTGAATATGAGGATTTAGAGAAAAAAGCACAAACTATAACGGATAATTTTAATCAATTATCGATTCAAATTAAAGAGGCTGAAAACC
>DHER01000122.1:10714-17259 GCA_002399975.1 Firmicutes bacterium UBA4845 | reverse complement strand
GCTTCGGTTTCGTAAATCATTCTGAAATTTGCTCTATCCGCCGATATGTTGTCGCTCATGCAGATGTTTTGATAACCAATCCTTTTCACGCACTTTCTTGTGAGCTCATCAAGGCTATTCATTGCTTCGAGTTCTTGCGGATATCCAAATTTCCGAATAGTCATCAGCACATCTTCCCAGGCTTCTCCCCAATCCTTTACGGGCAGTGACGTAAGCATTGAACATTTTTCCCTAATTTCTGCAATCGTCGGGGGAAACTTTAAGGTGCTAATTAATTCGAGTACTGCATTTTGACATACCTTATAATCTATATCGCTTAGCATCATGTACCAGATATTCATTGATGCCTTGTCCTTTAATACGTTTACAGCCGGATAGGAAGTTTTAATTGTTGCCGCTATTTTCATGAACTCTTGCTCTGTCACTTAACCACTCCTCTCCCAATTTCTGAAATTCGTCAAATGAGCCTTTGCTCTTAGTTTCCTTTAGCGGAAATATTCCTTTCCAGCCGTTGATGATTGACTGATTGAGTATTTCTATTTTTTTGTCGTTGTCGGTAGCCATTTTATTAAGCTTGTTTAGCATTAGAGTAATCGCTCTGTCCGTCATTGGAGACTTTATCTTTTTACGGAAATCTATAAAGTCAATGATTGATTGGTTAAGCAATTCATCCGGATCATATACGACATGTTCTTTCTTTTCTTTATCCTTATCTACCCTAACCTTGCCTAACCTATCCTTACCTAACCTATCCTTACCTATGGATACATCTTGTACACTTTCTGTATCCAAAACGGGTACATTGAGCGTATAAGACTTATTTTTTTTGATGGAAAGCATTGATTTTTCATCAATATAATCCGTTGGTTTGTACCTGTCTTTTTGTATGTAGTTGTGCATTTTCCAATGTTTAATTACTATAATTCCGCTATCAAATGTAATTACAAAGCTCTTTGCTATCAACAATTTTATATCATCGTCAGATGCTCCAACCATCCGCTGTATTTTTTTTGGATTATTTACAAAACCATCGTCATCTGCGGACATGTTAAGGTGGAAATACAAAGCCTGCGTGCTTGACGGCATATCTAAAAACGCATCACTTTCAGTAATTTTTTTTGTAAACATCCTACGCTCTGCCATTCGACCACTCCCTATATAATTCAATCCAATCTGGCAATGTCATGGTTACAAGCCATTCACAATTATTTTTTCTATGGAATACTGCCGGCAGCTGTGTGCTAAACGGTAAGCTGTCTCTTTTAGCTTGATCTACAGCATCATATATATTAAGTCTCTCAACTCTTTTAACCTCGATATGTATGCCATCAAGCCCTACAACGTCAGCGTCTCCATTGGTTCCACAGTACTGCTGGCTTCTCCGGCAGTCATAACCATATTTTTTTAATTTATTTGCAAGCTCACGCTCTCCTCGTCGGCCTTTGTCTTTACTGTTCATGTTGCTCCTTTCCCCGGGAGCCGAAGCCCCCCGGAAGGTCTATATAATCGGGATAAGTAGGTCATTTGTGATATGCTATACTTACCCGGTGGTGCTTAGTTAACTAAATGTAGGTTCCGGCTCTTTTTCTGGTCTTATGCTGTCCTCGAGATAATCTTCATCTACTGTGATTTTTGTTCCTTCTCTGCCTAATCTAATGAGTAAAATATCCATATCGTTGAGATTTTTAAGCCCGTTGATATTGAAATTTCCGTATCCGCTGACCTCATAACCTTTCATGAAATCATACTTATAAATTTCAAACTGCAAGTTTATATTTTCGTCATGCTCGCAAGTAAAACGCACTATCTTCTTATCTGGTCCATATCTGCCAATATTTTCTATGTTCTCGACATTCATCTCTACACCCACACATTCATAACTCACACCATCGTCATATTCAACTTCTAGCCCGTCTGTTTCAACTTCTTTTGCTCCAAATTCACACCACTTATCAAATATGTCAGATAACTTCATTTCCTCATTTTTTTCAATCATAAGCGATTTAAAATTGTCAAGAATTTTCTTATTGTCTTGTAGCGATGTTGAATTTACAATCTCTGCTAAAACTGCATCAAGTTTTAATGTGTATTTCGAAAAATCATATTCCTCAATGGCTGGTATCATTACTGCTTTCAACTTTTCTTCTATAAGCGCTTTCGCTGGACCACTCCACCTAAACATGTTTTCCATGCACTCACCGATACACTTCGTGAGTTTTTCTTCAATTATTTTCTCTATACTTCCATCTGATAACTTTTTTTGTAGCATCTCAGCAATGCTTTGCTCTATTGTCATAAAAAACTACCTCCTATAAATAATTTTTTCCAAATTCTATAATAAATTCTGCTCTAGTCCCATAATGTTCCTCGAAATATTCCTGTGCCATCCGCTTAAATTTAAGGTCTAATTCTCTGTTAAAATGTACTCCGCCATTGCTCATGTTGTGCCAACGCGGGTGGAGCGGTAAGATAAAACCGTACTTTTCGGAGCGTTTACGGTTGCTTGCGCCGAATATATGGTGTATGGCTACTGTATTACTCCTGCATAAATAACAGTGGCTTAAATCGTCTGTAAATACGCTATATAGTTTTTTCAACATCAACACCCCATCTTTTCTTTTTATGACTAAGATATTTGGTGCTTAATATTTGTTCTACAGATAGTCCTCTGTTTCTTCGATTAACCATGGTGCTCATAGGTATACCTAGAATTTCAGACCACTCCCCCATAGAATGGGCTTCGCCGTTTAGCGTAAGAAATATTGTGCTTGTTTTGTTTCTATTTTGTTGTTTTGTGCTTATCCACCTGCAGTTACTCGGCTCGTAATCTCCGTCTACATCTTTTCTGTCAAGCGTTAGATTTTTAGAATATCCATTACTTAGTGCCCAGTCTCTAAAACTTTCAAAGCTTTCCCATTCAGGACAATATGTAATTCCCCTGCCATTGTAATATTTAGAACCTGTGCCTTGCCCTAAGCATCTTTGTTTCATTCCTTGCCAAATATAATACAGCCTAGTTCTTGACATATTGTGTGTTTCTCTGTATTTATTACCGGTGATGATATCACGAGCAAGGCAACCACAGCTTTGACATTTTTTATGTAGCAAAT
This sequence comes from Firmicutes bacterium UBA4845, assembly GCA_002399975.1. Classification (GTDB taxonomy): domain Bacteria; phylum Bacillota; class Clostridia; order Tissierellales; family Sedimentibacteraceae; genus Sedimentibacter. The sequence goes on along the minus strand of DHER01000122.1, from coordinate 14,149 downwards.
TATTCCTGTTTACCTCTGTATAATTGCCACAATCACACTTACACAGCCATCTGGTAACTCTTGAGTTTTTTAAATTAGGAACCCTCTTTATAACTGTAAGCCTTTCAAATCTGCGTCCTGTAAGATCGTCAAATTTGTTTGCCATATTGCTCCATCATCCTTTCTAACTCTTCGCTAGGCAAAGTTTCTATTCCCAAATCTTTTGCTTCACTTATAACTCCGTCTAGCAATATAGAAAATTCTTTTGCATCGTATGTACTTGACCCATAGTAACAAAGCATTTGCACTGCCTTAGTACCATTAACATCAACCTCGCCAACCTCTTCACATTCTCGCCATTGTTTTTTTACGCTCTCAACTGCATTAGGTTTTACCACTATGTAGGTAAACTGGCCATACTGCTTCAACATTTGAAGATATAGGCTCCACTTGTCAGACTTTAGAACTTCGGCCATCTTTTGGAGTAGCACCCAGAGGTAGGCATTAGCATCAAGGCTCCGTTTCTCTCGGTATTGCACCACTCTAACCCTCAATTTCTTGCAATCTTTAAGTTTTTCATATTCCGGCAGCACGGTGTTTTTTTCATTGACTGAAAACGTTATATTTATTTCTCCCGTGATATAATTTTTGTCTATGCCTCTGATAGTTCCGGTAAACTCCATACAATCACCTACTTATCACGGAGCTTTTCAAGCTGTTTTACCACCTCGACATATTGTTTGACCGTGAGTTGCTCCACAGGGACGTTAAAAACCTTTGCAATGTCAAGTCCTTTTCTTTTTACAAGAGCGGTCAATACATCAGCATCCTTTTGCTTTATCGTATCTTCATCTTTAATTGCCGGTTCTGCATCATATTTTGATTTATCAGCCTCCCAGTACACGTCTGCCCCGAAGCCAAGTTGCTTGCACGCTACCGAAATAGCGTCCGTGGTAGCCATTTTGTAGCATTCGTCCGATACGTGGATACCACTTTTTTCTTTTGCTACAAACATACTTCCTCCGGTGCCGGCGATAGGCGCAGACCATTCGCCGTCAACTTTTACGTATAGTTCGATGTCCACAAATGCCGCTATTTCGTCGCCGTAAGGCTCTATCCATTTATTAATTACTTTGTAGTACCATCCAATACCGCATGGCCCGAATTGCTCTGTAAGGCTCTTTAATCTCCACATCGGATTTATATCAGTCTTACCGTTCATCCGCCCGCCGGATATTCTCTTTTTTGCTTCTGCAGGGACTTCGCGGTATTTGTTATAAATTTCAAGGTTGTCCAATCAAAACTCCCCCTTTATAAACTCCACTCCTATGCTATTCAAATACATTTCAATCATTTCAAATTCTTCTGCAGTAGCAATAATTTTATATGTAACCATATCCGTATCGCCCATGGTCTGCTTTGCCGGCAACTTTTCTTTCTCGGCAATCTCCTTTGCAATTTGCTCTTCCTGCAATTTCTTGCGTTCCTCTTCGATGATACGCTCTGTTTCTTCTGCAGCTTTTCTGCGTTCCTCTTCACGGATGCGCTCTGCTTCACGGATTCTCTTGCGTTCCTCTTCCCTAACACGTTCGCGCTCACGTTCAAGCTCACGTTCCCTCTCTAACTGCTTTTGTTTCTCTAACCGTGCCTGTATTTCTCTTTTTTGTTGCTCGTACTGGTTTATCATGCTTACAGCCTTAGTTACGTCTAAATCGCCCCAGTAGAGGGATAGAGCCTCTTCGGTCTTATCCGATATCATCGACTTAATCAAAACAACGTCGGCTTGGATTTTATCTAACTTGGCAGCCATATCCTCCCGGACTGATTTCATTGTCGTACTAATGTTTTCCCACCGATTATCGTAGATTTCAGCAATGCCGATCTCGTCGGACAACTCCGGGTAACTTGCTATTAATTCAGTAAAATAATTCTCTATCTCTTGCTTTTTCAACAACCTTTGCTTTTCCTCAAAATCTTTGACCTGATTATCAATAAGCAAAATTGGTTTTTGTATTATTTCATTCAATACGTCAGCCTGCTTACTAAACTTGTCGTATGGTGCCAGACAAGCGGCACGTACTTCGGATTTTTTCGCCGTTATAGCTTTCTGCATCTTCCTGAGAGTGGCAACATCCTTTTTCCTCTCCGGTTTATTACCTTCTGTGACCTCTAACTCGTTATATATTTCCATTTGAGCCGACAACTGTTCCTTTATATCCTCAAAATTAGTCGTTATTGTGCCCAATTTCTGGTTGACAACAATCTTTAATTCGTTCATTTTCGTATTTCTCCCTTTCATATTCAAACTGCTTTCTTTTGCGCATTCTAGCTATTCGTGCTTGCTCTTTTTCGTGTTGCTGATAAGCGTCGTAATTATCCGGTACATACATTAGACCGGCCCCTTACTCAATTTTCAGCCATGTGCCGTTTTTAAGTTTATACACACCATCAACCAACCTTGCACAACTCGCTTGATGCTGTCCAGTATTGCCACCGCCTTCACCTAACTTCATTTCTTCACAGACTTTCCATATCGCAGGACATCCGTTTTCTTCTTCGTCTGCAAAAACATTATTCTTGAAGCCAAACGGCCACCCTTTACAAGCAGATATTAAATCTGTTTTTTTGCCGATGCTCGTTAGGCTAATGCCGTGCTTCTCGCAACATTGCAAATATATACTTGTAAAATCCCTTGCATTTTCATATGTGTCCTTTAAAGCTTTTAAATCGCGAGACAATCTTTCTATACCCGACTCAATATCTTCAAACCTAAAATCAAAATTCATTGACTAAACCCTCCTTAATCTGTTACAATACACTTAGGTTATTTTTCTATGCGCTCACTTTGGTCCTGCCAGACCGAGTGGGCTTTTTTCTTTTACTTCCGCACCACGGGCAGATATATCCGGTGTGTGGGATCATCTGGTACCGGCTTATATTCCATGTCCTGTGGCACTTGCGACATATTGCATATCTTGCGTTCATATCCATTCACCATCCTTAAAATGCGCACATACAACCTCGGTTGAGACGGATAATATAATGATTTCAGCGGCAAATGCTGCTACTGCTTGTCCGTTTGTAATCGCATCCGCTTCCAAACTGCTTGCGGTTATGTATACGCAAAACATCGTTATCATTAATACAATAAATGCTATAAGCTCGATAATTTTACGCTTCATATTCTCCCTCCTTTCACGCCACGTACCGGATGGCATATTCCTTGACAATCGTCGAAAAGATTTCTTTTAGTCTTTGATCGTCCTCAATTGCATCAAGTGTCCGGTAGCTCTCAATCTTGGTCTTTGTTGCTCCGTCCAGCGCCATCCGTTTACGTTGATTGTCAACCCTGACGGATAAACGGCATTTAGCACGTCTCTCCAACTGGTCATAGAGCGTCGAATATACATCTTGGTAAGTCATACCGGATCCCTTTTGTATCTTGGATATGGTCTG
>DHER01000122.1:0-10702 GCA_002399975.1 Firmicutes bacterium UBA4845 | reverse complement strand
TGCCGGATGAGCTGGTCTAACATACCTTGCAGTACCTGTAGGGATGTGGACGTGTTATGGCTTGTCCTAAAATAGCTATTGACTAGCTGCCTCTGAACCTCCCACGCCAAATCGTCAGTAAAGGATTTTACTAACATGAGGTAGCCTTGTTCGGTGATGAGATATGTACCAGCATTATTAATCTCGGAACGACGAATTTCGTCGGTCTGAAAATCTCCTGGCTTAACAAAGAAATAATCTTCTCCATCAACAAACCGCTCTTTGTTCTCTCTAAAGTTTCTTCCTGCCGTTCCTTCTGGTCTTTCATGAACAAGGTCAATGTCCTTAAATGTAACCACTCGTTGTCCCTTAAATTCTTTTAGTACAATTTCTTGATTGCCTATTTTTATTAAATTGCTCAATAATATGTCCTCCTAATTTTTATAATATTTCTGCTTTTTCTTCATTGCTTAATTTTATTGTTGTACATAGCTTTCTAAGTTCTCCTAATGTAAATGTTTCTGGACGCTTTTTCTTGTTTTGAAATGTCCTTTTGGTGCATCTAAGACTTACCGCGACCTGCTCATCTGTAAGATTATAAAGAGTCATATTTTTTGCTATGTACGCCCTTGTGAGCCGGTCTTTTTGCTGCCCTTCGGTTTCTTTGAGTTTTGGCATATCTTGATCAGCTCCTATCCTATTTTTTTCTTAAACAAGCCGTTGTAAATGCATTGGCTTACCTTTACTCCCATACCGTACTTATCTGCTAAACCCATGAGATTTACAGTGTCTTCAAGTATGGGCTGTCTTTCTGCCAACATCTCTGGTGTCATGTTTTCTTTTTTAATCATTTTGGGATACCCATACATGTTTGATATTGCTTTATTGGCAATGGTATTAGCCTTTATAAAGTCCACTCTTACAGGCTTTCGCAAAGCGGTGTTGAGTTTCGACATCATTTCCTTTTGATGATCCTTGTCCAACATCCGGAATATCTGGAAACCTTCAAGTCCAGATGACTGACGAAGAGACTTTAACATTTCATAAACCCAGCGCTTAAACTCTTTAGCCTCTTTCTTCCGGCTCTCGAACACAGTTTCGTAAATTCCGTATTCGCTTACTATGATCATGGATTGTTTTCTTCCTAAGCTATCAGGGACGATGTGCTTTGAAAGCACGTCATTGCTTAATCTTCTATTTACTTCTCTGGTTCCAAGCTCAAGCGCATCGGTTACATCCTTTAATACAGCCCACCATTCTCCAGGTTCTTTTTCTACAAATCTGATTTGATGTCCGTCCCATGTTTCAGTTTTGATATTCAATTATTAACCTCCTTTTCTTTGTTGCGTTCGTGTTTCTGAACCCCCTGGGTAAAAAAATATAAGGGTATGTCTACATCAGCAAGTTCTAGCACTTCACAGGCTCTCTTAATTTCATTTTGCGAAAAATCAAGATAGTTGTTAAGCCTTTGGCTTAACGATACCCTTCCAATACCAATTTGGCGTGCAAATTCATCCTGCGTACCACATATTTCTTTGATTTTTCCCTTGAGTTTACTATAATCAAAAGCCAATATAAAACCTCCTTTCGTTCGTGTTTCTGAACTTATCATAACACCATCACTATATGCCTGTCAAGAGTAATCTTTTGTGTTTCTGAACTTTTTTAAAATCTTGTAAATATTTTGTTGCATTTTCTGAACATTTATGTTAAAATGTAAAAAAGTTGAAACGGAAAGAGGATAAATATGGGAACAACTTCAGAAAGAATAAAAGAAGCCCTTGAATTAAGAGGTATGAAGCAGTCTGATTTAGTAGAAAAAACAGGTATTGGCAAATCATCAATAAGTACATATATCTCAGGCGCATACGAACCAAAGCAACGAAACATTTATAAAATAGCAAAAGCCTTAGATGTAAACGAAGCTTGGTTGATGGGATATGACGTACCGATGGGAAGGGAGACTGGTTCTATTACTTTTGATGATACACCAGATGATACCCCGTTTAACCGCGCTCTTGAAAAAATAGACAAACGAATACCATTATCAGAAGATGAAAAAACCGCCTTAAAAGAAGGACTGTCTAAAGCATTGAAAAGTGTTCCCAATATCTTTAAAAATTTATCTAATGACATAGAAGATACATTTAAACTTCGATTAATGTCATACTACGATTCATTAAACTCACCAGGTAAGGCAGAGGCATTAAAACGAGTAGAAGAATTAACATATATACCAAAATATACAAATGAAGATGACCCAATTCTCAATGCTGCTCATGCCATAGAAGGTGCGACAGAAGAAGAAAAACAGCACGATGATGATTTAATGAACAATGATGAGTTTTGGAAATAAGGAGTGTCATACTATTGGACTACGAGGGACTTTTAAAAGAGGCTTATAGCTTAAATTTAATTGTAAAAGAAGCTGAGATTTATGCTAATAAGGGAAGAATTAAAGGAAATCGTATTGCTATTCGCAAAGATATCCCAACGTTAAAAGAAAAATCTTGCATACTTGCAGAAGAGCTTGGGCATTATTATACCTCCCATGGAGATATCATTGATCAATCAGCAATTAATAATTGTAGGCAAGAACACAGAGCGAGACTATGGGCTTACAACAAACAAATAGGATTGATCGGAATAATTAGAGCCTATGAACATGGTTGTAATAGCTTATATGACATGGCTGACTACTTAGATGTGACAGAAGATTTTTTACATGACGCTATAATATATTATCGGGGGAAATATGGCGAATATACCATTTTAGATAATTACATAATTTATTTTGAACCGAACTTAGGAGTATTTAAGTCAACATAATAAAAAACCGCCCCTGCGCTACCAGGAACGGTTTTGACAATAGAATAACAGGTGTTATACTACCGCCATAGACAAGCCTATTATAACACCTTTAACATAAATCAACAATATGTTGGGTGTATTTTTTATGCCCAAAAATACGAAAGGAGTGCTATTAATGGCAAAAGCTAAGAAATTACCTAGTGGTAGCTGGAGAGCTTTAGCTTATAGTCACAGTGAGCCTGTATTTGGCAAAGATGGCAAACCTGTACTTGACAAAAACGGGAAGCAAAAACAAAAGAGAATTTATGAATCGTTTACCAGTGACGATCCTTCTCCAGCAGGAAAAAGGGAGGCGGAATTTGCCGCGGCTGAATTCCAGATGAACAAAGAAAAGAAGGTGAAAAACAGCAAAAAAGAATTTACAAAAATGAAGCTCACGGAGGCTATCGACGAGTATATAAAATCCAGGGAGATCCTTAGCCGTTCGCCCACTACAATACAGGATTACCGCTGCATACAAAGAAATGCTTTTCAGGACTTGATGGATATGCAGCTCGAGGATATAGACGAGGTAATCATGCAGGAGGCCATTAATGTTGAAGCCAAGCGCCCGTCAGGGAGATATCTCAAAAACCCCAAACCGTTATCAGCTAAACGTTTAAAAAATGAATGGGGCTTAGTTAGTGCAGTTTTGCATAAGTATCGCGATGATTTCAATTTTAATAAAATTGAATTACCAGAAGTACAACCAAGAGCGGTTGAACTACCGCCGGCACGAGAAGTTTTGCGAATCATTAAAGGCACAGATATAGAACTTCCGGTCCTTTTGGCTGCATGGCTATCCTTTTCCATGTCAGAAGTCAGAGGCCTTACAAAATCAAAATCTGTGCGTGGTGATTACATTACAATAAATGAGGTTGTAGTTGATGTTGATAATAAGCCATTACGCAAAAGCATGGCGAAAAATCCAACCCGAAACCGCAAGCACAGAATACCGCAATATATAAAAAATCTTATTGATAAAGTAGAGGGAGATGCCTTAGTAAATATGAGCGGCAGTACATTATATTACAGATGGATCAGGCTGCAAGATGCAAATAACATGGAACATATCACCTTTCATGATTTACGTCATCTTAACGCATCTATTATGGCTTTGCTTCGAGTACCGGATAAATATGCCCAGGAGCGTGGCGGGTGGAAGTCCGATCAGGTCATGAAAAAAGTGTACATGCAGACGTTTTCGGAAGAAAGACAAAAGGTAGACGTAGTAATAGATGATTATTTCGAAAGAACACTTGAAATCAACAATGAAAATATTGATATCCGGAAATATAAGGCATGGCTGACCTTATTTGAAAAGCCTGATAATAAAAAATCACTAAATGAGTTTAAAGATTATATGCAACACGAAATGCAACACGAAATAAAAAAGCCTTGAAATATCAAGACTTTTGATAAGCTTCTGACGGGACTCGAACCCGCGACTAGTCAATACGGTTAAATGCTGAAAACACGTGCAATCCTGATAAATACATGGGTTGTGCGTGTTTTTATTTTTCTTTATTTGCAGATTTTTTACTTAAAACATAGGCGTTTTACATATGCATGCAACACGAAATGCAACACGGATTTACTCGCTTGCAAAATATACCATATATATTATAATAGATTTAAAAACTAAGGAGGAGCATTATGGTATATGATGAGGATGATATAAGCCCAAAAAGTCAAATGATAACTTTATTTTTACTGATATTTTTTGGCGGTTTCGGCGCGCATCGTTTTTACGTGGGTAAAATTTTAACGGGGATATTTTATCTGATTGTAGGTTCAACGACTCTAATATTAAAATATCTGGGATTTAAGTGGGAATTGATAGCTATAGTAGTACTTATCTTTATTAATGCGCTGGATTGGTATGCTCTGTACTCTGATAGTTTTACAGACAGTAAAGGTCGGCTCGTGATTGGCAAGTCAAAACACCTGGTTTATGATAGTCTGAAAGAAAGAGAAAAAATAATCTTTACTGAAAAATTAAATACCTTTATGCTTGTGCTTGCTGGCATTGCTTTTTATATCCTGCTTGCTTTTGCATTCTAAAAAATATAAATCTGTACAAATTAAAACAGCCCTTGACGCAATGTCTAGAGCTGTTTTAAAAATGTAAAAGTGTAATCTTGATGGTATTGTTCACATACCTAATGTTATTTCAATCCACTCACTCTGAGGAGCGAGACACCAGCAATGTTTTGCTGTTGATATTAATATATCATAGTTACCGTTTTTTGCCACTATACAAGTTTTACAAAATATTGGTTAATAGCTTGTGCAATTTTGTAAATATAAGTTGTATTATCCTCCAAACTTGCAATATTCTTTTGACATCTGTGCAATTTGCTTAGTGCTATATGCAGAGTAAATATAGTCAAGTTGTTGATCATACGCTGCTTTGCTAAAAGGTTGCATTTTAAGTTCCAGTGCCTCTCCCATCAACGCCCTTGTAAATTTTTCGGACAATCCAAGCAACCGAATATGCTTGAGCTGCCCGTTTGAGCTATCAATCAAATAAAGCACAAGAGCAAGACCCTGGCCGTCATTCGGTATCTGTAAAGTAGTCAAATCTTTGCTTAAATGCGGTGTATATGGCATATCTGCCCATGATAAATTGCCTACTTTTGCCGTCACAAAGATTATACCTCTCATAGTTGTAAAACGTATCTCGAATGGCTTCTCACTCTCAAATTGAGCAATCTCATCCGGCGTTGGTCTGTTATAAAAATAAATCATAGTTGCACCATCGTCGGCAATATTAAAAACCGTGCACTCTTGGTGTCCCACAAATGTGGGGATCACCTGTCCAACTTCGTATTTATACATTGATCTTCTCCTCCTTATTATTATCCGGTACATACTCCATGATGTCTCCAGGCTGGCAGTTTAACTGTTTACATATTGTATTTACATTTTCCCACGATACTAATTCAAAATTTCGCAATTTTTGTATAGTTGCCTCACCAAGTATTTTATCTTTGCGCAATCTATAAGTAGTAAATCCAGCGTTTTTTAGTGCATGGAGCACATCTATTTTATATTTAATCATTATAACACCTCCTACCTACAATATATCAAAGTTATGCACCTATTGCAAGTGTACATATTATACAAAATATACACACAATGTTTGTGCATATTAGCTATTTACATACACATTTATTGAGTGTATAATGTACTTATAAAGATAAGGGAAGAAAATAAAAGGAGGAAACAAAAATGAAAAAGTTAAATCTTAGTAAAGCGGTGGAGTTGTTAGAGGGAAACGGATATTTTGGATTTAGAGGGTTGAATGGAATTTATGGAAATGCAGAATATGAAGAAAACGAAATTTTGCCATGTTCGCTGGATGACTGGGAGGGAAGAGACATTGAATATGACGAAAATTTAGAAGAACTTGACGGAACATCAGCTATCGGAGTTAATGAGTATATGAGCGAAAAAGAAATTAAGGCAGCATATGAAAAGGCTCTGAACTACAGCGACTGTGGAAAAGTAATTTTAATAAATGGTGATAACGAAGAATACGGCGCAGACGAAGGCGAAACAGTGTTATCCTATATGGGGGACGGAGCAAAGTTTTTGGGTCAAGTTATTTTATAAAAAATTATTTAGCTGGGCTATCGGCAGGACGGGCAGAAAGTGGGGAAAGGTATGAAATTAAATACATTAGTTAAAACAAATAAGGTAACAGCTTATGGTTTTGCTGCATTTAAGGGTTTAGAAAAGGTATGTGCAAACGAGGGATGTAATATAGTAATATCTGCATTGTCTCCCGCAATTATGAGGGACATGGAAATTTATGAATATTTCGCTCCCATGCTAAAAAGAGGAACTGTATTTAACAACATTGATGACATTATTAATGCTGACCTCGATGTGCAGTTAGTAACAGTTTGCATGTGTCATGACTGGAGCGAGTATTCCAAAAATAAAGTTATAATAGTATCCAGGCATCAAGGCACAATTGAGGTTTTAAAAGATATGTATCCTGAGGCTCCTGTATTATCTGGCAATGTTACAGCAGATGATATAAAAGATAAACTTGTTATTGGTACTTTGCCGCCTAGCCTTGTCCAGTATTGCGAATCGTACCGTGCTGTCACAATTAAAGACTTTGATTACAGCAAGGATAGCGAATTGTCCGGTGAAGAATTAAAAAGCCGGATTGTAATATGCGAACCTGTAAGTATTGCAATCGAAGAAGCTAACGAACTGATAGATTATACAATCAAAACAGTAAAGGGCAATGTAATTGTGCATCCATGGCAAAAGTACGATGTAACAGCAACTTATGACGATGTTGACCCTTGTTGGTCAGGCTGTGAACACAGCCATTCCTTCATTGCACCAACCACAAAAGACAAATTTTTAGATAAAGTTGGTCGCAATTGGATGATTGATATTTTAAGTATTACGCCTGTATTAAGTTAATGTCTCCCCGCCTTATGGTGGGAGAAAGTGAGGAAATCATGAATGAATACTATTTAGTAATATCAACTTTTTATGATAACGGTAGGGTAAAGGCTGTCATGCACACTGAGTCACATGGCAAAAGGCCAGAGAACCACAGCCAAGAAACAGAGGATTACGATGTATATTATGACTGGTTTGACAAATACGAAGATGCTTTGAAGTTTAAAAACGATTGCTTTAAAGCATAACCCCGTCTGATGAGGCTGCCCGGGTAGCAGCCGAAACCGGCACAATGGCCGGTCACGGGAACCCCGTCGGCATAGTGGATAATCGCCGCCACTTTTATATAGATTACATTGACAACCGAATATATATCGCATTAGGTGAATAACCTCAAATTAAAGCGGCCTGTATCACTGGTTTTTTACCTGAATATGGTATACAATATAAACCAGTATTAAAACTTTACAAAACTTATAAGTATGGAGGTAGTAAAATGTCAGAAACCAAAGTATGCAGGCACTGTAAGACGGAGATTGATAAAAAGGCTAAAGTATGTCCTAATTGTAATCATAAGCAAGGAGGCAAAGCAAAATTTATAGTAATCGGTATTTTAGCATTTTTTATCCTGATGGGTGTAATTGGCAGCATTAATGATGACAGCAAAGATACTGCGGATCAAGTCGCCAGCGTAGATTCCGGCAAGGAAATTGAGAAGGTTGAAACGGAAATAACCGCAAAGCCTACTGCTGAATCGGCAAAAGAGCCGGCGGCAGAACCAACCGATGAACCGGCACCTGAACCGACTTCAGAACCGGAAAAAGAGGAAACGCCAAAATTGACAATGGGCCAAAAAAATGCCTTAAACAAAGCTAAAGATTATTTAGATTATACAGCGTTCTCCCGCAGTGGCTTAATCGAACAATTAGAATTCGAAGGATTTTCAAACGAAGATGCGACATATGCAGTAGATAATTGTGGAGCAGATTGGAATGAGCAGGCGGCAATAACAGCACAAGACTATTTGGATTATAGTTCTTTTTCGCACTCTGGATTGATTGAGCAACTGGAATTCGATGGATTCACCACGGAACAAGCAGAATATGGTGTTAAAGAAGTAGGCTATTAAACAATATATATATGAAGATTACTCTCGGTAAAATCGAGATTAACCCCTTTTGTTAGGCAAAAATCCAGCAAAAGGGGTTTTATAATTTAGACTAACATCCGCATGAATCGAATAAGCTTTATTTTCTGCCAGCAGCCAGAGCCTCACGGGTGGACTTGCCTATCCTAGTTCCGTCATCCTGCATGTGTTTTCCCCATCCCAGCTGATTCCAGTATACCAACACGGCAATCCTTGTCTTCGGACCGTAATCTCCGTCTATTTGCAACTCGGGATACCAATCTGGCAGCATGGCATTAAGCCGCTCTTGTGCCCACTTAATATCTTCCGGATCGGATTCTGGCGTGATTGCCTTTGCTGGCAAAGTTGGTATAACCTTCAAATTGTAATATTCTGCTATGGCTTTGGCCTGTGCCTGTGCTAACTTCCTTAAATTATCGTCTTTCAGCAACCATTCTGTTGATTTAGGATTGGTGTGAAAACTGTTCTCCACAATATAAAAAAGAGGACACCCTGCATCATCTGCCCCTCTTAATACACCGTAGTATTCCCAGTTGCCTTTTTCGCTCTTACATGTGCTGGTTCGTGGATTTTGCTTTGTTCCCATTGTATCAGCCACTGCTTTGGCCAATCTCAATCCTAAACCGTCAGAATTGTTCTTATTTTTGTAACTCCGGTAAACTACCGCATAATCCACGTTATTATCAACTCCGCTACCCACAGCATTACTATGCTCGCTGATAAACAGATCATAACCCTTTGCTCTCTGCCCCCTGTTATACAGGGCTGGATTTTGGTCGATAGATGATCTTGTGGTAATGATATGCACACCATTATAAGCAAGCAGCTCTTCTTTCAGGTATTCAACAAGCCTCCACATAGCTTCGGATTCATAATATTTTTTGTTGCACGGGGACTGATTATACTTACCGTAATGTCCGGCATCTAAGCATATCTTAATCATGTGTATTATCACCCTCCGATCGCTGTTTAAGCATATCAATAGCCTTTGCAATTACACCCGGGATTGGTATTCCCATAATGCCGGCATTCTCTGTAATTGATATCAATTCATTGATAATAAAGCCGATGATTACGGCAGTCCTGATATAGTTTACTCCCAGTGCAAGATCCAGGCGGTATGCAATCAGTACAAATAAAAGAGACACTCCCTTTCGGCATAACCCCTTCCATGCAGACCAAGAGCTTAACGCACCGGTCTTGGATTTCTCTGATTTCTTCCACACTGCTGCAATCAACAGTCCCATCAAAAAATCAATCCCCATCATGATCATTAATGTTTCCAAATCGCTTGTCCATCCTCCAAGGAGATTTACTATAGAGCTACCAATCGCACCGATTACGGTAAGCACAGTTACTTTTGCTGTTGATACTTTTTCCATTCATTTACCTTCTTTCTCGCATAAAAAATACACCTATTCGGTGTTTGTGTTGTTGTGTAACTATTTAATTTCAGCTAGGATCTCTGTCTTTTCGGCTTCGGTCAGCCTTGTGTAGTCCTGAATAATATCCTTTGCTGTTCTGCTTTCCTGCTCTACCCTAGCCTTAACTGCATTCACAAAAATAGTCTTCTTCCAAAGTGGCATTGTATGTCCTCCCTTCTACATACCCAGCATCTGCGCCATGGCAATGTTTAAAGCATCAATTTGTTCCTTTAGAATTTCCGTTTCTGATCTTGGCAAGTCTTCATACACCGGTGTGCCTGTTTCTGGATTGACGCTGACAATACGTTTTCCCTCGGGCACTTCTACCCATATAAATGGTATTCCCACGGGCTCCCGGACATCACCGGACATTTGACTAATGATGTAACCTTCATTATCATAGATTATTAATGTTTGCATAGATTTTCTCCTTTCCCTTTTATTCAAAAGCTATCCAGGCTGCTAAGTTATAGCTGGAATATGAACCAAGTGGTAAACAAAATCCAGAACTATTTACATAACCATCTTCTGCGTTAGCGTTAAAAGTAAAACTCGATACGCTTATACTACCATCTTCGTCAGTCGTATTTACACTTGTACAGCACGAGTCATCAAACCAACTATCGTATGCATAGAAACTTTGTGCGTAAATAGTCGTTTGAATTTCTTTCCGATTACCACCATATATTGCACGCACAATTATAAAATTTGGTTTAAAAGTTAACCCAGACACTGCTATGTAGTAATGCCGTGATGTCAGGTTGTGTGTAAGTAAGTTTCTCCTAAATGTCTTTTGGACATTAAGGTCAATCTCAGTACGCCCACTTGCAAATCTCTTGCCCGCAACCACATTTCCCGCAACCCCGAAGAT
>DHER01000063.1 GCA_002399975.1 Firmicutes bacterium UBA4845 | reverse complement strand
TTATAAAATGGGGAAACTCAAATGTAATTGTTTGTTGACATACACAGGTTACCTGATATAATATTTGTACTGGTTTTTAAAAAGTAATTTATAGATCAAACTAAAAAATAAAGGAGCTTTAATTTGAAACAAAATATTGAAGGCGATTCTAAGGTAATATTCTTTTGTGTCCTCAATAAAGGTATCGCTTCTGCAGTGTTAGAAGCAGCCAAGGAAGCCGGTGTATCCGGCGGGACTATACTCTCAGGAAGAGGAACCGTAAAAAACAGTATTTTGGAATTTTTGGGACTTAGTGAAGAAAAAAAAGAAATTCTTATTATGATTGTAAAGGGCGAATTTGAAGAAGAACTGCATGAGTATTTGACAGACAAATTTCATTTGTATGAACCTAATCACGGAATATTATTTTCGTTTCCTTTAAGTAAAATCATGGGAACAAGAAACTTTGATCAAGATTGCTCACGTGATGGTAATGGAGGTGAAAAAGGTATGAAATATGAAGTGATTTTTATAGTAGTTGACAAGGGGGCAGGAAAAGAAGTTGTTGATGTGTCAACATCTGCCGGTGCAAGAGGTGCTACGATAATGGATGCCCGAGGCTCCGGTATAAAAGAAAATATGTTTTTTTCAATGAAAGTTGAGCATGAAAAAGAAATAGTTATGATTATTATAAAAAAAGAACACTCCCAAAAAGTAATAGATGCTATTGATAAAGCCATGAAACTTGAAGAGCCGGGAAACGGAATTTTATTTGCAGTTGATGTTAATAAGACCTCAGGCTTATATGAAGGTTAATTAATTATAAAAAAACAGACGGTATCGTAGAAGTGACCGTCCGTTTTATTTTAATTATTTAATTTATACCTGACATGTCCGGTATATCAGATGTGTCAGGATCACTTAACCACTGGGCGGAATTTGTAACTATGGTTGTATTATTATCATCATTTATATTTAAATAGCCTGAATCAATTTTAGCAGCTATTTCTTTGTTTTCGTTAGATATTCTTATTTTGCCTGCTTTAAGGATTGCAAACAGCGGTGCTCTGTTTTTCAGAACGGCTAAATCACCTGTTGATGATTTTACAATAACTCTGTCTATGTCTTTAGAAAAAAAAGGTTTGTCGGGCGTTATAATTTCAAGATGGAAGGATCCCATGTTATTTTACATCCTTTCTGAAATCTGCTACAACATCGTCTATGGTGCCTTTCATGAAGAAATAAGTTTCGGGTATATCATCATGTTTGCCTTCAAGTATTTCTTTAAATCCTTTTATTGTGTCTCTAACAGGAACATAGGAACCCTTTATGCCGGTGAATTCTTCAGCAACAAAGAAAGGCTGGGACAGAAATCTTTGTATTTTTCTTGCTCTGTTCACGATTAATTTATCGTCTTCTGACAATTCGTCCATACCTAAAATAGATATTATGTCTTGTAGGTCCTTATATTTTTGAAGTATTTCCTGAACTTGCCTTGCTACATTGTAGTGTTCTTCACCTACAATTTTAGGATCTAATCTCCTGGAAGTAGAG
Source organism: Firmicutes bacterium UBA4845 (assembly GCA_002399975.1). Classification (GTDB taxonomy): domain Bacteria; phylum Bacillota; class Clostridia; order Tissierellales; family Sedimentibacteraceae; genus Sedimentibacter. Next base: position 40,434 of record DHER01000063.1, on the reverse strand, counting down.
TTTAACGGATCTACAGCAGGATATATGCCCAGTTCTGATATGCTTCTTGAAAGAACGGTAGTAGCATCTAGATGGGCAAAAGCCGCTGTAGGTGCCGGGTCGGTTAAATCGTCAGCCGGCACATAGACAGCCTGGACTGAAGTAATGGAGCCTTTTTTTGTAGAAGTTATCCTTTCCTGAAGCTGACCCATTTCAGTAGCCAATGTAGGCTGGTATCCTACAGCACTCGGCATTCTTCCCAAAAGTGCTGAAACCTCCGAACCTGCTTGAGTAAACCTGAATATATTATCTATAAACAACAGGACATCCTGTCTTTCTTCATCTCTGAAATATTCAGCCATTGTCAGTCCGGACAAGGCAGTTCTCATTCTTGCACCGGGAGGTTCATTCATTTGTCCGAAAACAAGTACAGTATTGTCAATAACACCGGATTCAATCATTTCATTATATAGATCGTTTCCTTCTCTGGATCTTTCTCCTACACCTGCAAATATCGACAGTCCTCCATGCTTGATGGCTATATTGTTTATTAATTCCTGTATAAGGACGGTTTTCCCTACACCTGCACCCCCAAATAATCCTATTTTTCCCCCTTTTGCATAGGGAGCTATAAGATCTACCACCTTTATGCCTGTTTCCAAAATTTCATTGGAGGTGTCCTGATCTTCGAAAGAAGGAGCAGGCTTGTGAATAGGTGCTGATTTATTTATGGATATCTTTCCTTTTCCATCTATTGTATCTCCCAGTACATTGAAAACCCTGCCTAAGGTTTCTCTTCCTACCGGCACATGTATTGGGCTGCCTGTGTCAAGAGCTTCCATTCCTCTCACAAGTCCGTCGGTTACACCCATAGAGACACATCTGACGGTGTCATTGCCTATATGTTGGGCTACTTCCATAACAATTTTTTCTTTGCCATTATATATTTCAACTGCATTCAGTAACTGCGGCATGGTTTCTTCTGTAAATTTAATATCCACAATGGGGCCAATAATCTGTATGACCTTACCTGTGTTTTCTTTCATATTGTCAACCTTTCTTTATTTATTTTCTATCACATGAGTCGCACGAGTTTGAGATCGACATCAAGTCATAAATTTGAATCATCTGTCTTTACTGCCTGGGCGCCGGAAATAATTTCGGCTATTTCAGTTGTAACGGCTGACTGCCTTGCCTTATTGTATGTGTTTTTCAATTCATCTATTATTTCTTCTGCATTGTCGGTTGCTGTTTCCATTGCAAAACGCCTTGCTGCCTGTTCACTGCAGGATGCTTCTACAAGGGCACCGTATATACTGCTGGCTACATATTTTGGAATTAGATAATCTAAAACATCTTCAACGGAAGGATCAAAATCTATGACTTTATTTTTTCTTTCTTTCACCTGTACAAATTTTTCAATAGGCAATATTTGTACAACCTGGGGTTCTTGAGAAATATTGTTTACAAACTGCGTGTAAATAATCTCAACTTTATCAACTTTTTTATTTTCATATAATTTTAATACGTAATTGCATATTTCCTGAACATGGTCAAATTGCGGATCTTCCGAAATGCCTGTATATTCTTTTAATATGCTGTAGTCTTTTCTTTTAAAGTAATTTATTGATTTTCTTCCTATAAGGATCAAATCAACATCATGTTCTTTGTTGTTAATCAGGGTTTCCGTAGTTTTAACAATATTGTTGTTATATCCTCCGGACATTCCGCGGTCATCAGATATGACTATACACAGAAATTTGTTAATCTCTCTTTTCTCCAGCAAAGAATGATCTACGTCGCCCAAGGCATGCAGCAGTTGTTGTGTATCTCGGAGTATCGTATAATAGAATGGCCTTGATTTCTTCAACCTAGAGGACGCTTTTGTCAGTTTAGCCGAAGAAACAAGTTCCATAGCTCTTGTAATTTTTTTTATGCTGCTGATGCTTTTTATTCTCCTCTTTATATCATGCATTGATTGTGCCATATATCGCTCCTGATTGGGTAAATTAAAATGTTTTTTTGAATTCATTAATAGCCATTATTAATTGTTTTTCGGTTTCGTCGCTTAAATCATTAGTCTCTGCAATATCAAAAATAATCTGAGGATAATTACTTTCAGTAAATTTCAAAAATTCTTTTTCAAATGTTTTTATTTTATCAACCGGAATATCCAGCAAATATTTTTTTATGCCGGCATATAGAATAATAACCTGGTGTTCCGTTTTCATGGTGTTGTATTGGGGCTGCTTTAAAAGTTCCATTATACGTTCTCCCTGTTCAAGACTTTCTTTGGTATCTTTGTCAAGTTCAGAACCAAATTGAGCAAAAGATGCTAATTCTCGGTATTGGGCAAGGTCAAGCTTTAATTTTCCCGAGACCTTTTTCATTGCCTTAATTTGGGCGGAACTGCCAACTCTTGATACAGAAAGCCCTGTATTGATTGCAGGCCGTTGACCTGCAAAAAACAGATCTGTTTCAAGGAAAATTTGACCATCAGTAATGGAAATAACATTGGTTGGTATATATGCGGATATATCTCCGTCCTGTGTTTCAATTATGGGGAGTGCAGTTATGGAGCCTCCTCCATGTTCATCGTTTAATTTTGCAGCTCTTTCCAATAAACGGGAATGAAGATAAAATACGTCTCCAGGATAAGCTTCCCTTCCTGGCGGTCTTCGCAAAAGCAATGACATTGTTCTATATGCGACTGCATGTTTTGAAAGATCATCAAATACTATAAGTACATCCATGCCTTTGCCCATAAATTCTTCTGCCATAGTTATACCTGAATAAGGTGCTATATACTGCAAAGATGGCAGCTCACTTGCTGTTGATGAAACTACTATGGTATATTCCATTGAACCATAATTTTTTAATATTTCAACTATTTGAGCAACAGTTGAGTTTTTCTGTCCGATTGCCACATATATGCATATGACATTTTTGCCCTTTTGGTTTATGATGGTGTCTGTGGCCAAAGCAGTTTTTCCTGTCTGCCTGTCGCCTATTATAAGTTCTCTTTGGCCTTTTCCTATAGGGAACATAGAATCAATGGCTTTTATACCTGTTTGCAAAGGGTCGCTTACAGATTTTCTATCGTTAATTCCAGGAGCGTCATGTTCAATAGGCATAAATTTATCGGCGCTTATATTTCCTCCGCCGTCAATGGGCATTCCTAATGAATTGACAACTCTTCCAATTAGATTTTCTCCAACCGGAACTTCAACTATTTTTCCTGTTCTTTTGACCGTATTCCCTTCCTTGATGTTTCGGTCATTGCCTAAAAGCAGGCAACCTACGTCATCTGTTTTCAGGTTTAATGCCATACCGTAAATTTCTCCGGGAAATTCCACCAATTCACCTGACATGCAGCCTCTGAGGCCATTAACTTGGGCAATACCGTCGCCTATGCTTATTACAGTTCCAGTATCTGTAAAATCTAATTTTTTCTCATACTTTTGTAGTTGTTCCTTTATGATTAAATTCATATCTGCTTTTTTCAGCTGCATATCATACCTCCTTCTCATATAATGATACATTCTTCAAGGTTTTTTCGATAGAATTTAATTGTGTCTGGAAAGTTCCGTCCAAAAGTTTATCTCCAACTTTTAGAAGGACCCCTCCGATGATATTTTTATCTACTTCGTTAAAAAATGCTATATTTTTGTTAAGTTTATGCTGCAAAATATCTACAAGTCTGTCCTGAGCATTTTTATCCATAGGTACTGCAGTGATGGCAACAACAGGTGTTACATCATCATTCCTGACAAATATTTTCTTTATTAAATCTATAATTTTATCAGAAACATTGCCCTTGAAAATATTGTCAATCAGTTTATTCTTTTTATCTTCTTTTACAAACGGATCGGTTAGTATTTCCGATAACTCAGGCTCATCTATTAATAATTCTTTAATCAGCTCCAAATCATTTTTTGCAGCGTCGTCTTTATTCAACTCTAATATGGAGCCTATTAAAGACAGATTCTTTTCAAGTGATATGCGGCTTTTTTTATTTACTAAATTTGCCATTGGGAATTACCTGCCTCATCAATAAAATCGTTGATTAGCTTGTTATGCTTGTCTATACTGATGTTTTCATCCAATATTTTGGCAGCTATCATAACGGCCAGTTCAACAGATTGATTTTTCATTTCTTCCATTGCTGTTCTTTTTTGTCTTTCGGTTTCTTTTTCAGCTTTAATTATAATATCTTTGGCTTCTTTTTTTGCTTCAATTATAATATTTTCTTTGATTTTCTCGCCTGAAATTCTTGCATTTTCAATTATTTCCTGGCCGTCGGATTTAGCTTGACCAAGAATTTTTTCTTGGTCTGCTTTTATCACTGAAGCCTCTTCCTTTAAGGCTTTTGCTCCGTTTATTTCCGACATAACTCTACTTTTTCTTGATTGCAGTAGATTGTTTACCGGGGTATATAAAAATTTTCTGTATAATAAATACAATATAAGTATAGTTGCTGCGACAACTATCATGTTGTTTATGTCAGGCAAAACTCTAACTTGAAAATTTATACTAACACCTCCTCTAAGCTGTATACAAAATATTGTTTAATATTTTACAGACCGCTTAACAAAGGTTGAACAAAAAGCAGTATTATGGCTATAATTAAACTGTATATACTACTTGTTTCAGCTACCGCTTGGCCTAAAATCATAGTACGGGTAATTTCCGACTGTGCTTCCGGCTGCCTTCCTACTGCTTCTGCAGCTTTACCAGCGGCAATACCCTGGCCAAAGCCTGGGCCTATGCTTGCTACCATTGCAATGCCTGCTCCTAATGCAGAGCATCCTAGTACGAAACCTTCACTTGATATTCCTTGTAACATAATATTCCTCCTTTAATTTTCTAAATTTTAATTGTTTATGTTGATTTATGTTGCATTATTTATAAAAACCATTGTTAACATTGTAAAAATAAAAGCCTGAAGTACTCCTGAAAATATATCGAAATATAAATGCAGTACAGGGGTTATAAGAGGAGCGAAGTATCCAAGTGCGCTATATAGCATTCCCATGATTAAGGTTCCGCTCATTATATTTCCGAAAAGACGAAAGGACATTGAAACAGGATTTGCAATTTCCGATATTATATTAATTGGTGTCATTACAGCATAAGGCTTAGCAAATCCCTTCATATATCCAAGCATACCTCCTTGGCTTTTAATTTTATTGTACTGGATGGTGAAAAATACTATTAGTGCTAAGGTAAGGGTAACACTGTAGTCAGATGTGGGAGATACAATTGTAAAAAGTCCGGATAAATTGGAAACTACCAGAAAACTTATTAGCGTAAGTATAAACGGGGCAAATTTTATATTCCTTTCTCCCATATTGCTTACCACCATATTGTTTATAGATTCCACCATAATTTCAATTAAATTCATAAAACCTGAAGGAGGTTCATCTATGTCTGCTTTTTTTGCCTTGTGGACGGCTGTTATGGCAAGAATTGATAGTATTATACCTGCAATAACTGTATTTACGATAGTATTTGGTATAATAATCTGATTTTCATCGATAAAAAGTTGTATTTCCATTTTGATACTCCTTTTCATTTATTTTAATAAATAAAGTTATAATTATTCAGGAAAATTTTTGTCAAAAAACGTCATAATATAAATAGCAATTTTCACCATATTTAATCCTAAGAAAGCTGAAAATAAATTTAAGTACTTTGCAGCATGAGAAATGACTAGAACCATAAAATATATAAAACACCTGATAAAATAGTCAAGACGCGTATGTTTTTGGGCTTTAGACGGTTCCATAACAACAGCTTTGCTTACAGAGTTGTTTATTAAAAACAATGAAAGTATGTTTATTAAAGTTCCAAACACATAACCTAAAATAATAGGACCGGAATTTTTAAAAATAAGCGACATGCCGCCTATGACAAAAAGGCTGCAAATGGTTACAATTTTTGAAATTTTAAGTATTAGACCATTATTCATAAATCCACTTTCTATCTTATTATATGAAGATAATTTCAAATTTAATTTTTTGGGTATAATTTCATTATATTTTCAAGAATAGGAGCAAAATCAATATTTTTAATTGCGCCGTATTCATTGGAAAAATAATTTTTCATATAATCTTCATTTTTTCGTACACCCTTTTGACCTGCGGTTCCGAAATCAGACAATGTATATTGGGTACTTGTTTCACTGTTTCGTTTCACGAATTTTACCTCATCTCTTCTAAAAATGTGCGAATTTAAGAATATAGGGTTATGTGTGTTAAAAATAAGCTGAGCATTTTTTATATTTATGTGCTTATTATGAAAAATATTTATAATATTTATTATAACCATAGGATGAAGAGATGCATCAAATTCATCTATAACAAGTGTTCCTCCGTTTTGCAGGGTGCTGAGTATCAAAGGAAGCATGTTTACAAATTTTATTGTTCCATATGATTCAAACAATTCAGCAGATATTGCAGAACCTTTATCCATACCCTCGAATATTGAACACAATCTGTTTTCAGAATCGTCGTCAGATGGAATGTATTCAAGTGTGTTAGGATTGACGCCGAAAATTCTTACTAAATCCTGTATGCCTTTTTTCATATACTCTGATTGTTCACTTGAATCAAGATATTTTTTTATAAGGTGAAGACAGTCATTTTTATAAATTATAATAAATTTATTTTCCATCCAGTCGGTAATTATATTGACAAGCTTTAGACTGAACATAGTTTTAAAACCGTTCATTAAAAACAGATCTTCTTCATTAAGACTGTTTTTAGCTATAGATACGGCGCCGTTACGGTTTTCTTCAAATCCTTTGATCAGGTATTTTCTTATAACCTTAAAGTTTCCGAAATCAAGTACATTTTCTCTGTTAAAAATCAGTTTCCCGTTTATTGATAGTTTTTCCATTAGAATTTTACGTTTGTAGTAACTGTCTAAAAAAGGACCTATATCTATTAAAAGACTATATTCAAATAAAATACTGTTTTCTATAAACTTTATGGAGAATTCCAAAGGCTTTTTTTCTCTGCAGCTGTTGTTTGGAATTAATTCTAACATATTTCCTGCAGTGTGAACAGTTTTGTCATCACTATTTCTTATGTTTCCTCTGAGTATAATGGATTTAAAAGTTTCCATTGCTTCTATAACATTTGTTTTTCCTGATGCGTTAAGGCCATATATTACAGAAGAACAAAGAGCCTTGCACTTTTTTGCACCAATTTTTTCTGTTAAAAGACTGCAGTCAAGTCCCTTTTGTTTAGGCGCTGGCATCATGGAAAAAATAAATTCGTTTTTAAAAGATTTAAAATTTTTTGCTGTAAAAGTAATAAGCATATTTCACCTTCATTTTGCAATAATTTTGCAAATTACATTATAATTATAATTGCCATAAAGGCGAATGTCAACTTATTTATCAAAATTTGTGCAAAAACCGGTGACTTTTTTCAATTTTCTTTACGAAAAAAATCAAAATTTACGGGTAAATTTGTAAAAAAATTTTATTTTTCTTATATTTGGAATAATATAAATATAAGTGAGACTTATTGTATGGACAAAGATACTAAAGTTCGTTATAATAGTAACCGAGTAACAATAAAATATAAATTTAAAATATTCATATAATTAAAATTTTTAGGAGGTTTTGTAAATGAGTAAACCAATTTTATCAGCACATTTTGAATCAAGGACACCATCAGATGTCAGATTGGCTCAGATGAAATATGCAGAGAGAAAGGTTAAGCCTGAAGCTGTAATTAATGTAGGTATAGGAAATGTTTCGCTTCCTACAAATCCTGCAATGCAGAAAAGGCTGTTCAATCTCGGTGCACCTGAAAGCCCGTTTTCTAAAGGGGTAATAAGGTATACGGCTACAGGAGGATTCGACGAGACACAGGAAGCATTTAAGAATATCCTTAAATGCCAAGGATTTGATACCAGCAAATTATTTGTTACAGTTACAGACGGAGGCTCAACCGGTATGGAATTGTTAGTTCTGGGAGTTTGCGGGCCTGCAGGTTCAGATGAGAAACCTCTTTTGATGATAGATCCGGCGTACACAAATTACATTTCTTTTGCGGAAAGAACAGGACGCAAAACTGTTACAATAAAACGTCATCTAAATGAGGACGGAAAGTTCAGCCTTCCGGAGCTTGATAAAATTGAGGAAGCCATAAAGGAAAATAAGCCGGGAGCACTTCTGGTGATACCATATGATAATCCTACAGGACAGCTATATGACAAGGAAACCCTTAAAGAACTTGCAAGACTTTGCGTCAAATACAATATCTGGATGGTAAGCGATGAAGCATACCGTGAATTATATTATATTGAAGACAAAGAGCTGGTTAGTATTTGGGGAATTACAGATAAGGATGTACCTGGAATCGAAGGCAGAAGAATAAGTATAGAAACAGCATCAAAGGTATGGAATGCATGCGGTTTGAGAATAGGAGCACTGATTACAGATAATCCTGAGTTTTCTAATCGTGCGACGGCCGAATATACCGCAAACCTCTGTGCAAATGCAGTCGGTCAGTATATATTCGGAGCTTTGGCTCATGAAAGCAGGGAACAAATATCTGAATGGTGCAAAGGCCTTCGTGAATATTACAAAGATTTGATTTTCAAGGTTTACAATGGCTTGAAAAAAATAGAGCCGAAACTGATTGTATCCAGTCCCGCCGCATCAATTTACTCGGTAATTGACGTAAGAAATGTAGTAAAACCTGGATTTGATTCAATTGACTTTGTATTGTACTGTGCCGGAAAAGGCTCTGTGGATTATAACGGAGTGGAGACAACATTGCTTGTTGCACCAATGAAAGGATTTTATGATATTCCTGAAGGTGAAAATAACCCCGGAAGTACTCAGTTCCGTATTTCATATGTTGAAACTCCTGAAAACATGTTAAAAGTTCCTGAATTGTTTGTTAAACTGCTAAGACAATATGAAGCAAACAGATAATAAAAATTACAAATATACAAATAATACTTTATATGAATTTATACAGATTGAAAAAATATAAAAAAGTTGTTAATAATTATACAAATATATTAATTGTTTATATTTTTTCCAAGAGGAGTGGTGGTTTTATGAATACCATAGAAAAGGTAAAACAGGTTGAAGATTATATAGTAAAGTGTAGGCGTGATCTTCATCAAATACCTGAAATTGGATTTGATCTTCCTAAAACATCCAAATATGTAGCAAGCGAATTAAAGAAAATGGGCATAGAAATACATGAGAATGTAGGTGTTTCCGGAATTGTAGGACTTATTAAAGGAAGTAAAGATGGGAAAACCATAGCTCTTAGAGCAGATATGGATGCTCTTCCTATAAAAGAAGAAACCGGTCTGAAATTTGCATCAACTAATGGAAATATGCATGCATGCGGTCATGACACTCATACGGCTATGCTGCTTGGTGCGGCTAAGATATTGAGTGAAAACAGAAATGAAATTCATGGTAATGTAAAGCTTATATTCCAACCTGCCGAGGAGAGTCCCGGCGGAGCAAAACCGATGTTGAATGACGGTGCATTTGAAAATCCGAAAGTAGATGCGGTTTTTGGCATTCACGGCGGTAATTTGTATCAGGGAGCCAGAAAAGGGACTATTATAGTATGTCCTGGTAATATGATGGCATCCCTTGACAGATTTAAATTAAAACTTATAGGGAAAGGGTGTCACGGCGCCTATCCGCAAACTGGAGTAGATCCTATTGTTATGACAGGATATTTCTTATCTGCTACTCAATCAATTTTAAGCAGAGAAATATCTGCAACTGATAGTGCTGTAATAACGATCGGAAAAATAAACGGCGGAAATGCATACAATGTTGTTCCCGATTATGTTGAACTTGAAGGAACAGTAAGAGCTGGAGATCAAAAGGTAAGGGAAAATATATCAAAGAGACTTGAGGGAATAGCTAAAGGTATTTCAGAAGCTATGAGAGGATCTTATGAGTTGGACTATACATTTGGTTACCCTCCTTTAGTTAACAACAAAAAATTTACTGAAGAATTTATTAAATCAGCAAAAAAAGTAATGCCTGAGGAAGACATAAAGATTGTGAATAAAGCTGTAATGGGTAGTGAAGATTTTGCTTATTATTTGGAAGAGGTCCCTGGAACATTTATATTCCTTAATAACCAGAGAGAAGTCGACGGAGTATGTCATCCTAATCATAATTCAAAATTTGATATTGAAGAATCACTTCTTAGCAGGGGAACTGCGTTGATAGTACAAACGGCATTAGACTATTTAGGGTAATTATTTGTTTGTAACTTTGTAAAATAAAAATGATTTAATTTTTAAAAATATCAGGTCAAAATAATGGCCTGGTATTTTTAATATAATTTATTTTTATCAAATTTATTTTTGCATAACTTATTTTAATTGGAAGAGTTTTATAAAAAAGGCTATAATAATTATACTCTTAGAAGCATTAATTAAATAATCATCCTGCTCATGACTAAATATTTAGTGATTCCCGTGATTATTGATATATTAATATTTTCTATATGCAGTTAAATAATAATGACAATGGAGGTAGGCTTCAGTGGAAAAAAACAAATTTGATTGGCACATGGCTATGCCGTTGATAGCTGCTGCTGTTACTTTGGCGCTCCACAAGGTAATACCAAAAAATAGTGATATTCTGACTCGGGATTATAATTGGTTAAGTATTTTATTAACATCATTAATAATTATTTTTCTTGCAGTAATTATTATTTCGTTTTTAAATCCGGTTTTAAGAAGGAAATATATATACAAATCAAAATTTATAACTGGGGAAATAACGGCATTATGCATTTATAATTTAATTACATTGAAATTTAATCTAATACCACCAGTATACTTTCCGTATCCTGACAGGATCTTAAATGTTTTTTTTGAAGAAATTGATCTTCTTGCTACCTGCCTTTTATATTCCCTTAGACTTCTTTTCACAGGGGTGTTTTTTGGCGGGATTGTTGGAGTAGTTACAGGGATTCTTGTAGGTTGGAGCGAAAAAGCGAGTTATTGGGTTGCCCCACTTGTTAAATTTATCGGTCCTATTCCCGCCACAGTGTGGATTCCTATTGCTCTTGTAGTATTTCCAACTTCCTATGCGGCAAGTGCTTTTATTGTTGCACTTAGCATGTGGTTCCCCACAGCATTGATGACCAGCTCTGGTATACAGAACCTTGAGAAAAGTTATTTTGAAGTTTCAAAAACACTTGGAGCGCCTAGTTACTACCAGGTATTAAAAATAGCAATTCCGGGAGCACTTCCTTCTATATTCACAGTTTTTTTCAACGGTATAACTTCCTCCTTTCTTACGCTTATGACCGCTGAAATGATTGGAGTAAAATATGGAATAGGATGGTATGTGAACTGGCAAAGAGAAGTCATGGCTTTTTCAAATGTGTATGCCGGTCTTATAGTAATAGGTATTATGTGTTCGCTTGTACTTGGGATTATGTTTAAAATAAGGGACAAGCTTTTAACATGGCAGAAAGGAGTAATAAAATGGTAGAACAGTATGCACAACATACAGGTTCTTTAAAAGCAAATAGGCTGTCAAAGATATTTACAAACGTTGAAGGAAGTGAAATGGCCGCTTTAAATAACATAAATTTTGAAATTAAGTCTGGTGAATTTATTTCTATTGTAGGTCCTTCAGGCTGTGGTAAAACAACTTTGCTTAGACTAATTGCCGGCCTTGATAAACCTACTTCCGGAAGCATAGAATTAGACGGTGATAAGATTTGCTCTACAGGTTACGAAAGAGGTCTTGTATTTCAAAATCCAAAATTGTATCCCTGGATGAATATTTATGATAATGTTGCCTTCGGGCTTAAAGCAAGAAGTGTCTATAAAAAAAGCGATAATGAAGTTGATTATTTCTTAAATCTTGTAGGCCTAAAAGGATTTGAAAAGTCATATCCCCATCACTTGTCAGGAGGAATGGCACAAAGGGCCGCCTTGGCGCGAGCGCTTATAAATCACCCGAAGGTATTGCTTTTGGACGAGCCGTTGGGGGCATTGGATGCTTTTACAAGAGTAAATATGCAAGATGAAATTATTAAAATATGGAAAAATAGAAAAGCAACTATGCTTATGGTAACACATGATGTGGATGAAGCAATATATATGAGCGATAGGATATTCGTTATGACGCCAAGGCCGGCAAAAATAACGCAAATTGTAAAAGTTGATTTAGAAAGGCCAAGGATAAGGGATTCAAAAGACTTTATTGATATAAAGGACAATATTTTAAGTATAATGGAATTTTAATTAAATTCAAAAATTAAAGGGAGAAATTTTAATGAAAAAAACAACAAATATTTTAATTTTATTTTTAGTTCTATCATTTGTGCTGGCAGGATGCTCAAACAATTCCCAGCCTGCCAATGAAAGTAATTCTACTGAGCAGCAAAATCATAAGTCAGAGGGTATGGATGATGATTATGTAGTAAAGCTTTCATACAGCGGTTCATTGTGCCAGGCTCCGGCTCAGCTTGCCTACGAACTAGGATATTTTAAAGAAGAGGGCATAAATATTGAATTTGTTAAATCTGAACAAGCTGCGTCTGATCTTATGGTTTCAGGTCAATTAGATGTTTATCAGGAAATGATTCCTAAAATCATTCAACAGGTGGACAACGGGCTGGATATAAAAGTTGCATCCGGAGTTCATACAGGTTGCCTTAAGGTATTAACACTGGCAGATAACAATGAAATTAATTCAATTAAAGATTTAAAGGGCAAGAAGATAGGTGTTCCAGGAGTTGCAAGCAGTCAGGCTATTATTGTGCAGAGGACACTTATGGAATATGGAATTGGTGCCACACCTGAAAATATGGAGGTTGAATTTATAACATTCAATGCTTCCGATTTACAGATGGCACTTGAAAATGGTTCTGTTGATGCAATTTCTCTTGGAGATCCTAGTGCAAGCCAAATAGCGGAAAGCGGTGTGGGTAAATTAATTTTTAATCAGGCCACTGATCCTCTTTATGAAAATGAATATTGTTGTGCTTTCGTGTTCAGCCCGGAGTTTGCAGAAGAACATGCTGACCTTGCTGCCAAAACCCTTAAGGCGCTTCAGAAGGCTTGCATGTATGTTGACCAGCATCCTGAAGAGGCAGCACAGATACAAGTAGACAAAGCATATGTGGCAGGTGATCCAAAATTGAATGCAAAGTTGCTTGAATCCTACAATTACAGGCCTTCAATAGAAGGAGGAAAGGAAGCTCTTAAAGAGAATATCTTAGACCTGCAGAAGTTGGGAATGATCAGCAATGACCTGGAAGCAGATGCGGTAGTAGACAAAATATATATTGAATTCGAAGATGTTGATGAAGTTTCTAATTAATTAAATTTTTAAATTAATTTAATATTTTGTTTCGATAATCAGGTTTGGTTTATGGCAAAATCCGGAGAACAGGTGCATACTTGACTAAAGCTTATGAATGTTAATATTCATAAGCTTTAGGTATATCAGCTTTGATTTCGAATGGGTTTGCTATTGCATTTTCAACCGCCTTTTTGGCTGAATAAATCAAATTTTCTGTAGTATCAATTGTATTAGGAATAAAATTAATATCTTTATATAAATCCTTGTTTATATTTTCTTCTTTAATAATTGTTTCAAATAATGTTAATCCTGCAATATATCGGCCAACACCTTCGTTTAGATGGTATCCATCAGTTGTGAGTTCATTCCCGACTGCTCTTAAATATTTATTTGTCCTTGCATTTTGTATTGAGGTACCGCAAGGTATTAAAACATCTATTCCTGTACTGTAAGAAGCCTGCCTATAGGCTTTGCTTATTGCATTGTACATAAATGACTGATCATGGTTGTATTGGTCAAAATTATCATTCGTACTTTTGCTGGAATAAGCCCAGGTCATGTTAAGTGCAAGTTTTACATTAGGATTTAATGATGTACTTTTTACATATTTAATCAAATTGTTTAAGTAGGGCTGATATGTAGTATATATTCCGGAATCTCCTGATGATTGCTGAAAAGTTATGTAATCCCAATTCTCATCATGAATAGCCTCTTCCATAGATATATTATTTTTTTCTGTAACACCGGTATATGTCCATTTATAATAAACATAATTCTTTGCGTTGCTTAATGCATTATTGCTGTGTTTTTCAAGTGAACAACCACCTATGTATAAATTCCCTGCAATTATATTTATACCGGCTGAATTTGCAATGTCATGTAAATAATAAAGCGCATCCTGTGAAAATGAATTTCCTATGGATAATATTTTAATTGTTCTGACGAAAGGGTTTTTTACAGTGATTTCACATATTTCAGTTTTTTTGCTGTTAATAACAGCTGATATAATTGAGGTACCGGGATTTTTGGCAGTTAAAGTACTGTCTGCACTAATTTCCGCAGCATTCTTGTTGTCAGATGACAATGCCAAATTTTTATTAACCTTTAATTTAATTGAAGAATTTAAGTCAAGGGTTAATTTTTTAAATCCGCTGTTTGTAAGCTGTTCCTGCTCTAATAATGCGTTTGACTTTAAATAAGCCGTTTCAACAGTTGAATTTCCTTTCAAAGAAATTTCGACTTGGCCGGTTTCATTATTTGTTGACAGCTTATTAACCTTTGAATTTTCAATTATTATTGAGTTTTTACCATCCCCTTCAATCAGCAGTTCTCGTTTAATTTCAACATTTTTTAAAGTTATGGTACTGCTGCCAGCATCTTTTGTAATGCGCAGGTTTCTTATGGTTTTGTTTTCTATAATGGCGTCCTTTTCACTGATTATTAAATCAATAGGCGTTGACTCCGACTCTGACTCCGACAAAGTTTTGTCTTTTATGTCATTGTCAAGGATCGATTCCAGTACAGTTTTATCTGCATGGTATTCAGTAGAAATTTTTTCTGAACCATATGCGTATGCCGGAACCATTGCCGTCAATATTGCAGAACATATGGACAACAGCAACACATTTTTTTTGAACATTATGACATCTCCTCTTTTGTAATTAATCTTTGTGATTCTTTTCAAATAGCCATTTTAATTATACACTATTTTTCCTAATAGTAAATATCTGTAATGTTACAAAATTACATCATATTAAGCAGCATTTTTAATAGTTAGATTTTTTGTTTACAATACTTGTATTTCATGATACAATTCCCTTGTTGATAATAATTGACAGAGGTATACGATGCTAAAGATATTAATAACCAATGACGATGGAATATTGTCCGAAGGAATTGAAATACTGACTGATATTGTTAAGGATTTTGGAGAAATTTTTGTTGCTGCTCCTGACAGGCAGAGAAGTGCAGTATCCCATGGCATAACAATATACGAACCTATAATTGTGGAAGAATCTGATTTTCCTGTGAATGCAACAAGGGCATGGAGTATTGGAAGTACTCCTGCAGATTGTGTCCGTATAGCATTGAATAATTTACTCCCTGAAAAACCTGATCTTATACTTTCAGGCATAAACAACGGAACGAATTATGGAGGAGACATATTATACTCCGGTACGGTTGCAGGTGCCATTGAAGGACTTCAGTATAAAATACCTTCTATTGCACTTTCGCTGGATGGAAATAATTTCGATATATGCCGAATATATTTAGCCGACTTCATAACCCGCTATATTAAGACAACAATGGACATTAGGTACATGCTGAATGTTAATATTCCTTCCTGCAGTCCCGAAAATTTCAAGGGAATTGTGTGTACAAAATTATCGGCTCCAGGACAGTATCCGTTTTATTTTGAGGAAAAAGAATTAAGCCCAGGTGTCAGCAGTTATGAACTGCATTTAAAGGATGCTAAGTCGGTGGAAGAAAATGCGGATATAGGTTTTGTAAAGAAAGGTTATATTTCTGTTACACCTATTGCTCCTAATTATGAGAGTTATCAGTATGCAGATCATCTTAAAAATACAGGTTTGGTGCAGGAGACGGCTTTTGCAGAAGGTGCAGAATAATTTATGATATAGTAATACTAATTGATAATAGCATTTGAGGTGCTGTATATATTTACAGAGAATAGGGAAACAAGTGTAAATCTTGTGCGGGCCCGCCACTGTAATGAATGAGTTAATGCACATTTGCCACCTTTGTGGGAAGGCGTGCAGTTAACGATGATTCTAAGTCAGGAGACCTGCCTCAAATCGGTACTAATGTCTGAATGATGGAAAATTCACATCTTTGTTTGATGTGATTTTTTTTTAGAAATTTTTTAGGATTTATTAAAGAATTATCACTAAATTATCATTATTGTATTAAAGGAGGATTTATGAATTTATTAGAAAAGTCAGTAATGCAGGTAAAAGGTTTAGATGAGGATGTAATGTTAAAAGCTAAAGAAAGAGTGGACAGTCTTATTAAGCCAATAGGAAGCCTCGGGAGATTAGAAGAAATTGAGATACAGTTGGCAGGCATAACCGGCAGCCTTTATCCAAAAGTTGATAAAAAATCTGTCATAGTAATGGCTGCAGACCATGGAGTATACGAAGAGGGAATTGCTGCAGCGGAACAGGCAGTGACAATGATACAAACTATAAATATTGCAGAAAAAAAAACCGGCGTCGGAGCACTAGCCAATGTTTCAAAAGCAGACATAGTTGTTGTCGATATAGGTGTGGCTGCTGATATTGAAAATAAAAATGTTATAAACAGGAAAATAGCTTATGGAACAAAAAATATTGCAAAAGGACCTGCAATGACCAGGGATGAAGCAATAAGAGCAATTGAGGTAGGTATAGAAACGGCAAATGCTGAAGTGAAAAAAGGTAAAAACATATTGGCAACCGGAGAAATGGGTATAGGCAACACAACTCCCAGTTCTGCAATACTGTCTGTTGTAACAGGATTAGATCCAAGCCGTGTAACAGGAGTAGGAGCAAATCTGCCAAAATATAAGCTGGCACGTAAAATAGATGTAATTAAAAGATCCCTTGAAATAAATAAACCGGATAAAAATGATCCATTAGATATTCTTTCAAAATTAGGAGGGTATGAAATTGCAGGAATGTCCGGAACTATAATAGGTGCGGCAGCATCTTCTGTACCTGTAGTTGTTGATGGGTTTATTTCTACAGTATCTGCCATAATTGCATGCATGATAGAACCAAAGGTTAAAGGGTATTTACTGCCTTCTCATTCTTCAAATGAGAAAGCTGCAGTGATAGCATCGAAAATTGTGAACCTAAAACCTATACTTGATCTTAATATGAGGTTGGGAGAAGGCTCAGGAGCAGTCCTGGCATTTAATATAATAGAGGCGGCTACTGATATGAACAGCATTATGCCTACATTTGAAGAATCCGGAATTGCAGCAGTATAATTTGTCAGTATTTTATTTTATGTATTTGATGACGATTTTGCCGGGGGTTTATTAGAACCCCCGGAGTTGTATAACTTTATATTAATTTATCAAGTGCCTGTTTTAAATCATCAATTATGTCATCTGCCGACTCTAAGCCTACCGACAATCTAACCAGACCTTCCGCTATTCCGCTTGCTGCTCTTTCTTCAGGTGTATATGGAGAGTGAGTCATTGTTGCAGGATGTTGGATTAATGTTTCACAGTCGCCCAAACTTACTGCTAATGTACATAATTCAACTGTGTTCATTAGCTTTCTGCCGGCTTCTAATCCGCCTTTTAATTCAAATGCTATCATTGCTCCGGGAAGCAGCATTTGTTTTTTTGCTAATTCATATTGAGGAAAACTTTTTAGCCCTGGATATTTTACAACTTCAACTGCAGGGTGTGCTTCCAAAAATTCAGCTACTTTTTGTGCATTGGCACAGTGCCTTTCCATTCTTAAATCCAGTGTTTTCATTCCCCTGTTGATTAGGTATGCGTCAAAAGGACTTAATACAGAACCTGTCATGTCTTTAACGCCAAAAAATCTTACATTAGATATGAATTCAGCAGATCCGGCAACAAATCCCGCAATAACATCTCCATGCCCGTTCAGATATTTAGTTGCAGAATGAACTACTACATCCGCGCCTAATTCCAGTGGCCTTTGTAAGTATGGTGTACAATAAGTATTATCTACTACAAGTATACATCCTTCCTGCTTATGAGCTATTTCTGCCGCAGTGTTTATGTCTGATATAAGCATGTTTGGATTTGCCGGCGTTTCTAAATATATTAATTTTGTATTTTTTTTCATTGCTTTTCTTATGTTTTCCGGATCCGAAGTATCAACAAAAGTTACTTCTACGCCATATCTTTCCAAGCCATGGTTTAAAAAAGAAAATGTACAGCCATATAATGTCTTTGCAGCTACTATATGATCTCCAGACTTAACATGTGACCAAATGGCCGATGTTATAGCACCCATGCCAGATGATGTGGAAATTGCCGCCTCTGCACCTTCTAAATTGGCTAATTTTTCTTCCAATTGGGTATTGGTTGGATTTCCAAGCCTTGAATAGATATATCCGTCTTCTTCAAGAGCGAACCTCCTGCCGCCTTGTTCTGCTGAATCAAAAATAAATGTTGATGTTTGATATATTGGAGTTGCCAATGCTCCATATTCATTTTTTTTATATCCGGCATGTACTGCCCTTGTACTAAAACTCATTTTGCTTAATTTTGTTTTATCCATTATATTACCTCCTGATATAATAGTTTTATTGTAATACTTAAAATGCATAAAATTTTTGCAAATATTATCAATTTCTTATTGATTTTTTATTTGCAGGTCTGATGTTAATTTATATTTAAATTAATTTTATATTAATTAATCAGCATTTAAATCTAACACTTCACTCATAGGCACGTCATGTTCAAAGTTCCACGGATCTTTTTTAATAAATCTGTCAGCATACGGAACATAAATTGATATGATGGCAAATATACCCAGGATTATACAGTACCATGTCTGCGGTATTACCTGAATTGGTGAAACGACGCCATTTGTAAAGCCCACAGCAATTAACATCTGTGCTCCGTAAGGGATTATTCCCTGTACTACACATGCGAATATATCCAGTATTGAGGCGGTTCTTCTGGGATCTATTTTGAATTTGTTTACTATTTGCTTTGCAATGGGAGCACTTATGATAATTGCTACAGTGTTATTGGCAGTTGCTAAATCTGCCAGGCATGCCAATGCAACAATTCCAAGTTCACCTGATTTTCTTCCTTTCATTCTCTTATCCAATTTATTCAGCAGCCATTGAATACCACCTTCTTTATTTACCATCTGGGAAAGACCGCCTATTAGTATGGACAAAACAAATATTTCAAACATGCTTTCAAAGCCTGCATATATTTGCTGCCCGAAGCCTATGAAATTAAAACTCCCGTTTAATAAACCCAGGATCCCGGAACATAAAATACCTCCGGTTAAAACCAGGAATACATTGAACCCTTTGATTGCCGTTGCTAAAACTAGAATATAAGGTACTATTTTGATTAAATCGTATTTATATGTTGTGGGTGCAACTTCGTTTACCGGTTTACCAAATATAAATAACAATATTAATGTAACGATTGCAGATGGTATTGCTATTACTAAATTGCTTCTGAATTTATCCGTCATTTTACAGTTTAAAATTTTTGTAGCCGCTATGGTAGTATCGGAAATTATTGATAAATTATCTCCAAATGTGGCACCGCCAAGAAGGGCTCCCAGTACAAGAGGTAAGTTCAGTCCTCCTTTTTCAGCAAGTCCTACGGCTATAGGTCCCACTGCAACTACGGTGCCTACAGAAGTACCTGTTGCTAAAGATATAAAACAGGAAATAATAAAAATACCCATGGTTATATATTGTGCCGGAATTAAAGTCAGTGCAAAATTTACTGTTGAATCAACAGCACCCATGGCTTCTGAAACAGTGGAAAAAGCACCTGCTAAAAGATATATGATGCACATTATGGTTATGTTTTCGTTTCCGCAGCCCTCAATAAATGTATCAAACTTTTCATCCATTTTTCCTTCAAATAATATAAATGCGAATATAATTGCCGCCATTGCCGCTACTGGTGCAGGAAGTTGATAGAATGCCATGTCCACACCTTTAGCTTGAAGGAAAATCCCTGTTCCCATATAAACTATAATAAAAATTAAAAATGGCAATAATGCTGAACCTTTGACTTTTTGTTTATTTAAATCATCCATTTTATGCCTCCTTATAATATTAATTATAACCCTTTGCCCCTTTATTTAAAAGTTATCATTTCCATTCATCATTAGATATGTTATATTTTTTTATCCTGTTTATCAATAGGGTGTGAGTAACATCCAGCTTTCTTGCAGCTTCTCGGATGCTGCTGCTGTTTTTCAATACTTCAAGAATAATTTTCCTTTCATAGTTGCCTACCATATCAGAAAGAGAAGATTTATCAGCAGGAAGCTCGCTAATTTCTATACTATAGTTAAGCATAATCTCATTTTCTTTAATTGTTTTGTTGGCGGTAAGTGCTATCGCTCTTTCAAGGACATTCTGAAGTTCTCTTATATTCCCGGGCCAATTATAGGAAATTAGTTTCTCCATTGCTTTTGGTTCCAAGCCTTTAATGTTTTTCCCGTATCTTTTTGCATGGTTTTCAGTAAAATATTCAACCAATATTGGTATATCTTCCTTTCTTTTACGCAATGGCGGTATGTCCACTCGGAATGTATTAATTCTATAAAGCAAATCTAATCTAAATTTATCTGTTTTTATTAATTTATCTATATTTTTATTTGTTGCTGTTATTATTCTTACATCAATAGGTATTTCTTCATGTCCGCCTATTCTTCTTACACTTTTTCCCTGAAGCACTCTAAGCAATTTAGCCTGCAGATGCGGTGCCATTTCACCGATTTCATCTAAAAATACAGTTCCGTATTCCCCTAATTCAAAAATACCTTTTTTGCCTTCTTTTTTACCCCCTGTGAAGGATCCGCTTTCATATCCAAACAATTCACTTTCCAGTAACTGATCCGGTATAGCAGCGCAATTAATTGCAATAAAAGGTTTGCTGTTTCTGTTGCTTAGATTATGTATTGCTCTGGCAAATAGCTCTTTGCCGGTACCACTTTCACCTGTAATTAATATTGGCGAATCAGCAAATGCAAATTGTTTTGCTTGTTCAATTACCTCTCGTATTTTATAGCTTTCACCAATAATATCATCAAAAGTTATTAGATTATGATAGTTGTCTTGATTTATAACCTCATTTAAAGAAAGCATATATCCGGAAAAAGCGTTTTCTTCATTTAAAATAGGATGAATATTTAACATGTATACTTGATTTCCTAAAGAAATCTCATAGTTTCTTATTGATTTTAGTTTTTCTGCGGTTCTGATAAACTGTTTAACTTTATCAGATTTAATATAATTTATTATGGGCATATTTGAAAGTTTGTCTGAAGTGGTTTTAAGTATCTTCTCAGCTACATAATTGTTGGCATACTTTATATTACCTTTTGCGTTTAAAACCATTACACCTTGAGGTACAATGTCCAAGACGGTTTTTATATCAATGATCCGTTCTTCAAAAGCTATTAGATCAATTTCTTCAGCATTTTCAAACCCCTCTATTTCATTCATTTCTTTAAGAATTTGTTTCCAAAGATTTTGTTCTATTATAGGGATCTTAAGATATATAACATATGTGTATACTTCCATCATTACGATGCCTATATTATGTCTATGCAGTACAGTTAATATATCATAGGTTATATGAGGCCTGTCTATACTGGTTGTTATCTTTATTCTTCGAGTTTTCATATTACTAAATCTCCTTATATTTATGTAGCAATAAATATGCCAATTAAATTTATGCGTTTTATTAAGGGTTAAAGCCATTTGTTTGTATTTTTGTAATTAATTAATGGAATAATTACATTCCAAACATTAAAATCTTCATAATTTAAACATTTATTAGGAATGATATCAATCCATATGGATTATATATATTCCATAAAAACTAGAAAACGTTTTTAAATTATTTTATTTTGTCTAATTTTGGAATAAATATAACATATCTTATCATTAATTTTGAAGAATGGAAAATTTCAAAATCAAGTATTAAAATCTATATAAGTTTATTATATAATTACAGCTGTTTCCAGTATCTTTTTAAATTTGTTGAGAGAAAAATTCCTATGTGTTATAATTTATATAACTTATGAAGTCGTAATAAGGATTCATGGAGGAATTATGTATTTATTAGATAAATTAAATGAAAAGCAGAGAGAGGCGGCTTCTTATGGCAAGGGTCCCATACTTGTTGTGGCCGGGGCAGGAACAGGTAAGACAAGGGTACTCACTCACAGAATAGCTTATCTTATAGAAACCGGAAAGGCGATGCCCTGGGAGATTCTTGCTATTACATTTACCAATAAAGCCGCCAATGAAATGAAGGAAAGGATAGCTGAACTTATAGATTATTCAATTGACAGAATGTGGATAGGGACCTTTCATTCAGTGTGTGTGAGAATATTAAGAAAAAATATTGGCAGAATAGGTTACGACAGTAATTTTGTTATTTATGATACAAATGACCAGAAAATTTTAATTAAAGACTGCATAAAGGAATTGAATCTTGATTCAAAGAAATATAATATAAATGCAATCAGAGGAATGATAAGCGGAGAGAAAAATAGAAGGATTAGTCCTGACAAATATATTTCGGAACACTTCGGGGAATTTTATAAGCGAAATGTAGGGGAAATTTATGCTCTTTATGAAAAAAAACTGAAGATAGCTAATGCTTTAGATTTCGATGACCTGCTTTTAAAAGCTTTGAAGATTCTCGAAACGGAAGAAGAGGTAAGGAAATTATACCAGGACAGATTTAAATATATACTTGTGGACGAATACCAAGATACCAATCTTATACAATATATGCTCGTTAAAATTTTGGGGCAGAAACCAGACGGCGGGGATAATGTGTTTGTAGTAGGCGATGAGGATCAGTCTATATATGGATGGAGAGGAGCTAATATAAATAACATCCTTAACTTTGAAAAGGATTTTCCTGGAGCAAAGGTTGTAAAACTTGAAAAAAATTACCGGTCAACCAATATTATATTAAATGCGGCTAATGGAGTTATAAAAAACAATTGCCAACGGAAAGGCAAAAATCTTTATACGGATTCTAAAGGCGGAAATTTAATAAGAATTTTTGAAATGGACAATGAAAAGGATGAGGCGTTTACCGTTGCGGCGCTAATGAGAAAAGAACGGAGAGAAAACAATATAGAGTATTCAGACATTGCGGTTTTATACAGGACAAACGTTCAGTCCAGAGCTTTGGAAGAAGGCCTCATGAGAGAAGGTATACCTTATAAAATCGTAGGAGGCTTAAAGTTCTACGAAAGGAAAGAAATTAAGGACATAATGGCATATTTGATGCTCGTTTACAATCAGAAAGACAATATTAGTTTTAATAGAATTGTTAATGTCCCAAGAAGAAAAATAGGATTAAAAACAATTGGAATTATTGAAGATCACGCAAATGAAACAGAAGTTTCAAAATTTGAAGCATGTTATGATGCTTCAGAATTAAATTTGACGGCTGCAGCTTCAAAAAATATAAGTGACTTTGTATCCATGATTGAAATGTTGATGATAAAAAAAGATGTTATGCCTGTTTCTGAATTTATTCGGGAGGTTTATGAGACTACGGGATATGAGTCTATGCTTTTTAGTGATGATACTGTTGAAGGAAGAAGCAGGGTTGAAAATATAGAAGAATTTTTGTCTGCTGCAAAGGATTTTGAAGAAAGATATGAAGAAAACAGCCTTGAGGATTTCCTTGCTCATGTGTCGCTGTTGTCAGATGTTGACAGGACAGACGAAACCCAAAAAAATACTGTTACTCTTATGACGGTTCATAGTGCGAAAGGTTTGGAATTTGATACAGTGTTTATTACAGGCCTTGAGGATGGCATATTTCCAATCATACATCAGGATGATTTAAATGATGATGACCTGGAAGAGGAAAGAAGATTGTTCTATGTGGCAATAACAAGGGCGAAGAGGATGCTTTATATTACGTATGCCAATGACAGAATGCGTTTTGGTAACCATGAAATGAAAATTAAATCAAGATTCCTGAAAGAAATACCGGATGAGTGCATAGAAGAAAACCAGCCTGATACTTTTGCAGCCAAGAAGATTGAGAAACTTGAAAAAGGTAAGCATTTTTATGGTAAAAGGCATCCATTTGTTAAAAATAGTTTTTTCAAAGGCGAAGATGATATTAAACACGAAAGGCCAAGGCTTAAATCTGACGTTATACGTCCCGGTGATAAAGTTATGCATAAAGCCTGGGGTATTGGAACTGTTGTGCAGATAAAAGGTGAAGGCAACAGCAAATCCGTACTTATAGCATTTGAAAATAAGGGCGTTAAAAATCTAATCCTGGAATATGCACCTATAGAAAAAATTTAGGCTGAAAGGAATATATTATGGAAGATAAGCTTCTTTTAATGAAAGAAAAAATAAAACTTTTAAATGCTGCCGGCAGGGCGTATTATCAAGAAAATAAGGAAATAATGTCTAATTTAGAATATGACAGACTTTATGACGAGCTTGTTGATCTGGAAAAAGAAACGGGTATTACGCTGTCAAATAGCCCTACAATTCACGTAGGGTATGAGCTTTTATCAAATCTGCCTAAAGAACGCCATAAAAAGCCTATGCTTTCTTTGGATAAAACCAAGGAAGTTAAAGTATTGAAGGACTGGTTGGGAGAGAATGCAGGAATACTTTCATGGAAACTCGATGGGCTTACAATTGTAATGACGTATCTGGACGGAAAGCTGGTTAAAGCTGTCACAAGAGGAAACGGAGAGGCTGGAGAAGTTATTACGAACAATGCCAGGGTATTTACTAATATTCCTGTGAATATTGCATACAAAGGCAGCTTAATATTAAGAGGAGAAGCAGTAATAAGCTATTCTGACTTTGAGAAACTTAACAATGAGATAGCTGTTATGGGTGCTAAATATAAAAATCCGAGAAATCTGTGCAGCGGTTCGGTTAGGCAACTGAACAATAAAATCACTGCAGAAAGGAATGTTCATTTTTATGCATTCACACTTGTAAAAGTTGACGGCATTGATTTTAAAGATTCGAGGTCAGAACAACTGCAATGGCTGAATGACCAAGGGTTTGGTGTAGTGGAATTTAAAAAAGTTAATTCATCAAATATAGAAGAAACAGTTAAATGGTTTTCGGACCATATAGCAGAAAATGATATACCGTCAGATGGATTAGTATTAACTTATGATAATATCTCATACGGAGAATCCTTAGGCACAACGGCAAAATTTCCAAGGGATTCTATTGCACTCAAGTGGCAGGATGAAATAAAAGAAACCAAGCTTTTAAAAATAGAATGGAGTGCCTCAAGAACCGGCTTGATAAATCCCATTGCCGTATTTGAGCCTGTGGAGCTTGAAGGTACTACGGTAAGCCGTGCCAGCATACACAATATCAGCATTATGGAAAACCTTGAACTGGGAATAGGAGATACAATAAGAGTTTACAAGGCAAATATGATTATTCCTCAAATATCAGATAATTTAACAAGAAACGATCATATGAAAATACCGGAACAATGTCCTGTGTGTGGAGGAGAAACACAAATCAGAAATGAAAATGATATAAAAACATTGTACTGCACTAATGATGACTGTCTGGCAAAGCATTTAAAGTCATTCACCCATTTTGTAAGCAGGGATGCCATAAATATAGAAGGATTATCAGAGGCAACAATTGAAAAGCTTATAGCTAAAGGTTTAGTCAAAGAACTGGCTGATATATTTCATATAGAGGAATTTAGGAATGAAATAATTAAGATGGAAGGCTTTGGAGAAAAATCTTTCAATAATTTGTCTGCTGCAGTAAATAAGGCAAGGAAAACAACTGCAACAAGACTTTTATATAGTCTGGGAATACCTAATATAGGGCTGTCTAATGCAAAACTCATATGCAAAAGATTTAAAAATGACTGGAGCAAAATAGAAGAAGCGAATTTTGAAGAAATGGATGAAATACCGGGAATAGGCGGTATCATGGCAAAAAGCTATGTTGATTTTTTTAATTCTGAAAAAAATAAAAAAATTGTCAATGACTTGCTTAGTGAAGTGGAAATCGAAAAGCCCCCAGAAAATACATCAGAGCAAATATTTGAAAACATTAATTTTGTTATTACAGGTTCAGTTGAACATTTTAAAAATAGAAATGAATTGAAAAATGTTATTGAACAGAGAGGCGGTAAGGTTACAAGCGCGGTTACAACAAAAACAAATTATTTATTAAACAACGACAGCACCTCTAACTCAACAAAAAATAAAAAAGCCAAGGAACTTGGAATTAAAATAATCACTGAAGATGAGTTTACAGAGTGGCTGAACAATTATCAATATTAAGCTATGAACGAAAATGATAGAATAAATTATAATGATGGGAGATAAAATTATGACAAGAGTATATTTAACCAGGCATGGGGAAACGGAATGGAACAGGCAGGGAAGATTTCAGGGACATAGAAATTCTGAATTGACCGAAAAGGGATTATTGGCCGCAGAGCTTTTATCATTATGTGTTGAGGAAATAAATAT
Source organism: Firmicutes bacterium UBA4845 (assembly GCA_002399975.1). GTDB lineage: Bacteria > Bacillota > Clostridia > Tissierellales > Sedimentibacteraceae > Sedimentibacter. The sequence continues at coordinate 13,890 of DHER01000063.1, read as the reverse complement.
TGACGTTATAGTTTCAAGCCCGCTTAAAAGAGCATACCAAACTGCGGAGATAGTTAGGGGGAACAAAAAATTAGATATTATAAAAGACAAAGGTTTTGAAGAAATAAATTTAGGGGATTTTGAGGGAATGCGCTGGGATGAAATCGAGGAAAAGAATGGAGACCTTCTTAACAGAATTACTGAAGACCCGCTTAACAGGCGTTATCCTAACGGTGAAAATTTAATGGAATTTTATAATAGAGTAGAAGAGTCTTTTAAGAATACAATCAATAAATTCAGAGGAGAAGATATATTAATTGTGGCACATGGTGGAACTATAAAGTGCATTGAATCTTATATAAGAAAATTTAAAATACATAACGACTGGATGGGAAATGTTGTACAGAACTGCAGCCTTTCTTGTTTTGAAGTTAGTGACGCCAATGAAATAAAAGAAATTTTCTATAATGATACAAAGCATTTGAAAAACAATGCCGCTTTCAATTAAATTATGAAAATTTATTGAAATTTAAAATATATAAAATATTATAACATATTAAAATCAATTGTTCTAATAATATGGCACATTGATTTTTTTTAATATAATTGCATAATAATAAAAAGATGAAAACGATGCCCTGTGTTGCTTTGTTAATTGAAACAAATAAAATAAAGTATTTTATATTTAAATTTAATATTTAAAAATTTATTGATTGAAAAATTAATAAAATAATGATAAACTATTTATTACAATGTTTTAGGCAGCTGCATGATATGGAGGTAAAGATGAAAAAGTTTAAAAGAATTTTGGTGGCAAACAGAGGTGAGATTGCCATCAGAGTTTTCAGAGCATGTGAAGAACTTGGAATTAGAAGTGTTGCAATTTATTCTGAGGAGGATAAAAATTCACTTTTTAGGACAAAAGCAGATGAGGCTTATAAAATAGGCAGAAATAAAAATCCTGTGGATGCTTATTTAGGTATTGAGGAAATAATCAGCTTGGCTAAATCTAAAGGTGTTGATGCTATTCATCCGGGTTATGGATTCTTAGCTGAAAATGCCGAATTTTCCCGCAGATGTGAGGAAGAAGGGATTGTTTTTATAGGGCCTGACCATATAATGATGAATAAGTTAGGTGATAAAATTAAATCTAAAAAAGTTGCCAATTCAGTAGGTGTACCTACAATCCCCGGAATTGAAGAAGCAGTAAAATCGGAAGGTGACGCAAAAAAATTTGCGGAATATTGTGGATATCCGGTTATTCTTAAGGCTTCTGCAGGTGGCGGCGGAAGAGGAATGCGTATTGCGTGGCGCGAAGAAGACTTGCTTAGAGAGTTTAAGAGTGCCCAGAGCGAAGCAAAGAAAGCCTTTGGAATAGATGATATATTTATTGAAAAATATCTGGAAAAACCTAAGCATATAGAAGTGCAAGTTCTTGGAGACAATTATGGAAAGATAGTTCATTTATTTGAAAGAGACTGCTCTATTCAAAGAAGACACCAAAAGGTAATTGAATTTACACCTGCAATATGCCTTACTGACGAACAAAGAGAGGTCATCTGCCAAGATGCACTGAAATTAGCAAGAAAAGTGAGCTATAGAAGTGCAGGTACTTTGGAATTTTTAATTGATAAAGAGGGAAGACATTACTTCATAGAAATGAATCCCAGGATTCAGGTTGAGCATACTGTAACCGAAATGGTAACAGGTATTGACATTGTTCAGGCTCAGATTCTTATCGCCCAGGGTTACAGGCTTGATTCAAAAGAAATCAATATATGCTCTCAGAACGATATTAAACAAAATGGCTATGCAATACAGTCAAGAGTAACCACTGAAGACCCTGCCAATAACTTTGCCCCGGATACCGGAAAGATTGATGTATATAGGACGGGTTCAGGTTTCGGCATAAGGCTTGACGGAGGAAACGGATTTACTGGTGCAGTAATAAGCCCTTACTATGACAGCCTTTTGGTTAAGGTAATTTCCCATGGCAGAACTTTTGAGGACGCAATAAAGAAAAATTCAAGAGCTTTAAAAGAATTATCAATACACGGAGTGAAAACAAACACGGGATTTTTGCTGAACGTACTTAACCATGAAACATTTAAAAAGGGTAAGTGCAATACAGGGTTTATAGCGGACAATCCGTCTTTGCTTAATGTGAGAGGCGGAGAAGACAAAGAACTTAAGGTATTAAATTATATAGGAAATATTGTGATTAATGAAACAAAGGGGATCAAGCCTCAGTTTGATGTTCCCAGAGTTCCGGATATAAATGGTATGGAAGTAAAACCAGGATTGAAGCAGCTTTTGGATGAAAAAGGACCGAAGGCGGTTTCTGATTATGTTCTGAGCCAAAAAAGGCTTCTCTTTACGGATACAACTATGCGTGATGCCCATCAGTCGCTTATGGCTACACGGGTCAGGACAGTTGATATGGAAAAAATAGCACCTGCCATGGCTGTTCTTGCCAATGGGCTGTTTTCTGTTGAAATGTGGGGAGGTGCTACATTTGACGTTGCATACAGATTCTTGAAAGAGGATCCGTGGGAAAGGCTGAAGACACTGAGGGAGAAAATGCCTAACCTTTTGACGCAGATGCTTTTAAGAGGTGCAAATGCAGTAGGGTATAAAAATTATCCTGACAATGTAATCAGAGAATTTGTCAAAGCTTCTGCCAAAGCAGGAATTGATGTTTTCCGTATATTTGATTCTCTTAACTGGCTTGAAGGTATGGAAGTTGCTATTGATGAAGTACTTAATCAGAATAAAATAGCTGAAGCAAGCATTTGCTATACAGGAGATATACTTGATGAGTACAGGGATAAATATACTTTAAAATATTATGTGGACCTGGCCAAAAAAATTGAGAAAAGAGGAGCTCACATCCTTGCCATAAAAGATATGTCAGCTCTGTTAAAACCGATGGCGGCGGATAAGCTTATAAGGGCACTTAAAAATGAATTGACAATACCTGTTCACCTCCATACTCATGATACCAGTGGAAACGGTGTGGTTACAATTTATGCTGCAGCAGGTGCAGGTGTGGATATTGTTGATACGGCATTTAATTCAATGGCAGGTTTAACCAGCCAGCCGCCTATGAATTCAGTAATAGCTGCATTAAGCAATACAGACAGGGACACAATGCTTGATTCGGATGATATGCAGAGAATATCAGATTACTGGGAAGCGGTAAGGCCGGTTTACAATAAATTTGAATCAGGATTGAAAACTGGAACGGCAGAGATTTATAAATATGAGATACCTGGAGGGCAGTATTCAAATTTAAAACCTCAGGTTGAAAGTTTCGGTTTGGGTCACAGGTTTGAAGATGTAAAAGAAATGTTCAAAACTGTAAATGAAATGCTTGGAGATATAGTTAAGGTTACTCCTTCGTCGAAAGCTGTAGGTGACATGGCAATATTTATGGTTCAGCACGACCTTACACCTGAAAACATCTATGAAAAAGCAAAAGGTATGGATTTTCCGGATTCCATAGTATCTTATTTTGAAGGCATGATGGGACAGCCGGAAGGAGGGTTCCCCGAAAAATTAAGCAAGCTTGTGCTTAAAGGGAAGGAACCTATCAAATGCAGGCCAGGCGAGCTTCTGCCTCCTGAAAACTTTAGTGAAGTTAAAAAGATGCTTCAGGGAAAACACGGATTAAATGGTACAGATGAGGAAGCTGTAAGCTATGTGATGTATCCCAAGGTTTTTGAAGACTATCTGAAAAGTATTCAGGAAGAAGGAAACTTCTGGCTTATGGGCAGCGACATATTCTTCCATGGTCTTGAAAAAGGTGAAACTTGCGGAGTTAAAATTGCAGAAGGTAAAAAACTGAACATTAAGCTTGTTGATGTTAGAACTAAAGATGACGGTACAAAGGATCTGACTTTTGAAGTAAACGGAAACAGCAGAGTCATTACTGTAAAGGATAAAAACGCTGTAAACCTTAGGAGTTCATCTTCCGAAAAAATTATGGCAGATACGGGCAATCAGTATGAAATCGGCGCCAATATTCCCGGCAATATTTATAAGATCCTTGTTAAGCAGGGTGACAAAGTTGAGGCGGGACAGCCAATAGCCGTGCTGGAGGCAATGAAGATGGAAACCAATGTATTGGCTCCTTTGGCAGGTACTGTTGCAAAAATTCATGTAAAAGAAGGTCAGAGAGTTGTATCGGGAGAACTCATAGCGGAACTGGAATAAACAAAAATCCCGGAATGTACGCGGATTTCGTGATTATTCAGGAATTGTTACAAATGCCGAAGCTGAGGAAATTCTATACCGCTTTTTTTCAGGAAAATAGATGAACCTAATTAATCCGGGGACGTACCTTTAAATAAAAAGGTCTGCTCCGGATTTTATATTGTCCAGTGGCGATATATGACTTTAAGCTTGAAGAATGTATATTTGCATAATATAATTTTAATGAAGTATATTAATTCGGAGGTGACTATGAATAAATTTAACGCAGCATTATTGCAGACAAAGGTTTGCGACAGTAAAGATAAAAATATTGATAACGCGGTAAAATTAATAGAAAAAGTTTCAGCGGAAGGGGCCGACATTGCGGTATTGCCGGAAATGTTCTGCTGTCCCTATGACAATTCATACTTTAAAGTATTCGGTGAGGAAGAAGGCGGTGCTGCTTATATGGCTGTGAGCAATGCTGCCAAGGAATCAGGAATTTATGTTGTTGCAGGAACAATACCTGAATTGAAGGGTGACAGAGTTTACAATACGTCATATGTATTTGACAGAAACGGAAAACAAAAAGCAAAACACAGAAAAATACATTTATTTGATATAGATATTAAAGGCGGTCAGTATTTTAAAGAATCAGACACACTCACACCGGGGGAAAATGTTACGGTGTTTGATACAGAATTCTGCAAAATCGGCCTTGCCGTTTGCTATGATATAAGATTCCCTGAATTAAGCAGACTTATAGTCAATGAGGGCGCTGAGATAATAATTGTTCCTGGTGCTTTTAATATGACTACAGGCCCTGTTCACTGGGAGCTTACCTTTAGGGCAAGGGCTCTTGATAACCAGGTTTATACTATCGGTGTGGCACCTGCCAGAGATTTGGAATCATCGTATCATTCGTACGGCAATTCCCTTGTGGCATCTCCTTGGGGAAATGTTGTAAACAGAATGGATGAAAAGGAAGGGTATATAATACAGGAAATTGATTTGGATTATGTAAAAAAGGTTAGAAATGAACTTCCGCTGCTTAAACATATAAGGAATGATGTATATTCGCTGAAGAAAATTCTATAGGTAAAAAATTGTAGTTCTTGTAAATAACTATATCCATGATTAACATATTAAGTCAACACTTCATAATTTAAATAAAAAGGAGATTTTTCATGCGAATTATAATAGATGGGGATGCATGTCCCCAAAAGGTAAGAGAAATCTGCGAAAAAGCTGCAAAAGAATTTGGGATAGAGTTAATAACAGTCGTGGACGTTGATCATTATATAGTAAGTGATTACCAGGTTATTGTAGTGGAGCAGGGAAGAGATTCCGTTGATTATAAAATAGTACAGATATTCAAGGAAGGAGATATTCTTGTAACACAGGATTATGGACTTGCAAGCCTTGTATTATCCAAAGCATCGGCAGTTATTCATATTGCCGGATTTTTTATCAATAAAAATAATATTGATACCTTGCTGCAATCAAGATATATTAGCGAAAAAGTGAGGAAACAAGGCGGAAAGACCAAAGGTCCATCCAAAAGAACCAGGAAACAGGATGAAAATTTCAAAAAATGTCTTTATAAAGTTTTACATGAAAAGTTGAGCTATAAAAGAGGAAAAATTAGAGAGCGTTAGAACTCTCTGATTTTATTTTGCTGTGTAATAATGGTGTTATTTTTTAATTTTCTATGCTTTCAACTACATCTTCTACAATTTTGTCAGAGGATGATTTGTTGTATATTTTTTTCATATTTTTTTTCATTGCATTTAAAAGAGTAGGGTTGTTTACAAGTTCTATTGTGCTGTTTACAAGCTGATATGTGTTGTTGGCGATAATGGCGGCTCCTTTTTTTTCGAAGTATAATGCATTTTCTTTTTCTTGGCCGGGGACGGGTTTAATTATGACTAGAGGAAGCTGTACTGCCAGAGCTTCACTTAAGGTAATGCCTCCTGATTTTGTTATCATGCAGCATGATATTTTGTACAAATCGTCAATATTTTCAATAAAGCCGAAAACCTTAAGATTTTTAAGTCCCAGAGATTCAAGTCCTGATTTTTGAAATTCATTATTTCCGCATACAACAGCTACTTGTATACTTTTGTTTTTGCACAGTTCTTTGCATACTTTTTTTATCTTTCTAAAAACCCCAAAGGCACCTGAGTTTATGAGTACTATTTTCTTTCCCTTTTTAAAGTTGAATTTAATGTATAGCTTAGAGAGATTCTCTGCTTCTTCAAATGCTTCTCTTATCGGAATCCCTGATACGACGGTTTTGTTCACTGGGATATTCATTTTTTGCAGTTCTTTTTGGAGTTCATCGGTAGCTATATAAAATTTGTCTATTTCTTTGCTGAGCCATAATTTATGGACGTAAAAATCTGTAACTATATTAAAAACAGGTACGTTTTTACCGTACTTATTTTTGATTTTTAAAGATGCTAATATGGGAAATGTATTTATAATTAAATCAGGTTCAATTTCCCTGGATATATCCCTAAGCTTTTTATAGCCGAAATTTCTGTATAATTCAATAATTTTTTTATCGGTAAGCTTTTCTGAGCCGTAATATAACTTTGAATATGCTTCTCCAAAGTCATAACTTTTTATGTATGCTCTTTTAATTGCTTCAGTTAGCCTTGGATGAGCCTCTGTGAATAGGTCAACAACAAATACATTGTTGTAGCCCTTGTTTATAAATGCGTTTTTTAGGGCTGTCGCAACCATTTTATGGCCGTTTCCGAAAGGGGCGGTTGTAATTAATATATGTAAATCCATATTTCCTCCAAATGTTAAAATTACTGTTCTGTTTATATACTGTTTTAAATATTATAATATATAACCTTATTTAATAAAAGATAAATGTAAAATATTTTTATATGGGGGGAAACATGTTTGAAGAGTTTTTGAAGGCATTTGCATTGGTATTTATTGCTGAGGCAGGGGATAAAACACAATTGATGCTTATGACATTAGCCTCACAATACACGGCGGCGCAAATGCTTTTAGGTATATTTTTAGGAGTTGTTGTAAATCACGGAGCAGCAGTTGCAATCGGGTGTTATTTATCAAGTATAATAGAAGGAAAATTGATCCAAATTTTTGCGGGTTTTATATTTGTTGCTTTTGGAATAATAACAATTGTATTTGACAGTGAGGATGAAAAAGGAAGAAATTTTAAATTTGGACCTGTAGTTACAACAGCACTTACATTTTTGATTGGAGAAATAGGGGACAAAACTCAGCTTACAGCTATGACTCTGGCAATGGAAACGCAGCACCCTGTTTTGGTGCTTGCGGGATCTGTTACGAGCATGCTTGCTACAGGTGCGGTTGGAATAATTATTGGAACAGCATTGACTAAATATATTCCTTCTAATACAATGAAAATAATATCAGGAATGGTATTCATAATATTTGGATTAATGAGGTTTATTGAATAGATGAATTTAAAAGATATAAAAAAAATAATGGAAAATACTGAAGTTGAGCCTATTGACGAAGGTATAAGATTTTCAGTGCTGGTGCCCCTTATAGAAATTAAAGGGGAGCTTAACTTGATTTATGAGGTTCGGTCTGGTTTTATAAGGCAGCCCTGTGAGGTATCTTTTCCAGGTGGGAAGATAGAAGGAAATGAAAGCTCGCAGCAGGCAGCCGTAAGAGAAACAAACGAAGAATTAGGAATAAATGAATCAAATATTGAAATAATTTCCGGTTTGAATTATACTACTAATAAAGGCGGTGCTTTTGTTTATACTTTTCTCGGATACATTAAAAATACTGAGGCGGCAAAGATTAATTTCAGCAGAGATGAGGTACATGAATTGTTTTTTGTACCTTTGTCTTATTTTTTAAAAAATGAACCTGAAAAATATTTCATGAACTATTATCCTAAAGCAGAGGATGATTTCCCATATCAAATGATTAACAATGGCAAGAATTACGATTGGGGGAAAATACGGTACCCTGTTTATTTTTACAAGTATAAAAACTATATAATATGGGGTCTTACTGCAAGAATTACATGTAGCTTCATAAATAAAATTAAGAAATAAATTTCACACCAAATAACTTCCCGTAAGGTTACCGGAAGTTATTTGAAAGTGATTTCGGGGATTTTATTGTATTTATCTAACTTTTAGTTTTATTGAAGGCTTCTTCCAGTGTATGCCAGGATAATACGGCACATTTTACTCTGGCAGGCATGTTGGATATATTTTCGAAGGCAGCCGCATCACCTAATTCTTCTAAATCTTTTTCATCAGTTACATCTTTTTTTATCATTCCTATAAATTTTTTTATGAGCCTTCTGGCTTCATCCACGGTTTTTCCCTCCATGATATCTGCCATGATAGATGTTGATGCTTGAGATATGGCACATCCTTCTCCGGTAAATGCTACTTGATTTATGATGTTGTCTTTAATATTGACAGAAAGGTTTATATCATCTCCGCAGCTTGGGTTGACCCCCCTCATGGTGACGCTTGGGTTTTCCAAAAGGTATCGGTGTTTTTGTGAGCGGCTGTGTTCAGTTATGATTTCAGTGTACAATTCGTTTAGATCCAAAGCCAAGCCACCTCCTTGCATCTTTTAAGCTTTCCGCCAGACGGTCTATATCATCCATAGTGTTGTATAAATACACACTTGCACGGCATGTTGAGGAGACTCCTAAGTGAGCATGAAAAGGCTGTGCACAATGATGACCTGCTCTGACTGCTATATTATCCGCATTAAGTATTGTAGCTATATCATGAGGGTGAACATCATCAATTATAAAAGGTACAACTCCTATGCGTCCTTCAGGCTTATTTGAACCTATTATTTTCAGGTGAGGAATGTTGTTCAGCTTTTCCAGCATATATTCTGTAAGTGTTGTTTCGATTTTTTGGATATTTGACATGCCTATTTCATTTAAGTAGTTAATCGCTGCTGATAATCCTGCTGCAGCCGCAACATTTTGTGTACCTCCTTCAAATCTCTGTGGAATAGGAGCATAGGTGGATGTTTGTTCTTCAACATATTCTATCATGTCTCCGCCATACAAAAATGGAGGCATATTCTCAAGCAGTTTTTTCTTTCCGCAAAGTACACCTATGCCCAAGGGAGCAAGCATTTTATGACCTGAAAATACGTAAAAATCAGCATCAAGTTTTGATACATCCACAGGCATATGAGGTGTGCTTTGGGTACCGTCCACTACTACAACAGCGCCAATTTTATGGGCTCTTTCGATTATGGCCTCAATGGGGTTGATTCTTCCTGTTACATTAGAAACGTAAGCAACAGCTACTATTTTTGTACGTGCAGTTATTTTTTTTACTATTTCTTCAGGAGGAATTATTCCTGAATTGTCAGTGTAGATGTAGGATATTTCGGCACCCTTTGCTTTTGCTGCAATCTGCCATGGCACAAGGTTGCTGTGATGCTCGGAAATTGCCAGCACTACATGATCGCCGCCTTTGAGGAATGTTGATCCATAGCTTTGAGCAATGATGTTCAATGCTTCGGTGGAGTTCTTTGTAAATATAACTGCATTTTCCGTCCCTGCATTTATGAACTCACATACATTTTTCCTTGCTGATTCAAGGATTTCAGTTGCTTTTATGCTTAAATCATATGTTCCTCGGTGAGGGTTTGCATTGGAGGTTCTATAAAATTGTGCTACAGCATCTAAAACAGTTTCAGGTTTTTGTGTTGTTGCGGCATTGTCAAGATAATCTATACGTCTGTTTTTTTCATCTTTTTGTAAAAGCAGCGGAAAATCGTTAATGTATTTGTTCATATGTTTTTCCTTCTTTCAAAATAGAACTATGCAGAACTTCAAGTATTTCTTCTCTTGTATATTTATCGGGGACAGCCTCCAGTACAGATGCAAACGCCGCTTCTGCAAGAAGCTTTTCTGCTTCCTTTTCGCTCAATCCTCTGTTCATCAAATAAAACATTAAACTGTCGCTGGGTCTTCCTGAGGTAGCTGCGTGTTCTCCCTCTACGTCATCTTCACCGCACAGGAGTATTGGAACGGATACATTTTTCACATTAGAGTCAAGCATCAGCACATTTTCCTCTTCTCGACCTTTAGAGCCCGAAGAGCCGCTTATAAAGTCAATAGTATCTCTGAGAATTTTTTGACTTTTATTTAGCATGACTCCATTGGCACGTATGTTGCTCAAGGATTTTTTACCTTTATGCTCAATCCTTGTGGAAATATCAAGAGAGCGGGTGCTGTTTCCTAAGTACAGTATATCAAGGTTAGCGTTGCTTTCATTCCCTTCGAGCACTAGATTGCAACTTGAAACTGTGTCAGCGGCGCCCATTTCTGCATAGATAACATGAATCTGAGCTCCTTCTCCTGCAATTCCTTCCGTAATATCAGCGTGGGTAGTTTCTTCGCCTAGAAGCTGAGCTGTGATTATTTTTACAGAAGAGTTTTTTTTGGCAAAAATACGTGTTCGTCCGCAGTGGTGAGACTTGTTTCCTCTTTCTGAGATATATTTAATGATAAATGTAACGCTGCTTCCTTCTTCAGCTTCTATTACAGTATCATCTGTAAGTGAAGAATTTTCCCCCAAGCGGTATGAGAGAATTATGGGGATGTTCTCTATGTGTCCTTTGGGAATTTTAAAATAACGGCATTTGTTTTTATTTTCGTCTATGAAGTAATCTGTTTTTTCATTTGTGAAGAAATATTTTTTGTTGTGGGGCTGAAATTCTTCAAAACTGTGTTCTAAATGGCTGTCATGGAAAGTTTGTGTATTGCCGAAGCATCTTTCTGCATCTTCATTTCCATGAGCGTACAGGGTTATATCTTTGTTGTTAACTCCAAACCAGTTCCATGTATCGACAGGCATTCTTTTGATATTACTTAATAGTTGTTTCATTTTTATCCTCCTAACCGATGGTGCCTTCTAGCTCAAGACTTATGAGCCTGTTCATTTCAACTGCGTATTCCAAAGGGAGTTCTTTAGCCACAGGTTCGGCAAAACCGCGTACAATCATGGCTTTTGACTGTTCTTCCGTAAGCCCTCTGGTCATCAGGTAAAATACTGCTTCATCGCTTATTCTTCCAATTTTAGCTTCATGGCCTATATCTGCCTTGTTATTTCGTATGTCCATGGCAGGTATAGTATCTGTACGTGATGAATTGTCCATCATCAGAGATTCACATATCACCGATGATTTTGTTCCAGTTGCTTCTGGCATAACATTTACAGAACTTCTGTAAACCGAAATACCTCCGTTTTTAGCAATAGAACGGGATTTAATTGTTGAAAAAGTATTCGGTGCCGCATGAACAACCTTGGCTCCTGTGTCTAAATTCTGTTCCTTTGAGGCGAAACTTATACCGTTAAATTCAGATTTGGCTCCTTCTCCTTTTAAAATACTGGATGGATAAAGCATTGTTATATGGGAGCCGAAGGTTCCAGAAATCCATTGGATGTTTCCGTTTTTTTCAACCAGAGCTCGTTTAGTATTAAGGTTCATCATATTTTTTGACCAGTTTTCAATGGTCGAATAACGGAGTGTAGCTCCCTCTCGAACATAAAGCTCAACACATCCTGCATGAAGGTTAAGTATGTTATATTTTGGAGCTGAGCATCCTTCTATGAAGTGTGCATATGCACCTTTTTCCACTACTATAAGAGTATGTTCAAACTGTCCTGCACCCGGTGCGTTCAGTCTGAAATAAGATTGAAGCGGTATGGACAGCTTTACTCCTTCCGGCACGTACACAAAAGATCCGCCTGACCATACTGCTCCGTGAAGTGCGGCAAATTTATGGTCAGTTGGAGGAACTAATTTCATAAACAGTTCCCGTACAATATCTTCATGCTCTTTAACTGCTGTTTCCATGTCTGTGTAAATAACACCTTGATTTAGTAATTCCTTTTTTATATTATGGTAGACTACTTCGGAATCATATTGAGCGCCTACTCCTGCCAGGGATTCTCTTTCTGCCTTTGGTATACCTAATCGTTCAAAAGTATTTTTAATATAGTCGGGAACTTCGTTCCAGTCGCTTTTCATTTTTGTGTTAGGTTTTACATAAGTCACAATCTGTTTCATATTCAGCTCATTTAGAGAAGGACCCCATGTGGGAAGAGGCGTTTTATTATATATTTCCAAAGACTTCAGGCGATGGTTAAGCATCCATTCAGGTTCGTTCTTCTGCCTCGATATTTCTTTTACAATGTCGGAAGTAAGACCCTTGTCTGTTTTATAATTATTTGTGTCTTCATCCTTTATATCGTATATTTTACGATTAATGTCATCTATTTGTGTTTTTTGTTGTTTTTCCATTATTTGCACCTCCAAGCCGCAAATTATTTAATAACAGAGGCAAAGCCATAGTGGGATATTTTTTCTACTAGAGACGCATCTGAGGTTTTGGCTATGGCACCATCAGCCAGAACGTGGACGTAATCTACAGAAAGGTCCTGTAGGATTCTGGTTATATGAGTTATTATAATTAAGGAATTGGAATCATTTTTATATTTGAGTATATTTTTTGATATTACTTTTACAGCATCTACATCTAGACCTGAGTCTGTTTCGTCCAGAATTGCCAATTTTGGATTAAGCACTGAAAGTTGCAGTATTTCACTTTTCTTTTTTTCTCCTCCAGAAAAACCTACATTAAGGTATCTGGAAGCATAGGATTCATCCATATCAAGATCCTGCATTTTTGATTTCAATTCTCTTCTGAAGGCAAGTATTTGCATGTCCCTTCCTGTGTAAGCTGACTTTGCCGTGCGCAGGAAGTTTTCAACGCTAATGCCGGAAATTTCTTCCGGAGACTGAAAAGATAAAAACATACCTTTCCTTGCCCTTACGTCAGTTTTTTCATTTGTAATATCATTTCCCTCAAAATATATTTTTCCTTTGTCTACTGTGTATCGGGGATCACCCATGAGTACATTTGCCAATGTGGATTTTCCTGCACCGTTAGGGCCCATGAGAACATGAACTTCCCCAGGTTTTACATTTAAATTTATTCCCTTCAATATTTCTTTCCCATCAACTGATGCATGGAGATTTTCCACTGTTAATAAATTCTTTTGCACTTTTCGCACCTCCCAATGTTTTCTTCTTTGGACTCATCATTTTTTTGATCTTTATTCTTTATTGAACAATTTTTATCTATAACAGCACTGTTTACAACTACTTCAAATAATCCTATTATTTTTTGGATTGTTTCTTTATCCAGAGTGGCTGTATAAGATTCAATACGGGTTTTAATTTCTTCGTAATGTTTGTTATATCCGTCACATGCTTTTTTGCCCATTTCTGTAAGTCGGTAATATACTTCTTTTTTATTTCCGGGTATACGGTAGGGCTCTAAGTATCCCTTATTTTTAAGTTTTTTGGCAAGCTGTGCTATAGCTCCATTGGTCATGCCAAGATAATTGGACAAATCTCCGGCCTTTGAATTTTTATTGCGTTGAACGCACTTCAAAAGGCAGATATCCGAATACGTGAGCTTATGTTCTGTACCGTAGTTTTTTGGGATTTTCGATTCGCAAGTCATAATATTTATAGCTTTATGCATTTTTTCAAAGAAGCTTTCTTCATGATACATTTTTGCACCTCACTGGATATTTTTTAGTATCTAAATAATATTATATTGCATCTAAATAAAAAAAGCAATATATTTTTTAGCATCTAAATAATATTTTAGTATTACCAAAATAATATGAT
>DHER01000128.1:3806-6294 GCA_002399975.1 Firmicutes bacterium UBA4845 | reverse complement strand
CCTGCCTGTCTTGCAAGCGATACCTATGAGAAAATCATGAGGAGACTTGCCGTACGCAACATTATTATAGTGGTGGATGCAACACGTGACCTACTTGTGAATGTACTCCCATACCAACCGTTTCTGATTAAGCCCAACAACCACGAGCTGGGCGAAATTTTTGGTCGAGAGCAGAAGACAGATCAGGAAATTATCGAATGTGCCGCTAAGCTGCAGGCATGTGGTGCACGTAATGTGCTAGTAAGCATGGAAAAGGATGGCGCACTGTTGCTGGATGAAACCGGAAAGATTCACCGAATGGCAGCACCGAACGGCAAAGTGCGCAACAGCGTGGGCGCAGGCGATAGCATGGTAGCCGGCTTCTTGACCGGCTGGTTGCAAACCGGTAACTATGAGAAAGCACTTCGTTTAGGCACCGCCGCCGGCAGTGCCACCGCTTGTTCCTTAGGGCTGGCAAGCAAAGAAGAAATTGATGCGATGCTTGCAAAAATGTAACTTTTTCTGTTTATCATTTTATGCAAAAATTGTTTGCAAAAATTATAAAATTAAAATATAAAGGGAGGAGTTAATCATGCATATCATAGACCTTCTTAGTACTGAGTCTATTGCATTGGATTTCCCCGTTGAAAATCAGGCGCAGGTTATTGACAAGCTGATTTCGTTGCAGGTTACCCACGGTAACATCACGGACGTGGCAGCCTATAAAAAAGCCATCTATGCTCGCGAGACGGAAGCTTCCACTTATGTGGACTTTGGCATTACGTTGCCCCATGAAAAATGCAATTGTGTGACAAAACCGAGTCTTGCGACCTCTGACCTACGGACAGTGAAAAAGGCAAACTAGGCAACTAAGGTTAAAGTTAAACATTAAGGGTGAAATAGCCAATAAAAAAGTATAGAAAAAAGCATAGTCAAGTCCTAAAATATAAGTTACTATACCAAAATAAACTTATAAAACAGGAGGAATTGACTATGCTAAATAATCAAGAATATATTACAACAGAATTAGAGAAAATACTATATAAAATTTTAACCATTACAAGTAAAAGATTGAAAAACTTAGTGTATATAATTATAGGAATAATCTTATCAAAATCAGTAGAGCTTTCAGATATTGCTGAAAAGCTAAAGGATGATTTCACTGACGCAACTGAAGATAGTAAAATGAAGAGAATATATAGATTTTTCAAAGCCTCACCAATAAATTCAGAATATGTATATAGCTTTTTTATAGAAGAAGTTATTAAAAAATATGTTAAACGAAATAGCAATAAAAAAGTAATTATAATATTTGACCATACAACATTAGATGATAGATTTGTAATATTAAAATTTTCATTAAAAGTAGGAAAAAGAGCAATTCCATTATGGTATAAAATATTTGGATATAAGGAAAAAGATAATAAAAGTTTTAAGCATGTAAAACAAGGAATAGCTGAGCTTAATGAGATTTTTACATCATATGATTATGAAGTTATACTGCTAGCAGATAGAGGGTTTAAGAGTATAGATTTATTTAAGTTTATAGACAAACTTAGTTGGAAGTATTGTATACGCTGTACAAATGATGTTCTTGTAAAAATAGAAGATAAAGAAAAAATCAAGTACTTAAGAGATATCCATCCCATAAAGAAAGGTATAAAGAAATTTAATGGAGTTTTGCTAAGTGCCACTGAATATAGATGTAATTTAGCAGTATGTAAAGCAGAATATGCAGGAGATACCTGGTATCTAATCACTAATATGGATAGTAAAAATGCTGTTAGAGAATATAAAAAAAGATTTATCATAGAAGAAATGTTTAGAGATTTAAAATCAAATGGTTTTAATATGGAAGGTACATGGACAAATGATATCGTATATTTTAAGAATCTATATTTATGCCTAAATATAGCATATACTTGGATTATAATCTTAGGAGCAGATTGCTCTAAGAATAAGAAAAGCAAAATTATAGGAGCTACAAAGAAGTTAAAGAACAAAATCGTTAGAATATATAGCTTATTTAGTTGCGGCATAAAGTGGTTAAATAGATGCTATGATTCTGACATTAAAAAGTACAAGCTTAAATTTGATTTAGTACTTTATGATATATAAAGGTTATAGAAGAATTTAACATTCGTTAATGCGTAATAGGATAACTTTAGGCTTATATGGTTCCATAAAATTCATAAAAGTATATATTTATCATCTTAAGGATAATCTTTTCTTAATTTATAGTGTTAATATTAGACTTATAATGATTATTAATGAATCTGAACATAATTTATGTAAATTACTGTCCGTAGGTTAGACTGCTGGGCGCTATTTTAGGCGGCATGATGAGTGTGGATATGGGCGGCCCTGTTAACAAAGCAGCCTATGTGTTTGGTACGGCGACTTTGACCAGCGGAAGCTTTGACGTGGTGGCGGCGGTTATGGTCGGTGGCATGGTTCCTCCTCTGGCAATTGCACTCTCTACTACTTTCTTCCCGAAGAAGTGGACACC
>DHER01000128.1:0-3721 GCA_002399975.1 Firmicutes bacterium UBA4845 | reverse complement strand
GTACGTAGTTGCTCTGGCTGCTGGCAGCATTGCTGGCGCAGTGATACTCAGCTTGTTAAAAAAGACACGTACTGATGCCGCATAACTGTATTTTTAAAAACTACAATCAGATAAAAATCGGAAAGCCCCTTTTTAACAGAGGTAAAAAAGTGTTTTCATTTTAACTTGCGTTTAGTGTGCTGGGTGTATTTTAATAAAATGAAGATATAAATTCCAATCAAGCCAATAAAACATCATAGACTCATAATAGAAAAAGTAATAAAATACCTACAAAATCAGAATGGGGGGTATTTTGTTTATGGAAAGAAATGATGATATAAAAATGGCAGAATTGATAAAAGAGCATGAAAAAATAGTAAGTGAATTTACACAAGAATTAAGAGCTGGATTAGATGAGAAGAAAATTACAATAGATGTAATAGAAATGCTACTATTGAAAAAGCTTGAAGAAGTAAAAAGAAGTTTTGTAGTAGCAACTGAAGATATTATGAGTGTAAATAGTAAAAAAAATTGAAGTAAAGTATTGTGAAAAATGTGGCAAAAAAATGATTCATAGTTCCAAAAGTAGCCATTTAAGAGTGAATAGTTTACTCAGGAATTTGGATTTTAATAGGCATATGCTTCACTGCAGAAGATGTGGTCAAGGATATGCTCCATTTGATAAAGAACTTGAAATAGATGATAATCACAAGGTTACTAAAGGACTAAAAGAGACAGTTACTGACTTTGCGCAAATGATGCCTTTTGCAGAAGTAAAAGAAACACTAAAAAAGCATTTAGGAATAGAAATAAGTGCGGCAACAATACAAAAGATATCAGAAAGTGTAGGGAAAGAATTATTCGAGAAAGAAAAGAAGGAAGCAAGGGATATTTATGAAAATCAATACAAAGCTATATCAAGCATAGAAGAGGCTAATAAAAAAGGTAGATTGTATATATAATGTGATGGCTCAATGCTCTTGATGCGTGGAGATGGTTGGAAGGAAATAAAGTTAGGGATGTATTTTCAGATAATATGGTTCTAAACAAGAATAAGCCACGTCACATTATTGCTGAAAAAGAATATGTTGCATATTTAGGAAGTGCAGAAGAATTTAAGAAAATGTTATGGGCTGCAGCGGTAAGAAATGGAATCGAAGAAGTGAAAGAGGTTGTAATAATAGGGGATGGGGCTGCATGGATATGGAATATGACTGATGAACTGTTTCCAGAAACTATAAGGATATTAGACTATTATCATTTTAGTGAGCATGTACATGAATGTGGTAAAGTTATTTACGGAGATGATGAAGTAAATAAGGTTAGATGGGTACGAGGAATAATAGATGAAATAAATGAAGGTAAGATAGAGAAACAATAAATAATATAAAAACTGTGCATTACGAAAATGAAGAAATCCGATCAAGTGTAAATGACTTAGTAACTTATTTAGAAAACAATAAAGATAGAATTAAATATAAAGAATATAATAATAAAGGTTATTTTATAGGCAGTGGAGCAATTAAGGGTGGAAATAAATGTGTAATACAAAATAGATTGAAGCAAGCTGGAATGAGATGGAATAAAGATGGAACACAATATATTGCAAGCTTAAGAACCGCCAAAAAAAGTAATCGATGGGACAAGGTAAAACAAGTTATATATGGGAATGTAGGTTAATTTATTCAATAAAATATACTTGAGTGCTAAAACTCAGATGCCCATAGGGGCAGTGTACATATTTTTTTTGACAAATTTATCATTATTGTGAATCTCTTAGTTTTTAAGACTAATTATTTTATTTCTGGGTCTGTAGGAAAATATGCACCTTCTTTAGTGTGCTAAATTATTGTCAATCGTTTTTGAAAATGTCCTGAAAAGTTTTAAACATTAGCACCAGTTTTTCTGGTGTTTTTATCTTCTTATTTATCCTTAAATGCTTTAGCAAATGATACTTGAAAACCTAAATCTAATCAAGGATGCTTCGCACCGTTATGCGACAAGTCCTTGACAAGATTTAGGTTTTCAAGTAATGCGTAGCTAAGCATTTAAGGATAAATATATGATATATATTTATTTTGTTTATTTTAGGTAAACTTAATAGACCTTAGGGGTTTTGGTAACTCAAGGTTTTTTTATTTAAGATATTTTTAAAGGCAGCTCTTAAGCTGTTTTCTCTTTTCTCTTTTCTATGAGCTTGTTTATTCATAAACTTCTCAAAAGAAGCTTGTTTCCATGGATGGCTCATTGGAGGAATATACCTCTTCCTTGGTTTTTCCACTGGTGTATCGAAATCAAAGTTTTTGGATTTCCTCTCATGAGATGGTACTTCTTCTAAAGCATACACAATTTCTCCTACACAGTAATATAATTCTTTGTTAAATGCCTTTATTACCATCCCTGATGTACCTTTTTGATAATATACAGGACGTCCGTTACTATCTAGTAGTTTAAAGTACTTGTTCTCATATTTAATGCAATGCCCATTATCCACTTTCCTAATAGAAAGAACAGCTAATGTTAAATTTTTTTCATCATCCGGTTGTGTTTCAAATACAGATTTGATATTATTAATTGGCAGAGCAAATTTCTCATTAAATTCTTTAATAAAAGAATTTAAGAATTTATTTGCTTCCGCAATTGTAGTGATACCATTAAGCCTTAGTTCTACTGTGAGACGTGATTGTAAGGTCTTGAATACTCTTTCTATTCAGGAACACTACTAGTTTTAATTTGTATGCCTAGCTGTTTGCAGGCATACCCAAATTGGGTGAAAGTGTCCCTTTCCACAGAAGGGGATGCTTTCTGTTTATATTCAAACACCGTACGGTTATCAGTAAAGAACATGTATGGGATGCCATAGTTTCTAAGAATTTGGTTTAGAACATTATAGTATCCATTTAATGTCTCCTGGCGGTCAAAATATGCACCTGTAATTGTACTAGTAGCATCATCAATAGCGATATGTAGTTGGGTATCAATGCCGCCAAACCATTTGTAGGGGGATGCATCCATCTGAACCATTTCACCAAAGTTAGCACACCTTGACCTTCTAGGATGGGCATCTTCAATTTCTAAGATTTTATTTTCAATTTTTCCAATCTCTTTTTTAGAAGTTGTGTTATTCTTTTGTTCTTCCAATTGTTTTTTCATCCTTTTCTTAGTTGACCGATGAGCCATCGGAGAAAGGATCTGGTTTTTCATAAGGATGGATCTAACCACACTTGGAGAAAGCTTAATTCCCTCATACTTATTGAGAAGTTCAGAGTAATGTTCAAAATTAGCATCATAATATTTTGTATTATAAAAATCTATTACTGAATTCTTTATTTTTTCATCAATGGCATGTTTAGGTTTTCTTCCACGATTACCATGAACAAAAGCTACTTTACCCTCTTTTTTGTACCTTTTGATCAACCTATTAATATTTCTAACTGTGCATCCTAAATTTAGTGCTGCTCTTTTTTTATTGCCATTTGTCTCAACTAGTTTTTTAATCGTTTCATATTTTTCTTGCTCTGTCATATTTAAATCTACTCTCCTCATTTTTATCACCCCATATTATAATTATAGTTATGGAGTATATTATATATTTTTTTTGTAATATTGGGACATAATCATAAACGATATACTGAGACATTATCATAAATGAATCATATCTTCTTAAATTGTAAAACGTCAACATTTGACAAAAAATAATAGTTATAATATAATAAAATGATTATTAATAATGATTTTAGAG
>DHER01000038.1 GCA_002399975.1 Firmicutes bacterium UBA4845 | reverse complement strand
TAAACATATTATACGAGGAGGATTTGTATGAAAAAAAATATTTTAAAAAATATGAAATCAAAGTTGCGAAATTTCTTTACCAAACTTAAACATAAGGATACAAGTTTCTTTATTATTGCCCTTTGTATCGTTCTTTTATCAACTGCAATAATTTGGAGATATACTTCAAATCCTGATGAAAGAAACAACTTAGCGGAAAATAATAATGAAAATATCGGCGCCAACATTGACCCATATGAAGAGTATGTGGAAGGCGTAATTGAAGATTACGAAAACGCTAATAAGAATGATAAAGAAAAAGATTCAGATGAAAGTGTTGATTTAAAATCAATGAAATCACCCTTAGAAGGAGAAATATACAGAGAATTTACAATGGATGATTTGGTTTACTATGAATCAATTGGTGAATGGAGAGTACACAAAGGGATTGACATTAAACCAAAAGACACATTGATGGTTGAATCAGCATTGGCAGGGAAAGTTGAATCTATCAAAAATTCGGAACTTACAGGCACAGAAATTGTAATTAATCACGGGAACAATATAAAAACACTTTACAGCAACTTAGTATCAGTGGATGTAAAGGAAGGGGATCAGGTACAACAAGGACAAACGATAGGAAATATAGGAAAAACGGCCAGTATTGAATCAGCAGACGGTGCACATCTTCATTTTGAACTGTTTGTTGAAGGAAAAAATGTAAACCCGATGGACTATATTAAGTAGTATACAAAATAAGGTTCTAATAGGACAAAGAAATGCATAAAAATGTAGATAAGACGGTATAATTCCAAAGGGGGTTAATCATGAAAGATTACATAGAACGAAGAGCCATGGAAATTGCGGAATACATTATAAGTACTCAATCTACTGTAAGGCAGACGGCTAAAAAATTCGGCGTCAGCAAAAGCACGGTCCATAAAGATGTTACAGAACGTCTTCCCAAATTGAACCCTCCAGCTGCAAACGAAGTTAAAAAAGTTTTGCTAAAAAACAAGTCTGAAAGACACATTAGAGGAGGTAAAGCTACTCGCTTAAAATATAAAGAAGCACATGATCGCGAAAAAGCCAGTAATATGTAATTAACCAATCGATGAGAGACACTGACCGCTATAGGTTGGTGCCTTTTTTATTTAAAAACGTTGAAAATAGCTTTAGGATATTTTTTAATTATATGCTATCACTCGTAAAACTCAATTTGCACGGCATACAAATTGAATTTATATAATAGTAGCATACAAAAATATATTTGTACATAAAAATTTTTTCCCTATTATTTTACAAAATAACCAGATAAAAGATAATGTTTTATTATTAAATGTATTAGTAATTGAAGCTTTATTTTATTTATTTTCTATGATATTATATATTTGCATTTAAATATTTAAATAGCCCTGTCTGAAAGGATTATGTAATGATATTTATAGATGATGAAGCATATAAAGAATTTAAAAAAATTTTAACTGAATCAAATGTTGAATACTGCAATATCAGAATCGGTATTGATAATTATACCTGCAGAGGTCCGATTTTCGGGGTATCGCCAGGCACAGCAACTACCGGAGACGATGTTGAGAAAATCAATGAAATTACGTTTATTGTTGACAAATCATTAAACAAACAATTTGGCGGTTTTATAATTGTATCCAACAAAGAAAATAACAATCAAGGTGTGGGACTGAAACCTGTAGTCCAGTCTTCATTAGGATGTAGAAAATGCTGCAAAAGATGCGGGAACAAAGGGTTAAAAGGTTAAAATTAAAAAACAAAACGGCTATAAATATTCTTTACACTTACAGCCGTAATTAGTTTTAAATTTATAAGGTTTCACGCATAATTAACTTTTTAAACCTTTTTTAACATTAATAAATAATAAATAATAAATAATAAATAATAAATAATTAATAATTAATAATTAATAATTAATAATTTAACTATATGATACTATTCTGCTACATATGGCAGCAACGCTATTGATCTTGCTTTTTTAATAGCTCTTGTCACCATTCTCTGATGCTTGGCACACGCACCGGTAATTCTTCTCGGCAATATTTTGCCTCTTTCAGTTGTGTACTTTTTTAATTTTCCAAGATCTTTATAATCTATATATGTTGTCTTTTCCTGACAAAACTGGCATACCTTTTTTCGAGGCCTTCTTCTCTGGTTCGTTCTATTTTGATTCGTTCTGTCATTTCTATTGCCTTTATCAGTTGATTGTCTTGAACTCACTTAGTCTCCTCCTTTCTGAATTTCCTAATATCAAAATGGAATATCTTCGTCATCTACCGGCTGGAAAATGTCATTTTCTTCATCAGTTGAATCTCCGAAAAAGCTGCTATCTGGCTGAACCGGTCTTTCCTTCTGAGGCGATGACTGCCCTCTTCCACCTATAAATTCCACTCTATCTGCTATAATATCTGTTGTATATCTTTTTTCACCTGTCTGTGTAGTATAACTACCTGTTGAAATTCTGCCATGAACTGCACACTCTCTTCCCTTTGACAGGTAATTGGCACAATTTTCAGCATGCTTTCCAAATACAGTTATACCAATAAAATCTGCTGTCTGCTTTCCTTGAGATGCCGCTTCTTGTTTCTTTTCTCGTGACATTTCTCTATCTACCGCTAAAGTAAATTTTGCAACCGCCATACCTGTTGTCGGTATAAATCTCAGCTCCGGATCTCTGGCTAGTCTTCCTATCAATACAACACTATTCATATCTTTTCCTCTTTATTTATTTATTTGGATTCATCAACAACAATCATGTGTCTTATAAAGTTATCGCTGATTTTACAAATTCTGTTTATTTCATCAACAGCATCTTTGCCTGCAGTAAAGTCGATAAACACATAATAGCCTTCTCTTTTTTTGTCGATTTCATAAGCAAGTCTTCTCTGACCCCACTCGTTGACTTTTTCTACGGTACCTTTTCTTTCGGTTATTATGTTTTTAACTTTTTCGATTTCCGCATTTCTTACGTCTTCTTCCAAATTTGATACTAATATAAAAGCGCCTTCGTATTTTTTCACCTGAGTCACCTCCTTTTGGACTTTGGCTCCTGGTCTTTCCGGGAGCAAGGATAGCATTTATATTATAGCACTATGTTTTTGCTTATACAAGTCATTTTAAATTTTTTATAGTTTCAAACTCACGATTACAATGTAAGGTTCAGGGCATTTTACTTATCATATACGCATTTGTCAGAATTAAAACGGACCATATCCTATTTGTACAGCTATTATCAAAAATACTGCGGCTATCAAACACCAAACTACAAAGAGAGGTAAAAACCATTTAACCCATTTATTCCAGCTTATTTTATTCATTGCCAAAGCTGCCATGAAAAATCCTGTAGTTGGTGATATCACGTTCATAAATGCATCCCCAAACTGATATGCCAATACAGTTGTTTGCCTCGTAACACCTATCATATCTCCCAGCGGAGCCATTATAGGCATTGTAACAGCGGCACTGCCTGAACCTGACGGCACAAGAATATTGAACAAGCTCTGAACTACAAACATACCGACTGCACTTACAATTGAAGGCAATCCATCCAGTACCCCTGCCATAGCATTAATTATAGTATCCATTATATTGGCGTTTGTTAAAACTATAGTAGTCGCTCTAGAAAAACCAATTATTATTCCGGCATATAAAAGATCTCCTGCGCCCTTTATAAATTCATCCGCTATTTCTTCGGCTTTCAAGCCTCCTAAAATCCCGGCAACAAGTGAAAGTATTAAAAAAACTCCGGATAATTCATCTATATAGAAATTAAATTTTATAACTCCAAATACTATAGCTACAACACTTGCAGCAAATGACAACAGCACTAATTTATGTCTTGTCGTAAATTCCGGTAAATTGTTCAAATTTATGTTAATAGCCATATTTCTATCTTCTTCATACATACTGCTCAATTTAGGGTTTTTCTTAATTTTCTTTGCGTATGAATATACATACGCAATAGTCACAAGTGTTAATACTGCATAGACAACAAATCTTAATTCAATGCCTGAAAACAAAGGTAGTCCGGCTATTCCCTGGGCAACTCCTACAGTAAATGCATTTGTTATACCACTTGAAAAACCAGCACCAGCACCTAACAGCAACATTGCAGTACCTGTAATAGAATCAAAACCCATAGCTACACATATAGTAACAACTAAAGGTATAAATGCCAAAACTTCTTCCGCATTGGCCAAAAAAGCGCCTCCTAAAGAAAATATAAACATAATTACCGGAATTATTAAAGTTTCTCTGCCGGACATTTTTTTTACCATGGTCCCCATTCCCACATCAACAGCACCTGTTTTTTGCATAATTCTAAATGCGCCGCCTATAATCAGCAAAAAAGAAATAATGTTTCCACATTCCTGAATTCCTATGGGAATTGATAAAAATAATTCAAAAAGGCCTACCGGATTTTGCTCAACATAATGAAATGAAGTAGGATCAACGACTTCCCTTCCTTCGGAGTCAATTACTCTGTTAAATACACCTGCCGGTACAAAGTAAGTGGCAATTGCCGACACTACGATAATAAAAACCAACAGCACTAATGCACTGGGCATTACTAGCTTTTTTTTCTTCTTAACACTTTCCATTTTTTTCTCCTTTTTAGAGTTTTTTATATTTACATACCCTTGTTATGCTTATATCCGCTATTATTCTTAAGTGCTCCTTGGTGAATAACCATACAGCAAATACAATTGATACTTTCTTGTTTGCGTTCTGCTTTGTGAAGAAAATAAAAGCTATTTAATAGTACTTCGTTATGTTATAAAACTATTTTCCATCATTTAAACCACCTTCGAGAACTTTCTATGAATTGTATAATATTACGAAAATATCGTCAATGATTTTTATTTTTTTTTTTTAAAAAATTACAACATTAAGGAACTGCCACACTAATAAATTAATATGGAAGCCCTTTTAATCTTAATTTTAACACTTTCTTCATAACACTAAAGCAGACATTATTATACCGCAAAGTGCTATAGGTATATTAAAGCTTGCAAAAGTTGGCACACATGTGTCCCAGATATGATCATGCTGTCCGTCTGCATTCAATCCTGCTGTAGGGCCAAGGGCTGTATCAGAAACCGGAGAACCTGCATCACCTATTGCCGCTGCAGCTGCAATAAGAATTACAGTTGCAGCTTTAGAATATCCCATTTGCACACAAATCGGCACATACAATACTGACAAGATTGGAACTGTTCCGAAAGATGAACCTATTCCAGTAACTATAAACATCCCTGTGATAATCATAGCAGTTGATGCCAGAAGCTTACTCCCCTTGGATACACTTACGGCAAATTCAACCAATTCATTGATAGAGCCGGATGAAGATAATACACTTCCGAATCCTTCCGCCACAAGCATTATAAATGCTATATATCCCATCATTTTTACGCCATTGCCTACGACCTCTTCAACGTCTTTCCATTTTACGGTTTTAAAAATAATCATAAGCAGCACACCCGTCAATGCTCCTAACGGCATTGATCCCGTCTGAACCTGTACAACAACCGTACTTAAAGCAGCTATAAGAGATAAAACATGAGTCCTGTTTAATTTCGTGTTTGAATTCTTGTCAGACTCGTATTCAGCAAGTACCTTTTCATCAGTTTCATACTCTCTTGGTTTTCTGAATATAAATAAGGCAATCAGCAGTCCTACAAACATAGCTACCCCTATTGGCCAAGTGTATTTCCATATTTCCATATTATAGACTTCAAGTCCGTTTTTTGAAATATTATTAGCAAGTATAGTATGATACATTAATCCGAACCCTACAGGTATAGATACGTACGGTGCCTGAAGTCCAAAAGAAAGAGAGCACGCCACAGCTCTTCTATCTAACTTAAGCTTATTCATAAGAGTCAACATTGGAGGTATCATAATAGGTATGAAAGCTATATGAATAGGAATCAGGTTCTGGGATAAACATGCTACTAATGCCAGTATTAATACTAATGCTGTTTTATTACCTTTTATCATTGAGCCTATTTTCCTGGAAAGTAATGATGCAGTACCTGTATAATCCAACTCAACAGCTAGTACACCCAGAAGAATATAGCTTAATGCTGTTTCGGAGCTTCCACCCATGCCTGAAACTAATGTAACTACTGTTTCTTCTATCCCCATACCCGCAGACAATCCGCCCACCATTGCAGCCACCAACAATGAAAGTAGAACATCTAATTTTAATAAACATAATACTAACAATACTATTACTGAAATTATTACGGGATTAAAAAGTATCATTCAAATTTTCCTCCTCGATAATTATTTTTTTAATTATTAATTTCTAATAATTCCTTTATAATTTTTTCAAAACGCAAAAAATCTACGTTAATCTCAAAATTACCTTATCATTTAAAATCCATAAAAATATTTTTACACGTGTACTATGTATTAAATACTAAATCATTAAATGCTTAATTTGAGACAATTTCACCTTCCCACCTATAAATGCTTTTGTAACTTTTCCTTCACTTTTATGAATTTCTGATTCAATGATTCCTCCCGGATTAGATATGTTACAAGTATATGTTCCATTCATAAGGTTTTCAGACAGATATATTGCAGCAGCTACCGTTCCGGAACCGCAGCTGTTTTCATAAACAACACTACCTGTTTTCTTTACGTGTACTATAGGAGTTACTTTCTGTGCCGCCGCATCCAAAAATATAAGTCCAAAAGCTTCAGGGTCATATTTGTCCATTACAGCAGGTTTTACCTTTTTGAATAATTCATAATTAGATTCTTCGTTTAAAACTATAACGTGGACAATACCTTCAAATACAATGACAGTAAGACTAAATTTAGAATTCAAATCAATTTTATCAACTTTTTTAGGAATAGGCATAGATGTCCTTGCAAATCCACTTTCTATATTTGTCTCAACTTCCAAAGCATGAGAACTTCCACTTATTTCAACCTTAACCACATGTTCTCCCACCTTGTATTTATCTGCAGCAACATACAAACCAAAACTTCTTGTGGCATTTCCGCAGAATTCTCCCCCCATCATTTCCAGGCGAGGAGCTCCACCTATTTCAGGATCTCTCACAAAACCTACCTGTTCTATTCCGTATTTCTTAATATTCATAAGCTTTCCGGCAATTGATATGTAATCTGATTTTTCAATATCCTTATTTAATACTATGGCTGTTATGTTCCCTGCAGGATCAGCTATCAACACATCATATTTTTTCATATGCATACCTCATTTTTTAGAATTGTTGCTGAAACACCTTAAAAAATCAAGGTTTCCTCAAAAATACAAATTTTTAAAAAATTATCTTACCTGCAGAGTCTTCGACAGCCTTGATCAATTTGCCGTTAATTATAATATTCTCGCATTTGTTTATATCTTCATACAGAGGCCTGTCTTCTTTAAGCATGGGAACCTTTGACCGCACAAGGTTATATGCTGGGAACGTTCCCGCTCCAAGTCCTTTATTGCCTTTTAAATCTATTCCTTGGCACGCACACATAATTTCCATAGCCAGAACTCTTCTTACATTTTCCGTTATTTCTCTTGCCTTTCTTGCAGCCGTTGTTCCCATTGATACATGGTCCTCTTGGTTTGCAGAAGACGGTATACTGTCAACAGAAGCAGGATGAGCAAGAATCTTGTTCTCAGATACCAAAGATGCAGCAGAATATTGTACAATCATAAAACCGGAATTCAATCCGCCGTGCTCTACCAAAAATGGAGGCAATCCGCTCAGCGAAGAATTAACAAGCCTTTCAATTCTTCGCTCAGAAATATTTGCCAGCTCTGAAAGAGCTATTCCTAAAAAATCAAAACTCAGTGCCATAGGCTGCCCGTGGAAGTTTCCCCCGGATATACCTTCTAAAGTTTCAGGAAAAATAATCGGATTATCCGTTACAGAATTAATTTCTATTTCAACCTGCTCTTTAACATAATTTATTGCATCTTTGCTGGCTCCATGAACCTGAGGTACACATCTCAGAGAATATGCATCCTGAACTCTTATTTCACCCTGTCTTGTTGTCATCTCACTGCCTTTCAGAAGCTGCAGAAGTATTTTTGCCGTATCAATCTGACCTTTGTGAGGCCTTACATCATGAACCTTGTGATCAAGGGCGTCAATAACGCCATTGTGAGCCTCAAAACTGAGAGCGGCTGCAATATCAGCAGCTTTTACCAGGTTTAAAGCATCATACAAGGCAATCGCTCCCACAGATGTCATAGCTTGTGTACCATTTATCAATGCCAGTCCTTCTTTGGAAGTCAACTCAATAACAGGTATGCCTGCTTTTTCCATTGCCTGTGATCCGGATAAATCTTTACCATTGTATTCGGCTTTTCCAAGCCCTATCATGGGCAGGACAACATGGGCAAGGGGAGCCAGGTCTCCACTTGATCCTAAAGATCCTTTTTGAGGAACTATTGGGTGTACCTTTTTATTAAGCATATCCACCATTGTCTGTATAGTTTCAAGTCTTGCACCCGAATAACCTTTTGCAAGATTGTTAATCCTCAATAACATTATGCCTCTTACAACTTCGGTATCAAAAGGCTTACCAGCTCCTACGGCATGAGTAACAATAAGATTTCTTTGAAGAAGTTTAGATTCATCCTTTGATATGGTAACATCACTGAACTTTCCGAAACCTGTTGTTATTCCGTATACCACATCACCGTTATTAACAAAGTCATCAACTATTTTTCTTGATTTCAATATTTTATCTTTAGCGGATTCAGATATCTCAACAATGTCATATCTTCGGCAAACACCTGCAATTTCCTCTAGTGTTAGAGTATTTCCTGTAATAATAACTTTGTTCATTTTAATCTCTTTAGTCTCCTTTATTCATTTTATTATTGTAGATTCATTTATAAAAACTAAATCTTTTTAAGATTTACCTCCTTATTTTATTATAAATTAAAAGAATTATACATATTGTATTCTTATAACCAAAGCTTAAATTATTATTTATTCTTTTATTTCGTATTCCGCATTTTCTTTACAATAACTGCATTTTTCATTTTTTATTTTTATTATTTGTGGTGCAATTTCTTTTTTATTTACAAAATCATCAATTGCTATTTCAACATGTTCCCTGCATGCATATATATTTGTCTCTTTTCCCATATCCTCACCTATATTTCATAAACTTTGCTGGCTTTATCTCTATATGTCATATCCAAACATATACCCGGATTAACATCAATTGAATTTTCACCTAATATATTTTCAACTGTTTTGTACGCAAGCTGCGGAAAGTTATTTTCTTTGCTTAAATGGGCAAGAAGCACAATTTCCGTCCCCTTTTTTACAACTTTTGAAATTAAGTCCCCTGCCGTATCATTGGACATATGCCCAAATTTTCCTAAAACTCTCTTCTTAAGAGGCCATGGGTACGGACCTATCAGTACCATATCCTCATCATGGTTCGACTCGACTAAAAGCAGATCAGAATTAATTATACTTTTTTTAATCCCCTCATTTATGCAACCTGTATCTGTAACCAAGCTGACTTTTTTATTCTCATAAAATATATTATAGCCTACAGGATCAGACGCATCATGACAAATATCGAAAGGACTTATTGTTAAATCTCCAATTTCGGCATATTCATCAAGAATTTTTATGTTATGAGATTTTATATTGCCTATGAACGGAGCCATAGCTTCCCAAGTTTTTTTATTTGCGAAAATAGGTACATCAAGACGCCTTGACATTATTCCGGCACCCTTTATATGGTCAACATGTTCATGTGTTATGAATATGGCATCGATTTTATTAGGATCTTCTCCTATATTAGCAATTTCCTGTTGTATCTTTTTCCCGCTTAATCCTGCATCCACAAGTATTGTAGCATTTTTAGTTTTTATATATTGGCAGTTACCGCTACTTCCACTATATAAAGAACAAAATTTTAACTTCAATTCGTCCTCCCATATGTACCTTTACCTTTTAACAATTATAATAATTAATATTAACATACAATTATTCGCTTTGCAAACAAATTAATAAGCTAACAAGTCGTAAATTGTCACTTTTTTACACTAGAATTTCACTAAAATTTATATATCATATAAGGAAGATTTAAATCATATAAATTATTATAAGTATAATATATTAGAAGGTTATGTATGGTTATAAAGATAAAATTCAAAACGCTAATAATATTTGCCGGCATTATTTTAGTAGCCGGAATTTGCATGCTGCCTTTTACAAATTCAGCCCGGACTGCTTCAGCTCCTTCAAATCAGGAAAAAGATTTTATAAAATGGGTGGATTTTAGGGTATCTTATGAAGCTATGGATAAAGCATTAAAAGCAGATATTGTCAGCACAGACGAGGAGGTAAAATTAAACTGGGTTGAAATCCTAGCATATTTGGGAACCCGTTACGGAGGTAATTTTTCTATATATAAATCAAAAGATATGGATAATTTAATCACCAAATTAAAAAACGGCGAAAGTATTGAAAGTCTAACAAGGGATTTGAAATATTATGATTACTACTATGAAGCTTATTCGGCAGTATTGGGAAATTTTGTGGGTCCTTATGAGGTTCAAGTCAAAGATGAAAATGACCCCAGCAAAAAAGTATGGGAAAAAGGATATGGGCTAAAGGTATTTTCACCTATTGCAGCCGGTTATAACTACAGTCATTATAATGACTTTGGAAATTCCAGAAGCTACGGATTCAGAAGAGTTCATTTGGGAAATGATCTCTTAGGTTCCATAGGTACTCCTGTAGTCGCAGTTGAAACAGGCCGCATTGAAGCTTTGGGATGGAACCAGTACGGCGGATGGAGAATAGGTATAAGGAGCTTGGACAATAAAAGATATTATTACTATGCTCATCTGCGAAAAGGCCATCCCTACGTTAAATCCCTGAAAGAGGGAGATATTGTATATGCCGGAGATGTTATAGGTTACTTGGGAATGACCGGATACAGCAGAAAGGAAGATGTAAATAATATCAATGTCCCCCATCTTCACTTCGGAACTCAATTAATATTTGATGAATCTCAAAAAGAAACGCTTGCGGAAATTTGGATTAATGTTTATGATATTGTAGAAATTTTAAGCAAAAATCGTTCGCCTGTTACATACAATGAAAAAACCAAGGAATGTGAAAGAATCTATGATATAAGATTTCATAATGTACCTGAAAGAACCATAAATACCGATAAAACAATACCCTCTACATAAGAAGAATGTATCAATATATATTTAAAACGCAATTTCCATTTAAATTGCCTAATTGGCAGCTGTTGTCCAATCCTGAACAAATATTGTACATCAATATATTATTTATATGGCTTTTCTACTATTTGCCATACTTGCGATTTTGATCCGCTTATTTTGTTCAATAAACACACCTTTCTGTCCGCTTCTATAGTTTCACTGCCACAAACACTCAAATAGAGATCGGAGTTAGTATGTTTAATTAAATATTTTCCATACATAATTTACATTCCCTTTAAAAATTATATTTTAGTATTCTTCTGTACAACCTATAATACGTGCTTGTTATAATTTGTCCACATAATTATTCACCATGCTTATCTATTTCGAGTACTTGTGAACACTTCAGAGCGGAATTAGATAAATACATCCTTATACCTCAATGAGATTAAAGAAATTTGAATGTCAGTTTACAGTAAAAAAAAGGATGCATGGTTTCTTTAAAATATAGAAACCATGCATCCCCAAGTGCATAATATTTTCATTATTTCCATTCTTTTATTTTATTATTAATTTTAGCCGTTAAAGCTGCGGCTTCAGCTCTTGTTAAACAATCATATGGACAAAAGTTTCCGGGTTCTTTTGCCGACATAATGCCATTTGTATATGCCGATTTTACTGCATCTATTTCTTCTTGGCTCAACTGTGTCAAATCTGAAAAAGTTGTACATATATCGAACCCATCAAATTCTTTATTTTCTCCGAATAGGTTTTCTATTATTTTGGCTGCCTCTTTCCTTGATAAACTGTTTAAGGGATCAAGTTCACCTCCATAGTCTTCTAATAAACCCAATTTTTTTACACGCTGAATATGTTCGACCGCCCAAGAATGTATTTCTGCAGCATCCACAAAGTTCATCACATTTTCTTCATTGTTTGTACCAGGTATATTAACTTCATTGTTTTCTAATACCCTACCTAAAAAAGTAAAAAACTCTTCTTTAGTTGCTGCACAGTCAGGGTTAAAAGATGATGCCTGCGCTATTACTCCTTCACTGTAAAGGTCCATGATAATTTTTCGTGCCCAATTAAATGATATATCATCAAACACATATTTCCCATGCCCCTCATCTCCTGTTCTCGTCAGCCAGTTCCTTTCAATCCAGCCTTCCATATTACCGTCCATACATACTTTATACCAGTAGTATCCATTTTGTAGAACCGGTCCGTCGATTATAGTTCCAAGTTTCATTACATTAATCTCATAAATATATTTTCCTGCCGGGCAATCTCTCAAATGATATTTTCCTCTTATCCCGTCAGTCATTACATAGTCTCCTTTTTCATAAAGAACTATATTTGCGCTGTTTGTATAAGCAGGTGTAGGCACTGTCAATGATCTGCTTGGCTTGCCCGATTTAGGAAGATATGAAAAATCTATATTGTTTATTTTTTCTCCGTATTCAATTTCAGCAGTATCATATATAAGCTGCTGGTAAGTACGACCTCTACCATATGTATTAGGATTATTACCTGATGACCATCCGTTATATGCCCAAAGAGCAAAGTACCAATTCTCCAAAACATTAGGATCCATATTTCCTACACTTGACACACTATTATAAGAACTTGTACTCCATTTATTAAGCAGTACATCAGCTCCTGCTTCAATGTTGTACAAAATATCATATTTAAGTTTTTCGGAATTGTATCCGCCATATCTGTTATTTACCTGCATTAATCCAATGCTGCTGCCGTTTGTTTTCGGGCTCCCATCACTGTTAAATTGACTGTAAACTGACTCTACCCTTGCTATTGACTTTAGGAGTACAGAAGGAATTGCTCTTTTCACAGCAACATCGTCAATCATATCCTCCAAATTTTTACGTGAAGGATTTCGATTGTTTCCATACACAAGGGTGTTAAACATAAATGCAAAAATGAAAATCAATGAAATAATTTTTCTTCGGGTTTTGGTATTTAATATTTTCATATTTACACCTCCCATTTAAGATTAATAGTGTCAAGTAGACACTCATGCTTTTTATTAAAACCTTATTAATCAAGGGTATTAACTACTGGATATCAGCCATTGATTTGTACACGGCTAATTAGGTTCATTATCTCTTTCTTTACTCTTTCCAGTTTTTCTTTGGATTCATACTTATTTTCACCCTTAATTGAAAAATAAACTTTTAATTTTGGTTCTGTTCCGGACGGTCTCAACACAATCCACGAATAATCTTCAAATAAAAATTTCAATACATTCGACTTAGGATAGTTTAGTTTTTCTGTTTTACCATCAGTAAGATTTAAAACAGTACTTAATTTGTAATCATACACATATGGTATTTTTTCCCCTGCTATAGTATTGGGCTTATTTTCCCTAAAACTTTCCATAATGGATTTGATTTTCCTATGTCCTATTACCCCGGAAAAACTTAGCGACACAGTTTCCTCCATATAATATCCATGTTCGCTATATATATCATTCAGTACATCTAATAGTATTTTCCCTTTTTGCTTATAATATGCAGACATTTCACAAATAAGCATTGATGCAATTACTGCATCCTTGTCACGGACAAAAGTACCTGTAAGATAGCCATAACTTTCTTCATATCCAAATAAAAAGCTGTATTTTCCTGAATCTTCAAATTTTTGCATTAATTCTGCAATATATTTAAAACCAGTTAATGTGTCAAATATTGCTGTTTTATATTTATGTGCAATATCTTTTCCTATTTCACTGGTTACAACTGTTTTTATAACTGCACCGTTCTCCGGGAGTCTTCCCTGCTGATTTAAAGAACTAAGAACATAGTTTAAAAGCAGTGCTCCGGTTTGATTCCCATTTAACGGCACAAACTGCCCATTATGATCCTTAACAACAAGACCTACCCTATCACAATCAGGGTCAGTTCCTATAATAATTTCACCATTTAATTTTTCAGCATACTTTATCGCCATTTCAAATGAACTAATTTCCTCAGGATTAGGAGATTTAACAGTTGAAAATAGAGGATCAGGAAATTCCTGTTCCTTTACAACAAAAACATTTTTATAACCTAATTCATCAAGAGTCTTCCTAACGATCCTATTGCCTGTCCCATGAAGCGGCGTGTATATTATGTTTATATCTTTATCAACTTCACTGTTAAGGCTTAATTCTTTTACCCTGTCTACATATATTACATCAACATCATCACCTATTATATGTATTTTATCGTTTCCATCAGGCAGACTTGATTTAATATCTTTTAAATTTACTTTATTTATCTTACTTATTATTGCATCTGCATCAGCCACAACCTGACCCCCATAACAGTCATATACTTTGTAACCATTATATTCAGGTGGATTATGACTAGCCGTAATCATTAATCCTACCTTGCATTTAAAATGCCTAACTGTAAATGAAAGCTCCGGCGTAGGCCGTAAGCTTTCAAATAAATAAACTTTTATATTATTTGCTGCAAATACACTTGCAGCTTTTGATGCAAATTCTTTCGACATATTTCGCGAATCATATGCTATTGCAGCAGTTATTAATTCGTCACAATATTTTTCGTTTAAATAGTCTGCAATTCCCTGGGTTGCCTTTGCAACCGTCACCGTATTCATACGATTGGATCCAGCTCCTATTTTTCCCCTCATTCCACCTGTTCCGAATTCCAAATCTTTGTAAAATCTGTCCTCAATTTCTACATCATCTTTTTCAATCTTTTTCAGTTCTTTTTTTAATACATCATCTACATATGGGCTTTCGATCCAAGCTTCATACTTTTCCCTGTACATAAAAATTCCCCCTGTTTAATAATAAAATATTAAATTTTTAAAATGAGCCATAATTAGTTTTTATATTATCCGTCAGTAAAGAATCCTTTAATACGTCCATGTGCTCTAAAGACTGACCTGTACCTTTTGCCACACATGAAATTGCATCGTCGGCAATCGTTACATTCAATCCTGTTCTCTTTTCAATTAATTTATCCATACCGTAAATCAAACAGCCTCCTCCGGTCATAACAATGCCTTTTTCACTTATGTCCGCAGCTAATTCCGGCGGCGTCTTTTCAAGAACCGAATGTACTGCATCAGCAATTGAAGTAATTGTCTCCTCCAAAGATTCAAGTATATCTGAAGATGATATAGTCAAGTTCACCGGAAGCCCTGTTACAAGGTTTCTTCCTCTTACTTCCATAAATTTTTCTTCTTCTGCAGGGAATGCGGTCCCTATATTTATTTTAATATCCTCAGCACTTCTAAGGCCTATCATTACATTATATTTTTTTCTTACATACCTGACAATTGCTTCGTCACACTTGTCACCGGCAATCTTTATAGATCTGCTTACTACAATTCCTCCAAGAGATATAACAGCTATATCTGTTGTACCCCCGCCCATATCTATAATCATATGTCCCGACGGCTTTGTTATATCAAGCCCGGCTCCTATGGCTGCAGCCACAGGCTCTTCAATCAGATATGTTTTTTTTGCACCTGCATTAATGCTTGCCTCAAGTACTGCTCTTTTTTCAACTTCAGTAACACCACTTGGAACACATATAATAACTCTTGGTTTGACGATTGAATTGCCAACCGCCTTTTTTATAAAATATTTAAGCATTTTTTCTGTAATGTCAAAATCCGATATAACCCCATCTCTTAAAGGTCTGATCGCAACAATATTACCTGGAGTACGCCCCAGCATTTTTCTGGCTTCCTCTCCAACCTCAAGTATTTTATTGGTATTTATGTCGATTGCGACAACAGAAGGTTCATTTATAATTATTCCCTTATCTTTTATGTATACTAACACACTGGCCGTGCCAAGATCTATTCCAATATCCATTCTGAAACTCATTTTTATCCTCCTGTATTTTCCTGCATTATTTACCGTCACTTTTAATTATGCAAGTCTTACATACAAAACTCGAAACAACAATAATAGAAATTATAACATATTATTAACGTGATTTCAATTTTTTTGTTTACAAAACGCAAATTTCCTGTTCTATTCACCGTTATCTGTGCATATTATATAGATTATACATGAATTACTCATAGTTTCATACAGGCATTTTTTAGAAAATCACAATAAAAAAACGAGCAAGATATTATACCTTACCCGTGTGATCAAAGCTACAATAAGATTTGATTAATTAATTTGCAGAATTTCTTCCGGTAATCCATTCATGTACAAATCATAGAAATGATGTGTAGGCCCATTGCCCTTGCCTATTGCAAGGGAATGACGAATTGCCGTTGTAACATATTTTTTTGACCTGTCTACAGCTTCAGGCATAGCAAATCCCAAAGCAAGATTTGATGCAATAGCAGATGAATAAGTACATCCTGTTCCGTGGGTGTTTTTTGTATTTATACGTTCTGAGCTAAAGTGATAAAACTGCTTTCCATTGTATAAAATATCAACTGCATCACCAGAACCATGCCCTCCCTTGACAAGTACGCTCCGGCATCCCATGTCAAAGATGAATTTTGCCGCAGATTCCATATCTTCAATATTACGTATTTCCATGCCGGCAATTTTTTCTGCCTCCGGTATGTTAGGAGTAAGAACATCCGCCAAAGGAACAACAAACTCAATAAGAGCGTCAACATCATCCGGATTCATAAGCGGGCACCCATTTTTTGCGTACATTACAGGATCAATTACAATATTTTCAGGCTTATACTCAAGGAGCTTTTCCGCTACAGCACTCATGCTTTTGCGCCCCGAAAGCATTCCGACTTTTACCGCATCCGCACCAATATCTTCAAATACCGCATCAATTTGCTTTTGCACTATATCAGGCCTAACATCCTGAATATCTATTACCCGGCTGGTATTTTCCGCAACAACAGAAACAATAACACTCATGCCAAACACACCATGCGCCGAAAAAGTTTTTAAATCAGCCTGTATTCCTGCTCCTCCACTGCAGTCCGAGCCTGCAATACTCAACACCTTTTTCATAAATATTTCCTTCTTCCTATAAAAATCAACACTGTTTACAAATTTATTTTTTAAGGAGCTTTTTAATTTTCTGGACAGGATCCAGCAATTCGCTCAATGATTTGTCATAGTTTAATGTATCAATGATATTTGCAATATATTTTGACATATCTACTTCTATATACCATGGTTTCTGTAATAATTCCGGCTTTCTATAAATCATGTTTGTAGTGAAAACCTTTGTTATTATCCCTTCCTCAAATGCTTTGTCAAATTTTGCAAGACCTTCTGTAAATAAGCCGAAGGAAGCAAATACATAAACGTTCCTTGCTTTTCTTTCTTTTAATTTTCCAGCAACGTCAATCATCGAATCTCCTGATGCAATCATGTCATCCACTACTATAACATCCTTGCCTTCAACTTTGTCACCTAAAAATTCATGGCTCACTACCGGATTTTTCCCGTTTATTACCACAGAATAATCCCTTCTCTTATAAAACATTCCCAGGTCCAATTCCATAACTGATGAATAATAAATACATCTTGCCATTCCTCCTTCATCAGGTGAAATAATCATCATGTGGTTTCTATCTATTACAGCATTGGGAACCGCTCTTACGAACATTTTAATCATTTGATAATGAGGATGGAAATCCTCAAATCCGTGCAATGGAATGGCGTTTTGAACTCTCGGATCATGGATGTCAAAAGATATAATATTTTCAACACCCATTGACGTAAGTTCCTGTAAAGCCAATGCACAGTCAAGTGATTCCCTTGTAGCCCTTTTATGCTGCCTGCCTTCATAAAGCATAGGCATAATAACCGTTATTCTTTTTTCCTTGCCGTTCATTGCTGCAATTATTCTTTTTAAATCCTGGTAATGGTCGTCCGGGCTCATAGGAACATTCATTCCGTACATATTATAAGTTACTCCATAATTAAATACATCAGATATAATAAATACATCATGTCCCCTTACAGTTTCATTAAGAACTCCTTTTGCTTCTCCCGACCCAAATCTTGGGCACACTGCATTAAGCAGGTATGTCCTTGCAGGAACTAAATTTCCTGAATATATAGCTGCATTTTTGTCCTGTCTCCATTCCTTTAAATAATAGTCGATTTTAGCCGCTATATCTTCACAGCCTTTCATAGCTATTATTGACAATTCACCAAATGGCTGAGGTTCATTATACGCGTAATCGTTTATATCCATTTTTACCTCCGGTTAAAACTAAACTCTCCTCTTTCACCTTTTCTTTTAACATTCTATCAAATATTTAGTAATTGTCAAAACATATTTATTCAAAACAAAGTAATATGAATATTATTAAGATATCTTAATAATCACATAAAAAATCTACAGTATATACATACTTTACTGCAGAATTAAATTTACAGATAAATTTTAGCTATTTGTGCAGATAAAGCTTCATATGTAAAAGGCTTTTGTATTATTATTTCACCCTCACTTAAAAGTTCCTCACAGTCTGTCTGATTAGCATATCCAGTAATAAACAGTGCTTTAGATTTATTGTATATTTTCTGCATTTCATCATAAAGCTGTTTGCCTGTCATTACAGGCATCGATAGATCTATTACCGAAAAAGCGATTTTCTTACTGTGTTTTTTATAATAATCTAATGCCTCCAAAGGTTTGTTGAATTTAATAACATTATACCCCAAGTCCTCAATCAGCTCTTTTTCTACACCAAGCACATTCGGGTCATCATCTACCAACATAATTAAATTGCTTTTTATTTCAACCACCTTATTACTGACTTTAGCTGACTGTTTCTTGCTATAAACCGGTAAGAAAATCTCAAACCTGGTTCCAATTCCAACCTTGCTCTTTACATTAATAAATCCTGCATGAGATTTAACCGTCCCAAAAGCTACAGAAAGTCCTAAGCCTGTACCGCTTAACTTCGTTTTTGTAGTAAAATAAGGTTCAAATATTTTTAACATATCACATTCATTTATTCCAGCACCATTGTCTTCAACATAAATTGTTACATATTGCCCCGGCTTTAATGTTTCTCCGTGGCTGAGAACCATGTCTGAAAAAACTACTGTATCAGCAGTCCCAACTTCAATTTTTCCAAAAGAATGTTTTATAGCATCTCTGGAATTTAAAATCAAGGTAACTATTAAATTTTCAACCTGAGATTCGTCTCCCAATATCATTTTATTTGAAGCTCCATATTTGTATCGAATTTCAATTTTTTTGTCCAGTATAGATTCAATCATATTATATGTATTGTCCATTATACTTTTTAAATTTATTGTTTCGTTTATCCTGCTTTCATTTTTTGAAAACATTAATATTTTTTTTGTCAAGCTTGCAGAGCCTTGAGAAATATTGATAATTCTTTCAGCATATTCCTTAATCTTAACCAAGTCATCTGTTTTTTGCATCATGGTTGCATTTCCTATAATGCTCATCAGCTGATTGTTAAAATCATGCGCAATACCTCCAGCCAACCGTCCTAAGGCAGTCATTTTTTCCTTCTGTCTTATTGCTACCTCATGCACTTCTTCATTACTTAAATAATCATAACCATTACAATTTTCATGCGCATATATTCGCATCTCTTCGCTTTTAATCATTTGTTCCCCTTTTCCTTCTATAAGAAATTTTTAACTTAGTAAATATACAATTAATTAATAGAGAAATTTGTAGAAAAATGTTAGAAACAAAAAATTGTTAGAAATTTTTTGTTTTTTGTGCTAGCAAGGAATTAAAAATCGAAATTTGAAAGTATATATGTAATTTAAATATGTGTTATAATGCATATAAAAAAAGCAACATTCAACGTCGCTAGAATCGTCAAATGTTGTTTTATAATGGTGATCCATCGGCGATTCGAACGCCGGACACCTTGATTAAAAGTCAAGTGCTCTGCCAACTGAGCTAATGGATCATATATAACTTTTATATGATAACTCACCTGTCGAAACTTGTCAATATTTTTATTGAAATTTTTTGTTACTTAAAAATTGCAACATTAAATGTCCGCTATTTTAAATAAAATTATAGTGTAATTAAATTTTTTAGATTTTTTAGGGATTTCTAAAATCTTCTTCTGCTGTTTGTATTAATTTAGGTACATAGTTGTTTTCAATATTTTTGGAACCATTATAATTAGACGCAGATTTTATAGATTTAACATTATTGACTTATGTTTTTATTAATGTTAAAATCAAGAAAAAACGAGGTGGTATTATGGCTTTTAATATGGTTGCGCCTCATGCGAAATGGCCTGAGAAAAATGATGCAATATTCGGACTTGCAGAAAAGGCAAGGGACGCTGTTGATAAATATGGAAAAGACAATGTAATAAATTCAACTTTAGGTTCACTGGTGAATGATAATGGTGATTTAATCTGTTTAGATACTGTATACAAAGAGCTAAAATCATTGCCAAATGCAGATATAGCTACGTACGCCCAGGTTGCCGGGCAATCTGATTTTCTGGAAGCTGTAAAGGATATTTGCTTCGAGGAATACCGTCCTGATGCATACATTAAGGCAGTAGCAACACCCGGTGGAACAGGAGCTGTTAGACATGGAATCTGGAATTACACTAATCCAGGAGACTCTGTTTTAGTATGTGACTGGTTCTGGACTCCTTATGCAACAATATCCGAGGAATTTGGAAGAACAGTTACAAATTATGAACTTCTCAACGAAAATGGCGAATTCAATATAATATCATTTAAGAAAAACTTTGAAACACTGCTTAGAAAACAAAAAAGACTTGTTACCATAATTAATACACCTGCAAATAATCCTACAGGCTACAGCCTATCTGATAAAGAATGGGATGAAGTTTTGGACATTGCAAAAGAAAATGCAAAAGATCCTGAAAACAAAATAATATTCTTGGTTGATGTAGCTTACATAGACTATGCCGGCACAGGTTCTGAAAGAAGGAAATTCTTTAAAAAATTCTCAGGACTACCTGAAAATATATTTGTAATAGTAGCATACAGCATGTCCAAAGGATTTACCATGTACGGCTTAAGATCGGGAGCAGCCATCGGTATTTCATCTAAAGAAGAATTAGCCAATGAGTTTTACTATACATGCATGCATTCCAACAGAGCAAATTGGTCCAACGGGACGAGAGCTGCAATGTCCGTATTGACCAATATTGCAAAAGATCCTGTTAAAAAAGAAGCCTATGAAAATGAGGTAAACAAATATAAAGTCATGTTAAGAAGACGGGCCGATGTTTTTGTTAAGGAAGCAAAAAAATGCGGATTAGAAATACTTCCTTACAGAGACGGATTTTTCATAAGTATTCCATGTAATGATGCAAAAAAAGCTTCCGATGAATTAATCAAAGAAAACTTATTTGTTGTATCACTTAAAAAAGGATTAAGATTTGCAGTATGCGCCGTTGCAGAAGATAAATGCAAAATTGCTCCGGCTAAAATAAAAAAAATACTTGACAGCTTGAAATAATACTATGAAGCTGCAGCATTTTCATTTTGCTGCAGCTCCTTGTATTTTTTACGATTATTTATTCTTTAAAGCTGTATTTAACCTGAGGAGAATTTTTCTTGCTGTTTAACTCATTCAATGCCTGAATTTTGTACGGCAGACTATATAAATGGATAAATCCAGTTGCATCCTTCTGG
The DNA here is from genome assembly GCA_002399975.1 of Firmicutes bacterium UBA4845. Classification (GTDB taxonomy): domain Bacteria; phylum Bacillota; class Clostridia; order Tissierellales; family Sedimentibacteraceae; genus Sedimentibacter. The sequence continues at coordinate 11,423 of DHER01000038.1, read as the reverse complement.
TTGTATAAATCCCCTGTGGCAAATGATGAAATTGATTCATTGTACAATGCATGGTCTGATGCCATTCCGGCAAATTTGACCGTCCCCTTATATAACTTCAATTTAACGATTCCTGTAACATTTTTCTGGGTAAAATCTACAAACGCATCAAAAGCACACTTCAGGCTTGAAAACCACATTGCATTATATACAAGATCTGCGTATTTTTGACCAATAATATCCTTAAAATGTGCAGTTTCTTTTTCTAACACGAAGCTTTCAAGGTACTTGTGAGCCTCTATCAATAATGTACCTCCGGGTGTTTCATATATTCCTCTTGATTTCATACCGACAATCCTGTTTTCAAGCAAATCTTCAACACCTATCCCATGAGTTCCACCTATTTTATTTAATGCATTAAGCATTTCTTCACCGTTTAATTTTTTACCATTAAGTTTTATAGGTATTCCTTCTTTAAATTCTATTTCAATGTACTCAGCAGCATCAGGAGTTTTTTCAATCGGATTTGTCATTACTAATATTTCGTCAAAATCCGGTTCATTTCCGGGATCTTCAAGCATTCCTCCTTCATGGCTGATATGAAGAATATTTTGATCTCTTGAATAAATTTTTTCCTTTGTAATTCCATGAAGATCAATGTTTTTGGACTTGGCATAATCTATCGCATCTTCTCTTGAAGATATATTCCACATACGCCATGGTGCAATAATTTTAATTTCAGGATCCAGCGATGCTATAGCTGTTTCAAAACGAACCTGGTCATTTCCCTTGCCTGTACAACCATGAGCAATGTATTTAGCGCCTTCCCTGTGAGCAGTTTCAACCAATTTCTTTGCAATCAGCGGTCTTGCATAAGCAGTTCCCAAAAGATACTTTCCCTCATAAACAGCATTTGCCTTGATACCTTTATAAACATATTCCTCTACAAATTCATTTATTACATTTTCAATACATACTTTGCTTGCACCAGACGATAATGCCTTATTCCTGACAAATTCCATATCGTCCCCCTGTCCTACATTAACACAGCAGGCTATGATATCTAAATCATCGTAATTTTCTTTTAACCAGGGAATAATAACTGATGTGTCAAGTCCTCCTGAATACGCTAATACTACTTTTTCTTTTTCCATTTCTATCCTCCTATTTAATTTACTTGCTATATTGTTTTATTTGCTGTTATATGCATACTTATTCATTTTATGATTTTTTATCTAACTAAGACGTTATGAACGTCTTTTTACTCTAACAGTAGAAAATATAGAGTTGAACAGTTCAAATTTATATACTCTTAAACTGCACAAATAGCAATTAATTCACAAATATATTTCTACTGTTATACAAAAAACTGCTTATAAAGAGGCAGTTTTGCACCGCGGTACCACTCTTCTTTCTAAGCAGTTTGCTTTCTCTACATCATAACGGTATTGAACCGTATTCTCATACTACTGTTTCCGAGAATCTTTTCATGGATTCTTTTTAATTAAATATCACTGACGGCCTCACACTCTGCACCGACTCGCTGAAGCTAAATTTAATTACTCTTCCAATCATTAAATTATACAATATTTATTATTTTTATACAATTATATGTTAAGATTTTAAATTTGTCAACAGTTTTTTAAAATAATTTTTCCCTTTACTTACTTTCCTATCTAACCCCTAGCAATAACTAAAAATACAAGTAACCAGCTTACAAAACTTGGCTATATACAAATCCACATTATGCCCTATCATCGAATTTTATTTCATATTTCTAAAGCTAAGCTTTGCACTATATATAAATAACACAGTATCCCAATAAAATTATTATTTATTGTGTAAAAAAGCTTTACTTTTTATAATCATTACTAAAAAATCAACATTTTTTATTAAAAGTCACTATTTGTCAATACGTGAATAAAATAATGTAACTATATCTAAATAGTTGAAATTTAAGAGAAAGGAATGAAAATTTTGTATATAACCAATAACGATAATTATACACCCATGGTGCCATATATGCCTGAGGATCCGGTACCGGGCTATGGATATGTTCCTTATCAGATCAATCCGCAGTACTACAATAATATTAATGAGGCATTTGTTCATGGAACAATTTTTCCTGAATTAGTAACTCCATATTCAGAATTCTTTCAAAGAGGGGTGCAATCATGATCAACTACAACAGAAGTAACCAAATGTCCAACGAAGAAAGTCTTATGTTGTTAGACATTCAAAAATTACAATTTGCCATTTATGATTTAGCTCTTTATTTGGATACTCATCCGAATGACCCCGTTGCCCTATACAAACATAAAGCATACACGGACCAGCTCATGCAGCTCCGCGATGCTTATGAATCTCGATTTGGAATAATGTCCGTAATGGGTCATGAATCAGGGGATACGTGGCGCTATATAAACAGCCCGTGGCCATGGGAAAGATAGTAAAATATTTTAAGGAAAGGAATGAATAATAGAATGTTTATATATGAAAAAAAATTGCAATACCCTGTCAGGGTTTCCGGCAAAGATGTAAGGATGGCTCAAGCCGTATTAAATCAATATGGCGGTTCTGACGGTGAAATGAGCGCCAGCATGAATTATCTGACCCAAAGATTTAGCATGCCCTTAAATGAAACTAAAGGTTTGTTAACGGATATAGGAACAGAAGAACTTGGACACATGGAAATGGTTGCAACCTTGTTTAAAAAATTAATAGAGGGCGCTACCAAGGATGAATTAGTTGCCGCAGGATTAGGCGGTTACTACTCAAATCATGAAACATGCCCGTTCCTGCTCGATGCATCTGGAGTTCCCTGGACATCAACCTACACTCAGGCAAAAGGAGATCCTGTAGCAGATTTATACAATGATATGGCTGCTGAACAAAAGGCACGGGCCACATATGAAGGCCTAATTGTCCTTACTGATGACCCTCTGGTAAAAGATACTTTAAGGTGGTTGAGAGAACGTGAAATTGTCCACTTCCAAAGATTCGGTGAAGGCTTAAGATTAGTCGAAGAATACTCGTCCAACAAAAGATATTATTAACAAAACCACGGCTGTTATGCTAAGCAATTAGCGTAACAGCTTTTATAGTCTTGCTGTGAAAATTCTTTATTTATTATGCCTCAAACGATTTCAAAAAATGTTCTTTCAATATTCCACATAAAGCAGTAGCACTGCTTGAATGAACCCTGGCAACAGGTATGTTGTTGCGCTTAGCCTCACCTACTGCGCTAATTACCATTTTATGAGACACTGTATTTGTAAATAAAATCAAGAGATCCGGTACTCCGATCTTTTTCTTAAGAGAACCATTTTCCTTTGCAAAAACCTTTACCTTACATCCGTAATTTTTGCAAATATCTTCATACTGACACACCATTCTTTCATTACCGCCTATTATTACAATACTCATTATAATTACCCCTTTCAAATATATTAGCATAAACTAACCTTATGACATTTTTTAAAAGCAATGCACTGAATGCTCAATTTATTAGTTAGTGTTAACTAACTATTTGCAGAATATCACATTTCAATTTCTCTGTCAAGATTAATTATAAAATTTATATAAATTAGAGTATCTGCCAGGAGGTATTTTTCATGGGAATAAAACCAAATTATAATACAGAAATAAAAATCAAAGCATGCAAAAACTGCAGAAGATGAAGCAATTAAAAAAGGATTGTCATATTAGTGCCTATCAATCTGTCATTCTGATGTCTCCAGACCGAAGAACTTTATGTTTAACGCAACAACCCCTTTTTACTTAAAAAAAAATTATTTTAAACTATTGAAATCTCTCGCAGAATCTGTTCAATATTGCAGCAACTTCGGCTCGTATAGTCTTTCCATGAGGATCAAGAATTCCGTTTCCTTTGCCATTGATAAGCTGTTCTGAATTTGCCCAGGATAGTGAATTAACTGCCCAATCCGATATAGAATCTGCATCGCTGAATTTGTAAAGTTTTGCTTCTGCACTTAAATCGTACTTTTTATAACTGGCATAATTCATTAAAATAACAGCCATCTGTTCTCTCTCAATAGAATCATTCGGTCCAAAATTCTTAGAAGAATAGCCCTTTACAATTCCGTTTAATTTTGCCCATGCTACCGCATTTGCAAAGTAATCACTTTCTGATACATCATCAAATCCGCTGCTTTCCAAAACTTGAGGAGATCCTTCAAGTCTGTACAATATGGTAACAGCCATAGCACGTGAAGTCTCACCATATGGCTTGAACAAATTGTTACCAATGCTTTCCATCATACCATGTTCATAAACATATTTAACATTATGGTAAAACCAGTCACTTTCCTGCACATCAGTAAAAATTAGTCCTTCTTCAGTTTCTTTTACTATATTTTCTTCAGGATTTTTAATGACATTATCATTCTTCGGCTTATTTTTGTTGTTTTTGTTTTTATTATTCCCAATATTATTGTTATCATTACCATCATTGCTGTCATTATTGCCGTTGTTATCGTCCGTATTACCATCACTGACTTCTATGTCGGTTCCAGGCTTTACTGCACCTTTTTTACTTCTATCAAGAACTATATTATCTTCATCCTGAACAATCCAGTTAAATAATGAGATATCTTCGCTCACATCAACTCCCCAGCTGTCCTTTAAGAGTTTGAGTACTTCATCCCAGGAATTTTTGTCTGAACGTCCCACATTCATAATACTTGCAAAATCCTGTCCAGATAAACTGCTTCGGGCTTTCAGTCCTGTTGCCTGTCCCATACCGTCTCTATCTCCGGAAACAATAACTCCAATGCCAACATTCGGATTGTTTATTCTGTTTGCTGATTTTTGTGCCTTCTCTGAACTGAAATATCCTCTGAGCATCATACCTATGCCTGTATTTCGCCCTGCAAGTCCGCCGATATCATTTGTTGAGCTGCTTGAAATCAATTCCACATCTGTGTAGTTATTATAGCTTACACCTGAGTGAAATGATGTAATCCCTCCGATAGAAACCTTGTTGAGAGATCCGTCTGCATTAATACTACCTTCTGCAAAGCTATTGAACACACCGCCTCTAGACATCATTCCAAGCAAAGCTCCCGAATAAACCCATGATGCATCAGATGAAGCATTTATTTTAATATTTGAACTACTGTTTGTAACAGTACCTCCAATCGTCTGTCCCAATAAGGCACCACTGTAGTTTGCCCCTGAATTGGATTTTATCTTTATCTCACCAGCAACATTAACATTATCTATATATCCGTTGCCTGGGGCCTGATCCATAAATGAAGCAATACCGCCGGCATATATTCTGTCGGAACCTGTATTTGCCACGTTGATAAAAATATTATCAAGAGTAAGATTCTCAACAACTCCTTTTTCAATATAGGTGAAAAGGCCACTGTAAATATAGTTTGCTGCAAAATCAGCTGAACCAATTGTAAGATTTTTGATTGTTTTCATATTTCCATCCAGATGACCGGAAAAGGGATAGTGGTTCTGACTTCCTGCCGGAATCCATTCCTTGTCCAGAATAATGTCTTTTGTAAGCTTAATGTATTTACGAGAATAGTTTTCATCCACGTTCACCCCTTGTGCAAAAGCAATCAGCTGATCTGCCGTGGCAATCTGCCAAGGATCTGATTCTGTTCCCGTACCACCGTCAAACATGCTGCCAGAAGCAGATCCAAAGCTTGTCAGATCACCCTTCATACTTCTATTAATAGCCATTTCTAGTGTTCTCTTAAACTTTATGTCTTTGACATTTTCTGAACTCTGGTCATTGACCACTTTTTCAATATCAGCCGTATAATCCTTTTCTCCATGAACAACTTCAATTTCCATGATATGCCCATCAGAAGACACGACAATTTTCAAAATTAATGTTCTGTCATCGGAACGTCCATAATATGTTCCTTCCCTTAGAGGAACATATATATCAGGGAGCAGTTTTTCTATTTGTTCATCTGTTGATTCATCATAACCGGTAGTAACCGTACTTCCCCTTGGAAACGCCAGCGAATCATCTGAAATTTCCCATTCTTTCAGAGAGTTTTTCATCTTTTCGCTTCCAGTCCACTGACCGTTCTGGCGACCTCCTTTTTCAAGATCTACATTGAGCTTTCCAAGGTTTTCATTCAATAATTCAGCAGCATTTTCGCAAAATTCTTCTGTTTCAAAGCCTTGTATATTAAGTGACACGCTGCCGGTGTAGGGCTCACCTTCATCAGTTAGACCCGGGCCCGCCGACCATCCAATAGGAATTGCAGGACCGATAACCAGTCTGTCAGAGGTAAGATTATCTGTAACTAAGTTTGTTTCTGTATTAAAATAGCTTTGGAAACTATCGGCAATACCAGTAGCCCATCCGGACAGTGATCCAACATATTGGCTGTAGCAGTCTGATATAACTTCGCAGAGCGAGTAGCAATTTACCATCGTACCTGCATGCACACCGGCAATACCTCCCAGAGCCGGCGTCCCTTCAAGCACTCTGTCAGAAGTACCTTTTATCATACCTGTTGTACATGAATTTGCAATTAAACCCCGGTTATTTAATCCTACAAGACCTCCTGCCTCTGCAACGCCTCCTGCACTTTCCGAACGGATATCAATGTTGGATGCAATACAGTTAATAATAGCACTTCTCTGAATATATCCTGAAATACCACCTACAAAATTATTTGCACTCTTTCCGCTTTTCCCGAAAATAGTACCGCTTACGGATACACTGTCTATCAACCCGCCTTCTGCGTATCCGACAAGCCCTGCCACATAAACGCTGACCATTGAGCTAACATATATTGATACATCAACATCCAGATTCTTAATGGTTCCGCTTTTCCCAAGTACTCCAAAAAGTCCATAAAACACTGTATCTCCTGTATCTATTTTGGGAGAATCAGATGTACCGAATCTGATGCCGGATATTTTATATCCGCAACCGTCGAAAGTTCCATTGAAATCATATTCTCCTTCGCCTACAGGAACCCAGTCTCCGCCGGTAATATCAATATTGTTTGCAAGAGATATAAATATACCTTTATAATCAAGCTTATCTGTCAGCGAGCAGGCAAATTCACGTAGCTGTTCCTCAGTTTCGATAAAATAAGGATCATCCTGTGTTCCGCTTCCTGATGCAAATATACCAGTATCCACTTCTGATGACACCCAAAGCTTTTCAGACAGAAGTACTGCTCCGTCTTTAATCTCCCAGTCATAGAAATTTCCGTCTATTCTTGAAAGCATATTTTCATAATTACCATTTGCTGTTAATTCAGACGCAAAGGCAGTCTGTTTGGTCTCCGTAAGATTAGAAGAAAGCAAATCTCTAAATCCTACTTCCATTAATGCTGACTGTTTATATCCTAAACATGTATCTTCATTAATACTTCCTCTGTTTTCACCGGAGAAATCAAGCTCTGCATTTTCACCATCATTCATGTAATATGCACTTGAAACACTTGTTGCGGCGGCTATACTTCCGGCAAAGCCTCCTGCTTTTATCGATGAACCTGATGTAGTAAGATTTCCCATAGAATAACAGTTATAGATAAGACCATTAGTTCCTCCTGCAAACCCTCCGGCACTGGATGAGCCTGTAGATGATACAAAAACATCTCCCAGGGAATAGCTGTTTATGGTAACACCCTTTACACTCGTAAACCCCACAAGACCGCCTGCATTAACGGTTTTATTTCCTCCGTTAAGTGTCATTTCAACATCAGCACCGCAGTTTGCTATAACGCAGTTTTGATTAGTAAATCCGGTAAGCCCTCCGGCTATTGCAGATCCACTGGTATTCACATTTATGCTGCCTTGCACATGACAATTGTTGAAGACTGTACCAGTATTGCTTCCACTTTCAACCTTGCTGAATGCAGCAAGAGTCCCGGCATATGCCGATTTAGACGGTTCGATGAAGATAGACACTCCCTCAAGATTTACATTATGAAACTCAGCACTATTTGTCACATATCCAAAAAGAGAGGCATACTGTAAATCCAAAGGTTCACTTTCTCTTCCTATAGTCATATTGGAAATAACATGATTGTTTCCATTAAAGTTGCCTTTAAAAGCATTTGTAGCAGTTCCGACAGGTTCCCAGTCAATACCATCAAGATCAATATTCCTCCCCAGAGAAATATATTTTCCTGCGTAGCCTTCACCACTGTTAACTGCTTTACTGAAATTTCTTAGATTGTTTAGCGATGTAATCATGTATGGATCTTTTTCTGTACCTGAGCCACTTGAAAAAATCGCATCATCATTCTCTATGACAGCCTGATCCAACGCATTATTCACTGCATCAATAATCGCCCGTGAGCTAAAAGTTGCACCGCTGATTGTTTCCACGTCTTCTGTTCCGTTTGATTCGATAATTGAGTCAATAACTTCGAAAGCTTTTTCCCATTGTTTCGCACTTTCATTATCATGCGAAACATCAATATTAGATATGTATTTATCCCCGCTATCACTTTCACTTAAAATAATGTCAGCATAAACCTTTCCCTTAAATCCATCAGCTGATCCGGAATACTCGCCCACTTCATAATCCTTGCCTTTATCAAGTGCAAATGCAACGTATGGCAAAGAAAGCAGCATAGTAAATGCCAAAAAGGCTGAAAGTGCCCTTTTTATCAGATTTACTCTGTAATTCATAATATTTATCACTCCTAATATAATATATTTGTTCAGTTAAAACTAACTGCTAACTATATTTACTAGCAGTTAGTTTAATCTAACATGGTTAGTATACACTTACTTAAAATTAAAGTCAATTATTTTATATGAACCAAAAATCTTTTTATAAACTTATAAATTCTTTATAATAAGTTTCTATACGATATGTAAGTTTAAAAGGAGAACTTACAATTGAATTTATCACGAAGCAATAAAGGATTTAAAGGGTTAACATGATTTCAAATCAAAATTTTAGCTCTTGTGTTCATGTTATTAGATGGAATCAAACTGTCCGGAGAAAAATCGGATTTAATTATTTTGGACATTATGATTCCGGATATAGATGGATTCAGTTTATGCAATGTTATAAGAGAAAAGGTTGACTGCCCTATACTGTTCATGTCAGCAAAGGACAGTGGCAATCGGCGGTGAGAGCTATATAACTTAAACCCTTTAGCTTGAAAGAGTTAGTCTCCAAGGTTAAAGCTCAATTGAGACGTGAAAAAAGAAAAATTGAAAAAAAGATACACATTTCCTGCGCTTTGAAAATATAAATATTGATTTAAAAGGCATGAAGGTAGAGGTAAACAATAAAAACATAAACCTTACTAAGAAAGAATTTGAAATTGCTTGTCACTGTAACAAATTTAGCTGTTAAGCAAATTTGAAATAATGTACCGAATATACGGTACATTTTCAAATTTCACGTTTGATAGACATATTAAGACTAACAGCAAACTTTTTTCTGTTAGACCTTTTAGTTAAGCCTGTTTTATGATTATATCAACCATTTCACTTACATTTGAAGCTAAAAAATTGGCCCCTTCTTTTTTTAGAAGGGCTTCATCTCTGAACCCCCATAAAACTCCCAGCGATTTTATTCCTGCATTTTTCGAAACACGAATATCAATTTCAGAATCTCCTATGTATATGCATTCTTCCTTTCTTACCCCCAGGTCAGCTATAATATCCAGCAGAGCTTTGGGATCAGGCTTAGGTTCATATCCATCTTTAAGTCCTGATATATGTTTTACATTATCTCCAAAAAAATAATTTACAAGCTTTATTGTAAACTCATGTGGCTTATTTGACAATACTGCCGTAATGATATTACTTTCTGTCAGTATTTTCAAGCCCTCGTTAATATTTTCATAGGGTCTGGTATAATCAGACAAATGAGCATCATAATATTCATTGAAATATTTAAGGAATTCTTCTATAATTTCTTTTTTCCCATTATCAAAGAAGTCATTGACTATGGATTCTATTAGTTTACACCTTCCGCTGCCAAGTCTCAATGTAAAGCTTCGTGAATCAACATTGGGAAGATTATATTTTGACAGAGCATAGTTACAGGCTTCTTCCAGGTCCCTGGCCGAATCCAGCAATGTCCCGTCTAAGTCAAATATTGCAGCTTTATACATATTTACCTCCTGATATTTACTATATGGTATCACAAATATTGCAGGATGACAATGCGCTGCGACTTACATGTCCACCGCTATTCTTATGCGTCAGTCCTATTTCAAACATAAATACAATTTATTCATCAACTAAGCGGTATCCAACGCCAATTTCCATTAAATATACACTTTTCCATGTTATCAAAAGTTACAAGTAATTTATACTCATTAAGTGGCCCCCTTTTCATTTTACTCTGTTCTAAAAAGGGCGCCACTCCTAAACGCTTTTACTTGTGGGTTTAAGTCCTGTCTGAGTGAAGATTTTACCCTGATAAATCTACGAAAAAAGGTCTTCCATTTTTCATCGTGAAGCCCTCGAAAGGCGCGGATTTACTGGATTTGAGACCAATAAATCTATATAACCTTTTGTTTTTGTGTCATTAGGTCAAAATAGATGCAGGCGTCCTTATAGAAAAATAGCTATAGGAATAACCATCCGAGCAGGTCCTTGAATATTTGTAGATATTTCAGGAGTATTGAGTCCGTCTTTTTCTAAAGACGATAAACTACCAAACATTGTGTCTAACATAGATTTCTGTATTAATGAAAAACTCGTATTTCTTAGTAAATTTATTTCATCTTTTTCATCCCTAACAATCTTAGAAACTTTCCCAAGTATTTTATAATTACCTTCAATAATTTCATTCATATTACTATTATTAAAATAATTTAAATATGTTGGTAGCACTATCTTAGCACTATTTTTTACATCGCATATTAGGTCTATCATATTTCCACTCTTTAAATTATCACAGAGTGCTTGCATTTGGCACATTATCCGCTTATTTTCATTAGGCTGATTACCTTTGCCTTTAAGCTTATCTTCAAATGCGACAGCTAATTCCATTAGTTTAATAAAGCCCTCTATCAGATCGACAACAGGATTTTTCCGCAAGGTTCCATTTATTTCAATAAAGTCCCCCGGATTTATATTTGATAAATCTGGTTCTTCAGACAATAATTTTATTTGTTTCTCCTCTTGCAAATACTGTCTTAACCGTTGAAATAAAGAGGATGGAGTATGTACTCTATCTTCGGTAATTTGGGTTCCATCGTTTATCTGTTGTTCACTCTTTAAAGAAGATTTCAAGTTAATACCTAGAAAAGCAAAAACATTGCTAACACCAATTTTTGCACCGGCCTCAGTTCCTGTTGAATCTTTGTTTTCATTAAAAGTCTGTACAGATGACATTTCAGAAAGACCGTTTTCAATAGTAGCCAACATATCAAACACTTTTTTTGATTTAAGTAAATTAGGTATATTCAGATTATCAAAATTCAAAAAACCTCCTCCTCGTATAATATGTTTAG
>DHER01000106.1 GCA_002399975.1 Firmicutes bacterium UBA4845 | reverse complement strand
TTAACGTCTTTATTTCCTTTCCAGGTTACAATTTTTGAAATTTCATCACCAATGATTGTATCTGAATCATCCATTGTGTAACCGGGAATTGCTTTCCCATTATCATCCTGAATTTCAAATTTAAGTTCACCGACCGCTGAGGTTGAATAGTTTATTTCAAGTTCTTTGCCTGAAAAAGTAAATGCTTTGCTGAGGACTTCCCCTCCTTTATACGGAGCAGACAATGACGTGAATCCATCCAATCTTAAAGAATATCTGTGTAAATGAGCCGAGGGTTGAGCGTAATCTTGGTTGACGTATATAGACATCTCTGTAGGAGTGGTTTGTACAACATTCAGTGCTGGATAATTGGATCGTGAGACCCAATTATCCAATCCGATTCCTGGACGGATAAAAGCTTCCATAAAAGTACGATCATATACATTTCCTCCCCGTGAAGTCATAAAAAAGGCATCCGAGCAATCTTTGAAATAACCGGGATTTACGTTGAGCTTTTTTGCTTGTTCTTCTGTCAAAACCTGACGTCCGGGCATAAACCGGCCACCAATTGCAACATATATATGCGGAGCCCTGAAGTACGGACTTGTTTGTTGAGTATAGAGATGCTCCAAGGGAGTATCACCAAAAGTCATTGCTTCTGGCTCTGACCAATTGATGAAATCACTTGATGTTGAACGTCCTATAGATCTAAATCCTTTATATGCAGTAAATCCTCCATCGGACCAGATACGAAAATAACAGACATAACATTTTTCACTTTCGGACCAAAATGCAACATTTTGCGAGTCAAAAACTCCCTTTTTTAACACAGCTTCTTTTTGTAATTCTTTCCAATTTATTCCGTCTTCTGATACATAAGCTAATAAACCGGTTTTGTCAGTTCCACCTATGCCTTTGTATTTTTGTTCGGGTTTGGCATTGGGATTATTATCAAGAAATGGGCAGAAATTATGAGGTACAGGAGCAATGTTGGCTAAGATAACGTTATTTTTTTTTGATCCTTGAATCGTATGAATTCTTAAATTGGGTTTGTACCATTTTATTCCATCTTTTGATTCTGTATAACAAGTAACTTCGTTGTTGTTTCCATCTTTACCTCCTTGTGAACCGCGATAATACGCCCTGTAAATATCATTGTCCTTAATTATAGTCACATAGCCGCAGAAAGGACCCTCCCATGGTTTATCGAAATTAAAGACAGGGCCTTCATCCACGGGGATATGTTTTTTTATAGTAACCCCTTGAAACTTTTCGATTAAGTAATGATCGACAAAAAGTTCCCGTCTGTCTTTTAATTCCAGAACTTGATCGACGATTCCTCCTTTATTGAAAACGCTGAAGTTTAATAATAATAACAGACCAAGACATGCAAATGAATTTGTTCTTATTTTGTTATGTATTTCAAGCTTCTTAATATTTAAAAAACCATCTCTCATACGTTAATGTCTCAAATAAGCAGTGATGAACACTTTAATTAAAATCTATATAAATCTGTACAATCTTACTTCTTAATGTCGAATTCTTTTAGAGGAATGGATGCCAGATATATATTAGATTTCCCTTCGTGACTTGAGTAATACACCACCAATAATTGTTTTTTGTGAATAATCATACCTGGATAACTAGTGTCTCCACTACTCGGTAATCTGACTATTTTTTGTACATTTCCATTTAAATCTGTGACAAGCAGAGCCGTGATAGCTGATTTGTCTTCACGGTAACGTGATCCAATTACTAATTGATTGTTATTTAAGAAAAGGAAATTGGGACCTCCTAATCTCCATGTCAATTTATTAAAATCCCAATTTACATATGGAAAATCACTTTTAGCCAATACTCCCATCTGATCGGCACTTTCTCGACGCACCAATACGTACATTTTTCCTTTATTATCAAAACGGACAGTACTCTCATTGGGGTTTCCATCAATGTTTAGTTGCGAAACTTTTTCATATTTTATTCCATCTGAAGTTTTGACGAGAAATGCATTCCAATTTTTTGTATTTCTTTGTCCAGGATATACTTGATATAATATGCCGTAACCTGTATTTTTATGCCAGGTAACTCGCCATATCCAATCAAGAGCAGGCTCAATTGCACTGTCGATTTCTGTCTTGGTTAATGCAGAAAAGTTTTCTCCATTTTTATCGGAAAATGATACATAAGGCGATAAAGAAAGATATTGCCCATCTTTCCATACACCAGCAGCCAATGTGACTAACAAAGTTCCATCTGGCATTTTTGATAACCTAGCTTCTCTTATGTCAACTCCGTCCATTGTAAATAATCCAATCGTTTCCCAATTTTTCAAATCAGTAGATCTAATTAATCTCACTTTCCCATTATTTAGATTATCTACATGGCTATCTCCTTCACGAAAAGCGACATAAAAATACTTTTTATATTGAAATAAATCAGGAAAAGCATTGTGTTTCCCATGATCCCAAATTTTAGAAACCTGCAATTCTGACTCTTGTGCATTTATTGTGTTCTGTAAGCACATAATTAAGACAAGAGATAAATATAACTTGATTTTATTCATGACTATGTTCTGTTTAATAATTTATTTACTTAAAAGTATTCGATCTTTTCTAATACGATTATGGAAGATGGTGTTTAATTGCAAACTTCAATGGTAAAACTTTTAAATTTTGTTACCATTTTTGTCGTGTCACCTTCACTACAGTACTCATCATATGTGACTCCCAGTTTGCCAGGTTCTAGCTCAAGAAGCTGTCCATAACCGCTAGAACTACGAAAATAAGCACCGTTTGATTTACTTATCCAATATGGAGAAGACCAAGATTTTCCCTCATCTGTACTGAAAATAAGAAAAAAGCCCGGTCTTCCGGAAAGACAAACTATCAATCCATTTTTCATTCGTAACAATACTGGGTTTACCCCAAACGGTGCAATCGCTACTGGCGTTGTCCAGGAAAGTCCTCCATCCGTAGAGTGACAGGAGAAAAGAGGTGTATAACGCTCCATCATACTGCCACCCGGATTCCCTCCAGAACGCATTACGCATAATATGTTGCCGTTTCCCAAATACAGTAGATCTGGTTCACAGTAGCCTTCTGCCTGGGTTGGTAAAGGATATTGCTCAGGCGAAGCTACTGTGCTTAAATAGTTCCAAGTAGAACCTTTATCACGTGAGTATATAATACACGTTCGGTATTTATAAGCCAATGTTTTCTGTTCCGTCCATAAGCGTGGTGCCTTATCAAATACCAATCTGGGATAAGCTGCCTGGATCAGGTACCCATAGTCCCCCTCAATAAGTTTTCCCCATGTGGGTAATACATATATAGGGGGACTTTGAGTATTATCACTCATCAACGGAACCATATACGGTAAAGAAATTGCTACCTCTTTTGTTTTTATATTCCCTTTTATAAGCTCCTCCATTGAAGAAGCACAAATGATAGTGTGTCTGACCGATTCTCCAGGATGACCATCATAAGCAGTATTTTTATTCCATCCGTCTTCCCAGCCGATTATTGAGCCATTGCTAAGAGTAAGCATGTTTGGCTTCAAGAAGGATAGATTAAAACTGTCTCCTTTCACAAATGGTTCCCAATGAGCTCCGCCATCTGGAGAAATCTGCCACCATTGACTTGGTTGACTTTTATCCATCCAAGTTTGACCTCGTACCAGTAATTGATTATTTCCAATATTGGACAAAATGTCAGTGTACCAGCTGTTATTTTTAATTTTTGTTGCGCTTATTATCCTTAATATTAATTTGTTATCAACCAATTGTATTGTATCTCTGTGCTGATTTTTTTCTTCAGTTAATGAATATATGTTTTGAGAGTTAACAAAATGGTTATTCAAAACACAGACAATAAATAACATTATTGTTTTGTAATTCATAATCTGATATATTTATTTAGAACAATTTATTATTAAGTAACTTACGCAATAAGAGTTTCAAAAGAAATCCCTCTTTTTATAACTGGCGATGTAAATTTAATAGCCTGGGTTTTGTTTGACTTTTGGCTCTAAACTTAAAACAGAAGTAGCAATTGGAAAAAGCCTTAAATATTCCTTGTCTTTTTGAGTCTGTAATGTTGGAACAAGTTCAAATGCTTTATTAAAACGAAGTAAGTCCCACCATCTTTTACCTTCGTAGATTAGTTCGAATAGCCGTTCTTGTAAAATAGCCTCATCGTTTTGAGTTTGTGTACCATTTACAAAAATATGATTATTGTATTTTTCACCATATGCTCTCTTACGTATTTCATTTATTTCATCAGAAGGGTCTTGATTTAATCCGTTTTTAGCCTCAGCTTTCATTAATAACACGTCTGCGTAACGATATAAAACAATATCACTGGAAAATACACGATTGCCTCCAACAACAACACCTGAGCCTTTTAAACATACATTGGAATAATAAGTACTATCTCCTTTCTCATCAAAAGTATATATGTCAAAATAAGATGCTGCTTTTCTTGAATCATCATTTGAGAATTGATTCCTGACAAGATCACTTATAACCATAAGGCCTTGTCCTCCTCCTACAGGCAGCAATATGTCTTTTGCTTTTTGGGTGATATTACTTGGTACCGCTGATCCAATAATCCACATATGCCAAAAGAAATTACTCCCTTCTAAATCGTTATAACGAATGCTCATAATTATTTCTTTATTACCTTTATTCTCATACTTAAATATATCTGCAAAGTTCGGCAATAAGGAAACATTTGCTTTTTGTACTTCATTACAAGCATTTAATGCTGTTTCTAAATCAGTTGGTCCCCCGTTCATTTGCTTAGAAGTCCATAAATAAACATCTGCTTTTAAGGTATTTAATGCGGCTTTTGACCATACACTTCTACCTGCCGAAAATTCATTTGACGTAAAAAGTTGCAATGCTTTTTCAATGTCTTCTTTAATTAGTTTAAAGACATCTTCTTTTGGAGATCTTTCTTTGTATGTTATTTCAGGATTGGAACTTTCTGTAGGCTCCGTTCTTATTATAAGATCTCCCCATGTTTTTGACATATTATAATAAATAAATGCACGCATTGCATAGGCTTGAGCCAAGATATTGTTTTTGTCATTTTCTGATTTAAATACAATTCCGGGAACATATTTTAGAATCAAATTAGCACTATTGATAACTCTGTAGTAGGCGTACCAATCAGGATGACCAGGAACATCAGGAGTTATTGAGTTATTATACAAGACATAAGTACCTCCCCCATATACTCCTCCCGTATAAATTTCACTTCTTTGGTCTCCTGTCATGAATAATGCTTCTGATACGCCTCTCAAATCAACATACATCCCATAAAGTGCACCCTTTGCATCATCTTCTGTCTTCCAAAAGGAGTTGGTTGTAATTACGCTTGTCGGAGATACTTCCAATGCCTTATCACAGGAAATGATACAAATAAATAATAATAAAAATATTTTTATATATAGTGTTTTCATTTTTCTTAAATTAAAAAGTGACATTAATACTAAAAATAAAATTTCTGGGCATAGGATAATGGCCGTTATCTCTACCACCTTCTTCAGGATTTAATCCATCGTATTTTGTGAAATAATGTAAATTATTACCGGTTACATTTAATCTTATATTCCTTAGTTTAAGTTGTTCAACAAATGGTGTTGGGACGGTGTAGCTCAACGTAAGCTCCCTTAAGCTAAGAAAATCTCCCCGCTGATAAAATACAGAGTTTCCCCTATCTGTTACACCTAAAAAGTTATTACGTTGAACCCTTTCTCCTCCCCAATAATATCTTGAATATTTCGCAATGTCTCCTTGTTTTTTCCATGAATTATTGTATTTGTCTAATGTAAATGTACCATCAGCATATCCATTCATATCAAGAAATAATTTGCCGTAATTAAAGATAGTATGTCCTACAGCATAGTCCATCCTTACATACAGGTTGAAATTCTTATAGCTGAATGAGTTGTTAAATCCACCTGTCCATACAGGGAAAGTATTCCCCAAGTAAACCTGATCCTTGCTGTCAATTATACCATTGTTGTCGCTGTCCAACCATTTTGTGTCGCCTCCGTACTGGGTTTTATTTGCTCCTACGATATAAGTATAGATTGGGGCAGTTGCCGCCTCTTCATCAGTTGAGTAGATTCCAATTTGTTTTAAAGAATACATGTCTCCAATTCTCCCCCCTTCCTGTAATCCTCCTTTCCAAGCGTAATCATTCAGTTTAGAGTCCCAAACATAATCTCCGCCAATCCTATTATTCTCTATACCATTGTGTGGAAGGCTTAAAATCTTATTGCTTACCCGTGAAGCATTAAAAGATAAGTCCCATTGGAAAGTTGATGTACTTGGTAACATGTTAGCGCTTATCTCAAGTTCTATTCCTTTGTTTTCTAAACTGCCTAAATTAGTTAGTATGCTTGAAAAACCGGTTGATCTTGGAAGAGATAAGTTTGTAAGCAAATTATCTGTATGTCTTACGAAATAATCAAAAAGGAAGCTTATCCGATTCTCATACAATCCTAAATCAAGACCAATGTCAAATGTTTTTGATTGTTCCCATTTTAAATCGGAATTCGGCAGGACACTGTTTTGAATCGCTGCGTTTCCGTTATATTTTGCCCCTACGCTATAAGCTCCTTGCGCTTGGAAATCTCCTAATCCACTTATGTTGCCGTTCACCCCATAACTTCCTCTAACTTTTAGACTGGAAAAATCTTCAGGTATAGTACTCCAAAAGTTTTCTTTGTGTAAATTCCATCCCATGGAAATACCAGGAAAGAAACCCCATTTATAATTAGCTCCTAAATTAGATGCGCCGTCGTAACGGAAATTCAAAGAAAGAAGATATTTCTGAAGATAATTATAATTAAGTCTGCCAAAATATCCTATGATAACCTGATCGCTTATAGAACTACTGATTGATGTCGGCTCACTAACAGCGTTTAAAGTTGGAATTAGGTCAGTTGATGCTCCTCTTCCGTTTGCCGATAAGTTTGACACTTGCCTGTCATAATATGAAAACCCTAATTTTGAATCAATATTATGAGAGGTGTTAACAGTGGTAAAGTACGAGAAAACAGCATCTGCCTGTCGTTGTTTCCATCTATTGTTTCCAGCGCTTGCATTACGAGTGGTGACATAAGAAAGAGGACCATTCCAAAAACCTGGCTGGAAGCTATAACTGTCAGAAGAGACATTATACATTGATACTTGTGGATCAAAAGAAAATCCTGGTAAAAATCTCCAGTTGGCTCCCATTGTTAATGTGAGATTATCTGTAGAATTGTTGGATATCAACGTATTCATATGGTATAGAGGATTACCTATACTGCTTTGAGTTCCCGGAGCTAATGTGCCATCTTCAAATTTGAGTTTAGCAGTGGGAGCCAATCCTGCGCTGCGATAAAAAGTAACATCTGTTCCAAATGATGGGTTTTTTTGTTTTGAATTTGAGTACCGGACACCTCCATAAATACTTAGATTTTCTCTGGCCTTTATTTCCCCATTAATATCAAAGCTTAGTCGATTATATTCAGTAGTAATTACTGTACCTTCATTACTTAAATAACCGACGCCTACACGAAGGGTAGCCTTATCACTACCTCCTGAAACATCTATATGGTGATTGTTAGAAAGTCCAGTTTGATATGTTAAGCTCTGAAAATCAGTGTCTTGAAAAATCAGGGTTTTTGAAGGATCGGCAGGGTCTGGCATACTTTGCCATCCTTCTTTTAATTTATGTTCATTTTCTGGTGTAAGGTATTGTAACGTAAATGCTGTATTGTTGGTTAAATCATTTCCCGTTCCGTATCCCATTGGCAAGGTTAATCTATTTAAATCTATTGCTGGAAATTTATCAGGACGGTGGGCTAATCCATACCTGTTTAGTTCAATGTATTGTCTAGCATTTACAAAATCGTATAATTTGCCAACTTTGGAAATAGTATAATCAAAAGAATAATTTACCCTTAATTGATCTGTTTTTCCAGATTTAGTTGTAATGATTACTACTCCATTAGAACCACGTGCACCATAAATTGCTGTAGAGGCAGCATCTTTTAATACCTGTATGCTCTCTATGTCATCCGAAGAAATATTATTCATATCAGGACGTATAACGCCATCTATTATGTAAAGAGGAGCGGCGCCGTTTGGATTGTTGATTGAAGTACCTCCTCTAACAATTATGCGTGGAGCAGCTCCGGGTTGACCTGAGATACTTTGTACCCTCACCCCAGAAACAGATCCCTGTAAAGCTGAGGCCGCATTTGCATAAGGAACGTTTTCTAATACTTTATTGTCTAATTTTGTAACAGATGTTGTTATGGTTTCACGGGATTGAGATCCATATCCGATAACAACAACTTCATCTAAGGTCTTTGTATCTTCTTGCAGGATAACTTCAAAATAGGTCTTTCCTGCCACACTGATCTCTTGCGGTAAATATCCAATATAAGAAACCAGTATTGTTGCATTTTCTTCGATACTCAAAGTAAACCTGCCATCTACATCAGTAACCGTTCCATTACCCGGCACATTCTTTTCAATGATATTCGCACCAATAATAGGCTCATTGTTTACGTCCCTGATTAAACCTGAAATTTGTTTTTTCTGTTGTTGACTTATCTCCATTGAACTCTTAGTATTTCCTGCTTTAACAATAGTTAGAGGCAGAAATACAACCAGAATTACCATCAAGATTTTTTTGATTTTTGATAAGCCACTCCTGAAAGGATATAAAACGAGACAAGCGCTTAATAAATCGTTGTTTTTCATATTACTTTTTTTTAATAAATGTTGCAAATGGTATTTGCGATTTTTCTTTAAAAGTTTAACACATAATAAGAGAGTTTTATTTACTCAT
>DHER01000146.1 GCA_002399975.1 Firmicutes bacterium UBA4845 | reverse complement strand
ATGCATGTCGTTAAATGAATAACCAATGATATAAATTTTATTAGCTTTAATCAAATCTTCAATCATTTTCTGGTAAAACTCATAAAATGTTTCATTCAAGATTCTTTCAGGCTTATTATATCCTGTTATTATATTCGATGGTATAAGATTATTTTGAACGAAGTTTTTCTGAACATAACAAACACTGTAATCATTAGATTTCTCGCCAATAAAATTAAGTTTAAAGGAGCCATGTAAGTGATAATAACAATCAATATAATCATCCTCAATGATTTTTTTCACATTCATTTTTCCGGTTTTTTCATCATATCCATCGAAAAATTTCAAATTTGAAATTTTAGGTACTAAATAATCATAATTTAAAGTGTAAAACCTTACGATTCCATTTTCACCCTTAACTTGATGTAAGAATCGATTAAAACTTTTATTTAGCTCATGATATTTTTCTTCGACAGTTTCATATTTCTCAATTTCTTTTTTGATTAAGAATGTGAAATGTAGATAAAGCTCATAATAGTAATACTCATTTGCAATTAGGCGTTTGGTGCCAAAAGATGTATCTAAGCGTTTGTCCAATTTTTGACTTTCATATATTTCTAATTTATTCTGTATTTCAGGATCAATTAAAAAGAAGTTATTAAATCTGAAAAAACTGTCTGACATTGGATATTGAGATTTCTTATACTCAAATAACAATTCAACAAAATGTAAAATAGACTCAAAATTTGGGTAATGATATCCGATATACTCATTCATTTGAGCTTCCAAAAGTGAGAATAAATATTCACCTATTGGTTCTCCTTTATCATTGACAAAAGTGGAATCATTCCGCAAAATACTAGTTATTTCATCGGTTTTTGGCGCTCCCCATGGAACTACAGCTCCTGCACCAGTCAGAATTACATTTCGCTCTCTCATATAAAAGATTGACATGTTATTTCATAAGTATTGGAGGTAAGAGTGTTAGCTTTTATCTCAGTGACATATTGACGAATTGTGTAATGTCAATATATTCAATTAGCAACTTAGCTCGCCATAGAGACAACCTTCTGTTTATCTGCAAAACTAACAAATATTTTAATAAATATCAGAAGATATCAATAATTATCTCTCTCTTTTTGAATTTACTAATATGTATAGACTTTTTTACATAGTAAATCTCCCGGCATTTATCGCTGTATACCTTTTCTCCGGATTCAGCAGCTTCATATTGATTTCTCTCCGTTTCTTGGCTGTCAGCTTCACATAGCCGGCAGTGACATCTTTCCTGGTACTGTGGCCGACCATCTTTCTAACCACGATGGGGTTCACAAGTAATTCACTGGTGAGATGGGTGATGTAACTGTTGCGGGTATAGGAGGACGATAATTCCGGATCCAGCCCCAGCTCATTTGCTATTTGTTTGAGTGATGTGTTGATCTGGTCTAAACTGAGTCTCATCGCGTTGATGATTTTTCGCTCATTGCTATCAGTGGGTTCAATGCCATTCAGGAATGGGAAGATATATCCATCCTGATCCTTGTTCCCTTGTTGATTGTTGATCTCAATCATCGGAGGAAGGATGGGCACGTAAATAAAAGTTGGTTTCGCTGTTTTTCTCTGCGTCTTTTTCCGGTGAAAAATGAGTATAATATTTATCGCATCTATGTTCTTATACCTTAACGGAAGAGGTTTCCGAGATTCAGCATGTCTGTTGCTAATCACAATTCCTTGTTAGGTGTGATTTTTAGTTATCCTGTTATTTTATTCCCTAATAACATATATTGCTCGTCCTTGTGCGAGTATCTTATCACTCGAATCGCCACCAATATAGATTCCGTTGGAGTAATAGCCTGTTGTCCCTCCTGATTTGCTTCCTGTATTGGTTAAAAGCACCCCATTAGCTCCAATCTTGGCTGCTTTTGACTTTATCTCTTTCATTGCTTCATTCATTGCTGCTTGTCTGGAAAAAACAATACCACTGGAAACTTCAATAAGTCCAATACTTTCGTATTCCGCTGGGGGATCGAGATAAATTTTTACCTCATCTGAGCTAATCGGTGATTTTTTCGTCCCGGTAACGATTGTAGAGCCAGTAGCACATCCCAACAGGGATCCAAATAAAAAAAATACAGATATAATTTTAAACACTTGCCCGAAATGATTCTTGTTTGATAAATAAATTTTCTTCATGATGGGATTTTTTATTTTGTGTGGTAAATATCGCTATTTTACTTTACCTCAATGATTACATATTTTGATGCTAATTAGTCGATGCCAAGCTTTTTGTGCATTTCTTGCATTTCTTTTCCAAATTCAATAGAATCTAATACCGCTTTTCGCTTTTCTTCGGGCAAACATTGAATACAGGTTGGATACTTAATGCTTTTATAATATTCTTTACATTTGGGACATAATTCCATGTTGTTTATATCAAAATTATATGCACATTTTTTACACGCAGTAATTGTATCCTCAAAGGAAAGATATTTGATGTTGTTTTCTAAGTAGAGCAAAAATGCATCCTTCTTTATTATTTCATCATTTTTGGCTTTTACCTTTTCTCTCTGTAACCAATATTTTACTTGAGATAAGTTATGCTGATTTTTCCATTTATCTTTTGAAACAAAACACTTATCTCTAACTTCAGCGGCTTCTTCATTTTTGCAAAATAGATCAATAAGTGCATCTATCGACATGTAGATTGGTTCATTAAACTCGTGTCGGCATTCTGTACATAGATATTGTGGTTTTTTTCTCTTTCTCTTGTTGGGGTATTTATTCTTACAATTAGGGCACAAAGGAACAGGAACATAATCATATTTTTTTTCTATGTATTCTCCAAAATCACTTTTGTTAATGATAGAATATGATTCTCGAAGAGATTGGGTATATTTTTTGGTAACATCTCTCTCATATTCGTAGTATTTTTTGGGGTGGGAAAGATGCTGTAAAGTTAGTGTTTCTCTGCTACCACATATTTCACATTTGTCTTTGAGAACATTAGTTCTTCTATCTTTCCAATCTTTTGAATGCCAAGCTCTTTCACCTTCTTTAAATTCACTCCAAAATATTTTTTTTGCATATTCTAACGAAATATCTCCGTTAGTCAATTTATCCCTTAATTCTATAAGTTCATAATAGGTCATCATATCCCATTCACTATTAATGTATTCACATTACGATTCTCTGATTCTCAATTTTTTAGTAATTGCCACTAAAAGGCTTCTAATGTTCACCAAAATAAAACTTGCCGGATTGCTGGACCTATAACCGATTGCATCGAACATTGAATGTTTTGTCAAGCCGAAAAGAGTTTCGAGCTGGTTAAAAAGCTTAGCAGAGTGCATTAAACCTGTTTTTGAATAAATGCGATGTTAAATCCGAAAGCATCGGTTGAAACATATGTTCATCATCATTACCAGGGTTATATAAATACAAAACTAACAAATATTCAGATAAACAACGAAAGTAATCACTAATATTTCACAACTGATTATAATGGATAAAAAGGCAACAAGTTTATTGCGAAATCACTCTGCCTGAATTGATCGCTGTATATCTCTTCTCCGGATTCAGCAGCTTCATATTGATCTCTCTCCGCTTCTTGGCTGTCAGCTTCACATAGCCGGCAGTGACATCCTTCCTTGTACTATGGCCGACCATCTTTCTAACCACGATGGGGTTCACAAGTAATTCACTGGTGAGATGGGTGATGTAACTGTTCCGGGTATAGGAGGTCGATAGGTCCGGATCCAGTCCCAGCTCATTCGCTATCTGTTTGAGTGAAGTATTGATCTGGTCTAAACTGAGCCTCATCGCGTTGATGATTTTTCGCTCATTGCTATCAGTGGGTTCAATGTCATTTAGAAAGGGGAAGATATATCCATCCTGGTCCTTGTTTCCTTGCCGGTTGATGATTTCAATCATTGGAGGAAGTATTGGCACGTAAATAAATGTTGGCTTCGCTGTTTTTCTCAGTGTCTTTTTTCGCTGAAAGACGATTTCATTGTTTGACACATCGATGTTCTCATACCGTAACCGGCAGAGGTCCCCGAAATTCAATCCGTTGCAGTAGAACATGAATACGAATATGTCGCGCGCGGTGGCCAGCGTAACATTTTCTGTTTGGTAATCCTCAATTTCCCATATCTGCTCAATCGATAAAACGATCTCTCTCCTGCCTCCCTCCGGAATGGCATATTTCCCCCTCGACACGCCAAAGGGGTACTTTTCAGCATTGATATATGGTTTTTCGCCCCTGCTATTGTTAATGATTGCTCTCAATGTCCTCATGTAGATTCCCATCGTGGCAGGAGAGATCTCAGTCTCGAACCAGAACTTCTCGCACTCTTCCAGGAACCCGGTGGTGATTTCCTCAAAATTGATCGTATGTTCAATATCAAGGACATCTTTCCCGATGGTAACATGTCGCTTATCTCTACAGAGTGCGATGAATGCATTTTTATCAGCACGATTTTTTAGTTGCTTGAAATGCTTGAATCGCATCAATGCTTTTATAGTTGCCTTGTATACCCCTGCACTGCCCAGCCTGAATTCACTTTCCAGGTAATCGATCTTATTTTTAAAAGCTTGATTCACGGTGATCTCTTGTGTGTCAATGTTCAGAAATCTTGAATTGAAGGC
>DHER01000076.1 GCA_002399975.1 Firmicutes bacterium UBA4845 | reverse complement strand
TGACCATAAGGGCTGCAAATCTACAAACTAAGGCTTGACTAATATTGATAAATTTTTCATATATTGAAATTTTCAACAATATGCTTGAACAAATCAGATGAATTTTTTAACAATATTATTCAAGGACAAAAAAGAGCTGTACTAATGAATGATTTGATAATAACCGACAGAACGGTTCATATCCGACAGCTCTTTTCTAATTTCAGATAAAATGTATGAATTATCCTAAAAACTTGCTTAAATCCGGATATCCGGTAGTAGACCATCCGCCATCTGCTATAAGTGTAGACCCGGTAATATAGCTGGCGTCATCACTTGCCAAGAACAATGCAGCTTTGGCCATTTCAGCTGGATGTCCAGCTCTCTTCATAGGTATACGCTCCATATATGCTTCATTTATTGCTTTATTGTTTGTTAAATCATCTGTCAAGGGAGTTTCTATCAACCCCGGCAGCAGTGCATTAAATCTTATATTGTCTTTAGTGTATTCCAAAACAGCATTCTTTGTAAGCATGGAGACTGCAGCCTTAGCAGAAGAATATGCCGATCCTCCCCACATAGGTACTTCACTGTTCAAAGATGATATGTTGACTATGGCACCTCCGCCATTCTTTTTCATCTGATTTATCTGGTGCTTCATACCTAAAAACACGCCCTTAAGACAAAGATTAACAGTCCACATCCAATCCTCTTCCGATATGTCTCCTATGGTACCGCTCTTTGAGGCACCTGCCACATTAAACGCCAAATCCAGCCTGCCGAATTTTTCAACAGCTGTCTTTACAAGTCTAATATGATCATTTTCAATATTAGTATCAGCTTGAACCCCTATCAGCTTGTTTCCATGTTTTTTCTCTAAATTTTCAAGAAGATTTTTTCTTCTGGCTCCTACAACTACAAACGCGCCTTCATCAATCAACCCATTAACTATTTCAAGCCCTATACCTGAAGTTCCTCCTACAACAACAGCCACTTTTCCGTTAAATCTGTTATTTGACATATATTCCTCCTATAAATTAAAAAATAATTTATATTATGTATACCCAATTAAAGTAATGTTACTCATATAAATTTTACTTCAGATATTTTCAATATATTTATTATACATTCCTATAGAAATTCCATGAATCCCTGCACATATCATCTATGCTGTACTCAGCCTTAAAACCAAGTTCCGATTCGGATTTTTGAGTATCTGCATAAACTATAGCTACATCTCCAGTTCTTCGAGGTGCTATTCTATAGTTTATTTTAACATTGTTGGCTTTTTCAAACGCATCTATTACCTGCAGAACGCTGTATCCGGTTCCGGTACCTAAATTATAAATATATAAACCTCTGTTTGATTTAATTTTGCCGTATGCCTTTACATGCCCCGCAGCCAGGTCCTCCACATGTATATAATCTCTAACACCTGTGCCGTCAAGGGTATCATAGTCATTTCCAAATACATTCAAATATGGCAGTTCTCCTTTTGCCACTTTGCATATATAAGGCATAAGATTGTTAGGTATGCCTTTTGGATTCTCGCCTATCAATCCGCTTTTATGAGCCCCTAAAGGATTAAAATACCTGAGCAGCACAATGCTAACCCTGTTATCAGAAGTATACAAATCCCGCAGCATGTCTTCAATTATTAACTTTGTTCTGCCATAAGGATTAGTAACTCCTAATGGCGAGTTTTCATCAAGAGGCATGGTTTCAGCAATACCGTACACTGTTGCAGATGAGCTGAATATTATTTTTCTGCAATTATATTTTTCCATTGCCATCAAAAGATTTATTGCTCCAGCTACATTGTTATTAAAGTACTTTAACGGTTTCCTGACAGATTCTCCAACCGCCTTAAGACCTGCAAAATGAATTACACAGTCAATCGTATTTTCTTCAAATACCTTATCTACAGCACTGTTGTCCCTTATATCAGCCTGATAAAATTCCGGGTGCCTGCCCGTTATTGTTTTGATGTTGTTAAGAACATCTTTTTTTGAATTGCTAAGATTATCTAAAATTATTACGTCTTCGCTTTGTTCCAGCAGTTTAACCACTGTGTGCGAACCTATATAGCCGGTTCCCCCTGTTATCAAAATCATAACACACCTCGCTATATATTTAATATTAAACAAAACCGGAGTTTAGAACAAAAATTCCTTACTCCGGCATGTACTTATTTTTTATTTCTTAGCATCTTCTTTAAACCAATATTCCTTAATCATAACAGCAACTACACCTATAATACAGCCAACAACCGCACCTACAACAGTATTTAAAGCATTGCTCGGCCTTGACTTATGATCCGGTGCAATCGGTGGCGAAGGCAGATAAACACTGCTCTGTACAACACCTGTAATATTTGATACAAGTTTTTCTTCTCTTCCTGTCTCATAATACTTATTGATAGCCTGATTTTCCTCATTAAGTTCATCTAAGTATTTCTGATATTTGGACATCGTACTCTCTGTTTCATTTATGTTCTGCCTGCTTTGAGTAATCTCATTTTCAATTTTTATATAACTTGGATTGATAATATCTACTGGAATTACATAGTCGGTATCTTCACTGAGATGTGATTGAATTTCAACATTCGATGCTGCACCGTCAATTACCTTTGGCGTATTTGAAAGTAGCTCTTCATTTCTTTTAACTTTCTCATTTTCAATATCCAGATAATTTTGCTTTGCATTTAATTCAACATTAAAATAATCTGAATAGTAGTTAACAGCTCTTTCCTTTATCATAACATCCAAAAACTCAATGTAGCTGTCAAATAATGTTTGCGCAAGTTTGAGTGATTCTTCCGGATTGTCGGCGGAAACACTAACAGTAAAACTGTTCTGATCATCTTTCGCTTCAATCTTCTCGATATCTATTCTTCTATTCAAGTCCCCAATACTTGTACCCTGATATCCCATGTCTCTGATTGTATTAGTCAACACATCATTGCTGGCAATCAAATTTATGTATTGATTATTAGTTTTAATAGGCAGAGTGTAATCCCCATACCTTGTGTGGTAAATCTCGGGCATTCCTATTACAATATTCAGCTTTGTTTCATACACAGGCGTTATTATAAACATACTGAATATTCCTGCAATTATGGCAGCAATCAAAGTAAAAGATATTATCATCTTTTTCCTTTTCCAAAGAGCCATTACCAGTTCCTTTAAATCAATTTCATCCTCATAATATTGTAAATTATCCTGATTTTCGTTCATTGTATACTCCTCGTTATTGATACACATTAAATACTTAATAATTATAACAGCTAAAACATATATGTTCAATAAAAGTTTTATTAATCTTGAATTGCATAAAGCAGCATATTCATAACACAATCCTGCGTTTTTATTACATATGAAGATGCCCTGATTAGCCTCTTGGAAATATCCGGGCACATATCAGGGCATCATTATGTTTTGAAATTTGATTACTTTGGTGCTTCAGTGCTGTTATTCTGCGGTTTAAATGAATCAATCATTTCTTGTGTTGCTTTCATCAGTCCTCCCATAACAGCATTTTTCACATCATCGTCAACAACCACTTTCCATTGCCCGCTAACCTTGTTCAGCTTAATATCCACAGTATTAGTTACTTTTTCATCTTTATATTTTTCTAATGTTTCATCAAACATCTCATCAGTCTTTTTAACCATTTCTTCGTCTGATAATCTATCCGATTCTTCCTTATTTGCCTCCTGCATAGACATGATCATTACGTTTCCGACTAAATCTTTCATAACTTTGCCCATATCGATGTTTGTAATTTCCGTTTTTACCGTTGCAGTATCTTCATCTTCTGTTTCTTCTGACGAAATTATTTTATACTCCATTTCGCTTAAAACTTTTTTAGATTGTTCTTCTGCGGATTTTTGATCTTCAGGATCTAACTCTACTTCCTTTCCTTCAGCATCTAGGCTTTTATACAATCCGTCATAATCAAAGTATTTATTTGCAGTTTCTCTATCTGCGGATTTAACAGCGTTGAACACATTTTCAACTGCCTGTTCCGGCGTTTCTCCCTCACTATTAGTACTATTAACATCAGTAGTACCGTTATTACATCCTGCCAATAATAACATTATTACCATACAAATGGCCGTAATTCTTTTCGTCATAAAATTCCTCCTATAAATAAATCTATTATAACAGGAGTTGAACTTAAATTCAATAATGTAGTTATAGACATTTTGAGCCAAATTTAGTGATGGCTTAATCATTTTCTACAACAGATTTGCCGGCTACAAATCGTGAAATTATTTTATTTATTGTATAAAAATTAACTTCTAACTTATTTATTGCTTTTTCTCCGTCCTCAAATTCTCATCAATTATTTCATTGTCCAATGGAGAATCACAGGAGGCATGATTTTTAAAATCCGTTACAGCTTTTTTTACTCTGTTCAATGAAGCTAATGTTCCAGGACCGGAAATACACCCTCCCGGACATGCCATGCCCTCAAGAAGGCATCCGTTCTTTTTTCCTGCCTTTGCAACTCTCATAAGCTTTACACATTCACTCAGAGTTGAGGCACTTTCTACATTGATCTCTTTAGAAGGATCCATAGCCTTTGCCGTTTTTTTAACTGCTTCTGCCACTCCTCCTGCTATGGCATATCCACGTCCAAGTGAAGACGCATCCTGTATTTCTTTGGATACCTCTATTTCCGATAATTCTATTCCCTTGGCAACAAACATACCCATGAGCTCTTCAAAAGTTATTACAAAATGCACATAATCTTTAACATCATCTCTCAGCGCCTCAAGTTTTTTGGAAATACAGGGCCCTATGAATGTTACCTTAGCATCCGGATCCTTCTTCTTAATATATTTTGCAGTTTCAACCATAGGAGAAGAAGAATCTGATATATATTCATATTGGTCAGGAAACATCTTTTTAACCATTATGGTCCATGAATTACAGCAGCTGGTCCCCATATATGGAATTTCATCCGGTACTTTTTCTATAAACTCTTTAGCTTCCCGCAATGTAGTAATATCCGCTCCCAAACTTACCTCCACAACATCCTCAAATCCAAGCTGCTTTATACCTTCAAATATTTGAACCGGAGAAGCCAGCGGCCCGAACTGTCCTAAAAATGACGGTGCTATTATAGCATACATATGATCATTGGACTTTAACGCCTTAATAAGTTGATAAATTTGAGATTTGTCGGCAATAGCCCCATATGGACACTGGGCAACACAATTCCCGCACGATACACATCTATCCATATTTATTTTTGCCCTTCCCAAATAATCGCTCTCAATAGCATTTACACCACATGCAGCGGCGCATGGCCTGTCATACTGTACAATTGCGCTGTAGGGGCATGCTCCTTTGCACCTGCCGCATTTGATGCATTTTTCCTGATCAATGATTGACCTGTTTTTTCCAATAGAAATCGCATTGGTAGGGCACACATTAGTACATGGATGAGCCAGGCATTTCCTGCAGTTGTCCGTTACATACAATGCCTTGGTAGGACATGCTTCACACGCAAATGTAATTACATTTACCAACGGTTCAATAAACTTTGTTTTATCAATATCCACTTCGGTTATGCCCTGAGTAACACGCTGATACTCAGTCGGTTTTCTGGCATTCAGCCCCATTGTAAGCCTCAGCCGCTCATCTACTATAGCCCTTTCTCTGAATACACTGTCTCTATACGTAGCTACCTCTCCGGGTAAAATTTCAAATGATGATTCCTCTAATTTACTTAAATCATCTCCGTCATAAGCCATCTTAGCAATTCTTGCAAATACCTGCCTCCTTATTTTTACAAGATCAACGTAACTTTCTTTCATGTCTTTCCCTCCATGTTACTATGTCAAATTCTATCATATCCTTATTTTTTTTATGATCTTCTCCATTACAGCCTGCCCGGTAGCATTATACATAGTCTCATCATCGACAACTACTACAGGGGCAACATTTTTATCAGTTTTTTTACAAAATTCCATACATTTAATTGCCTCTACCTCAAGCTCTTCATCATTATAACTATCAGGATCTTCCCTAATAATATCCTTTAAACCATCAATTTGATCCAGAATATTCATTGAGCCCATTAAGGTACAATTTGAGCCCACACAGACTTTTACCTTCATCATATATCCTCCAGAATCTCTTATTATCATCTACATTATATACTATCCAATTTTAACACAAAAATCAACAATTAAACAAGATAGTATCAACTTATTGTAGAAAAATTTTTTAAAAAAATTTTCCTTTTATTATAGGAGAACCGGAAAACCATATAAAATTGAACAAAAAAGAAAGGAAATTAGTTACACCAGTTTCTTCTCCATAAGCAATCTTTTTAAACCTCCATACTTTATTAATCTGTCCACCTCCTTATATCCCATTTTACGAAAATTTTCACAGCTATATTTATTATCCGGATCAACTGTACCAAGTAATATGGATTTTCCAGCTTGTTTGCAAAGTACTTCCATTTTTTCTCCCATAATATTTTGAAGCCCATTGCCCCAATAGTCCGGATGTACAAAAACATCTGTATAATCGGCACACTGTGATCTCATTTCTTCACTATCATACCTGTCTTTGCTATAATCTGTATCATTCAAAACGCACTGCAAGAATGCAATAATTTTACCTTCTACAACACAAACCAATGCAAATCCATTATTCAATGCATTTTCAAAATCTTTTCGACTGGAATAAGCAAGCCACCTCTTATTGCTCATTCTTTCTATCACTAATTCCTGCAACTGCATAGTTTCTTCCAGATCTTCTTCTATCATATAACATAACCTGCCATACAGGTGCGCTTTCTTTAACCATATTTTTTCATTCATCTGCAAATTTCTCCACTTATATAATACATGCATTTATTCGCACTACAATTTATAATGATAATATTTTTAGTTCTATACTGTTTCCATGATATTCAGTTTGCCGTCCAAAGACTCACAGATTTTAATAAGGACATCTGTTGTAATATTTTCGCCCTTCTAATTTGCTGTAAATGTACCGGCAAGTTTGCCGATTACCTTACATATTAAGATTGAACTTTCAAGATGTTCAGTAAATCAAAGTGCCTATCATAATTATTATCTTATAACTCTGTAAGAACAGCATTGCTAAAAGCACTTCCAGTTTCTTTATGCAATAAAAAGCATTCCATATTTAGCCTTTTAAATTGTTCTTCAATTATATTATTATATATAGGCTTTAATTCAGAAGAATCAAATTTTTTTAATAAAATCTCCAAGTTATATCTATTTAATCGTGAATTTTTAGATATTTTATCTATTAATTTGTCTATCGTCGGTGGCATTCCTAAAATATCTTTATAATAAAATAGAAGAAACTCAACTTTATATTCATTGTAATCTATCTTTTTTAACCTTCTTATCAATTTCCGTCTTTCTCTAAAAGCTTTAAAAAACATTGGATTTACAACCCATTCTACAAAGATTTTTCTTCTATACATATATTTATCAAATGTATCAGGATACATAATAATACCCTTACAATCTGTTGCTCTATAGTTGAAAATCCTCTTAAATAAGTTTTAATATTTCTAAAAACTCTCTCTAATAATTTAATAACAGCCTTAAATAAACTGTAATAGTATATTAACCACTGGAGAGATTTCCCTTTGTATCGGCTTTTTGATTCCATATTAAGACTTTTAAATCTTATTAATTTCCTTTTTAAAACAGAATAAATACTAAACACAGCACTTTTTCTGAAAAAGTAATCTTTATCTTCTACAAAAATCAAAAAACCTAAAATGTTTGGTAAATTATCTATTTGACAATCATTTGCTCCGTAGTTTTTAAAATACTCCTTTGTTTTAAAAAAGCCTGTACTTAATCTTTCAAAAGAATAGACGCCAAATGTATCTATCATATTAGTAAGTAGATGGTAAATAAAAAATATAGCGAACACAATATAATATGAATAACAGGTTGTGTCTACATTGATGTTTCTATTAACAAGTGTATAACTTATAGCACCTAAAACAAAAATGAATACATAGACA
The DNA here is from genome assembly GCA_002399975.1 of Firmicutes bacterium UBA4845. GTDB lineage: Bacteria > Bacillota > Clostridia > Tissierellales > Sedimentibacteraceae > Sedimentibacter. The sequence continues at coordinate 7,378 of DHER01000076.1, read as the reverse complement.
ATATATGTTTTAGTTACGAAAAACCACTCTAATGACTTTAAAATTATCAGATTTTTTCTACCTATAAACTTGGTAAGAATATCCGACTTATATCCATAATTAATTCCACATATTAAATTTATTAAGAAAATCGTTAATAAAAATAAACCTATGGAATTACTAATCACGTCTGGTTTAGCACCAAACAAAACAAAATACATAAAGAATAGCAAGTAAATGACTATAATATATTTTTTTTGATATTCTTTCCCCATTTTATCTTCATTAATAGCAAAAATAATCGAACTAATAAAAAATATAAATGCTAATACTATCTCATTAAGTACATCTTGATTTATAATATCCTTAATAATATTTTTCATATATACCTCTTACAAAAACTTCTATAATATGACTACATGGATACCACATGCAATAATATTATCGCGAAGTGATTTATTAACAAGCGCCTGCAGCCACACTGTATAACCCCTATTGAAAAGTAATCACACCAATACTAACAACTTAACTTCTCCCAGCAGTTACTGTACAGCCTAATAGATTGTTCAGCAAATCTTGAAATCAGCGAGCAGAGCTTATCTAGATGGAAGAGGAACATGAGAAAACAAGAAATATGAAATTTCGTAGTTTCGGAAATTATTCATCAAGGGTTATTTTTTTCTTACCATTATTCCTTATGGATTTCTTGCTCTTTCCTCCGAAACTCCCAACGTCAACCGCAATTTGCCTATTGATTTTTAAAAACCGGCTATAGCTGACCCTTAAATGAATTTAAACGCCATTGCGATTACTCTGTGCCCACAGGGTGTTACCTATTTTATTCATAAATTTTACCATATTTCCTGCGTCCCTGCAAATGTTTGCTTACGTAAAATAAATCCCATAATGTAAATGTATCCAATGTATTATCAATCACTTACAGGCCATGTTCCCGTAATAAGCTTATATAATACGATTTTTTGAGGCTTTTTTCATCATTGTAAGCTTTTCTGAGTACCTTTATTATTTCTATACTGTCTGAACCAAGCTCCGAAAGCTGCTCTTCAAGTTCTGACAGAACTGTTTCCACCTCACTGTCGCAGTCCCTTTCTAATCCGGCAGCCGAATTAACCGCATCAGTAACAATTTTCTTTTTATTATTTGAAGTGCGCTCATTTTCTGGAAGAGCCATATATCGACTATACGCACTTTTCCCAAGTTCACCAATTTTGCTCACATAACTTGCCTTTAAAGCATACATTTTTCCTATTCCCACACCAACTGCATTGTCAACAGAACTTACACTATCCTTTTCATCACTTTGCTGGCTGACATTTTGAGAACTCTCATTGTTTTCATTTTCTTTAACCGGATAGTTATATTTTTCATATATTTCTTCCAAAGAAATCTGACCAGCCAGCAGCCTTTTTTCATCTTCCGCAGAAATATCGGTCACAGTATTTGAAGTATATTTTTCAATTTGTGATTTAAATTCCTCACGCTCAGAATCAATTTGTGCTCCAATTTCTTCAGAACCCTCTGAAGATCCACTTATCATGGCGTTAATATTATCCTTCTGCCATATAAACACAGTAGCAACAGCTACAATAACTACCAACAACAAAATTCCAGCCACTTTTAAAACCTTTTTCATGTTATTTACAGCTCCTTGTCAGGGAAAAAGAATACCTGCAGTTGAAGCAAATCAGCCATTGCATTCTGTTTCATTACTTCCGATTTTAAAACATCCCTCTCCTCAGTAGAAAGCAGCTTATATTTCTCATATGTCTCTTTAGCTGCTGTTTTGTAATCATGTCTGTTGTCCTCCATGTATTTGTTCATATTAACAGTAACATCGTTAATAATTTCCTTTTGTCCTTCAGTTGTAAGATTAGGAATCACCCCAAGCTCAAGTCTTCTGACAACTCTGTTCATGATATTGTCCATATCCTCCTGGGTATTATTCCCGGAACCATTTGTACCTAAATCTCCTGAAAAAGAACTGTTTGTTTCTCCATCAACCGGATCATTAACAATTATGAACTTAGCCAAGGCATCACACACCTCTGCTCTTGTGGCATTATCCAAAGCCCTGAACCTGTCTTCTGAGTCAGGCAGCATAATCCTGTTGGAAACAACTTTCTTTACATATTCCACAGCCCACTGAGAAATCTCGTCAACGGGATAACTATCATATGCCAGTTCTGTAAGATTATTTATTTCCGCAAGCATCTTGCAAAACTCCTGTCTTGTAATAAGACCGTTTGGCTTGAAAGTGCCGTCAGGATAACCATCAACATATCCTGCTTCCTGCGCTGCCACAATATATTCATAAAACCAGTCATTCTCTGTTACATCACTGAACATTGATGTTTCCTGTTTTTCATTAAATAAAAACACCTGATTTAAAATCTTCACAAGCTCTGCCCTTGTAATATTTCCGTCAGGTTTGAAGGTATCGTCAGGATAACCGTCAATAATACCTGCCTTCGTTAGCCTTACTATTCCATCATATGCCCAATATGATTCTGAAAGATCGGTAAATTCTATACTACCAACTGTTTCCGCAGCATCAGTATATATAGATCCCAAAGCAAAAATCAATATTACCAAAAATATTTTTATAAATTTTTTCATTTTATCCTCCTGATTAAAACAGGAGAAAGCATAACACTTTCCCCTAGCACATATCTTGTAAATAGCCTATTTAAGCTTAAACGCATCCATTGATATTACAGCTTCTTTTTCTCCATATTTTGCTGTAACCGTAACTTTGCCATATTTATTGACAAAATCCTCAACCTTTATGCTTTTGAACTGCTCCAGAATAAAATCAGCTATTGCCTTGTTTTCGTTAAGAGCAAGACCGCCCTTGGCAGATTTGATGGAATATTTCAAATCTTCTCCGTTATATTTAACTGTGTAAGAATTAATATCAGCAATATTTTCTTTTATTTTACTAATGTCCGCATCAGTTATCTTGTTATATAGGGCAAGCACTGCCATCATATCACTTTTATCTACAATGTTGTCCATTAACTTTGGCTTCAAGCTTTCCATATCATCCCTTACAGTTGTGCCATCCAAATATGCCATTACCTTATTCCATCCTTGTTCAGAATAAAGCTTTGAAGAATTAACCGTTATATCCTTAAATCTTGTATCCATTTCGTTAATATATTTTTCAACAACTGAAGAATACTCTGTTCCGTTAAGAACTGTCGTTGATTCCTCTACGACAAAATCAAAAAGAACGTCGCTATCTGAATACTTACTTGTATTAACAGTATAAACCTTGTTATCATCCGGGAACTTCAGCGTAACCTGGAGTACATATTCTTCTTCCTCCGGTGTTTCATTACCACCTCCGTTTCTGCCGCTGCTGCTGTAGTCTGACGGTTGTTGATCATCCTTAATTAATGCCGGCTCTGATATTACGCCTTCTCCAAGTACAAACTCCCCTATTTTTACATCCTTTTCATATCTTATTCCGTCTACATTGGCAATCAGCTTGTCAATCTTGCCATTGCCAATAATATCTATAGCTTTTTCAACTGTCAGTACCTTAATTTCTGCATTGTCCAGAACAACGTTACCTTTTCCATCAACAGTAACCCCTGTGAATTTACCTAATAAAGTAACACTTTCGTTAGAATTTATAACCGTCTTCGGAATCTCAGAACCCTTATTTTCAATTGTAGCTTCACAATCCACCACCAATTCCTGAATCTCTGTTTCTGCTTCCAGTATTAAATTTACTCCTTCTTTTTCAACTGATATTTTATCTGTTTTCACATTATCCAGAGTTACTGTACCGGTTCCACTGCCCAGGATTCTAATCTCACCGCCAACAGTAGCACCATCCAGCATCACACTTCCGTTGCCAACAGTTGGAGCTATTACAAAATCTCCCTTAACAGTAATATTGCTTATCTGTGCTCCGGATTTGTATACAACATAGTTCTTCGGATTTTCCTGTACATTGTCCAACATTGTTATCGCCTCAGCCCTGGTCAAATTATTCTGAGGCCTGAACTCTCCATCTTCATATCCTTTAATAAAACCTGCATCAAATACAGCACCAATAGAACCTTTCGCCCAGGATGATACTTTGGAAATATCTTTAAACTTCCCTACAGCTTTATTGTCGTCAAGATACTGAATCCTTGCCAGAATAGCAGCAGCCTGTTCTCTAGTTATATTATCATTTGGAGCAAACTTGCTGTCATATCCCTTAATATAGCCTATTTCCTGTGCAACGCTCACATAATCATAGAACCAGTCAGTTTCAGAAACATCACTGTAACTGATTTTCCCCTTAGTATCAAAATCAATTATACCGTTAACCATCTTAACAAACTCCGCCCTTGTAACCGTGGCATCAGGTTTAAAATTACCATCGGGATAACCTGCAACCTTTCCTTCGTTCAGCCATTTTTGAATAACAGGTTCTGCCCAGTGACCGCTATAATCCATTTTAGGTAATATCGGTGTGGTATCGGCAAAAGCAAAGCTTGTACCCAGTACCATTATTAAGCATAAAACAACGGCTGTAAATCTTTTTACTTTATTCATTTTTCCCCTTCCTTAATTAAATATTATTTCAGGCTTAATATAATTAAGCTCATAAAACCGAGACAGACAAAATTCTTTTCAGACAGAGCTTCCATAATTCACTGAATACATACTCTGCCGAAATTAATAGTAGCTATAATAATATTTGCTTTTTTTTCTTACAGGAACTTTATTAAAAACAGTTCCTATTATATTGGCATTAATATATCTCAAACTATCCGCAGCCTTTCTTGCCGTTTCACCGTCTGTTTCGGAATAAGCAACTACAAGAAGCACAGCATCCATGTAAGTTGCAATGGTTATAGGATCGCTGACAACAGAAACCGGCGGTGCATCAATCAACACATAATCATAATTAGAAGACATTTTTTTTATCAATTCTTTTATAGCCTTGGAATTTATAACTTCAGAAGGATTAGAAGGAATTCTACCGGAGGCTATAACATCAAGCCCCTTGTAAACACTGTTCAGATAACCCCTGAAGTCATCTTTATTGATTAAAACGTCAGTCAGCCCCACCCTGTTTGAAAGCTTAAAGCACTTATGCACCGCAGGTTTTCTTAAATCCATGTCCAACAGCAGCACTTTCTTACCCAAATCTATTAATACACCGGCAATATTACATATTGTTGTTGTTTTTCCTTCTCCCGGCATAGAACTGGTACACATTATAGTCTTAATATTGTTGTCAATATTCGCAAACTCAATATTAGTTGCAATCTTCCTGTAAGCCTCCCCTATGGGTGACCCCGGATTCTCCCTTACCATAAAATTTTCCATATACATTTTTGCTCCTTTGATTGAAATTTGGAATCGATCCTATAACAGGCACACCTACATATTTTTCTATATCCCTTTCCGTCTTAACAGTCTTGTCCATATATTCCCTCAGGAAAATCAACATTACAATTAAAATCTCTCCCAACACTGCAGCTATGACGGTATTCATCATTTTATCAGGTTTCACAGGTGCCGCTGGAACAACCGCATAGTCCACAACCGCCACATTATTTGACCTGGTTATTCTTATTATCTCTTTCGTGAACTCTTCAACCAATGTATTTGCAACATCAGCAGCAAGCACAGGATTTGTATTTGTTATGGCAATCTTTAAAATTTGAGTGTCCCTGACAGGTGACACAGTAATCATACTCTTGTCAAAATTGTTCAATTCAAGCCTCTTACGCGTATTTTCAATTACCGTATTGGATCTTGCCATCTCGGCATAGGTATAAACCAAACCCTTTCCAAGATTCACATCTCCAATATCTATCTCTTCATCCATACCCTTGTCCTGTCTGACAATAATTGTAGTCGATGCCTCATAGACAGGATTTATAAGCCATATGCTGACAGCAGCACCTATAACGGCAAAAATCAACGGTATAATAATCAGCAACTTAACGTGTTTTTTTATAATTTCAATGATTTCCGCCAGGTCAATTACGTCATACTCTTCGTTGTTCATAATAAACTCCTTCTGCTAAATATCTTCAACATAACTCCATCGGTACTGCATACCAGTTCGGGGCTGTCAAAATATTTATTCATAATAATATTTTGTTGGTTTAAACAGAATATTTTATTAGCATACAATTCACCATATAACCTTCTGACAATGCAATATGCTTCATCCAGATGAAAGCCACGAGTACCTGAATTATGTACATCAGAAGAAACGAAACTCACCAGCCTCTCTTTTAATAAATAATGTACAAATTTATTGCTTTCTTTATTCTGCTTGTCTGTTATGGAAGATGCATTTATCTGGAAATGTGCTCCTTCACTTAATATGTCACTGATTAACTGCTTATTATCATACAAAAATTCATATCTTTCAACATGGGCCAGTATGGGAATATATCCTTTAATCACTGCTTCATAGCATGCTTCCGGTATGATATTCGGAGTATCCACAATGCCAAATTCAATCAAAATATAGTCAGAGTCGGCTAAAGTATAAAAAGATTCCTGCCAAATGGTTTCACAATAATTTTTGCCAAGATAAACTTCATTTCCCAAATATAGATTTACTTTTATATTTTTTTCGACTATCTGATTATTTAACATCTTAAAATTTTCATTGACTAATTCAGGGTGCAGATTTACACACCCCTTACCGTTGTGAGGCGTCAAAATTATATGACTTACACCTTTTCTGACTTCTTCTTCAATTAATACTAATGAATCGCCAATGACTTTAGCCCCATCATCTACACCAAATAAAATATGGCTATGCATATCGATCATTTCCACATCTCCTAAACAATTACTCAGTATACTTTTGCTTAGTTATTTAAATAGCAACAATACAACAGTGTAAAGTGTATGTCATACAAAAAGGAGCATATTATAAAAATAGCCACTAAAATATAAGCCAATAATTTTTAGCGACCGAACCGTCATAGCACAACAACATGCCTTAGACTTCAAAGTTTTGCGTCCCAGTCTTTCAACCGGTTTGCTTTTTTCAATTATTTAAAGTCGTATAATAAGCATTGCAAATTTTGTAAAGTTTTGTCTGGTAACCAATATTATACAATATAAAAATGTCAAATTCAAGTATTCCTTTTAATATTTGGCTGATACACCATGACTTCCAGATCTCTTTATAACTATAGTTTATACCAAGAAGTGTACAATAAAACGGATTACAAAAATAAATAAAAAAATCACAGCCACAAAAACCATCTCCATATGGTCCTTGCTTATTTCCTACCTCATATTAAAATAATATAACAAGTGTAAATCTACCCGATTTTCTATATTTGCTAATCAAAAGAAAAAATTTGCACAAAAGTATAACCTTTGCACTAAATAAAAG
>DHER01000093.1 GCA_002399975.1 Firmicutes bacterium UBA4845 | reverse complement strand
CCTTGATAGCCTATTCCAAATCACTTAGACAGATGGTCAGGCTTGTCTTCTGGTATTTCAAAGATGGGAAAAAATCAAAACTGTTCTTCTCTACCAATCCTGAGATGAGTGGAAAAGATGTTATAGAATTTTACCGCACCCGTTTTCAGATCGAGTTTTGCTTCAGGGATGCCAAAGGCTTCACCGGACTGATGCAATCGCAGGCAAGGGACGTAGCAAAGCTATCGTTCAACTTTAATGCATCACTTACCTCAGTCAACCTGGCAAAGGTGCTGGCAAAGGAGAAAGGCATCCCCTTTTCGATGGCATCATGTAAAACGATGATACACAACGCCTACTTGCTTGAACGATTTATTTGCGTGTCAGGCATTAAACCGAACAGAAGATTAAATGATAAACTTGTCAAAGAACTCATTGAGTTTGCAGCCATTGCTGCGTGACTCTAAACTATATTTTTAACGAACTATTGATAAAACTATCCTGGTTTAAAATTGTAGTAATAATAAAAGAACTTGTGTGTAATTAATTACACACAAGTTCTTTTATTATTACTACAAATATTCTTCGTTTTGTTGAATTGTAGGATCTCTTTCAATTACTGTGGATGGAATAGGAAGAAGAATTTTTATCTCTTCAAAAGAATCGTTTGAAAAATCACTTCTTCGATTTTTTTCTCTTTCGCCATGGGCTTTCATTATCTCAAAAACTTTCCCAGTTCTAACAAGTACATCCCATCGATCATCTTCACAATGAAATTCTACTCTTCTTTCATGTATAATATCATCTAGAGTAACATTATTTAGATCATCCAAACCTGCACGGTTTCTAACAGAATTCACTAAAGGAACTGGATCTCCGCCTCCTACTCTCAAATAGCATTCAGCCAACATAAGTAATACATGAGGGTAACGAAATACATTAAAATTAGTACCTGTATTCATGCGCTGTGAATGTCCCATATCATTAAATTTAAGACTGAATGGAACAATTGAACCTTTATATACTCCTAAATGTTCGTAACCCTTAAAAACGAAAGAGGTATCAATCATTTTTAATCTTTGGTCATTTTCCTCAAATGAATTAATTAAATCTTCTGTTGGAATATTAATTCCAAAATTGTCTCCATTTTGGAATGGGAGTTTATCTTTGCCAATATTATAAGGTAAGAAATTATACATAAAGATACTTGCTAAACCATACGGACCCTCCAAATATTGTACTGAGAAAATAATTTCTTCATTATTCTCATTATTAATATCAAAAACGTTTTCATATTCATTAAGAAGACTATATTGATTTTCATTAATGATTTCTTCTAATTCTTTTACAGCTCCAGAGTAATCATCTTTCCACATTAAAACTTTTGCGAGTAAAGTTTTCGCAGCTCCTCTGGTTGCTTTACCGATCAGATTACCAGAATAATTAAGTGGCAAATATTCTTTTGAAAAATTTAAATCTGATAATATTTGGTCATATACTAATTCTTTTGGGGTTCTTTTATTAAGTGAAAATGCTTCTTCCATGGATTCCACTTTTGTGGTAACTAAAGGTATGTCACCAAAATTCTTAACCAAATGAAAGTAGTAAAGTGCACGTAAAAATTTTGCTTCAGCTTCAATTCTATTTTTATTTTCAAAATCTTTATCTTCTAAAAAATGAAGTATTAAATTACAGGTTCCGATCCCTTGGTATGTTGCATTCCAAGTCCATCTTACTGCTTGGTTTGATGATACGACTAAAAATTTATCGATATCCCATATTTCATACCAGCCTTGATGTACTGGGTTGTACTGATAAGTTGAATTATCTGAACGTATCTCTGAAAAATTTGATACAGCTCCCCTTCCACTTTCACCTGAATAAACACCATGTAAAGTTTTATAAGCACCATTCATTGCTTGTTCAAAATGAACCTCTGTTTCATAAAATTCACCCAAGCTCATATTGCTTATTGGCTGTTCATCTAAAAATTCACTACAACCTAAAAGCGATATTACAATTAAAAAATATATTATTCTTTTCATAATAAAAAAATTATAGAGTTAAACTTAAACCAATTTCAATTGACTGTGTCAATGGGTAGTCATAACGGTCATAATTAAGCATAGTCGAACTGTTTCCGTATAGATTTATGTCTGGATTCCCGTATTTATAGTTTGTAAATAGAAATGGGTTCTGTGCTGAAAGTGATAGTCGTAATGATCTAACATCTTTTATATTATTAAATGTATAACCAAGACTAATATTTTGTACTTTTAAAAATGATGTGTTGTAAACAAAATCTGAATTACCCTCACGATCTATATATGATTGATGAAATGATGATGCAATTCTTCCATTCCCAGGTATTTCAGGTGATCGCCAACGTTCTTTTACTTCTTTCGAAACGTTAAAAATACCATCCAAATTTATCACACTAGCTTCTAATCCTGCATAGACATCAAAATCATATGCAAAACTTGTTGAAATATTTAAATCAAAATTTTTAAAGATAAATTGATTATTCATGCCTCCTCTAAATTTTGGATGGGGGTTACCAATAATAATTCTATCTCTTTCATCAATTATGTCATTTCCGTCTGCATTGTACCAATGTGGAGTTCCAGGTAATTGACCAGGAAGGATTACATTATTTTCAACATCCTCCCAATCATTTAGAATTCCTAGACTTTTCCAACCATAAAACATAGCCATAGGATGGCCTACTTGGGTAATCTGCCATTGACCTTCGTAACCTACATAAGTTTTTATATCTCCTAAAGGCCCTAAATTCAAAACTTTGTTCCTATTGAATGAAATGTTAAAATCTGTTGACCAGGTAAAATCATTATTCGCTATATTAACTGAATTAATTGAAAACTCTACACCTCTATTTCTTATTTCTCCAATATTTTGCATAGTTGAACTAAATCCTGAAGAAATTGGAATTGGCACTTGCCAAAGCATGTCTTCTGTGGTTTTATTATAAAAATCAAAAATGAAATTAAGTCTACCAGACCAAAGAATTAAATCTAGTCCAGCGTTTATTTCAGTTGATTTTTCCCAGCTTAGATTACGATTCTCCATCCCTGTTAAAATTTGCCCAGAAGCTATTTGTCCACCCAATGAATAATTATTTGCTCCAAGCAGTGAGTGCCAAGTATAATCTCCTATGTTATTGTTTCCACTGGTTCCATAACTAGATCTTAGTTTTAAATTAGTTAGCCAGTCAGAACTGGGGAAAAAGTCTTCTTTACTGATGTTCCAACCAACTGAAGCGGATGGGAAATATCCCCACCTTCTATCAGCTCCGAAGCGAGAGCTACCATCTCTTCTTAGTGTTAACGTCATTAGGTACTTAACATTATAATCATATGATAAACGAAATAAAGAAGACAACAAAGACCAATTCGTTTCTACACTACTTCCCGAATATTGGTCAGCTGCATTTAAAGTTTTTATTTCATCACCAGGGAACTTACTACCATTCAGTGAACTCCCATAATAGTTGTAATGTTCCATTGTATACCCAACTAAACCTGAAAACGAATGTTTATCAATCGTTTTTTCATAATTAAGAGTATTTTCAAAAATCCAATTAAATGATCTTCCAGTATTATATGATCCAGAAGGTTCAATTGGTGGAAGAGACCAACCAGTGTTAACTGTAGATGGTTTAAAATATTCATTAAAACTTTGAGCCCATTGCAAACTCAATTGAGATCGAATAGTAACTCCATCTAAAGGCATAATTTGCAAATATGGTTGTACACTTAAGTCAAAGCTTTGGTCATTTCTAACTTGTTTCTTTAAGTCATATAAAGAATTTGTAAAATTAAATGTACCGCTGGAATTAATATTTGTATCATACTTACCATCGAAATACTCAGGCTGTTCGTTTGGCACATCATCTAAAAATGGTCCATCAAGTGGTGGACTCATTATAGCATTACCATATACATCTTCTCTGTTGCCCCCAACACGATTCCCCCACATTCTTATAGTTGGATTAAGTTTTAATCCAACTTTTAGAAATTTCATAGGTGTATAATCCATATTAGCTCGAAAATTTAAACGTTTGAAATTGGTTTCGACAACTGCTCCTTCATCATGAGTGTATCCCATAGAGAAATATCCAACATAATTATCAGTACCATGTGACACACTTAAATTATATGATTGTTGAGGTGCTATACGTGTCATTACATCCTGCCAGTCAGTTCCTTTGTTCCTCCAATATTCCGGATTTCGATATTCTAACGCGACATTTTCTATGTTAAATTCTTCTCCATAAAAATTTGCATAGTCTTGAGCATTCTCCAATCTCCATGTTGCAAATTCCTCTGCATTCATTAAATCAAGTTTTTCCTTTGGTATAATTTGCTGTACACCTCCTCTTACATCAAATGTGATTTCTGTTTTTCCTGTTTTTCCTGATTTTGTTGAAATAAGTATTACTCCATTTGAACCACGAGATCCATAAATTGCTGTGGCTGAAACATCTTTGAGAATTTGAATGGATTCTATATCAGATTGATCTAACATTGCAAGTGGGGATCTTTCTTTATCAAAAATATTTTGCATGGGAATTCCGTCGACTACCACTAAAGGATCACTCCCTGCTCCAATAGAGCCACTTCCTCTTACTTTAATGGTAGATCCTCCTCCAGGGGCACCAGAACCCTGTTGAATGCTGACACCAGCAATTTTGCCTTCTAAAGAATTCTCCAAAGAATTGGTTAGCTGATCTTTAATGTCTTCAGGTGCAATTGAGACAATTGATGTGGAAACCTTGTTTCTTTGAAGTGAGCCATATCCTACAGCTACAACTTCATCTAATCCAATTGTATCTTCATTCATGACTACATTAATTGAATTCCTGCCTGAAATGTTAACATCTTGTGCTATCATTCCAATAAACGAAAAATGTAGTGTTAGTGCATTTGATGGTACTATTAATGTGAAATTACCTTCCGCATCAGTTATTGTTCCTTGTGAAGTTCCTGGTAAAACTACAGTAACACCAGGTAATGATTCTCCATCTGAACTCTCAACACGACCTGTAATTGTTCTGGTATCTTGCTGAAGTTCGTTAATAACTTCAGTCATACCAAACACTGAATTACTTACTATTATAGTTTGTACCAAACTAATAGTAATCAAAAGGCATGAAATTTTTTTTAGTAAATGCATAGTCATTAAAGTTATTTATTAAAATTATTGATAGATATAAGATAGAACTGACATTATTTTAATGCATTAAATAATAATATATAAAGAAAGAGTTGATCTTTTTTTCATGATATTTTTATTAGAAGTAATTGGAATAGTATTTAGATTTAGTAATTTGAAAAAAATAAATTAAAAAAATATAATTAATCATATAATAGGCATTTTTAATTATTGAAAATTGAAAATATAATTGCAGCTATATGAAGAATATGTCATTAAAGGTTATTTTAAAAAAAAAATTAACGTAGTTGAATGAAACAATATATGCTCATTTTATTTCAACAAAAATACAGCTATTTTAATTTATATTACTTTGAATTATGATATTGTTACTAATAGTTTTGGCATTTATGTTGAGAGGAACATGAGTGTGTAGATGGATCCGACTGTCGGTAAGGCAAAAATCAGCCTTTAGCTGCCAGTGTAAGCTACCCCTTTTTGCATCATCGATATCATTTCCCATATCCGTCTCTGATCCCCTCCCATTAACTGGACAACGCTAAATTAGAGTTTTCCTTGTCAAAAATAATTTTAATGGTAGAATCAACATTTGTTTTTGTTTTTTTTATACGACTGATAAACAGCTTATTACATTAAAAACCATCAGGAGTGAGATGCAATTTTGAAGGATTCCTTTCATGGTTGGCTTTTTTATGTGAATATTGTATTTCATCTCTTTATAGATTATTTCAAAAAATTCATTGCTGTCCGGAGAAAAATTCTCAGACATGGTTTATTAATTTAAATTTCAATATATTATAAGGATAAAATTATTTTTCGATTAGAAATCATAGTTTTGTGAATCGGCATTTGAACCACATTCTGCAGGCTATGAATAAAGGAAAAACAATCTTTGCACAAATTATGTCTCTTGTTAATGAATATGAGTTTAAGAAATGTGTCGACCGCTACAAGGGCGACAGACACTCTATAAAGTTCAAATGCCGTGATCAGTTCATGGTGATGAGTTTTGCCCAGTTCACCGACCGTTCCGGCCTGAGAGACATTGAAACAACCCTCAACCTCTGCACTCAGGACCTCTACAGATCTGGGCTTAAGGCAATGCCCAGGTCCACGCTTGCAGAAGCTAATGAGAATAAGAATTGGCATATTTATCAGGACTTTGCTCAAGTTTTGATACGTGAGGCAAAGAAACTTTATGCCGACCAGAAGCTTCGTGTCGATCTTGACGAGATGGTTTATGCCTTTGACAGCAGTACCATCGAATTGTGTCTCAAACTTTGCCCGTGGGCCACTTTCCATCATGGTAGAGGTGCGTTCAAAATGCATACGCTGATGGATCTCAGAGGCTCTATTCCGACATTCGTCCGTCTTACTGACGGTCGGGTTCATGATTCGAAGGTCATGGACAAAATCCCCGTCGAGTCTAACGCATACTACCTGATGGACAAAGGATATGTGAAATTTGATGCACTTTACAAGCACTTTCATCTCAAGAATGCCTACTTTGTCACCAGGGCAAAAGACAACATGGTATATGAGATCCTGGGACGTAGCAAAGTTGACCCGGATGCAGGCCTGATCTCTGATCAAACGATACGACTGACGGCCGTAAAAACCTCCAGCAAGTACCCCGACACTCTCAGGCTCGTCATATATGAAGATTTCAGCACCGGTATCGTATATAGATTCTTGTCTAACAACTTCCTGCTGGAGGCACTGACAATCGCCGATCTGTATAGGGAAAGATGGCAAATTGAACTGTTTTTCAAATGGATAAAGCAGCACCTCCATGTTAAGACCTTCTATGGTACCTCTATGAATGCAGTTTTCACACAGATATGGATTGCCATATGTGATTATCTTTTGCTTATCATAGCAAAGAAGCGATTTATGTTGGAACCAAGTCTTCATACAATCTCAAACTCTATCGGACAGATCCTCTTTAAAAGAGGAAATATCAGTGATATATTCAATCAACCTACGCTCTGTGTTAATGCTCCGGAGGCAGAGCACGTTGATCAACTTTCATTATGGTAAAATTTCTCCGGACAGTTATG
>DHER01000082.1:1083-3187 GCA_002399975.1 Firmicutes bacterium UBA4845 | reverse complement strand
GTTAATAGTATTGAATAATTCAGCTTTGAAATTGGTTCTAAAGAGGTTTTTATGGACAAAGCCACAATTCACATGATGAACATCAACATGAATAAAGAAGAGAACAAACAATACATCTATCATCAACCGGAAGTAATTGAAACCGATTCATTTAAAAAATGGGAATATTGGTTATATACGGAAACAGCACCGTTTAATACAAAGACACGATATGGAACGGTATATAGAACACCTATGACTGATAGGGATAGGGCAGATATCTACCAATTCAAGGAACAAATTCAGATTATCATTGCCTCTGGCAACAATGATCTATCTGATAGAACCAATCGTATTATTGAGCTTGCAGCGAAGCATCAAAATGATTTTAAAAACTTCGACTCTTTTTCGAAATACTATTTTTTATTTGAGTGCTCGCCTGAAAATCCAATATTAATGGAAGAGTTGAGCAAAATCATTATGAAACTTACAGGTTTAGTGAAAGATGAAGGGCTTTCTCCATCTGATTACTTTTGGGCTGCCGAATCAAAAGATGGGTTAGGTAAAATTCTGAAAATTAACATTCAAGGAGGAAAATAAAATAATGGAGTTGGGAATTTTATGAACTATGGCTAAAGTCGTTACAACCATGCAGGTTGACCTAGTATTCTAAACTTTTTATACAACTCACTATGTAAAAAAAGTTAAGTTATTGTACCCGATTTCACTGCAGATTAGTCCTGTGAGGAGATGCTGCAATAATAGAAAGAAACTAATCAAATTCTAATACATTATTTCAATAAGTAACAACATAAATAAGCATCTAGTAAATAACTATCTCCAATTTCTCAGTCACTGTTTCAAATGATTTCATACATTTGCATAGCAAAGCAATAGATATTATTTTAGATTATTGTTTATGAATTATAAGCACATTGTTTTACAGGGATATTGGGAGTGTAAGCCGGAAAAGACTGCCTTTGGCAAATATTTTGAGAGACAAGCCAAGATAGCAGAAAGGGATGAGTTTGTGGAGAAACAAGACTTTTATGGGGAATGCCTATCGGTAATTAAAAGCTATCAGGATGAAGTATATTATCAATATAGAAAGTATTTAACTGAACATGATAGCGCATTAGCAGGCTATAGAACTGCATTGAAGAATGGAAGAACGATAGATGATAAGGGTGTGGCTATACAAACTCATATTGATAATATTTTACAAGAAAGGAAAGGAAAAGAACAGCAAGGATACGAAAATGACACATATTACTTCTGGTGCGGCACCGATGGCAATGGCAAAATTGTTAATGACATGTTTTCCCTTGAACACAAGCTATACTATCCCATTCTTGAAAGAATGAAGGAGTCAATTAATATACTCATAATATCGATATCAGAACAGTCTACGCAGGATAATGATTCTACTCCTGGGGATAGTGAAATCAGCTTAAGTAATTGGGGCAGAAACGATCAGACAAGATACGAATATGATCCAATTACCATCTCCAGGATCTTTGAACATTGTCAGAAGACTGATGTTTTTGACGATCAAATATCATTATCTGATTTTACTATGGCTATAGATAATACTGATTTCAAGGAGATAGTTGAAAAATGCGCTAAGAGGAAAAAAAAGTCAAAGTGTATGTCTGTGATAAATAAACTCTCGAAAGTAATCAGTTCTGAATGGTATAGAAAAACAGCTCACAGCATCAATACTGAACCCACACGTATTAGCGGTATTTCTGTTCCTTGTGGCTGGAAAAAGGAACTAGATGATATAAAATAGAATAATATTTATAGGGCTACCCTGGTTACACCCTGTTAATTCATTGCTTAAATTATGTTAATCCCTTGATATTCATATATATCAAGGGGTTATTTTTTTGAAAATAATCTAATATACCCTACACACACCCTATTATACCATACCTAAGTTTGCAATGTCAAACAACCGGAAGCAGTGGCCACCTTTCGGCAAAAGACAAAAAATTAAATAATTAAATAATGAATATATTCCAATTTACAGAGCAATACCCGGAGCTTAATATTACGATAAAAGCAGGGGATTTAAAAGATGCTATTGAACATTGTGTGAAAATGACTTGCAAAGAACTTCGGC
>DHER01000082.1:0-1054 GCA_002399975.1 Firmicutes bacterium UBA4845 | reverse complement strand
TGAGCGATATCAATAGATTGCTGGAGAAAAGATAACTACAATAAATTCATTAAAAGATGACAGATTTTTTAAATGGAGATTATGATATATTGGATCTTATTAAAGATCAAGTAGGAGTTAATGATCCGAGCTCCAGTAAAATTGAGTATAAAAACGATCAGATATCCTTTAAAACCGGATCTGATCTATTGATGCGAGAAATTGATGAGATACCTTGTTTAGTCGATCCTATTTTACCGAGATCGGGTGTAGTCGCTTTGGGTGGAGCTTCTGACACCGGAAAGAGCTCAATACTTCGCCAGTTAGCCATTGATGTATGTACTGGTGATACATTCCTGGGGTTCGCCATAAATAGCCGACACAAAAGAGCCATTTACGTATCAACTGAGGATGATGAGATGGCTGTGTCTTATTTGCTAAATAAGCAGAACAAGGATCTGTTGTTACATCCAGATGATTTTTCAGAGCTGATATTTATGTTTGATACAGAGGATTTGGTTGATAAGTTGGATAAAATGATAACAGACAATCCTGTGGATTTAGTAGTCATTGACTGTTTCACCGACATATACAGCCGATCAATGAATCAAGCCAATGAAGTAAGAACATTTCTTAACCAATTCTCTCAATTGGCAAATAAACACCAATGTTTATTTACATTTCTCCATCATACAGGGAAAAATAGAGAGAATGATTTACCCTCAAAAAATAATCTTCTGGGTTCTCAAGCTTTCGAAGCCAAAATGAGGGCAGTTTTTGAGTTACGGAATGATTTGGGGGACGATACGAAAAAACATCTTTGTATCGTCAAGGGAAACTATTTGCCCGCTGAATATAAAAAAGAAAGCTATGTGCTCAATTTTTCGGAAAACCTCGTTTTTACAAATACCGGTGATCGGTGTGTGTTCGATATGCTTGTGAAAAACGATGATACCAAAAAAGAACAATACGAGAAAATTGTATCACTGAAAAATGCAGGTTATACTTATGAGCAAATTGCAATTGAATTGGGATTGAAAAGCAAGGGGACCATTACAAAAATATTGAAACGACA
>DHER01000081.1 GCA_002399975.1 Firmicutes bacterium UBA4845 | reverse complement strand
ATGTATTGACATCAGTCCAGTTTACTCCAGATGAATATTCTGAATCCGTAAAACAAATCTATGATGGTGTTGCAGAAGTTCGTACGTTGAATTTATCTGATGATGAAAATTACATAGAAGGGATTGAACACTAATGGCAAAAGACCGTGTCTATACAAGTAGTCAATATCGCACCGTGATCGACGATATGAAAAAGAAAGATGTACTCGGACTCAACATAGTTGAAGGAAAAGATGTATTTATGCTTGCAGTTGCTTTTGGTATTGACAACCCGACCCCGTTAAAAAATAGAGTTGGACTATTTCTCAATACAGCATTGAAAACCGCTGATAAAGCACTTATAGCCAGCGTTCTTCTCGGTACCGTTTCTGATGACTCAGACATAGACGCTTATGCTGATTGGGATCAGAGCACCGACTTGTGCGAGCAATGTGCAGAAACAGGGTATCAAGTTCTTCTGAAAAAGTATAACGACGCCGATTGTGATTCGGATTTGTTTGAACGTCGTCTCATAAAAGAACTTGAACTCCTCTATATGAAAAATGTAGAAAACGATATCTGACAATTTTTAGGATACAAACATGTGTTGCGGTAAAGGAGGGGTTATATGTTTGATAACGGTGCAGAAATCGTGCATGTGGATTTTCATATGCATACACGCAAAGATAAAGAATTTGAATATTCTGGCAACGAAAATTCATTTATAAATGATTATATTGATGCGATACAATCAAAGAATATACGTGTTGGTGTTATTACAAATCATAATAAATTTGATCTTGGAGAATATAAGGCCCTACGTAAAGAAGCAAGAAAAAGAGATATTCTCATTCTGCCTGGTGTTGAGCTTTCTATAAAAGAAGGTAGTAACGGACTACACACTCTTATTGTGTTTAATCCTGATGAGTGGCTTGAGGGTGAAAGTAATCATATTGAAAACTTCCTCAATATAGTATTTCGTGATATTCGAAACCGGGATAATGCTAATACTCGATGCCAGACGGATGTTACAGCAACACTTGAAGAATTGGAAAAATACAATAGAGACTATTTCATTGTTTTCGCACACATCGAGCAAAACAATGGACTGATAAATGAATGTGATGGAGGCTTAATTCAATCGTTGGCAAACACTCCTCATTTTCGAAAGCGTGTGCTTGGCATACAAAAGCTCCGCACCCATGATAACTTGCCCAAAATAGTATCATGGCTTGGATATACGCCGGCCCTATTAGATGGTTCCGACCCAAAGAAAATCGAAGATATTGGTAAAGCACATGGCGCATCGCTCGTGAAACTTGGTGAGCTATCATATTCGGCACTAAAATATGCATTGCTCGACCATGAAAACAGAGTTTTCTCTGAAGTTTTGCCAATCAAGCACAGCCGCATCCAATCAGTCACTTTCCAAGGTGGTAAACTAAATGGCTGCTCAATTGGACTGTCGCCACAGCTCAACACATTTATTGGTATTAGAGGGAGCGGCAAGTCTGCCGTGATTGAAGCGCTGCGTTACGGTCTACAAATAAATCCATCTTCTGTTGATTTCAAATATAAAGATGAATTGGTCAAATACATACTTGATTCTGGCGGAAAAGTCATTATTACAACAGTGGATGAACACGGAAAAAGTTACTCCGTCAGCCGGATCAACGGAGAAAATCCTTCAATACTTGACCAGAACGGGAATGATTTGGCGATACCCGTTTCTTCGGTAATAAGGAATCCTCTTTACTTTGGTCAGAAGGATTTAGCTTTTACAGCCCCCGGATACGAATTCGAATTGCTTCACAAGCTTGTTGGAGGAAGAATTTTATCGCAAGAAAATGCAATTGATGAACAGGTTGCTACATTGGCAGAAAAAATCAGGTTGTTTAATAGTGTTACGGAAATACCTGAGCAAATAAAAGAGTTGGAAGAAAACGCGCGCGAAATCGAGCACAAACTAACTGTGTTTAAAGAAAAAGGAATCTCCGAAAAACTTGAAAAACAGACAGCCTGTAATGCTGACGGAGTCAAAGTCGAGGATATTGTCCAGGAAGCAAAGCGTATTAGCAAGCTTCTTTCTGCATTCCTCATGCAGTATGACACATCGGCTATTTCTCTTTCAGGTTATATTTCAAAGTACAACAAATCCATATTTGATAAGGTGCAGTGCCTTATTGATGCCTTTTCTACGCATATGTCTGAAATCGCCAAAGCATCTGAAGCTATCGAAAATGACATCATTGAAATTGTCGCCGTTCAGAAAGAACTCTCTGATGCAATTGATGCACTCAAAGAAGAATTTGCTCAAATCCGACGTGAAGTGCAAGATGATACACTTGACATCGAGAGCTTTGGAAAATATGAAAAAGAAAAAGCTCGCCTAACGAATGAAATTGCTCGTAGAAATCGCGAACTTGCAAAAGAAAAAACTGTACGTACCGAAGTTGTCACCTGTATCAGGAAGAGAAACGAAATTCTTCTGGAAATATTTAAAGCTTATAAAGCTGAAATCGACCGAATAAATGGTAGCCAATCTGAACTTCAAATTTCTATTGAATTTAAAGGCGATAAAACCTGTTTGTTAGGACAATTAAAGGCTGCCTTTAAGGGCAGTGGTATAAGTGAAGCCAAATACGGTACCATAAGTAGTACTTTTTCGGACATGGTAGCCTTGGTGCAGGATGTTATCTTAGATAATGGTAAACAGCTACGGCCAATAATTACCGACTCTCAATATGATTCTGTTGCATCAAGAGTTCGTGAAAACTTTGAAGCTCTGATAAGCAATACAACACCCAATCTTGTTGAGATTTCTTACCACGGAAAGCCTTTGAGCCAACACTCGCTGGGACAACGCGCCTCCGCCCTCGTTTTGTTTATTCTCTCGCAAAATGATAATGATGTAGTTATTATCGACCAACCAGAAGATGACCTCGATAATCAAGTGGTTTACACAGAATTTATTAAAAAGCTTAAGGAAAAGAAATATGATACACAATTCATTTTTGCAACACACAATGCCAACATTCCTGTATTAGGAGATGCGGAAAGAATAGTAGCTGCAGAAAGTAGCGATGGGATTATGCACATTTCTTCTGGAACAATAGACTCTGAAGAAACACACCAGCAAATCGTTGACATTATGGAAGGTGGATATGAAGCCTTCAAACGGCGTAATGTTATTTATTCTACATGGGAAAAGAATCATTAACTATATCCTGCTCATTACGAAAGCCCGCTGTCAACTGAAAATGGTGCATTGTACCAAAGTAGTACAGTAAACACAACGGAGATGACAGGATTTGAACCCATAAAATATATTGACTTATTCCCGAGAACTAATAAAAACAGTGGAACTGTTTCCTTGAACAGAACACCCCATAAAAACCACTATTGACCTGTTCCCGAGAACGGAAAAAACGAAAAATACATACCAGACATCAAGCTGATGCTATCGTTCCATGTGGAGACGGTATGTTTACTATGCCGATAGTTAGGAGGTTTCATTGATTTCATAATGCGGTTTCGGAGAATTTGTCCACGTCTTGTCTACCTAATTTTTTGTCCGTGGACAAAGTTTCTTCGAAAATTGCAACAGCATCATTTCTCATTTTTTCCGTATTAAACACATACTTATTTAGGGTGGTTACAATATCTTTATGTCCGAGCCGTTTCTGAACAGCCTTGGGAGATGCACCATTCTCGGCAAGGATGGTTCCGTGTGTGTGCCTAAGGCAGTGACTATGGAATAAGGGGTTGTTTAGTTCATAATGAATAACGCGTGCACAATATTTAAACGACTCTGGAGTAAGTAGCTCACCATTCTCCCTTACACTTGCAGGATAAATCTCTCTGTATGGAACTTTCATATCCGCTCTGTACTGCACAACAGAATTATCCTCCATGAGATAGGTACGGAGGTAATACGGTCCGTATTTTATCATATTTTCTTTACGACGTTTGATCTCGTCTCTGATAATTTGCTTTATCGTTTTTCCCATTTTGATTGTGCGATAGGATTCGTATTTAGGCGGGCGGTAATACCATACCTTATTCTCTTTAGACAACTGGTGATTGATACTGATCTCCGATTTATCCATGTTAACATCGGTAAGCAGGTCAAACCCATATGCTTCCCCGAGTCTGGTGCCTAAATTATATTCAAGCATAAGTATAAAATAAAAGTTGGATCCCTCTGGGAAACGATCCATAATGGCCGAGAGATCGCTTCCACGACAAATATATTCTGTATGCTCCTTGGCTTTTACATCAATAGGCATTTTGCCTATTTTTACAAGATTACATGGATTGTGCTTTATATATTTTAGCGGCAAGATGGCATAATTCAGCGCGCCTGATAGGCAAGCAAAAGTACTTTTTACCATGTTCTTGGAAAATCCCCTGGCTTTCATGTCATCAACCCATGACTGGATAACATCAGGAGAATCCTGTAATCCGTTCAATAAATACTTACCGAATACCGGCTTTAAATGCAGTCTGATTTTTGACTCATAGTCCAAATATGTATTATAGCTATATCCTCCATTACCAACATTCTTTTTTATTGCATTTTCGAGCCAGTAATCCAGATAATCCGATACACTGATTTTCTTAGGTTCGAATATTCTGCCGGTATTATGATACTTTGCATATGCTTTTCCGCCGGCTATTTCAGCCTCCTTCTTGGTTGCAAACCCCGCCTTTGATTCTTGCTTACGTTCTCCACCTACAGGAGCGATCTCAAATCGATATTCCCAGTTTGGGTCCTTTTTTCGACCGTCCTTATAGTATTTTCCTTTGTTGCGGTTTCTCACATTGATCTTTGCCATAATATCCTCCTTAAACCGTCTCTGTTCGTAGCAGGGGCGGTTTTTTATCATTGACACTACAGTTGATCGTGGTATATAATATACTTAACAAGGGAGCCGATAGCTAG
>DHER01000120.1 GCA_002399975.1 Firmicutes bacterium UBA4845 | reverse complement strand
TGAATTTTGGGGAAACTCAAATATTTTTTACGTTTTTACATTTGGGCAAAATAAATTTTTACATCTAAATATGATTTAATATATTTGATTTATTATTCACCTAAAATGAATGAATATGACGAATTAAATTATCCTGTAATTTAAAAAGCATAATATATCAAAAATAATAATGAAAGGTAATGTAAAGTTATCCTAATTGTTGCTTACAATATCGGTTGGAACTCCTCATTTAAACACTTATAGCTCACTGGCTGTTAGCTATAAGTGTTTTCATTTAATTTCAATAGTATCGGTTAAAAATATAAGAACTTATTAATTTTATTATTAACTTCCACTTTTGAAAAAACGATGGATGTCTCTGTTAGAGCATATGGGGATATGGCATTTATGAACTGTTCAATATCCTCTAAAGAAGCAACCGACAATTTAACTATAAAGCAAGCAGAGCCGGCAATTCTGTAGCACCATTCACTGTATTTGTAATCCTTAATAAAATTTTTAAACTTTTCGTGTTGTCCATTCTTCATCGTGACTTCAATTATACAATCGATTACAAATCCAAGTTTATTTTTGTTTAGACGGATTGTATATCCCTCAATAATGTTATTATCCTCAAGCCTTCTCACCCTCTCTGCAACAGAAGGCGGCGAAAGATTTACTCGTTTAGATAACTCCCTTATGGAAATTCTACTATCTGTTTGTAACTCATACAAAATCTGCACATCTATCTCATCTATTTTCATTTGAAACTCACTTTCTTATAATATATATCAAAAGGAATATATATTATATTAATATTATTTCATATGAAATACAATTTAAATTATATACCTGATATAATTGGTTCGTCAATGAAATAAACATTTTAAGGAGGAAAAAATCATGGCAATAATTTCTTTTTCACAAAATGGGATTACACCATTTCAGCAACTATTAGGACACAATAAAGACATATTGGAAAAATGGGCATCTCTGGAGAATTGCATTTTTTCAAGTAATTCTTTTTCAGAAGAACTAAAAGAGGAGATTCGCCGCACCCTGGCTTATAATAACGGTTGTGAATATTGTAAGTCTAAAGGAGCTCCCTCGAAAAATATAATGGATTTGAGGACACAGCTGGCAATCGGTATTGCGGATATATCCAGTAAAAAAACACATATTAGTGATAACGAATTCACTACACTTAAAGAATCCTTTACAGATAGCGAAATTTCAGAACTTTTAGCGCTTATATGCTTTATCACTGCCTGCCAAAGATTTGGAGCATTACTTGGCTTAGAACCAAGCTGTCAAATTTAAGTAGTCAAGACTACCTGTCAATAATAAAAATGTAAGATTAACGACAATTTTCACCAGATATGGTAAGAGGCTAGACCAATAAGAGTATAAAATATTCTATTTACACAGAATATTTTATACTCACGCAGCTCTTCCTTACAGTAATTCTTGCGCAGCAGACTTATTTCTTACATGAGTCATAGATTTCACATGTTTTTAGAGATTATATAACCTGTTTATATGATACTATTATCATAAAGATCAATTTTCTTTGAAATACCATCAAAACTAAGATTGCCTTCTTCATAATCTTTGCAAGCTTGTATTTTTATTTTCTTATTAAATTTTTCTTTTCTTCCCATAAAAAATACCTACAAGTAGAAAATCTAATTTTTTAATTATTCACTTGCTAAAGCATTATCGACAGCTTCTTTGATAGCGTCGCTCGTAAACGTAACTCCTGAAATACTATCAACTTCAGTAGAATCTGCCTCAACTATTAATTCCGGCAACTGATCAATAGCGTTTGAGCCAATGCCTGCAGTTTCACCATCACCAACTGCTATAACTTCAGTTATGTCGTCTTCATCAACTGTAACTGTTACAGTTACGTCACCGCCAAATCCTTGTGCAGTTCCGGTTAATGTTTTAGTTTCTCCTGCATCTCCACCTGTTGGCTCATCACTTGAGCAGCCTACAAAGCTAAATAATGCTAGAGCTAAAACTAAAAGTAAAGATAATTTTTTTCATGTCTTCCTCCATAATTTTTTGTGCTGTTTTTAATTATACCAATTATTATGAAATATTAAACAGAAAAATTATTACATATTAATATTATTAACATTCTTTACATTTAATCAACTGTTTGCTATAATTGTAACGGTCATATTTTAAAAGTTAATAAAGTGGCCAAATTCGGACACACTATCTTTTAAAGTATGAATTTTTATTACTAAACATAAAGGAGATTACTTTAATTAGAAAATCAATGAAAACTAGAATTTTATCATTAGCATTAGTACTGATGCTTGCATTAACATCAGTAGTAGGATGTAGTACAACTACAAATCCGGAAGATTCAGACAACCAAGGAGAAAATGAACAAGCTTCCGGCACTAAATTTACAGCCGGTACATATACTTCAACAACAACCGGAAGAAACGGTGAATTAAAACTTTCAGTGACAGTTAGCGATGACAAGATTGAGGACATTGAAATATTAGAACATAGTGAAACTGCAACTATTTGCGAAACGCCACTCAATCAAATTCCGGAAACTATAATTGCCGACCAAACCCTAGATGTTGATATGGTTTCTGGTGCTACCATAACAAGCGTTGCAGTAGTAAATGCCGTAAGAGACGCTTTGGAACAAGCTGGAGCTGACATAGACTCTTTAAGCGAACCTGTGGAAAAAGAAATTACTCCAGCAGAAGATGTTGAAACTGAAATAGTTATTGTGGGTGCAGGCAGTGCAGGAATGATAGCTGCTATTAAGGCCGCTGAAGCAGGAAAAGACGTATTACTTGTTGAAAAACAAGGTTTCTTAGGTGGTGGTGACACTATGTTTGCATCAACATCTATCAGAGCAGGTGGAACTAGATTCCAAGAGGACTTAGAAGGACAAACAGGAGAAGATTTCTACAAATATTTAGAAGCCAAAGGTCAAGAATACTATCCTGATGTAGTAAGTTATGAAACTTTAAGAACCTATGCCGAAAAAAGTGGTGAAATGGTTAATTGGTTAACTGACTTAGGAGTACCTTTCGGCTCAGTAATCGAATCAAGTTTCTCCATAAAAACTTTAGATGGTAGTGCCCCAGGTACACACATCGTTAAAGCACTTGGTAATCGTATAGATGAACTTGGTATAGAATATCGTTTAAATACAAAAGCTACTTCAATACTTATGGATGATGGTGAAGCAGTAGGAGTTGAAGTTGAAGGTCCAGATGGAAATTATAATATTAATGCCCAGGCAACTATAATTTGTACAGGTGGTTATGCAAATAATCCGGATCTTGTTGCAGAATATGCTCCACAATGGTCAAACAGACCAACGACAGGAGCTTCTTCATTAACAGGTGACGGTATACTTATGGCTGAAGAAATCGGCGCTAAAATAACCAACATGGATCAAGTTAAAGCAAACCCTCTATGCTATGTTTACAAAGGAACAGGCGTATCCCTGACCGCTATAACAGATTACTGTGTACTTATCAATCACGAAGGTAATCGCTTTGTAGATGAAAGTGCCGGAACAGTAACATCAAGATCTGAAGCTATGATGGAACAAACAAATAATGAAGCCTATTCGGTTTTCGACCAAACAGTTATAGATGATTTGGCTCTAATGAGTGGATACAATGATTCAGGATATTTCCTATCCGCTGATAGCCTTGAAGAATTAGCAGATTTAATGGATGTTGATAAGGAAACTTTCCTAGCAACTATGGAAGCTTATCAAACAGCTGGTGAAACAGGAGAAGATAAAGAATTTAACAGAGATATAACTGATCCTATAGATACACCTAAATATTATGCAGCACTTGTAACTCCTTCAATGCAAAGTACCTATGGTGGAATTACAGTAGATATTGATGGACGAGTAATTGACACAAATGATCAGGTTATACCCGGATTATATGCAGCCGGAGCAACTTCAGGTCACAGTGCATGTGCTGGTTCAGTTGGTGCTGCATTAATAGTTGCAGTTGTTTTTGGAGATGTTGTCGGTGAAACAGCTGCCGCTGAAATTAATTAATTTAAAATATAATTTGTTATTTATTTAGTACATTTAATCGACCCCACAAGTTAGAATAACAGTCTAACGCTGAGGGTCGATTTTTAAATACAATAATTATTTTTATAATCCCATATTCATTAAAGGTATTACAACAAATAAGGTTATAACCGGGACAACAACCTGTGTAATAAATATATCCAGGTATGCTTCCTTATGATTCAAGTGACAAAGTGTTAATAACGTAATTTGAGCCCCTTGATGAGGTAAGGTATCTAAAGTACCGGAAGCTATGGCAGATATACGGTGAACATATTCAAGAGAAACCCCCATGTTAGCATATGTACTTCCTAAGGCATCAAAAGCTACCCCCATACCTCCGGATGCACTTCCGCATACACCTGCTGCAACACTAACTGTTATAGCAACAAACCAAAGTGGTGAAATATTTATTCCTTGCAAACCTGCAATTACTTTTTCAAAACCGACAGTTTGAGCTACTACACCACCAAATCCAACAACCAAGGCAGTGTTACATATAGCACTGATAGAATTGCCTCCGCCTTTGTTGAATAACTTAATAAGTCCGGCTTTTTTATCTGGAATATATCTATAAAAAAGAACTAATGAAACAACAATTCCTATTAAAACGGCAAGTTCTACAGCCATTTTAAAGCCATTGAAGCAAACAAGAATTAAAATTATTGGAACTAATGCAAGATACGAATTCGGTATATCTTCACTCATGGCCATTTCTGATTCCATCTCATCTACAGGTAATGGTGTTAATCTATCATCAATAAAATAACGTCCTTGTTTATTTAAACTTCTGCTTCTGTATTCCAACCATATAAATATAACTACCAGCTGAAATAATGAACCTATCGCCCCTGGAACTAAAGCAGCTGTAGATGATGTTCCCAATGCTCTCATGGGTATTATGTTTTGAATGGCAGGAGAGCCCGGACCATTCATAGTAAATGTCCAGCATCCTGCTGAAATAGCCGCAGGTAATATCTTCCTGGAAATATTATTTTCTCTAAACAATTGTAAAGCAATGGGATATACAACAAAATATACTACAAATCCGCTAATACCTCCATATGTAAGCACACCTGTAATAAGTATAATTAAAGGAGCAGTAAACTTACCGCGAGTAATTTTTGACAACATGAGGGCAACTGATTTGGCAGCCTTGGTTTCCTCATAAATAGCACCAAAAATAGCACCCACGAAAAAAACAAAAAAATAATCCTTGAAATATCCCGATGCAGATGCCATATATGGTCCAAGCATAGTTTCAACACCCGGCAACCGTGCAAAAATAACTAACAAAAGGGATACTAAAGGACCAAGTATAACTGCTGAAACGCCCCTAAAAGCTAAAACCGAAAAAAGTACAATAGCTAATACTAAAATAGCAACATCAAACATTTTTAATGCCTCCTTTATTAGAAATGATAAGTAAAGAACTATAATTATAAGACATATCAATAGTTAAATTTATCAATATGTCTTATAAGACTAACTAATTAATCATCTGTTTTTAAACTGAGCTTCTCTCTTTTCAACAAAAGCATTCATACCTTCATCTTTATCCTCAGTAGCAAAACATAAGGCAGCCACATCTTTTTCAAGTTCCAGTCCATTTTGAATATCCATTTCAAGTCCTCGGTTAATGGATACTTTTGCAAACCCAACTGCCTTAGATGCATTTTTCAATATACTCTTCATCATATTTACTGATTCTTCAACTAATACTTCCGGCTCTACCACCTTGTTTACCAACCCGATAGATAAGGCCTCTTCTGCTTTTACATGTCTGCCTGTAAAAATCATCTCTTTTGCCAAGCCAGAACCTACTAATCTAGGTAATCTTTGAGTTCCTCCGAAACACGGAATTATTCCTAATCCAACCTCCGGTTGACCAAAAACAGCCTTTTCCGAAGCTATTCTTATATCACAACTTAATGCTAATTCATTTCCTCCGCCTAATGCATAACCATTGACTGCAGCTATAACAGGTTTTTCTAAGCTCTCAATTTTATTGAATACACTTTGAGCAAAGTCAGCATAGTTTCTGCCTTCTGTGCTTTTATAATTCTGCATTTGGACTATATCTGCTCCGGCAACAAAACCTTTTCCTTCTCCGGTAACTATTACACCTAATACAGATTCATCTTCTTTTAATGTGTCAAATATACTTACAAGTTCATTTAATGTATCATTATTTAAAGCATTTAAAGCTTTAGGTCTGTTCATTTTAACTAAAGCAATTCCGTCTTCAACCTTAACCTCGATGTTTTTTAAATTAACAGCTAACTCATTTATAGACATTATTATCCTCCTAATTTTAAATTAATAATGATTATTAGAGCTTATTGTATTTTTATTTTCTAAATAATCCACCACTTACAACTAATTTCTGAATTTCGTTTGTACCTTCATATATTTGTGTAATTTTTGCATCTCTCATCATTCTTTCAACGTGATAATCCTTCATGTATCCGTTTCCGCCAAGCATTTGCACAGCTTCAGTTGTAACTTCCATGGCTACGTTGGTGCATGCATATTTTGCCTTAGCAGCTGACGAAGAATACGGCTTGCCGGCATCCTTATCACATGCAGCCTTATATAGCAAATATTTAGCCTGTTCAATTTTTACATCCAATTCAGCCATTTTAAATGCAAGGTATTGGTTTTTATACAGTGGCTTTCCAAATTGTTCTCTTGTCATTAAATATTTTCTCGCTATTTCAAATGCACCTTCTGCTATACCAAGACCTTGTGCAGCTACTCCCATTCTCCCTCCATCAAGTGCTTTCATAGCTAACATAAAGCCTTTTCCTTCTTCCAAAATTAGGTTTTCCTTGGGAATTTCTACATTATTAAATATTACTTCTGAAACTTTAGCTGAGCGTATACCCATTTTGTTTTCTATTCTACCGATAGAAACTCCAGGGTATGATTTTTCAACTATAAGTCCTGTCAAACCTTTAGTTCTCAGCTCTGGATTTGTGCTGGCAACAACGAAAAAGTAATCTGCTAGAGGTCCGTTAGTTGAGAAGCATTTTAATCCGTTTAATATATATTTGTCACCTTTTTTTTCAGCTCTTGTTATAACTCCTGCTGCATCAGAACCTGCATTTGGTTCCGTCAAGTTAAAAGCTCCTAATGACTGACCTGAAAGTACAGGTGGTAAGTATTTTTTCTTTTGTTCTTCTGTACCGTATGTTGCAATTGGTCCACCATATAATGAGGTAGCAACAGAATAAGAAATAGCTAATGAAGCATCAACCTTTGCAACTTCTTCTACTGCCAAAACATATTCCAAATAACCTGCATCTGACCCGCCATATTCTGAAGAATAGGGCAAACCTAAAAGTCCTAATTCCCCTAATTTTTTGTAGCCTTCTAATGGATAAGTGCTGTCTTCGTCTCTTTCAATAACTCCCGGTCGTAAAAAATTTTCTGCAAAATCTCTCGCTTCCTTAATTACATTTAATTGTTTTTCGTTAAATTCAAAATCCATTTTTTTCTCCTTTATATATTATTTTTTTGAAAGCCCCATAACTTCATCTTTAAATATTTCTTTATCCATAAATTTTGGTTCTTTGTCCATCTTTGGAACAAAATCCATTAAATCTAAAATTTGAGTTTGTAAATCAATTCCCGGAGCAACTTCTGTTAAGTAAACGCCGTCAGGTCTTAATTCAAATACTGCACGCTCAGTTATATACATTACCGGTTGTTTAGTCTTTACTGCATATTCGCCGCTAAATGTAATTTGTTCAACTTCCCTAATAAATTTCCTGATTTTGCCTTCTTGAACAATTACTAGTTTTCCATCTTTAATCTTTGTTTTTAATCCACCTGCAGTAAAAGTTCCACAAAAGAATACCCTTTTTGCATTTTGAGTTATATTAATAAATCCACCACATCCGGCTAATTTAGGTCCAAATTTGCTAACATTTATATTTCCGCTTTCATCAACTTCTGCCAATCCTAAAAATGCTAAATCTACTCCACCTCCATCATAAAAATCAAATTGAACCGGTTGGTCTAAAATGCATTCGGGGTTTATTGAAGCACCAAATTGTGATCCTCCTACAGGAACTCCTCCAACAGGACCCGCTTCGACAGTCAGTGTCATATAATCTCCAATACCTTCTTCATTTGCAACCAAAGAAATATATTCCGGGATACCAATTCCTAAATTTACTACAGAGTTTTCCTTTAATTCTACAGCAGCCCTTCTGCCAATTATCTTTTTAGCAGATAATGGAGGAACAGGTATTGAATCTAAAGGTATTTGAATATCACCAGTCAATGATGGGTCGAACTTATGTCCGAAGCATTGTTCGTGTTCTTCAGGATTAGCCACTACTATGCCATCTACATATATTCTTGGTATCTTCACTAGCCTTGGATCTAAAGTACCTGCCTTAACTATACGTTCAACTTGAACAATAACTTTTCCACCAGAATTTCTAACTGCCTGAGCAATTGAAGTAACTTCTGAAGGAACAACTTCCTTCTCCAAGGATATATTCCCCAATTCGTCTGCATAGCTTCCCCTTATAAATGCAATATCTAAAGGAATAGCTTTATATAATAGCTTTTCTTGCCCTAATATGTCTACTAATTCAACAATGTTTTCTTTTGTTATTTCATTTAATTTGCCACCTTGTTTCCTTGGATCTACAAAAGTGTTCAATCCTACATGAGTAATTGTTCCAATCTTATGCGCTGCAATATCTCTGAATAATTGAGATAATGTGCCCTGAGGCAGATTATAGCCTTCTATTTTATTTTCAATTACTAACTTTCCTAAAGCAGGCGCTAAATTCCAATGTCCTGCAACAACCCTTTTAGTCAAACCAATATGAGCAAAGTGATCAGCTCCGCTTCCATCTCTATTACCTTGTGCTGCCGCATAAAACAATGTTAAATTTTTCGGTTTGCCTGTTTCAAGAAATCTTTTTTCCAAGGCCTTTGTTAAAGCCTCTGGGCATCCACTTCCTACGAAACCGCTGGTTGTTATCGTCTGTCCATCTTTAACAAGTTTTGCAGTTTCATCCGCAGTAAAGACAGTCATCTTTTTCATAATAATCTCCTTCCATATATAATTAATTAAATATTGGAAAATGTTAATAATTTAATAGTATTTGCTACAAATGCAAATGTGCAAAAATAAACAATACCTAACATTATTCCTTTCAATTAATTAATAAGCAATTGTCATGCCATACATAAACATTGAAATTTCAATAGATCATTATAAATAAAGTGTTGTTAATATTGACACAACAATAACAATATTTATGAAAACGTTGTAAATGTCACACTGTATATGTGTATGGATTTATAACATGTTGATACAACTATCCCAAAAAAATACAGCAGTGATACGATAATCTGCTGTATTTTAAAAATATTATATTTTACATAGCGTTTTAAAGCTTTTTACATAAAAATTAAAGGTTTAACCTAACATTTTTCTTTTATCGCATTAATTATATAAGGGATTACTTCATATAAATCTCCAACTATCCCAAAATGGCATATATTAAATATTGGCGCGTAAGCATCATTATTTATTGCCACAATATACTTACCTAACATTCCTGCTTGATGCTGAACTGAACCTGAAATTCCACAAGCGAAATAAACATCTGGTTTAACTATATGTTTCGATTGACCAATCCAATGGGAGCTGTCTATCCATCCTGAATCTACAGCAACCCTAGAAGCACCAATTTCACCTCCTAATAATTCTGCTAATTCATTTAGCAGTTTAAACCCATCCGGTCCACCTACTCCTCGTCCGCCGGAAACAACAATTTTAGCTTCGCTAAGGTTTACCCTTCCTGTTTTATTACTGTTGCATTTTATTAAATTTAATTCTGAAAATTTATCAATTAACTTATATGCCTTTTCTTCTAGGCTCCTTCCTTCTACAATAATATATATCCCTCATTTCTAATAAATTTTATAAATAGTAAAACTTTACATAGTTTTTTCTACAATAAATATATAGCAATTACAATGCCATAAATTATCGAGAACATATTATTTAATATTATACTTTTTTAACTTATGATATAAATTAGATCTGTTGATTCCTAAAATTTTAGCAGTTCTGCTTTTATTTCCGCTACATTCTTTTAAGGTCTTTACTATCATTCCTTTTTCGTAATTGTTCATTTTATTATTTAGTTCTCCTTTAGAAGCATCAATATAATTTAAAATATTATCAGGTAAATTTTCTAATACTATTTCATTACCTTCAACAAAATTATATGCTCTTTCAATAACATTTTCTAATTCCCTAATATTACCGGGCCAATTATAGTCTAACATACGTGACATTGCTTCATCTGATATCCTTTCAATGTAAATACCAAATTTATCGTTAAACTTTTTAATAAAAAAATTGCCCAAAACACTTATGTCATCTTTTCTATCTCTTAATAATGGTAATTCAATATGTACAACATTTAATCTATAATATAAATCTTCTCTAAATTTTCCTTTTTCGATCTTTTCTATAAGATTTTGATTAGTGGCTGCAATTATTCTCACATCTACCTTTTTAGCATTATTGCCTCCAACCTTTTCTACTACCTTGTCTTGTAAAACACGCAAAATTTTGGATTGCATGTCTAAACTCATGTCTCCTATTTCGTCAAGAAAGATTGTTCCATGATTAGCTAATTCAAACTTGCCAATCTTGCCTCCTTTTTTTGATCCTGTAAATGCACCTTCATCATACCCAAATAGCTCAGACTCCAAAAGATTCTCTGGTATTGCAGCACAATTAATTTTTACAAAGTTATTGTCCCTTCTATTGCTAGTTTCATGAATTGCATTGGCAAAAACCTCTTTGCCGGTACCGCTTTGACCTGTTATTAAAACCGTTGAATCTGAATGTGATACTCTTTTAACAGCATCTTTTAATTCTATAATCTTTTTATTATTGCCAATAATATTATCTAAAGAAAAATAATTACCTTGAATTTTTCTTAGCCGTTCTTTATAATTGCTTAATTCTTTTTTTGTTCTTCTACTCTTTTGTATAATTTTTCCAACTCACTAGAATCTTTAAATATAACCTTGCCAATAGCTCCTATGATTTGTCTATTATTGAAGATGGGAATCCTTGATGTTATTGCTTTATGACCTCTTATCATCTGAACTTGTCCATATTCAGGTTTCCCCACATTAACCACAATATGTAATCTTGTATTGTCAATTATACTAACCACGTGCTTCCCAATAGCATCCTCCTGCCTGATCCCTAAAAAATCTGCATACGGCTTGTTCATCATTACAATATAACCATTACTGTCTATTATGACAAGGGATTCAGAAGCATCTTCAAAAAAAATTCTTAATGCCTGTTCTGCTAAAACGTTTTCTAACTTCATAACATCCTCCGCAAGTGATATAATCGACAGTGGTAATCAATATAACGTAACTGTCTATGATAATTGTATCACAAATTCCCTCGTGTATACAATTTGATTCAGGACTTTACCGATCTTGGCAAGTTGTAAAATTAAATAAAAAAATAATGCTCAAGAGAGCTTCTCTGTTATAATGTTAATCAGCACAATAACAGAAACGGAGAAGATCATGAGCATAGTTTATTGTAGAACTCGTCAAAAAAGGAAACACTTTATCTTGTATTTAACGGTTTTACGTTTGTGAATATACTAATATCAATATACATAAAACATAGTTGTTAACCTCTACAAAATCGGTTCCATGTTCTTATCCAAAGAGTCCACTTTCATGATTATGCTGTAATCTATAGGAAATGCCATCTGGGACACTAACGTTAAAAACTCGTTGACTCTCATGCTCCCGGTTTCGGATGTTAGAAACACAGCATGTATCTTTGCCTTGTTTTCATTACTTTTCTCCGCTTCAAGAAATTTAATAAAATCTTTTGTATTAAGCTCTTTAGATGTGGTCCTTTTCTTTTTGTTTTTTTTATGCCTTACAAATACGATGCCCTCTTCAAGCATTTCACACAGTAATTTATTCAATAAATCCATATTTATTTTATGGGATTCAATACCGATTATATATTCTGCATAGGTGCATCTGGACATTAAAGACCGAGTTTCATCAGTTTTACTTGCTTTTAAAATCTGAATTCCCTTGGGCATAACTGCATTCATTCTTTCGACAAATTTTTCTGGAGGAATATCTTCGTTTAGTTCAAGCTCGAAATATTCTCCCATGCTTTCTATTCCCAAAGGCAACGGAAAACCAAAGGATGTTTTCATATGAGGATTAAAACCTTCCGAATACTTTGCATCAATTCCCGCTCTTTTAACAGATCTTTGAACAAATCTCAATACATCCAAGTGAGATATATATTTTAAATTACCGGTTTTACTGTATTTACATATTATTTTGCACATGAGGGCAGGCACCTCCTATCAGATTGTGATTGACCCCACAATTAAGGCACTGCTGCCTGCAGTCCGGCGTTGTTACGGCTCTTGAAGCCTTTTCATATTCTTTTACCAAAAATTCCTTGCTGACTCCCACATCTATAAAATCCCAAGGAAGAATTTCCGTAATATCTCTTTTTCTCCCTGCAAAAAAATCCGGGTCCATATCTGTTTCTTTAAAAGCTTCCATCCATTTATCGAAATCGAAAATATCATACCATCCGTCAAACTTGCACCCTTTTTCCCATGCCTCTATAAGGACCTTTGAAAGCCTCCTGTCACCTCTTGCAAAAACAGCTTCAATATAGCTTACCTTAGGGTCATGATAGCTGAAGGATACCTTTTTATCCTTGATCTTTCCCTGGAGAGTTTTCGCCTTATAAAAAAACTCATCCATGCCGTTCTGACCAACCCACTGAAAGGGCGTAAACGGTTTCGGTACAAAACATGATGCGCTGACGTTAATTTTTAAGTTGCCCTTAATGTCTTCCTTAGGTCTATCGAAGAACATATCTTTTATTTTATAAGCAAGACTTTTAATACTCATTACATCTTCTATTGTTTCCCACGGCAGCCCTATCATAAAGTATAATTTAACAGTTGACCATCCTAAATTAAATGCTGTTTCCACAGGCCCCAAAATCTGTTCTTCTGTAAGATTTTTGTTTATTATATCTCTCATACGCTGAGTCCCTGCTTCCGGTGCAAATGTAAGTCCTGATTTCCTTACCTCCTGCAGCCGTTCGATTATGTCGAATGTCATTGAATCCAATCTCAGTGAAGGGAGGGATATACTTATATTGCGTCTTTCATACTTTTCCAGCAGCCTCAATGTCAACTCAGGAAGGCATGAATAATCGCCTGAGCTTAGTGACGTAAGAGATATTTCATCGTGCCCGGTAGAATTTATTAAATTTTCCGCCTGATTAATAAGAGTCTCCGGGGTTTTTTCCCTAACAGGCCTGTAAACCATTCCTGCCTGGCAGAAGCGGCATCCTCTTGTACATCCTCGGAATATTTCCAGTGCCACACGGTCGTGAACTACATCAATATAAGGCAGAATGCTTTTATCAGGATAAAAACTTTTGTCAAAGTCCTTTATTATTCGTTTAGTCACTATTTCCTTAGCATGTTTGTTTAAAATTTTTCTTTCTTTTATTGTTCCGTCTTTTCCATATATCTCTTCATAAAATTGAGGAACGTATACCCCCTCCAACTGTGCTGCCTTTTCCAGAAATGACATTTTATTGAATCCATTTTGTTTTTCTCTTTCATAAAGTTTCATTAATTCAGGAAGTAGTTCTTCACCTTCCCCTAAAGCAAATAAATCTATAACCTCATAGAGAGGTTCCGGATTGTATGCGCACGGACCTCCGGCAATAACTATAGGCATGTCATTTGTTCTGTATTTTGATTTTATAGGAATATTTCCCAAATCAAGCATATTCAAAATATTTGTATAACTCATTTCATATTGAAGAGTAAAACCTATAAAGTCAAATTCCCTCAATTCGTCCTTGCTCTCCAGGCCATACAAAGGTATGCTGTTTTCACGCATAACTTTCTCCATATCAATCCACGGAGCAAACACCCTTTCACACCATATGTTTTCCATACTATTCAACATATGGTACAAAATATGAAGCCCGGTATGAGACATTCCCACCTCGTAAACGTCCGGGAACGCAAAAGCAAATCTGACACTTATATCCCTCTTATTTTTTATGGTGGAATTTAATTCTTCGCCTACATATCTTGCAGGTTTTTCTACACTCAGCAGTTTTTTTTGAAGCTTTTTGGTGTCTATCATCTTATTTCCTTCCTATTGTTCATCATGCTGGCCGTTTGTTACTTGTAGCTGCAGCTCGGTTAAGAATTCATCTGTAATGCTTGTTTCATGAACGTCTATTTTATACAATTCGATAAGGTCAGATACAACCGTATATCCTTTATTTTCAGCAT
The DNA here is from genome assembly GCA_002399975.1 of Firmicutes bacterium UBA4845. Taxonomy (GTDB): domain Bacteria; phylum Bacillota; class Clostridia; order Tissierellales; family Sedimentibacteraceae; genus Sedimentibacter. The sequence goes on along the minus strand of DHER01000120.1, from coordinate 30,306 downwards.
ATTCTATCATTAGAGGAATGAACTTGCCTTTTTTCTCGTATGAACCTCTGTAAGACAAAGATAAATATTTCCCTTTGGGAATAACTTTGTCAAAGCTTTTGTCGTCGTTCTCTAGGATAAAAAACACCGATGTATATGCATTGTATATTTTCCCTTTTATTTTATCAATGCTAATTGTTGCTCCAACATAATTGTTACCTAATAGATAAAGTTTATCTTCATGCTTTTTATGGAGCTTTTTAATTAAAAAATCTGCCTCTTCGTCGCTATTAAAAGAATCGTTCAGGACTATAACTTTTCTTTCATCTATATCTATTTCATGAATTATTTCTGTGTTCTTTTCCGCAACATCTTCTTGCAGTGTTTTTATACGAGATGTAATTTTGCTTCTCTGTACCTTCAACTGATCTAATTTTTCATTTATTGTAGTTATCTCTTCATCCAATAGATCTAATGTATTTTTTATTGTTTTATTTTCCAGGTAGTCTTTAATAGCATCCATAGGCATGTTCAAATTTCTTAGGTCCTTTATATTGTTAAGCTTCCAGATATCCTGTATGCTGTATAATCTGTATCCGTTGGTATCTCTTTTAGGGTTCAGCATTCCAAGCTCTTCATAATATCTTAAGGAATCTTTACCAATATTATATAAGTGTGAGATTTCGTTTATTTTATAGTAGCTTTTCATCTGACCACCCCTTGTATCCTTTAAATTCTAAAATATTTTAACATAACACGGTTCAAATAACAACTTCAAATTAGAATTATATTATCACATTTTTTTGAACTTCCTGTATGACTTTCATTTAACATTTTATGACTATATTAATCATATCCTAAATTCTCAATTTTCTCAATTAACTTGATAGATCCTTAACAAAATGATAAAATAATAATAGTAATCAAATAAAAAATGAGGATGATACCGGTATTATGGATAGAATTAGCAAGATACGAGAAGAAGAAGCTTTTTCCCATAGTGTAACATATGAAAACTACGGACTGTATAATAAGGGGTCATGGTTAAGCCATCCCGTAAAAACAGTTACAGATGTTTTACCATACTTTAAAAAGTATAGCAGAGAAATAAGAGTTTTGGATCTTGGATGTGGAGTAGGCAGAAATGCAATAGAAATTGCCAGGTCAATTGAATGCAAAATTGACTGCATTGACTTGCTCCGCATAGCTTTAAAACATTTAGAATTAAATGCCAGGCATTATCAAGTATATTCAAAACTAAACCTTATTTTATCAAATGTTGATTCATTTGAAATTAAAAAAGGAAAGTATGATTTTATACTGGCAATTTCGGTTCTTGAACATCTTGAAAGCAAGGATACCCTCCTGATTAAACTAAGACAGATTCGCGATGGGTTAATTCAAGGCGGTATTTTCATTTTGATAATGAATACGAATATCATTGAAGTAAATAATAATGGAATTCCTATAGACCCAATGTTCGAAATAAATCTAAAAAAAGAAGAAGCTGTTGAATACTGTGAAAGTACGTTCAAATCCAGTTTTGAAATAATCAAAAAAAATTCAGCTTCACAAACTTATCCCGTATTCAGGAATTCCGGAACAAATACGCTTACTTCCCAGGTACTGACCTATGTGTTCAGAAAGCTTTGAAGTAAAATTTATTTGCGTCAATAAAATTAATCTGCTTGTACCCTTCCAAAATTATGATATAATCTATTAGATGAAACAAAGTCTGACGCCTTTGCCTGACTTGTATTTATTGTAAGCAAGACAATAGGAACTTATGATAAATTATATAAGGCAATGGAACCAACTGTGAATTATCAATATAAGATAGGAGAATATTGATGTGTTTAAACATATCAAAGTGGATAAAATGACTTACGAAGAAGCAATAAAATTTATTCATTCTACATACAAGTTCGGTTCAAAATTAGGCCTTCAAAATATAACGAAACTGACTGAACTCCTGGGAAACCCTCAGGATTCATACAAAATAATACATGTTGCAGGCACTAACGGGAAAGGTTCCACTTGCAGCATGATTCATGACGTACTTATGGCATCCGGCTATAAAACAGGGCTTTTTACAAGCCCGTTCCTGGAGGAATTTACAGAAAGAATACAGGTCAACAAAAAACATATAGACAGAGATTCTTTGGCAAGAATAACTGATCTTGTAAAATCAAAAATAAAAATAATGATTAATGAAGGCTACAACCACCCCACGGAATTTGAAGTTGTTACTGCAATAGGATTTAAATATTTTCAAGAACAAAAAATTGATTTTCTTATTCTTGAAGTTGGTTTAGGCGGAAGATTTGATGCCACCAATGTTGTAAAAAACACTGTGGTTTCAGTTATTTCTTCAATAAGCTATGACCATATGGAATATTTAGGAGACACATTAGAAAAGATAGCCTTTGAAAAAGCAGGAATTATAAAAGAAAATTCCAAAGTAGTAGTATACCCTCAGGATGAAAATATAATCAATACCATAAAAAATGTAGCCATAAAAAGAAATGCCAAAGTTTATGAAACATACAAAGAAAACATAATTAAAATAAAATCTGACCTTACGGGACAATGGTTTAAATATTTAAAAACCGATGTACTTAATTTACCTGAGGCAAAGATAAATTTTCTAGGTGATCATCAGCTTTATAATACACTGACAGCATTGAGAGCACTTGAAATTGTAAAAGAATCAGGATATAACATAACAGAAGAAAGTATTTTGAACGGACTTAAAAACTGTAAATTTGCCGGAAGGTTTGAAATAATACATCAAGATCCAGTCATAGTTCTTGATGGAGGGCACAATATAGATGGTATTAAATATTTCTCAAGAACAGTAAAAGAAAATTTTAAGGGCAATAAAATAATACTTTTCTTCGGGATGCTGACAGATAAAAATCCAGAAGACGTACTTCCTTATATATTGCCTCTTTGTAAAAAAATATACACTCTGACACCTGACAGCCCAAGAGCCATGGATGCAGGCGATTTAGCATGCTTAATTAAAAAGCATTCCGATTTAGATGTTACAGCCTTAAATGATTACAGCAAAATAATACCTATATTAAAAGGCATTAACAAAAACGAATATGTGGCATTTTCAGGTTCTTTTTATATGATTGGCAAAGTAAGAACTTTATTAAAAAAGAATTCTCTCCGCCTATTAAGTAAAGAAATGAATTGATAGAATAGTTAGTTCACAAAAAGCTGCATTAAAAAATAGATTTGCAGCTTTCTTTGATTTTCAAATATTATCAAATATTATTATGTAATAATTTTACTAAAAATCTATAAGTCCTAAACTTATTTTCAAACAATCATTAACTTCAACCATAAGTTTTTTATCAAATCGTCCTATTTTTTCTTTTAAGCGCTTTTTATCAATTGTTCTAATCTGCTCTAACAAAACAACCGAATCTTTAGGTAGGCCGAAGTCCTTAGAACTTATTTCAATATGTGTAGGCAGTTTTGCCTTATTAATCTGCGACGTAATCGCGGACACAATAACTGTAGGGCTATACCTGTTCCCAATATCATTTTGTACCACTAAAACCGGCCTTACCCCTCCTTGCTCGGAGCCTATGACAGGACTCAGGTCGGCATAGTATACATCTCCCCTTTTTACAATCAAACTATTCACTTCCCAATAATTTTGTTTCGTAACTTAGAAAATCTTCATAGTCACCTTCTGAGTATTCCTCCGTAATGCTCTTATTGATATTACTCATCTCCAAATATCCGGCTTTCATCTTGTTCCTGATTTCAAGTTTTCTTCTCTCAATTAAATAAAACCTTATAGATTTGCGTATAAAATCGCTCCTATTGGTTTTTTCTTCTTTAACTGTATTATCTAATTCCCTAAGCAAATTTTCAGGAATTGAAATTAATATTTTTTTGTTATCAGACAAAATACACACCTCGATTACTTAAACTCAGTTCATCTATATATATCTTATGTAATTTTACCACAATAATTATGCAAATTATATGGTAACTTATGTATTAACTGTGAAGATTATTACTCTTCTATGTTTATCTTTTTATATAGTATAGTTTTTACCAAATTATCATTTTTATAAATAAAAATTTTTTCAGGAAGCAAGCTCTCTTTGCTAAAACTTAAAACATGCTTATATGTACCGTCAAAATAAACCAATTCATCAGGTATTGTATCTAATGATATGTCAAACTTACTTAAATCAAAATCATAAATTAAAGAATCAGTCAATTCAAAATTTTCTATATTTTCACTGTTTTCCGGAAATTTATCATTGTTCAATACACATCTGTTTCCTGCCAAATACGCAAAATTCCATGACTGTTCCCCAGTATCCGCCCTAAAGCTGTAATTTCCATCTCTACAAACAATATCGACTTTATATTCATTCTTGCTGTTATCAGTATAAACCTTCATCAAAGCCTCGCCTGTATAATTAACAGGAATAATAAAGGGGTTACTTTTCGCTGAACATCCGCACACCGTAAATAATATCAAAATTATGCACAATATTTTTAATCTCATTTCTCATCCTGCTTCCGTCTTTATATAGAAGATATATGAGAGAATATACGAATATATTCCAAGAATAATGGCAAAAGCACTTAATTTTACTCTACTATACAAAATGCTGCAGCATACTGATTAGTATGAGAAATAGAAATCTGCACATTTTTTATATTAAGCTTTTCAGCCCTTTTTAACGCATTACCTGTTAAGTTCACAATGGGCTTCCCAAACTCGTCCTTCAATATTTCAATGCGACATGGACCAAAATTCAAAAATCCTGTTCCGAGACACTTGGAAACCGCCTCCTTAGCAGCAAACATACCTGCGGCAGCCTGCGGATTATAATTCCTCGATTTCAAATATTCCATCTCATCCTCTGAATATATTTTAATTAAAAATTTTTCATTTTTCAAGTTTTTATTGATTCTTTCCACTTCCGTAACATCAATTCCAACACCTTTTATCATTTAACTCACTCCTTAATAAAAAAATAATTGACAAAGAGCCTCATCTACGCAATAATTATATTATATGATTAAATTTAATACAATTCTTAAATTATTAATTAAATAATCTTACAAAGGAGTAGATATATGAATAATGTAACTGTAGTCTCTCATCCGTTAATACAGCATAAGCTTACAATGTTAAGAGACAAAAACACATCTTCTAAAGATTTTAGGGAACTTGTACGGGAAATTGCCATGCTTATGGCTTATGAAGTAACAAGAAACCTTCCCGTAAAAGATATCGAGATTGAAACACCCATTGCCAGAACAACAGGAAAATCACTGGCTGGAGAAGATATCGCCATTGTTCCTGTTTTAAGAGCAGGACTTGGAATGGTTGACGGCATGCTTGATTTAATCCCAAATGCAAAAATAGGGCATATTGGTTTATATAGAAACGAAGAAACCCTTCAGCCTGTAGAGTATTACTGTAAGCTTCCAAAAGATATAGAAAACAGGATTGTAATTATAACCGAACCAATGCTTTCAACCGGCGGTTCAATGAATGGAGCATTGACATTATTAAAAAAACACGGAGCTAAGAAAATTAAATCAATACATTTGGTATGTGCTCCAGAAGGGCTTAAAAGAGTAACTTCAGCTCATCCTGATGTTGAAATATATACCGCGGCAATCGACGAAAAATACAATGACATCGGATACATTGTACCTGGTTTAGGTGATGCCGGAGACCGATTGTTCGGCACAAAATAAATTTCAGATTATAAAGACAGGAAATAAAATATACAGACAACTTAGAAACTTAAAAACATTATGAGATATAAAAACAAGGCACATAATATGACTTCCAAAGTAAACATTCTAATTAATTAAAATTAGATTATCTACTTGACAGTTCACAAGACTGCCTCGTTTTTATTTTACATTTAAAATAAACGCTGACACCAAATAAAATATGAGTTGCTTACTTAGTTAATATACAATTTCTCTACCAGATTGTTATTTTTCATAACTGCAGTTACAACAGCCGTTCCAGCTATTGTAACTACAATAATCTCTCCTATTGCTACATAAATTGCATTCCATATAAACGGCGTTTGAAACAAATAAGTTAATTCCGCTCCTACAAACAGTGCATTTGATATTACAGGGCCAAGACTGGCAATCAACAATGATTTTTTTCCAAATCCCAATGTTTTTCTCACTACCACAATAAAAGCAATTGCAACAAATGTTGCAAATGATCCTACGACAACATCAATTACTCCCAATGGGCTTCCGATGTTTGCCAGTACACATCCTAATATTAGTCCAAGGCCGTACTTAGGCTCAATAAACGCAAATAAGACCAAAATTTCAGCTACCCTGAACTGTACCTGACCATAACTCATCCATGCAAATGCGTAAGTTAAAGCCGCATATATTGCTGCTATTAATGCAGTTCTTGTTATAAAACGTGTATTAATTTTTTTCATTAAAAAAACTCCTTTCAAAAGAATCCTGGAGTCACAAAAAAATCTTGATTTTTTTTAGTGGGTGCCAAGAAACACTTGAGAAATCGAAAACCTAATTTGGAATACTATGTCCAAAAACAATCACAATTTTCGATTTCTCGTTTTTATAATTTTTATTTTATTACTTATTTCATTTTCTTACTTATGAATCATATGAACTATCTCTTGCTAAACTGTGAAGCTCTTCTTGCTTTCTTCAAGCCGTATTTCTTTCTTTCTTTCATTCTTGAATCCCTTGTAAGGAATCCAGCTTTTTTAAGAAGGGGTCTTAACTCTCCATCTACCTGTAAAAGCGCTCTTGAAATGCCATGTCTGATTGCTCCTGCTTGGCCTGTGTATCCACCGCCGTTAACATTTACCAATACATCATATTGACCCATGGTATCAGTAATAACCAACGGTTCCTTAACCAATACTCTTAAAGTTTCATACTTAATATAATCATTTAAATCTCTTTTATTTATTACAACTTTTCCGGTTCCCGGCACTAATCTTACCCTTGCTACTGCTTTTTTTCTTCTGCCTGTTCCTCTATATTGTACATCCATCTAATCGTCCTCCTCTCCTAAAACTCGTACACCTGTGGGTTTTGAGCCTGATGGTTATGCTCAGGTCCAGCATATACCTTAAGTTTCTTTAACATTTTTCTTCCAAGGCTGTTTTTAGGAAGCATTCCTTTTACCGCCAAATAAACTGGTTCCGTAGGCTTTTTTTTAAATAAATCCCTATAAGGAGTTTCCTTTAATCCGCCTGGATAAAGAGAGTGGTGCCTGTATAATTTTTGGTCTAATTTTTTTCCTGTTAAAACAACTTTATCAGCATTTACTACTATAACATAATCCCCTGTATCAACATGGGGTGTGTATATCGGTTTATGTTTACCTCTTAAAAGTCTTGCAACCTCTGTTGCAAGTCTACCTAAAGTTTTGCCTTCGGCATCTATAACATACCATTCCTTTGCAACTTCATTAGGTTTTGCCAAGAAGCTTTTCATTATCTTACCTCCTGTGTTCCTGATATCAAATTAATTTTAAATTATATTGAAAAAACCTAATTCCGGGGCATTGGACGTTTTTTCTCTCATTTAATCATACTTATATAGTTTAAATTAAAACAATTCACATGTCAAGCATTTTTTTATAATTTACGCTTATTAGAAACAATCCTCGGGATACGGCTGTCTGACCAAGTGCTGTTCTGTCTTTTGTTTTTATGGCTTCTTCCATACACTCTGAACCTTTTATGCCCTTTCCGATGTCAATTAATGTTCCGGCTATAATCCTTACCATGTTGTACAAAAATCCACTTCCTGTTATATATAATTTTATTATGGGTCTTTCATAAATAAGTTTTGCTTCATAGATCGTTCTCACTGTTGTTTTAACATCGGAACCTGTAGCCATAAAACCTTTAAAATCATGAGATCCAATAATGCATTTCAGTGACTCTTCCATTTTATCAAAATCAAGCCTTGACGGCACAAAACATGAATATCTGCTGTAAAATGGACTTAAAACCCTGTCATTGTAAATTTGATACATATATGTTTTGTCATGAGCATCAAACCTTGAATTAAATTCCATAGGAACAATTTCCGACTCTAAAATTCTAATATCATTAGGCAAGTTTGCATTTAAGGCAATCTTAATTTTATCCTGGGGAATATTAGTATCCGAAATAAAGTTTGCTATCTGCCCAAGAGCATGAACACCGCTGTCGGTTCTTCCTGAGACTGTTAAATTAATTTTTTGTTTCATTTCTTTCATTACGGTGTAGATTGCCTCTTCTATTGTTCCCTGAATTGTATTCTTGCCCGGTTGAGTTTGCCACCCATGATAACCGGTTCCATCATAAGCAATTTTAAGTTTAATATTTTTTACCATATTTTAATTATAATTACCGCTGCAAAATAAATTGTAAATATTACTGATGCAACGTAATCACCCTTTGAAATTTTAAGCTGACGCATTCTTGTTCTGTTCTCTCCACCTCTGTAGCATCTTGCTTCCATTGCCATTGCCAACTCATCGGCACGCCTGAATGCACTTACAAAAAGCGGAACTAATAATGGAACTAAATTTTTTGCCCTGCTTACCAAATTCCCGCTTTCAAAATCTGCTCCTCTGGATTTTTGTGCTTTCATTATCTTTTCAGTTTCATCTAATAATGTAGGAATAAACCTTAATGCTATAGTCATCATCATTGCCAATTCATGGGCAGGCAGCCCAAATCTTTTAAAAGGGCTTAAAAGGCTTTCAATCCCGTCTGTAAGAATAATAGGAGAAGTGGTAAGTGTAAGCAGAGATGTTCCCATTATCAGGAGCGTGAGCCTTATAGCCATAAATCCTGCCTGCCTTAGACCTTCCTCGGTTATTTTAATAAATCCTACCTTGAGCAATATTTTACCAGGAGTCATTAAAATATTAATAATAAAGGTTATAAGAATTATCATCAATATAGGCCTTAAACCTCTTATAACAAATTTAAACGGCACTTTGGACATTTTAATTACCGCTGCTAAAAATACAATTACAACTAAATATGTTGTAAAGTTGTCTACGAGAAACAAGGAAACTATAAAAAAAATCGTAATTATAATTTTCACTCTTGGGTCAAGACTATGAATAGGAGATTCCACGGGGTAATGCTGCCCGATAGTTAAATTTTTAAGCACGTCGTTTCCTCACTTCCCTCAATATTTCTTCCTTGGCTTCCTTTACTGTAATTATGTCCGGTCTTATATTAAAGCCACGTTTTCTAAGTTCATAAACAACTTCAGCAATCTGAGGAACACCTAGTCCGATTTTTTCCAATTCATCTGGATGAGAATATATTTCCTTCGGCGTCCCTTCCATATGTACTTTACCCTTATACATTACTATTACCCTGTTTACTAATCTGGCAATGTCCTCCATACTGTGAGAAACAAGAATTATGGTTACACCTGACTTTTCATGAAGCCGATTTATCTGTGCAAACAGTTCATTCCTACCTGCAGGATCAAGCCCTGCCGTAGGTTCGTCCAGTACCAGGTAGCTTGGTTTCATTGCCATCACCCCGGCAATTGCAACCCTTCTTTTTTGACCGCCCGACAAATCGAAAGGAGAAACATCTTTAATCTTTTCATAATTAAAACCCATCATTTCCAATGAATCTCTGACTCTTTCGTTAATTTCATCTTCAGATAGTTTCAAATTTGCCGGTCCAAATGCAACATCCTTCGCCACAGTTTCTTCAAACAACTGATATTCGGGATATTGGAAAACAAGCCCTACGGTTTGGCGTATTTTACTTAAAAGCTTCTTATCCTCACCAACAACAATTCCATCTACGGTTATTTTTCCCTGAGTTGGTTTTTCCAATCCATTTAAAAGCTGAATAAAAGTAGATTTACCTGAACCTGTATGTCCGATAATTCCAAGGAAATCACCCTTATGTATTTCCACATTCACATCATCCAACGCTACTGTCACAAATGCTGTCCCTTCGCCGTATATATATTTAATATTTTCTGCTTTTATCGACATAGTAGATCCACCAATTCTTTCACATCTATTATATCAGGAGGAATGTCAAGACCTGCTCTGTAAAGTCCCTGAGCAAGCTGTGTTATTTGCGGTACATCCAAACCAAATTTTTTAATTACATCCATATTCCTAAAAATTTCCTTAGGAGTACCGTCCAATTTAACACTGCCTCTGTCCATTACCACCACCCTATCCGCCTGAACAGCTTCATCCATATAATGTGTTATCAATATTATTGTCTTTCCTCTTTCTTTTAGCTTTTGAAGTGTATCCATTACTTCCTTCCTGCCGGACGGATCTAGCATAGCCGTAGGTTCATCTAATATTATGCAGTCAGAATTTAAAGCTAATATTCCTGCAATTGCAATTCTTTGTTTTTGCCCTCCTGACAGCATATGAGGAGGCCAATCCCTAAAATCATACATTCCCACAGCTTTTAACGCTTCGTCCACTCTCCTTCTTATTTCAGAAGGATCTACTCCTTGATTTTCAGGTCCGAAGGCAATGTCTTCCTCCACAATCGTAGCAACAAGCTGATTATCCGGATTCTGAAAGACCATCCCTGCAGCCTGCCTTATATCCCAAAGCTTGGAATCATCGGCAGTATCCATTCCCTTCACATAAATTTTGCCTGACTCAGGCAGCAATATTGAATTTATAAGCTTTGCAAGAGTAGATTTTCCTGAACCATTACGACCCACAACAGCGGTAAATTCACCTTGTCTAATATTAAGATTTACGCCGTCGACGGCATATAGGGTATCTTTTTCGTCATATTTAAATTTTACATTTTCTATTTTAATTATATTCTCTGCCATATATACACACCTGATATAATTATTTAACTGCATTAACCTGCATTAAATAATAACATTATTCCAATGAATTTACAATATCTTTTATCGAATTATCTGATAATATAGTAACAAAGAGATGTAAAGCAAAAAAAACAGTCCAATAAATTGAACTGTCTTAACTCATATAAATACAAAAATTCACTTTTTTAACATACTTGCAGATTCAAACACCATAACTGCCGTTGCTGTAATATAAATATTATCTGTTTTTTCTCTCAAAAAATATAAGGAAACAGTAAAAATACTCAATACTATAACCAATATTCTGCTTATTTTCCTATATTTCTTTCTTTCACTTTTGCTCAAAGGCTTATTTACCGATTCGGACGGTGCTCGCCAAAAAACTATAAAAACCGAAAATATAACTCCCAACGCTAAAAATATTTTCTCGTATTTATCTAAATACATACCGCACATAGCCGATATCACAAATACAAAGGATGTGATAAAAATACACCCTACATGTGTTTTTGCGTGGTAACCGCCTGTAAAACTCCTGAGTATTGTAAAGAAAAGGAGGTAAATTAGAAGTTCCCATTTTTTGTTCATAATATACGCCAATATGGAAAGGATTATTAAGTTTGTCAGCAATGAAAGCAATACTTCGATACCATAGGCATACACTGCTTTTTCATTATCTGAAGAATTGAGGTTACCCCCAATTCTCTCAGATAATAAAACTGAAACCTTACTTATCATTTTTTAGCAAGCATTGCGGTACTTTTGGCTGATTATATATGAATATAGATGTTGTACCCACAGTTTTTTGAGCAGTTGCTTCCAAAAGTGCAGCAATTTTTGAAGATAAAGTTTTTTTCATTTTTTAACACTCCCTTCCCTATTTCAACATTAATATCATACTACACCATTTATTTACAAGTTTCAATAATTTTTATGTAAAATGTCTATTCGGTTGTTTTTGTTGCTTGAACGGTATATAAAAAGTCCAAAAATAACTTGTATGCAATTGCTTACAAGATAATTAGTCTGATGTATTATTACTGGCCAAAGTGTTAAATTTTAATCAACATTTGGACTTCAATAGTAAATACATTATTAATATAATTTACATTCATAAAACCTCCGTACTTTTCTGCAATATTTTTTATGCTCTTCAAACCGTATCCATGTTTTGCCTTATCTTTTTTTATAGTAAGTATTTTACCGTCTTCTTTTTTTATTTCTCCGCTGAAAGGATTTTCTGATTTAATAACAATACAGTTGTTTAAAATATTTATGTACAAGTTTATGTATTTTTTATCACATTGCTTACATGCCTCAATTGCGTTGTTGATAATGTTATTCAATACCCGGCATATATCTTCCTTATCAATGTCTATTTCATTTTCTTCCGTCAAGCTGCTTTTAATATTAACCTCTATTTTTTCTGATCTTGCCTCCTTCAGTTTAAAATTTAAAAATGAAGTAATTACATTGTCCTTGTCTATTTTAGGCATAAGCTGTACATTCATCTCTTGAAGCTTTTTTTCGATATGGCTTCTTATTTTATCTTTTTGGCCTAATTCATTGTATCCATGAATTATAGCCAATTCTCCCCTCATATCATGTTTTAAAATTCTAAGCTCCTCTAAAGCAGAATTAACATCTGATAAATATGCGTGTTCCATTTTCATACGCTGGAGTTCCATTTCGTCTTTATGTTTTTCATTCATATCCTTAATAATTCGATCGGTTAAAACTATTGCTATAATTGATATAAGTGATACACATAGTGTAAAAGCAAATAAATTATTATCTATATTTTCATTTCCAATATTTCCATACATCCAAATAGTCATAAAAATTACAATAACAGTTAAAAATAAAATTGTACCTGTAAGAAAATAATATCTTCGGTCAATTAAATATATCTTTTCCTTTTTAATATTTCCCTTCATAATCATATATACATATATGAAAATAGTTTGAGATATTATCATTCCTTCTAATCTTACAAAGCCTTGTTGCTGACTTGATTTTAAATCTACCCCCGATATTAAAGAAATAAGTACAGCAACTAATAATTCACATACGCCGAGTAATGCCATAATTAAGAAAACTGTTATACATTTAGAAAATATATTCCCTTTAAATAAAAAAATAGTAAGGGTATAAAAAATTAAAATGTATATTAAATAAATAAATGGTTTATTTGAAACTGTATAATTCAGTAAGCACAGTACTGCTGTCATAACTAAAACAGCGGTCTCAACAGAATACCTAAATTTGAGCCTTCGCTCATAATACAATTCAAAAAATTTAAATATTACGTAAACTTGAACAAAATTTACTAGTAACTCTACAATGTACCATATGATCATAATTTCACCGCCAGTTTTTTAGTTTAAATTTATTATTTAATTGTGACAAACACCGTCTGCTTGCTTCCTCCTTAAATCCATTTCTGAAATAAATCAAATTTTTATTAATCATCTTTACATTATCCATATTAACCAAACATGATTTGCTTGCCCTCACGATATTATCATTGTTTATCAACTCCCTTTCAATATTTTCAAGTGTCTGCACAATTATTATCTCTTTTTTGTCAAAAAAATATATATGAATTTTCCTGTCTTCTTTTTTTCTTAATATATGTGTTATTTCATTTATGGGAATGTGGTGTTTAATATGGTTAACATCTTTTACATCAAGAAATTCCTGCGGTACATTAATCTCTTTCATACACTCATTCAAAGCTTCTTCTATTTGAAAACGTTTTATTGGTTTCAAAAAATAATCTTTCGCCTTAACTTGATAAGAGTCATATGCATATTCTTTGTGTGATGTCAAATAAAAAATAACAGGATTATTTTTACTCATTTTTCTAATTAGCAGCCCTGTCTCCACACCGTTTAATTCAGGCATTTCCATATCCAAAAATAAAATATCAAATTCACTTTCTTTAAAAGCTTCCACAAGGTTTTTCCCTGAAGTGTACGTTTCTATACTACAATTAATTTTATTATTTGATGCAACCTCCTCTATTATTTTTGATACTATTTCCCCGTATTCTCTGCAGTCATCACAAATGGCAATATTATATCTCATATTATCACTTCCTGCACAATATATACTTTCATGCAACAATCACTTTTTATTTTATAATATTATTAAATGTATGTAAGCATCCTTAGCATTTCTGATATTTAACAAAAACCAGTTTGTTAAATATTAGTAAATATATATATTATACTATAAATTCAAATTTTTTCAATGCTTATAATAATTGAATCATAATGAACATAAATGAAATTAATTATAAAAATAAATTAAAAAAGCAAAATTTTTTATAAATATAACAAAAAGCAACTTAAATAATTATTTAAATTGCTTCTTCAAAATTACAAGGTATAACCCCTCGATATTAAATTCATAGTAACTTATACTTAAAGCAAAAGTATAAGAATCGTAGCATTTCGCAGATATCCACGAAATGCAAGGCACTATACAAGTTCAATTATAGCCATTTCTGCTCCGTCGCCTCTGCGTGGTCCCAGCTTCAAAATTCTGGTGTACCCGCCATTTCTATCAGCATATTTAGGAGCAACCTCTTCAAATAGCTTGTTCACTGCATTTTTGTCATATAAGTACGATAATGTCTGACGCCTTGCATGCAAGTCTCCTCTTTTACCAAGAGTAATTGTCCTCTCTGCCACTCTTCTTAATTCTTTTGCTCTTGCTACAGTAGTAATAATTCTGCCGTTATTTATCAAGTCAGCAGTCATATTACGAAGCATAGCTACTCTGTGTTCGGTTTTGAAACCAAGCTTTCTGTGACTACCCATGCTCAGTCCTCCTTTTTACAGCTAATTATCATTTTTCCTCAGAGACAAACCTAATTCATCAAGTTTCTTCTCAACTTCGTCCAAAGATTTCTTGCCAAGGTTTCTTACTTTCATCATGTCTTCTTCAGACTTGTACGTAAGCTCCTCAACAGTATTTATTCCTGCTCTCTTTAGACAGTTATAGGATCTCACCGATAAATCAAGTTCCTCTATTGTCATTTCTAATACTTTTTCTTTTTCGTCTTCTTCCTTTTCAACCATTATTTCCACGTCATTTACGTGTTCGGTTAATGATATAAACAGGTTCAGATGTTCATTTAATATTTTCGCACCTAAAGAAACTGCTTCTTCTGGTTCAATTGTACCGTTAGTCCAGATTTCAAATGTTAATTTATCAAAATCTGTTCTGTTTCCTACCCTTGTGTCTTCAACTGTAAAGTTGACTTTTTTAACAGGCGTATAAATAGAATCAATAGGAATCACACCAATTGCCTGGTTTTCCTTTTTATTTCTTTCCGCTACCACATAGCCTCTGCCTTGTTCCATTTCCATTTCTATAATGAGTTCGGCGCCTTCCTCCAAGGTTGCGATATGCAGATCTTCGTTTACTATTTCCACATCTCCGCCTGTTATAATATCCGCTGCTGTAACCTCTCTGGGACCCTTCGCATCTATAAGAAGCTGAGCGGGCCCAGGTACATTCATCTTCGCAGCTAAATTTTTTATATTAAGAATTATTTCTGTTACATCCTCTCTTACTCCAGGTATTGTAGAAAATTCATGCAAAACTCCTTGAATATTAATTGATGTAACAGCCGCTCCCGGTAACGATGAAAGAAGTATTCTTCTGAGTGAATTCCCAAGTGTTGTCCCATACCCTCTTTCAAGTGGTTCAACTACTATTTTTCCATATGAGTTATCATCATTTTTTTCATTTAACGTTATATTAGGTTTCTCTATTTCTATCATCCCAACCCTCCTTAGATGTGATGTTTGCCAAGGGTAATAATTCTTAATACATACTATCTGGAATACAACTCAACAATCAGATGCTCCTCTATAGGTATTTCTATATCCTCCTTAGCAGGATCAGCAATTATTCTTCCGGTAAAGTTATCAGGGTCTACCTGCAACCACTGGGGTGCAGTTTTTTTATGAGCTTCTACTAAATCTTTAAATTTAACCGAGTTCTGACTTTTTTCCCTAACTTTAATTTCATCGCCTGCTTTAAGAATCATTGAAGGGATATCTGCATTTTTACCATTAACCGTAAAATGTCCGTGAAGTACCAATTGTCTTGCTTCAGGTCTCGAACTTGCAAAGCCTAATCTATAAATAACATTGTCAAATCTCAGCTCCAATAGCTTTAATAAGTTATCGCCTGTTTTACCGGACATTTTATCAGCCTTTTTGAAGTAACCCAAAAATTGACTCTCTAAAACTCCATAATATCTTCTTACTTTTTGCTTTTCTCTCAACTGAATACCATAGTTGGTTAATTTTTTGTTATTTTGACCATGCTGTCCCGGAGCATAATTTCTCCTTCCGATCGAACATTTATCAGTATAGCATCTATCACCTTTTAAATATAACTTTAAGCCTTCTCTTCTGCACATTCTGCATACAGGTCCAGTATATCTTGCCATCTTTTCACCTCATTTCCTTTATACTCTTCTGCGTTTTGGCGGTCTGCAACCATTGTGCGGTATAGGAGTAACATCTTTTATTAAATTTACTTCAAGTCCCGCAGCCTGCAAAGACCTTATCGCTGCTTCTCTTCCTGATCCAGGTCCTTTAACATATACTTCAATTGTTTTCAAACCATGCTCCATAGCCCTCTTTGCAGCCTCTTCTGCTACTATAGATGCAGCATATGGAGTAGATTTCCTTGAACCTTTAAATCCCAATTGACCTGAACTTGCCCAGGAAATTGCATTTCCCTGCAAATCCGTAAGAGTCACAAGTGTATTGTTAAAGGTTGACTTAATATGCGCCTGGCCTTTTTCAACGTTTTTACGTTCTTTTCTTCTGACTCTTGTTTTTTGCTGTTTTTTAACTGCCACTTAAGTCCCTCCTTCTATTTTTTCGATTTTGTCCCCGAAACTTTCTTAGGGCCCTTCCTTGTTCTGGAATTATTCTTAGTATTTTGCCCTCTTACAGGCAAGCCTCTTTTATGTCTTATTCCTCTGTAGCAGTTGATTTCTTTAAGCCTCTTTATATTCAAGGCTACTTCTCTTCTCAAATCACCCTCAACGGAATGCTTTTCTATTTCAGCCCTCAGTTGCTGTATTTCATCTTCTGTAAGGTCTTTAACTCTTGTATCAGCATTAACACCTGTTACTTTTAATATTTTATTAGAAGTTGCTCTGCCTATTCCAAATATATAAGTCAAACCAATTTCGACTCTTTTTTCTCTTGGCAAATCAACACCGGCGATTCTAGCCATTAGCTTACACCTCCTACCTTCGTATCTACTTAATATTTAACTTATTCTTGACTATCATTTACTATTTTTGATTAACCTTGTTTTTGCTTGTGCTTTGGATTTTCACAAATTATCATAACTTTTCCTTTTCTTTTGATAACCTTGCACTTTTCGCACATTGGTTTCACCGATGGTCTTACTTTCATTGTAATACCTCCTTACTTTTTTCTCCAGGTTATCCTTCCTCTTGTTAAATCATATGGTGATAATTCAACAGTAACCTTATCTCCCTGAAGAATTCTAATATAGTTCATCCTCAGTTTTCCAGAAATATGCGCTAAAATCTGGTGCCCATTCTGAAGCTCAACTTTAAACATTGCATTAGGAAGTGCTTCTAAGACTTTCCCTTCGACTTCGATTACATCTTTCTTGGACATTGATCACTCAACCTCCATTTCTTCAGATACATTCTTTGAATTTTGAGCAAATGGTTCCAAAATTCTTCTTAAAAATGCATCATCTAAATTTTCATTGCTTTTTAGCTTTTCTGCAAATTCTGTCAATACTGTATTATAAATCATTAAATGTTTCACTTTCTTCTTTTTTGGGGTGTTTAGTTTTCTAAGATCTCCGTCACATATTAAAACATAACGTTCATCCAAAATACGGCTTATGACAAATACTCTGTTTTTATCTCTGCCTTTTTTTGATTTAACTATTTGACCAATTTTCAAATTTATAGTTAACTCCAATACATCACCTCTATAATACAGTCAAAAGCTCCGGTTCTCCGTCTGTAACCGCAACCGTATTCTCATAATGAGCTGACGGCTTTCCGTCCACAGTAACTACCGTCCAGCCATTGTCAACTACTTTTACATTGTACACCCCTGCATTAACCATGGGTTCAATAGCAAGAACCATTCCTTCCTGCAGCCGCGGCCCTTTCCCTGGTTTACCAAAGTTAGGTATTTGTGGTGATTCATGCATATCTTTACCTACACCGTGCCCAACATAGTCTCTTACAACAGAAAATCCCTGTGACTCTGCATACTGTTGCACCGCATGTGATATGTCAGACAACCTGTATGATGTTTTCGCAAATTTTAAGCCCTCGCAGAAACTTTGCTTGGTTGCTTCAACCAGGTGCCTTTTTTCATCGCTGACTTCTCCCACACAAAAGGTCCTGGCACCATCACCTACATATCCTTCATAAGTTGCTCCAATATCTACACTGACGATATCGCCCTTTTTAAGTTTTCTGTTGCTTGGAAATCCGTGAACAACCTCTTCGTTTACAGAAACGCATATTGAAAACGGGAATCCATAATATCCTTTGAATGTAGGTATGGCATTTTTGGATTTCAGAAATTCTTCAACCAACCGATCCAGTTCCTTAGTAGTAACACCGGGTTTAATATGTTCTCCCACAAGTTTATGAGACTGCGCAACTAAACGCCCGGCTTCTCTCATTATTTTTATCTCTCTTTTTGTCTTGAGAATTATCATACTATTTGTTCCTCATCTTTGCAACAATTTCTTTGCTAACCTCAGCTATAGGTTTTTCTCCGTTTACATTTACTATTATACCTTTTTTAGTGTAATAATCAATAAGCGGTTGCGTCTGCTTCTCATAGACATTAATTCTTTTGGTTACTGTCTCTTCAGTATCATCTTTTCTCTGAATAAGTTCACCGCCGCAATTGTCGCAAATTCCTTCTTTCTTAGGTTTGCTGTATGTCATGTGGTATGTTTGGCCGCAGTTCTTACACACCCTTCTTCCAACAACCCTTTCAACAAGAAGATCTTTCTTCACATCTATATTAACAACAAAATCTAATTTTTGATTCATGCTCCTTAAAGTAATTTCAAGGGCATCTGCTTGAAATATCGTCCTAGGAAACCCGTCTAACAGAAATCCATTTTTACAATCGTCTTTAAGCAGTCTGTCCTTTACAAGTTCCACTGTAAGTTCATCCGGAACTAACAAGCCTTGATCCATATACTCCTTGGCTTTTTTGCCAAGTGCAGTTTCCTCTTTAATATTTTGCCTAAATATATCTCCTGTAGAAATATGCGGTATTGAAAATTCTTTTACAATTGTTTCTGCCTGAGTTCCCTTTCCGGCTCCCGGAGGCCCCAATAAAATTGCTCTCATTTTCCTTACCCTTCTTTCTTTACTTCAAAAATCCCTTGTAATGCCTCATCAGCATCTGAGCTTCTATCTGTTTCATTGTTTCGAGTGCAACACCTGTTACAATCAACAGTGATGTTCCTCCGAAATAGATATTTAAATTTGTAAATGACAATACTAAAGTAGGTATCGTCGCAATTACCGCAAGTGCTATAGCTCCTGCTATTGTAATTCTGTTTAAAACCCTGTTTAAATATTCCGCTGTTGGTTTACCTGGCCTAATGCCCGGTATAAATCCTCCGTTTTCCTTAAGGGTACCTGAATATTCATATGGATTGAACTGCACCGCCGTATAGAAATACGTAAAAAATATAATTAACAAAATATTTAAAATTGTGTAAATATATACTCCCGGGCTTTGTACTGTAGAAAAATACTTCTGTACTCCAGGTGCTATTTTCGGGAAAAAGAACGCCAGTGTCTGAGGTATTGCCAAAAGTGTTGAAGCGAATATTACAGGCATAACCCCTGCCATTAACACTTTCATTGGTATGTGTGTACTTTGTCCTCCGTACATTTTTCTACCTACAACTCTTTTAGCATACTGAACAGGTATTCTTCTTTCACCCTGCTGTATAGCTATAACTCCAACTATTATTATAAGAGCAAACATCAGGAATATCAAAATTTCCAATATGTTTACCGCTCCATTCTGTACTTGATAAATCATTGTTCCAAAATCTGAAGGGTATCGTGATATTATACCTACCATAATAATAAGTGAAATTCCATTTCCAATGCCTTTTTCCGTTATCAGTTCACCAAGCCACATAAGGAATGCCGTTCCTGCCGTGAGCACAATTATAACTGAAAGTATGGACAAAAAGCTCCTGTCTATAATTGCTCGGTTAAAAAAGCCTACACTGTATGCTGTAGCTTGAATCAATGCCAGTATTATTGTTACATATCTGGTCCATTGAGCCATTTTTTTCTTTCCATCTTCTCTTTTAAATACTTCTTCTAATTTTGGAATAGCTATTGTCAATAACTGAAGAATTATTGAAGATGTAATGTATGGATATATGTTTAACGCAAATATTGTAAAATCCTTGAAAGCTCCACCTGACATCATATCAAAGAAATCCAAAAGACCTCCGGCTGATCCTGAAAACATCTGCTGAATAACAGACCTGTCAATACCAGGAACAGGAATTACCGCTCCAAGCCTATATACTAAAAACATTAAAAGCGTAAATATCATTCTTTTTCTTAAATCAGGTATTTTCCATGCATTTCTTAAAGTTTCAAACAATTAAATCACCTCGGCTTTTCCGCCGGCAGCCTCTATTTTTTCTATCGCCGTCTTGCTGAATTTATGAGCTTTAACCGTAAGCTTTTTTGTAAGGTCACCGTTGCCTAGAATTTTAACGCCATCAAGCTGTTTTTTCAATATGCCTTCTGATTTAAGAAGTTCAGGAGTAATCTCTGCTCCTTCTTCAAATCTATTTAATAACTCAACATTAATCTCAGCAAATTCGGTTCCAAAAATATTTGTAAATCCTCTCTTTGGAAGTCTCCTGTAAAGAGGCATCTGTCCACCTTCAAATCCTGGTCTGGTTCCTCCGCCGGAACGAGATTTTTGACCATTCATTCCTCTGCCTGCTGTCTTTCCTTGTCCCGTGGCCGTACCTCTTCCTAACCTCTTTCTATTTCTTGAACTGCCGGGATTAGGTTTTAATTCATGAAGTTTCATTTTAACACCTCCTTAGTTTTTTATTCAATAACCTTTACCATATATTCCACTTTTTTTATCATTCCTCTTATTTGAGGTGTATCTTCCTTTTCAACCACGTGGCCTATTTTCTTCAGGCCTAAAGCTTTCATATTTCTTATTTGGTTAGGTGTTTTAGAATTTATACTTCTGATTTGCTTTATTTTTATCTTTGCCATAATTTTCACCTCATAACCTATATTATCTCTTCTACGGATTTGCCTCTGACTCTTGCCACATCCTCAGGTTTTTTCAGAAGTTTTAAGGCTTCAATTGTTGCATTTACTACATTCCTGGGATTAGGTGACCCCAGTGATTTCGTTCTTATGTCCTTGATCCCTGCAAGTTCCATTATTGCACGGACTGGACCTCCGGCAATAATTCCTGTACCTTCTTTTGCCGGTTTTATAAGGACTCTGCCTGCACCAAATCTGCCGATTATTTCATGCGTCACCGTTGTATCATTCAGTGGAACTTCAATCATGTTCTTTTTAGCATCCTGGATGGCTTTTTTTATTGCATCGGGAATTTCGATAGCCTTAGCCATTCCTATTCCTACATGCCCATTTTCGTCACCCACAACAACCAAAACGCTGAACCTGAAGTTTCTTCCGCCTTTAACAACTTTAGTAACACGGTTGATGCTTATAACTTTTTCTTTAACATCCAATTGGCTTGCATCTATACGTCCACGTTGCTCCATTACTAACCTCCTTCTAAAATTCAAGTCCGCTTTCTCTTGCTCCGTCTGCAAGTAATTTTATTCTTCCGTGATATAAATATCCGCCTCTGTCAAAGACTACGCTATTTATACCTTTATTCTTTGCTCTTTCTCCTACTGCCTTGCCTACCAGTTTAGCCGCATCTGTCTTAGTGAGTCCAGCAATCTGCCCTCTTAAGTCCTCATCCAATGTGGAGCAAGACGCAAGAGTTGTTCCAGTAGCATCGTCAATTACTTGAGCATATATGTGCTTAGAACTTTTATATATATTTAATCTCGGCCTTTCAGAAGTACCCGTGATTTTATTTCTTATTCTAAAGTGTCTGCTTTGTCTTTTTTTATTTTTATCGACTTTTTTAAGCACTAATACTCACTCCCTTCTTCAAATTACTTTAACTTACAATTACTATTTGCCGGTCTTGCCTGCTTTACGCCTTACAATTTCATCAGAGTACTTGATTCCCTTGCCTTTATATGGTTCAGGTCTTCTCCAGTCTCTGATTACAGCCGTGTAATTTCCTACCTGCTGTTTATCTATGCCTTTAACTATAATTTTATTTGAACCGTCAACTGCTGTTTCAATTCCTTTTGGATCTTCTAATTCCACAGGGTGTGAAAATCCTAAGTTCAATACTAATTTATTTCCTTGTTTTTGCGCTCTGTATCCAACGCCAACTATTTCAAGGGATTTTTCGAACCCTTCCGTAACTCCCACAATCATATTGTTTATAAGTGTCCTTGTAAGCCCGTGAAGTGATCTATTTTCTTTCTCATCATTCGGTCTTGAAACATTGACTACTGAATCCGCAACTGCAATTTTCATTGCTTTTGGAAGCCGTTGTTCAATTTGCCCTTTTGGCCCTTTAACAACCGCATAGTTATTTTTATCAATTGACACTTCAACGTTAGCCGGTATATTTACAGGTTTGAAACCTATTCTTGACATCTCGACACCTCCTATTCCTTATTATCACCATACATAGCAGATTACTTCTCCGCCGATACCTTTTTTCCTTGCTTTTTTGTCTGTTACAATTCCTTGTGAAGTTGAAAGTATAGCTATGCCCAAGCCGCCTAAAACCTTCGGAGTTTCATCCTTCCCTACATAAACCCTGAGCCCAGGTTTTGATATTCTCTTAATACCTGTTATAACTCTTCCTTTGTTTGGCTGATATTTAAGCTCAATTCTTATAATACCTTGTTTACCGTCGTCTATAATATCAAAACCCTTAATATATCCTTCTTCCAGCAATATGTTAGCTATTTCCTTTTTTATGTTAGAAGCCGGTATATCAACAAATTCATGTTTTGAATGATTAGCATTTCTTATTCTTGTTAACATATCTGCGATAGGATCTGTCATTACCATGTAAGCAACCTCCTTCCATTTTATAAAATTTTACCAGCTTGCTTTTCTAACGCCAGGGATTTGACCTTTGTAAGCTAATTCCCTAAAGCATATACGACATATGCCGTATTTCCTTAAATAAGCATGAGGCCTTCCACAAATTTTGCATCTTGAATATTCTCTTGTTGAGAATTTCTGTTTTCTCTTTTGTTTAATTTTTAGAGAAGTCTTTGCCACTTTTCGCTCCCTCCTTACTTACTAAAAGGCATTCCCAATAATTTCAAAAGCTCTCGGGCTTCTTCATCGGTATTAGCCGTTGTTGTTATTATTATATCCATACCTCTTATTTTATCGATTTTATCGTAGTCAATTTCCGGAAAAATCAACTGTTCCTTAATGCCTAAGGCATAGTTTCCTCTACCATCAAATGATGTTTTCGAAACACCTCTGAAATCTCTGACTCTTGGCAATGCAATGTTTACAAGCTTATCTAAAAATTCGTACATGCGGTTTCCTCTTAAAGTAACCTTGCATCCCACAGCCATTCCTTCTCTGATTTTAAAGTTGGAGATTGATTTGCGTGCTTTTGTAACAACAGGCCTTTGGCCTGAGATAATTGTTAATTCAGCAACTGCGTTGTCCAGAAATTTTTGATTTTCCTTTGCTTCTCCAACGCCCATATTAATTACTATTTTTTCTATTTTAGGTGCCTGCATAACGCTTTTGTACTGGAATTTTTCCATCAGCGCCGGCACTATCTGTTCATTATAAGCCGTTTTTAATCTGGCCATAACTCATACCTCCCTTCACATGTTATCATAAGGCAGAACCACATTTTTTGCATTCTCTTATCTTTTTTCCATTCTCTATTTTGATTCCAGTTCTGACGCCTGATTTACATTTATCGCAATACAGCATGACATTTGAGGCGTTAATAGCAGCTTCCTGATGCAATATACCGGCCTGCTGCACATCATTTGTTGCTTTTTGATGTTTTGTAACCATATTTACATTTTCTACGATTACTTTGTCTTGCTTTGGAATACCGGTAAGTACTTTCCCTATCTTACCCTTGTCACTGCCTGATATAACTACAACTTTATCGCCTTTTTTTATGTGCATCTTTATACACCTCCTTAAATTACTTCCGGTGCTAACGAGATTATTTTCATGAACTTTCCGTCTCTTAATTCTCTTGTTACAGGTCCGAATATACGAGTTCCAACAGGTGTCCTGTCATCTCTGATAATAACAGCCGCATTTTCGTCAAATCTTATATAAGTTCCGTCTTTTCTTCTTATGCCGCTTTTAGTTCTCACAATTACAGCTTTAACCACATCACCTTTCTTAACAACTCCTCCGGGTGTTGCGGATTTAACCGTACATACAACCATATCACCAACATTGCCATATTTTCTGACCGAACCGCCCATTACTTTTATTACAAGAACTTCTTTAGCTCCAGAATTGTCTGCGACCTTCAGCATTGACTCTGTTTGTATCATGACTTCTACCTCCCTTCATGTCTTAGGACCTATTTAGCTTCCTCAAGTATTTCAACAACTCTCCAGCGCTTTTCCTTAGATAATGGCCTTGTTTCCATTATTTTGACCGTATCTCCGATTCTGCACTTATTTTCTTCATCATGTGCCTTATATTTTTTAGTCTGTTTAATTTGCTTTTTATAGAGAGGATGTGCTACAAGCCTTTCAGTAGCAACTACTATCGTCTTATCCATTTTATCACTGACTACTTTTCCGATTCTTACTTTTCTGTTGCCTCTTTCCAAAGTAAGGCCCTCCTTTCTTATTACTTTCTATTACTGAACATTTATATTCAATTCCCGTTCACGCAAAACTGTCTTAACACGAGCAATATCTTTCCTGACTTTTTTGATCCTCATCGGATTGTCAAGCTCTCCAGTTGCAAGTTGAAATCTTAAATTGAAAAGTTCCGTTTTCATGTCAGATACCGATTTATTAAGCTCTTCAACAGATTTATTTCTTAATTCATTAGCTTTCATCTGCTCCACCATCCCTTTCTAATGCCTGATCCTTTGTAACAAATTTGCATTTGATAGGCAATTTATGCATGGCAAGTCTCATTGCTTCTCTGGCCACTTCTTCAGAAACTCCTGACATCTCAAATAACACTCTGCCCGGTTTAACAACTGCAACCCAATATTCAGGTGCTCCTTTTCCTTTACCCATACGAGTTTCAGCAGGTTTTTTCGTTACCGGTTTGTCCGGGAATATTTTAATCCAAATTTGTCCGCCTCTCTTAACAGATCTGGTCATTGCTCTTCTGGCAGCTTCTATTTGGTTTGATGTTATCCAAGCCGGCTCTAAAGCTTGAAGCCCGTATTCACCATAAGTAACCTTGTTGCCTCTTGTTGCAACCCCTGTCATTCTCCCTCTCTGCTGCTTACGGTGTTTTACTCTTTTAGGCATTAACATAATTGTTTCCTCCTTCCTTGGGCTTATTGTCTTCTTTCTCTCTTATGGTTATTATTTGCCCTTCTTCTTTTCCTTCTGTCCCTATTATCGCCTAACGCTTTAACAGGCTCTTGATTATCAGACAACAATGAACCTTTCTTTTTAAGGATTTCTCCTCTGCAAATCCAAACTTTGACACCTACTTTACCGAATGTTGTATTTGCCTCTGCAAGTCCATAACTTATATCAGATCTTAAGGTTTGAAGAGGTGTTTTACCATCCGAATACCCTTCAGTCCTAGCCATATCCGCTCCGTTAAGTCTTCCAGATACAGATGTCTTAATACCCTTTGCACCTAATTTCATCGTTCTTTGCATTGCCTGTTTCATAGCTCTTCTAAAAGATATACGTTTTTCAATCTGACTAGCTATATTTTCAGCAACTAACTGAGCATTTAACTCCGGTACTTTAATTTCTTCAACGTTTACTATAACGGTCTTGCCAGTCATTTTTTCGATGCTTTTTTTCAGGCTGTCCACACCGGAACCGCCCTTTCCGATTATCATACCTGGCTTTGCCGTGAATATACTTACTTTAATTCTGCTGGCAAATCTTTCGATTTCTATTTTTGCTATTCCTGCCTGACTCATGCTTTTTATTATAAATTCACGAATTCTATAATCTTCAGTTAAATTTTCACCGAAACTTTTTTTGTCAGCATACCATTTAGAGTCCCAATCATTTATTATACCAACTCTAAGTCCATGGGGATTTACCTTTTGGCCCATTTTTTACCTCCTTTACTGTTCTCTCTCTTTTAGTACCGCACCAATGTGACTGCTTCTTTTCAGTATCTTATATGCGCTGCCTTTTGCTCTTGGTCTCCACCTTTTAAGAGTCGGCCCCTGATTGGCATAAACTTCGGAAACATATAATTTATCTCTATCAAGATCAAAGTTGTTTTCTGCATTAGCCGTAGCTGATTCAACCACCTTTTCTAAAATTTTAGATCCTTTGCTGGGATAAAATTTTAAGATTGCTAAAGCTTCGTCAACTTGCTTGCCTCTTACCATATCACACACAAACTTCATTTTTCTGGGTGACACTCTTATATATTTAGCAACTGCTCTAACTTCCATCTAAACTTCTCCCTTCTCATTTAACATTTGAAGTTTTATCCGTCCTATTATGTCCTCTGTAAGTTCTTGTAGGAGCAAATTCACCTAATTTGTGACCAACCATATCTTCGGTTATATATACAGGAACGTGCTTTCTGCCATCATGTATAGCCAATGTATGGCCTACCATTTCAGGAAATATTGTTGATCTTCTCGACCAAGTTTTTATCACTTTTTTATTATTGGATTCGTTCATTTCTACTATTTTCTTCATAAGGCTAGGTTCACAATAAGGCCCTTTTTTTAATGATCTACCCATTCACTATTTCCTCCCTTCATCCTTTCATCCATTTCAACATAACTATTAATCATTTTTTCTCTTTATAATCATACTATTTGATTTTTTGTTTCTCTTACGCGTTTTTAAGCCTAGTGTCGGTTTACCCCAAGGCGTAACAGGACTCGGCATTCCTATAGGAGCTTTACCTTCGCCACCACCATGAGGATGATCGTTAGGATTCATAACGCTGCCTCTTACTGTAGGCCTGATTCCCATATGTCTTTTCCTTCCGGCCTTGCCTAATGATATATTTTCGTGATCAATATTTCCTACCTGACCAATTGTAGCCCTGCAGTCCATACCAATCATTCTTACCTCGCCGCTTGGAAGCCTTACCTGCGCATATTTGCCTTCCTTGGCCATAAGCTGTGCAGCATTGCCTGCCGATCGTACTATCTGTGCTCCTTTGCCGGGTTTTAATTCTATGTTGTGAATTAACGTACCTGTAGGAATGTTTTTTACCGGAATAGAGTTTCCTATTTTTATATCTGCATCCGGTCCTGAAACAATTGTATCCCCAACTTTTAATTTATAAGGAGCTATAATGTATCTTTTTTCTCCGTCAACATAATTGATAAGTGCTATATTTGCGCTTCTGTTTGGATCGTATTCAATTGTTGCAACTTTTCCGGGTATTCCGTCTTTATTTCTTTTAAAATCAATAATCCTATATTTTCTCTTTTCTCCGCCGCCCTTATGACGAACAGTTATTCTGCCGTATGAATTTCTGCCGGCTTTGCTTTTTAACGGAGTTAAAAGAGACTTCTCCGGTTCATTAGTTGTTATTTCTTCAAATGTTGAAACGTTCATTTGCCTCAGAGCCGGAGAGGTTGGTCTGTATTTTCTGATACCCATGATTTTCCTCCTTTTTCTGATTTTAAATCTAATTATCCTGCAATGGAATTTTCGCTGATGTCAATTTCTTAATCGTACATCTCACAGTCTCATTCACCAATTTTTCTGCTCCTTACGTCGCACAAATTGGGAATTCGTTGTGAATGACCTCCATCATTTTTTCTCCCTCTGGTCGAAAAAATTGGGTTAGGACATCTTAAATTCCTTCGAAGAATTCTATTGTTTTGCTGTCTTCAGTTAAAGTAACAATGGCTTTTTTCCAGTCAGCTCTTTTCCCAACATTTGCGCCCATTCTTTTTTTCTTGCCCCGCATGTTCATTGTGTTCACACTTGCTACTTTAACTCCAAATACTTTTTCTACCGCATTTTTAACTTCTGTTTTATTAGACCTTTTGTCAACAACAAAAGTGTATTTCTTATCAGCCATAGCCTCCATACTATTTTCAGTTACTATTGGCCTTTTGATAATATCGTGTGGATCACGCATTATGCGTACACCTCCTCCACTTTATTAACTGCATCTTTTGTAATTAAGAAAGAATCACAGTTTAAAATATCATAAACATTGATTGTGTTAACATATACAGTCTTAATTCCAGGAATGTTAGCTGCAGCTCTAATCACAGCTTCATCCCTTTCAGGAATAACTATCAATGTTTTTTTACCTGAATTAAGAGCCTTCAATACCTTAATCAGTTCTTTTGTCTTCGGCTGATCAAGGGATAATTTGTCTACAACAATTATTTCCTGATCCCGTACCTTTGAGCTTAACGCTGATTTAAGAGCTAATCTCTTAACCTTTTTAGGAATTGAGTAGCTATAGTCTCTCGGCTTCGGAGCAAACACGACTCCGCCGCCTTTCCACTGAGGCGATCTGATACTTCCTTGTCTTGCACGACCGGTTCCCTTTTGCCTCCATGGTTTTCTTCCGCCGCCTCGTACGTCAGCTTTTGTTTTTGCCGATTGAGTTCCTTGCCTTTGATTAGCCAAATAATTCTTTACAGCTTCATACATTACATGATTGTTTACTTCTGCACCAAATACGGCATCGCTTAACTCCACGTCGCCCACCTGGCTGCCTGTTATATCATAAAGAGATACTTTTGGCATCTTTAATCCTCCTTTCCGCAATTATCAATTAGATTCTTTAACTGCTTCTCTGACCCTTACCAGTCCTTTTTTCGGACCGGGCACTGCACCTTTTAAAAGTATAGCGTTTTTGTCAGCATCAACCTTAACAACCTCAAGGTTCAGTACTGTTACCTTTTCATGCCCCATGTGCCCGTGAGCCTTTGTTCCTTTTACTACTCTTCCCACACCGGCAGATGCTCCTAAGGAACCTCTTAATCTATGGAATTTTGAACCATGGCTCATATCACCTGTATGGTGTCCATGCCTCTTAATTGATCCCTGGAATCCCTTACCTTTAGAAATCCCCGAAACATCAACTTTATCTCCCGGTTGAAAAATATCGACATTTATCTTCTGGCCAATTTCGTAGTCATCTACATTAGACACTTTAAATTCTCTCAAAAATCGTTTTGGTTCCATCTCTGATTTATCAAAATGACCTTTTATGGGTTTAACTACATTTTTTAATTTAATATGTCCAAAACCAACTTGAATTGCATCGTAACCGTCTTTTTCAACAGTTTTCTTTTGAACTACAACGATGTTGCCTGATTCAATAACCGTTACCGGAACAACATTGCCTTGTTCTGTAAACACCTGAGTCATGCCGACCTTTTTGCCAAGAATTGCTTTCATCTTTACACCTCCTAATTTCTTACAGCGGATTACCTTTCGGCAATCATTCTAAGCAGAGTGCATAATATATTTTTCTCCACTTGCTTTTATAATTTAATTTCAATGTCTACACCAGCCGGTAAATTCAGCTTCATCAGCGAATCTACAGTTTTTGGAGTAGGATTGGTTATGTCTATCAATCTTTTGTGAGTTCTCTGCTCAAACTGTTCTCTTGAATCTTTGTACTTGTGAACTGCCCTAAGTATTGTCACAACCTGTTTTTCTGTAGGCAGCGGAACTGGTCCGGCCACATTTGCACCGGTATTTTTAGCTGTTTCCACGATTTTTTGAGCAGACTGATCTATCAGTTGATGATCATAAGCCTTTAACCTAATTCTTATTTTCTGTGCGTTTGCCATTTTTTACCTCCTTTTTCGTATGCCATACATACAACTCGGAATTGCTCGATACACCCATCCGTGTGTTTCATATTATTAAAAAATTGCAATACCGGTCGCCCTGTTTCATAACAGAACCTACTCTGCAAAAATTCCCTGGATTATGCGTAATTTCAGCAACCTTTTGCATCATCGCTTTTGGCAAGCTTATTTATGATATACCATGGGACATCATAAATCAAGTATTTTTTTGTGTTTTGCTCTGTTGTTACGAAAACTTAATATTTTGAACATTGAGGATAATCCCAAAAAAGCGGAGACAGTCCGCACTGTCACAAAAGCCGTGTAATAA
>DHER01000036.1 GCA_002399975.1 Firmicutes bacterium UBA4845 | reverse complement strand
ACATATTACCAGATTGCTTTTACCTGATTTTTTTGATTTTTCAATTGCGTTTGATCTTTTGTTTGTCAATAGCATTAACAACAGCACAACTATAAGCAAAATTGTAGACAGTGCGTTGATAGTAGGGCGAACCCCTCTTCTTGCCATTGAATAAATAACAATTGAAAGGTTTGTGACACCTTCTCCTTTTGTAAAGTAGCTGATTATAAAATCATCTATGGACAATGTGAATGCCATCAAAAATCCCGTTATAATTCCAGGCTTGATTTCAGGGATTATTACCTTTCTGAGGGCATATGTGGGTGTAGCTCCCAGATCCATTGCGGCCTCAGTCATGTTCACATCAAGCTGCTTTAGCTTCGGGAGTACTGACAATATTACATACGGTGTATTGAACACTATGTGAGAAATTAATATTGTCTTAAATCCAAAACTTATGCCAAAGGATATATATAATATCATTAGTGAAATGCCCGTTACTATATCCGGATTTACAACAGGCAGATAATTTATATTAAGAGCTATTGACTTTTTTTTGCCTTTCATGCCGTTTATTCCAATTGCCGCTAAAGTTCCCAATATGGTTGAAATGATGGCTGAAGTTATGGCAATTAAAATTGTGTAGTAAAAGGCGGATCGTATATCGTTGTCTCTGAACAGCTCCAAATACCACTTAAATGAAAATCCCGTCCAGTTACCTCTTGATTTGGATTCATTGAAAGAAAAGACTGCAAGTACAATTATAGGTGCATAAAGAAATATAAATATAATCCCCATATAGATTCGGGATAAGTGTTTTTTTACCACAGCCTTGCTCCTCCTTCTTTATCAACATCGAATTTGTTCATTATGGCCATTGATATTAAAATAATTACCATCATAATTATTGAAATTGCTGAGCCGAAATTCCAGTCACCGTTCAATATAAACAGTTTTTCTATTAAATTTCCAATCATCATGCTTTTGTTTCCGCCTAAAAGCTGCGGTATAATAAATGTACTTACAGCAGGCATAAATACCATGACAATTCCTGAAATAACTCCGGGCATGCTGAGAGGTAATATTATTTTTTTGAATTCAATTAATTTATTTGCTCCCAAATCATCAGCGGCTTCCAATATACCGGTATCCATTTTGCTTAGTGCTGTATAGATAGGCAGTATCATGAAAGGCAGGAAATTGTAGACCATGCCCATTATTGTAGCTCCTCTCGTATACAGGAGATTAAGTCTGGGAAGACCAAAAAAGCTTAAAATATTATTTATTATTCCATTGTTGCCCAGTATTGTCATCCAGGCGTAGGTACGAAGAAGCATATTCATCCACATAGGTAAAATACATAGAAATAAGATCGTGCTTCTTATTGATATGTTTGCCTTAGATATTATAAATGCTGCCGGATAACCTAAAAACAGGCATATTGCCGTCGACAATGCTGCAAGGAATATGGAATCCCACAGTATATTCATATATAGAGGGTCAAAAAATTTTTTAAAGCTTTCTAAGGTAAAATGTATTGTAGTAAGCCCGTTTGAGTCCTTTGTTGTAATACTGTATAAAACTACAAGAAGACAAGGAAAAACAATAAAAATTACCATCCATATTAAGTATGGGTATGCAAAGTATTTTGTTTTGTTTTTCAAAGAATGACCTCCTTTTTCATAATATGAATATCATCAGGAGTAAGAGTCAGCCCGACCGTTGTACCTACAGTCGCCATGTCCGTTGACTGAACTAAGAATTCGTAACCGTTTACTACAATTTGCATTTCATAATGAACACCTTTGAATATTACTGATTTTACCTTACCTTCAAGTTTGCTCTTTCCTGCAGGCTTAAGCTCCAAATCTTCAGGCCGTATTACAACGTCTACTTTTTCGCCTTTACCAAAACCGTAATCGAGACATTCAAATTTCTTTCCTAAAAACTCAACCAGGTAATCTTTGTGCATAATGCCGTCCAAAATATTGCTTTCTCCTATGAAGTCTGCAACAAATGCGTTTTTAGGTTCGTTGTAAATGTCCATAGGCGGGCCCATTTGCTGGATTATTCCTTCATTCATAACCACTATGGTATCAGACATGGTAAGGGCTTCCTCCTGGTCGTGGGTAACATATATGAATGTTATTCCTAATTGTTTTTGCATTGCCTTAAGCTCATGCTGCATTTCTTTTCTTAGTTTTAAGTCAAGGGCACCCAAAGGTTCATCAAGCAAAAGCACTTTTGGTTCGTTTACTAATGCTCTTGCTATTGCTATGCGCTGCTGCTGACCGCCGCTTAATTGATCAATTCTTCTTTTTCCGAAATTTTTAAGGTTAAACAGTTCAAGAATTTTTTCAACTTTGCTGTTTATTAGTTGTTCGTCCATCTTTTTAATTCTAAGTCCGAAAGCTATGTTTTCAAATACATTCATGTGAGGGAACAAAGCATATTTCTGGAATACGGTATTGAGCTGTCTCTTGAAAGGAGGCACTTCATTGATCAGATTTCCATCAAAATATATTTTGCCTTCATCCGGAGTTTCAAATCCCCCTATTATCCTAAGGGTTGTTGTTTTTCCGCATCCGCTGGGACCTAATAAAGTAACAAATTCATTTTTCATTACGGATAGTGTAATATTGTCAAGAACCGTTTCACCATCAAATTTTTTGGTAATGTTATTTAATTCTATAATTGCATTGCTCATTTTCTGCTCCTGTTTAAAAATTCGGTGGAGCGCATACCCATATTACACGCGCTGGGTTTTTACTCGTATTTTCGATAAAATGATCTTTATTGGCTTTAATATAAAATGATTCTCCCTTTTTAACCTTGTAGGCCTTGTTGCCGTAGTGAAGCATTATGGTTCCGTTTAGGACATAACCGAATTCCTCTCCTTCGTGAGGTTCATCTGTTTTCATTTTGCTGTTGCTGCCAAGTTCTACTAAAATAGGTTCCATTTTATTTTTTTGTGCGTTTGGAATAATCCAGTTAATTTTATAATTATCCTCTTCTGACTCTTTGACAAAAACGTCCTCTTCCTTAAAAACAATCTTGCTGTCCACAGCTTCATTGAAGAAGCTTCCTAAATCAGTGCCCAGGCATTCAAGTATATCTGTGAGTGTAGCTATAGAAGGAGATGTTAAGTCTCTCTCCAATTGTGAGATATATCCCTTTGTCAGTTCGCACCTGTCAGCCAGCTCCTGCTGGGTAAGAGAATTGGCAATTCTCAGCCGTTTCAAATTTCCACCGATATTCATAAAATACCTCTGCTTTTGTTTATATTATTAAACATATAGTTTAAAACTATTAAACTGTAAACTAGAAATTCATTATACACACGTTTAATTGTAATGTCAATAATGAAATTGTAAAAAATGAAATAAATATTTCTGATGAACCGGATACGTATATTCAAAGTTTATAAATACTAAACATATAGAGGAAAAATCATCAAAAACGGCAGCATTTATTTTTGAAACGGCTCTGCGGAGAATTCATATAATTCGGAAATTCCGAGCATAGGCGAAATATCTCATATATTGACATAAATCAGGCGTTGATATATTATTAATAATTGAGAGCGGGTGAAATATGGCAAAGTTAAAAACGAAATTTGTTTGTCAGGAATGTGGTTATGAAACTGCCAAATGGCTTGGCAAATGTCCGTCCTGCGGCATGTGGAATACATTTGCCGAGGAGATGGAATCCAAGGAAGGCGGCCTTAAAAGCCAAAGAGGCATAAGTAAAGGCAAAATAGAAAAAATTCAAAATATAACCTCTTCATCCAAAAGAGAAAGATATTCTACAGGCAGCAGAGAAATGGACAGGGTCCTTGGCGGAGGAATTATCAAAAGCTCTCTTGTGCTTGTAGGTGGAGATCCGGGTATTGGAAAATCAACATTGCTGCTGCAAGTTGCAGGTTATATTTCAAAACAGGGATTGAAGGTTCTATATATATCAGGAGAAGAGTCGGGAGAACAGATAAAAATAAGAGCAGACCGTCTGGGAATTACGGATGGAGATTTGTATGTACTTTCGGAAACCAATATTGATGTTATAAAAGAATTTGTGGAAAATGAGGAACCTGATCTTTTGATTCTTGATTCAATACAAACCATCTATTCTCCGGAAGTAGTATCTGCTCCGGGAAGCGTGAGCCAGGTAAGAGATGTTACATCCATAGTAATGCGTATGACCAAAGTCAGAAATATGGCTTCTTTTATTGTGGGACATGTTACAAAATCAGGTGCTATTGCAGGTCCAAGGGTATTGGAGCACATGGTTGACACCGTATTGTATTTCGAAGGAGAAAGGCATTTTTCATACCGTATACTTAGGGCGGTTAAAAATCGTTTCGGTTCCACAAATGAAATAGGGATTTTTGAAATGAGAGAAAAAGGACTGATAGAGGTGGAGAACCCTTCGGAAGTATTTTTAAAAGGAAGGCCCAAAGATGCGTATGGAACAGTTGTAACCGCAGCAATGGAAGGAACGAGGCCGGTACTTATAGAAATACAGGCATTAGTTACATATTCTCCAGGAGGATTTGCCAACAGAGTTACCAACGGAATCGATAAAAACAGGGCTGCTATGCTCATTGCTGTTTTAGAAAAAAAGGTGGGGCTTGCAATTCAAAGTTCAGATACATTTATAAATGTTACAGGAGGTTTGCAGCTTAAGGAGCCTGCAGCGGATCTAGCTATTTTATGTGCTTTAACTTCAAGTTTTAAAGAAATTCCTGTGGACTATAAGACTATATTAATAGGTGAAGTAGGGCTTACTGGAGAAGTCAGAGGAGTCAATTCAATTGAAAAAAGACTTATTGAAGCTCACAAGATGGGATTTGAAAAAGCAGTTATAGCAGAGTCAAATGAAAATATTTCAAAAGAATTCACGAATATGAAACTAATCCCCGTCAACAATATAAGACAGGTAATGGATTTGTTGTTTTGAAAAACGAATTGAATAAATCACAGTTATATTATTTTATTAGGTTGTTAAATATTCAAGAGATAGGGCTATCAATTATAGAAAGAATTTCATATATTTATAGATGGCATCGATTTACCAATTCAATAATCTATTATTTATAGAAAGGAATGCAGTAAAGTGAAAAGTCCAATTGAAGATGAAAGTTATGTTAAAATACTTGAAAAGATAATAGAAACATCATTTGACGGGATTTATGTGACGAATAGCAGTGCAGATACTATATTGGTAAATAAAAGCTATGAAAGAATAACAGGCCTAAAAAGAGAAGAACTTATTGGACGTAATATGGCTGAATTTGTCAGCAGAGGTGTAATGTCAGAAGCTACATCATTTTTTGTATTAAAGAACAAAAAACCTTTAACACTTTACCAAACATTTAATACAGGGAAAAGCGCCTTAGTAACCAGCACACCTTTTTTTGATGAAAATGGTGAAATCAAAATGATTGTAACTAATGTGAGGGATATTACCGAATTAAAAAAGCTGCAGGATAAGGACAGGAAAAGAAATGATGAAAATATTAAATATAAAGGTATTATTGAAGAACTTAAACTGCAGATAGCAAGTGATGATTATATAGTTGCTGAAGATGAAAAAATGCTTAATTTACTTTTGCTGGCCAAAAGGGTAGCAAGAGTGGATACAACAATTTTAATAACCGGGGA
The DNA here is from genome assembly GCA_002399975.1 of Firmicutes bacterium UBA4845. Classification (GTDB taxonomy): domain Bacteria; phylum Bacillota; class Clostridia; order Tissierellales; family Sedimentibacteraceae; genus Sedimentibacter. The sequence continues at coordinate 93,264 of DHER01000036.1, read as the reverse complement.
AACCGGTACCGGCAAGGAAGTTCTTGCTAAGTATATTTACAATAACAGTGCCCGGAAAGATAAGCCGTTTATTAAAATAAACTGTGGCGCTGTACCTGAAAACCTGATAGAATCAGAATTTTTCGGTTATACTGAAGGATCTTTTACAGGAGCGCTAAAAGGCGGTAAGATTGGAATTTTTGAAGCGGCAAACAATGGAACCTTGTTGCTGGACGAAATAGGGGAACTGCCGTTAGGAATGCAGGTAAAGTTGTTAAGAGTGCTTCAGGATGGAAAATTTGAAAGAGTTGGCAGCAATAAAACAATAAAAGTTGATGTAAGGATAATTGCATCAACAAACAAAGACCTAAATAAGATGGTAGAAAAAGGGCTGTTCCGTAAGGATTTATTTTATCGCTTAAACGTAGTCCCGCTTAATATACCACCTCTAAGAGACAGAGGAAGCAGTATAATACCGTTAGCGGAATATTTCTTAAAAGTTTATAATGAAAAATACGGCATAAAAAAAACGATTTCAAATGAAGTGCTGAAATATCTCTATGAATATAATTGGCCGGGCAATATCAGAGAGCTTCGTAATTTAATAGAAATGTTAGTGGTAACTTCAATAGAGTCAACAATAAACAGCTGCAATCTTCCGAGTAATATAAGAGAATACATGCGTATGGATGAAATAGATTCATCAGATAATATTTCAAAGCTTTCAGATGCTGTTGGGAAGGTTGAAAAGGATTTGATTTCTAAAGCATACGAAAAACATGGAAATGTACGAGATGCAGCTAAAGAACTTGGAATTGATCCTTCAACATTTGTAAGGAAGAGGAAAAAATATGTTTAAAATATAATTGATTAATTATTATATAGATATTAGAAATAAGATTTTATAATTATTACAGAATTATAGGTGAAATGTAAATTCTGTTGCAAGTATACAACATTGTTGCGAACTTGCAACAGAATAATACATTGAGAAAGGATACAAATGATAAATTTAAACAAACACTGTTGCAATAATACAACTAGCCAATTTTAAACTTATAATAAAAATATTTTTTTATTTAATATATAGCTGAATTTCAACAAAACTCGAGCTATATATTTTTTTATGTTTTGGCATGAATATTGCTTTTATATAATTACAAAATGTAGAAAGGATGTATAATATGACTTTAATGACTGGAGAACAGTATATAGAAAGCATCAGAAAAATGAATATGCAGATATACATGTTTGGTGAAAAAGTGGAAAATTCCATTGATAACCCTATCCTTCGGCCTTCGTTAAATTCTGTAAAAGCAACGTATGATTTGGCTCAGATGCCTGAATATGAGGATTTAATGACGGCAACGTCATCAATAACAGGGGGAAAAATAAACCGCTTTACTCATATTCATCAAAGCACGGAAGATTTAGTAAAAAAAGTAAAAATGCAAAGGCTTCTGGGTCAAAAGACTGCTTCATGCTTCCAAAGATGTGTGGGAATGGATGCATTTAACGCAGTATACAGCACTGCATATGAAACTGACAAGAAGTATGGCACTAAGTATTTTGATAATTTTCAGAAGTATTTAAAGTATGTTCAGGAAAACGACTTGACTGTTGACGGAGCCATGACGGACCCTAAGGGGGATAGATCGTTGTCACCAAGCAGTCAGGAAGATCCTGATTTATATCTTCGTGTGGTTGAAAGAAGAGAGAATGGAGTAGTAGTAAGGGGTGCCAAGGCTCATCAAACAGGAATATGCAATTCTCACGAGATCCTGGTAATGCCGACAATAGCAATGGGACCTGATGATAAGGATTATGCAATTTCCTTTTCTATTCCTGTTGATGCAGAAGGTGTTTTAATAATTGTAGGAAGGCAGTCATGCGATACAAGGAAACTGGAAGGTTCAAAACTGGATGTGGGTAACAGTCAGTTTGGTGGAATGGAAGGGCTGCTGGTATTTGATGATGTCTTTGTACCAAATGACAGAATATTTTTAAATGGTGAAACAGAATTTGCCGGCATGATTGTGGAAAGGTTTGCTGGATACCACAGGCAAAGCTATGGCGGATGCAAGGTTGGTGTTGGAGATGTGCTTATAGGTGCTGCTGCATTGGCTGCAGAATATAACGGTGTACAGAAAGCATCTCACATTAAAGATAAATTAATTGAAATGACTCATTTGAATGAAACGTTGTACAGTTGCGGAATAGCATGTTCAGCAGAAGGAAGCAAGACAGAGTCAGGAAATTATATAATAGATTTATTACTGGCAAATGTCTGCAAACAAAATATAACCAGGTTTCCTTATGAAATAGCAAGATTAGCCGAAGATATTGCAGGAGGACTTATGGTTACAGCACCTTCAGAAAAAGACTTAAAAGACCCTAAAATAGGAAAATATGTAGAAAAATACTTCCGTGGCATTGAAGGCATATCAGTGGAAGATAGACTTAAGGTTTTGAGGCTTATAGAAAACATAACCCTTGGTACAGCAGCCGTAGGCTATAGGACAGAATCAATGCACGGTGCAGGTTCACCTCAGGCGCAGAGAATAATGATTTCAAGACAAGGTAATATCAGCGGCAAAAAAGAACTGGCAAAGGCAATTGCTAAAATAGAGGATTAATGAAAATTCTTATGAACCTGCAATGATAAATAATAGCTATGATATAATTTTAGTAATCTGTGGTTGCCTTAGTTCTTGTGTTGAACATGAAAATTTGAAATGTCCTAAAAAGTTAATTATAAGTTCAGATAATCATTATACAAAAGCAGCTGAGGCACTTTGTTTCAACAAAAGATAATTTGCATAAATAAAATAACAGCTGAAATATAGTAAGGTTGGAATAATCTAATAAACAAAAAATATATTTCTTGCAATTAAATTTAAAATGAAAAGGAGCACTATTATGATAAGCACGAAAAATGATGTTATAAATATTACTTATCCGAAACCCGATAAAGAATTAACATCAGGTAAATTTAGGGATCTTTTAACTTATATGGGGCCTGGTGTTATCTTGGCAGCGGGTACCATCGGAAATGGAGAAGTTTTCTTTTCTAGTCGTGGTGGCGCAATTTATGGTTATATTTTAATTTGGACATATCTTTTAACAGCGATAATGAAAGGTATTGTAGTTTATACAGGTGCAAAGTATATTACTTTAACTGGTGAACATCCGTTTGCACGTTGGGGGCAAATTATGCCTGGACCTAAGAACTGGCTTGCAATATTTCTTGGAGCAATCGCGCTCATTTCATTCCCGTCATGGGCATCTGGTTTTATGAACGTTTTAGCGCAGTGGGCTAGTTGGGTATTAGGTATTGATATAGCTTATAAGAAAATAATAGCAACAGTATTTGCAGTTATTATATTTGCACTTTTATTCATTGCTTCTTATGATAGAATGGAAAAGATTATTACTGTTATAGTTCTTTCAATGGTTGTATTTTCATTTGTAGCAGTACTAGCAGTAAAGCCAGAGTGGTTAGAAGTAATAAAAGGAATGATCATACCTACTATGCCAGGTAATTATGCTGACTGGATAGTATCTAAATATCCAGATGTTGCATCAAATCCTCCTTTAGTTGAGCTCGCTGCATATTTAGGAGCCCTTGGCGGTGGAACATATGATTATATTGGTTATGTTGGTACACTTCGTGAAAAAAAATGGGGCCTTCTTGGAAACCCAAACTGTGAAAAAATTCAGGCTCAGTTAAGACAATTAGATAAAAACGAAATAATTCCGTTGCCAACAGATGAAGATAGTTTGTACCGTGCAAATTCTTGGTTGAAAGCAACAAAAATAGATGATATGGTATCTTTTATAGGGGTGTTCATAATTGGAACTGTATTTATGGTATTAGGTAATGTTGTTCTTGGAACTAATGGCTTACAGCTAATTCCAAATGATAATGAAATAATTCAACATCAGGCAAATTTCTTTGCAACAATTTCACCAATTTTGGCTATCTTCTATAAGCTCACAATTGGTATTACCTTCTTTGGATCTTTAGTTTCATTAGTTACAACTGTATATCCTTCTACATTCCGTGAAAGTTTTGCACCTAGTTTTCCAGGATTATCAAAAGAAGAAAACTACAATAAGATTCGTATTGCTATAAGTGCATACTCTCTTATTGGTGGATTGATTCTTATTTGGTCAGGATTCTCATATACAAAGGTTGTTTCTTTTGCATCTATAATGGGTGGTGTATTCTCATTAGGTGTTTGGGGATTAGCTATGATTTGGACAGAAAAGAAGGCATTACCAAAAGAATATCATTTTAGCAAGGGAATGAATGTTACTATCTTATTCTTTAGTTTAATTATGCTAATACTTGGTTTATATGCTTTTGCAAAATTTGTTGGTTTGGCATAATTAAAACAAAAATTTACTATAATATTAGTAAAAGATTTAATCAGATGATTAACAAAAAAGGCAAGTTACTACTTGATAACTTGCCCTTTTTTCATCAGTAATTATAATTTTTACAACATATCCTTAAAAATCTGGAGGTTAATTATGAAAAATAGTTTTTATATTATATCTGCTATTTCATGTACTGTTTTAGCCAGCTTATCTTATTCGAGAAAAAATTATATTGGTATGATTATAGCAGTACTAATCTCTTTGTTCTACCTATATAAGTTAATTGTCATTGGAAGACGAGAAAAGAAAGCTGAGATTAACGAAATTAAAATACAACCAGTCAAGAGTTCTAAAAAGAGGGAAGAGATTCATAGTGAGTTATTATTAGCAAGAAATAAAATGAAGATAAACCGTAATAAAATTATTGGTTTTATGATTATGGACATTATAGTTTCTGTTTTTGTATATTTTTTAAATCCTTCTACAGGAATTGCATTTTCTCTTTTGTTATTGCCACTTGGATTTTTGGTGTATCGAAATATGAAAGGAATTCGTCTTATCGAGAATGGGTTGGATTTAAAAAATAATTGAAAATTAATTTTAACCTTTTGCACATGGTTAAAAATTATAAGCAATACAAATAATGAATATATAATTGCTGAAGATGAAAATATGCTTAATTTATTATTGTTGGCTAAAAGGGCAGCTAGAGTGGATACAACAATAATTATCTATGGAGAAACAGGTTCGGGAAAAGAGGTAATAGCTAAGTATATATATAATAATAGCATTCGTAAAGATAAACCATTTATAAAAATAAATTGTGGAGCAATTCCTGAAAATTTAATTGAATCTGAGTTCTTTGGGTATACAGATGGTTCTTTTACTGGAGCCATTAAGGGTGGAAAAGCAGGTATATTCGAAGCTGCTAACAATGGAACATTATTTTTAGATGAAATTGGTGAAATGCCTTTAAATATGCAGGTTAAGCTTTTAAGAACCCTGCAAGATGGTGAAGTTACCAGAATAGGTAGTAATAAACCAATAAAAGTAGATGTAAGAATTATTGCTGCTACTAATCGGAATTTAGAAGAGCATGTTAAGGAGGGAAAGTTTAGAGAGGATTTATATTATCGTTTAAATGTAGTACCACTTAAGCTAATGCCATTAAGGGAAAGAAAATGCAGTATAATACCAACTCTACTTTTGTTAGAAAGAGAAAAAAAATATATATAGTAAATGTTGTTGCATAAATGCAATTAGTTGCAGTTATGCAACAATTTATTTAACGATATATAATTTTTCAAACATTCTACGTTAAAGTTTCATTATTTAATTTTTTACAAATTGTGATAATTTCAAATCAATATCATCTAAAATATAATTTGTTCTTTAAAAATAACGTTTTGGCATAAAATATGCAAAGTATTATGTTAAGTAGAATTAAAGGAAGAAGGTTGGTTAATGGATGCTATAAGAAGTATGTTAGACAATATTGAAATCCCTAAATTTGTTCGTATTCGTCAAAGCTTTGATAATACTAAAATTGAAAATATTGAAGAAGAAGTTAAAAAACAGTTTCAAAAAGAAAAAATTGCAAGCACAATTAAGAAAGGGCAGACAATTGGTGTTACTGTTGGCAGTCGTGGTCTTGCTAACTTAAAAGAAATAGTGAAGTATGTATGTGATAATATAAAGAGTAAAGGTGCTACACCTGTTATACTACCAAGTATGGGAAGTCACGGAGGTGCAGTTGCGGAAGGACAGGCTGCCTTTATAAGGGGACTTGGAGTTACAGAAGAATTTGTGGGTGCAGAAATAAGAGCTGGAATGGAAGTAGTGCAACTTGGAACTACTGATGAAGGTCTACCTGTTTATTATGATAAAATAGCTAGTGAACTAGATGGTATTATAGTTTTAGGCAGAATTAAGGCTCATACAGATTTAGATGGAGATATTGAAAGTGGTCTCTATAAAATGATAGTCATTGGTTTAGGAAATCATAAGGGCGCTCAGGTAATGCATGCCATGGGACTTGATAAAGCAGTTCCAAGACTTAAGTCTATAGCTAGATATACATTAAATCATTCTAATATAATATTTGGAATTGGTCTTTTAGAAAATGCTTATGATGAAACAAGTGAAATAGTATTTTTACCAACATCAGAAATTGCAGATGCTGAAGCAGATTTGCTTACTAAGTCAAAAAAACAATTACCAAGATTTTTGTTCAACGACATTGATATACTTATAGTAGATGAGATAGGAAAAAATATCAGCGGTAACGGCATGGACCCTAATGTTATAGGCAGGGGAATGATTGGCTATAAAAACAAAGAAATCCGTATAAATAAAATTGTAACTTTAGATACATCTGAGGAATCCGGATCAAATGCATTTGGTGTAGGACTATCTGATATTACAACAAAGAGAATTTTCAACAAATTAGAGACAGAGGCTATGTACACAAATGCTATTACTGCTATTGCAATTAATGGTGTAAGAATTCCTATAGCAATGGAAAGCGATAAGCTGGCAATACAACTGGCTATTAGAGCTGTGTGTTCCGAAGAACCAAACAAGCTGAGGATTGCAAGAATAAAAGATACATTGAGTTTAAGTGAAATATATGTTTCTGAAGTACTTGTTGATGAACTTAAAACAAATGAAAATATTGATATAATCGGAGAATTAAAAGAGTTTGAATTTAATGAATCAGGAAATTTATAAAATTAATTTGAAATTTATGGATTAAATATTTTGAATATATAGAAATTATAAACGACAGTGGTTAAATACTGAAGGAGATAATAATGAAAGCAGTTGTATATGAAGGACCGAAAATTTTGACTTATAAAGATGTTGCAGATGTTTATCCAAAAGCTAATGAAGTTAAACTTAAAGTAAGGGCATGTGGAATATGCGGAAGCGATATTCATGGCTACTTAGGAATTACGGGAAGAAGAATTCCACCGGTTATTATGGGGCATGAATTCTCAGGTGAAGTAGTTCAATTAGGTGAGGGCGTGGATAATTTAGCATTGGGTGACAGAGTAGCAGTATATCCAATAGACTTTTGTGGTGAATGTGAAATGTGTAAAAAAGGTGATAATCATTTATGTCTTAATAAAAGGGCTTTCGGTGTATTAGACATTGATGGAGCATTTGCTGAATATATTTGTGTGCCTGCTAAAGTTTGTTTCAAACTTAAAGATAACATTTCTTATGAAGTAGGCAGTATTATGGAACCGTTGGCTGTTGCCTATAGAGCAATAGCACATCTTGGAGATTTAAATGGAAAAGATGTGCTTATAGTAGGTACTGGTACAATTGGTTTGTTGGCATTGGCATGTGTTAAGATACAGAATCCAAATAAAATATTTGTATCTGATTTGAGTGATACACGTTTAGAAATAGCAAAACAAATGGGTGCAGATGTTGTAATTAATCCTTCAAAAAATAATCTCCAAGAAATAATAATGTCTGAAACAAATAATAAAGGTCTTGATGCTGTGGCTGAAGCAGTAGGTGTAGCCTCTACTGTAAAACAAGGAATTGATGTGTTGACATTCGGTGGTTCTGCTGTATGGATTGGTATCAGCTCTAAGATAATAGATGTTGAAATGCAGAAAATTGTTACAAAAGAGTTAACGGTAAAAGGATCTTTCTTATATGGATTTGATGAATTTAAAAAGGTAGTTAATATTTTAAATGAAGGAAAGATGGATATTACACCTTTGTTGAGTCGTCAAATATCATTAGAGGAACTTCCGGAAACTATGAAACAAATGTCAGAAGATCCAGGAAGTCTAATAAAAGTAACAGTGGTTAATAAGAATTAGTTATAAAGGAATTAATTCTTGAAATAAAAATAATTGGAGGAAAAGTAAATGGATTTATTCTCCTTAAAAGGAAAAACGGCAATTGTTGTAGGAGGAAGTAAGGGCTTATGCAAAGGTATTGCAACTGGATTTTCACAAGCGGGTGCTAATGTGGTAATAGCCAGCCGAAAACAAGGCGATTTAGATATTGCTGCTAAGGATATAATGAGCAAGACCGGTGGAGTTGTTAAAGGAATAGCAGCTGACATAACTTCTGTTAATGCTTGTGAAGAGTTAGTAAAAAAAGTGGTTGCTGAATTTGGTCAAGTTGATATATTACTTAATGGAGCTGGACTAAATATCAGAAAACCTATGATTGAATATACTGAAGAAGATTGGGACAAGGTATTAGATGTACAGCTTAAATATGTTTTCTTCATGGGTCAAGCTGTTGCTAAACAGATGATTGAAAAAAATGTTAAAGGAAAAATAATCAATATATGTTCTTTGAATAGTGAATTAGGGCTTAAAAACATGGTAGCTTATGTTGCTGCTAAGGGTGGAGTTAAACAAATGACAAAAGCTATGGCTCATGAGTTAGCACAATATAGTATAAGTGTTAATGCTATTGGACCTGGATATTTTGAAACTGAAATGACTAAGCCTATATTTGAAAACCCTGATAATATAAGAAGATTTAAAGAAAGAATCCCTTTTGGAAGAACTGGATTCCCTGAAGATTTAATAGGTACCGCTATATTCTTAGCTTCACCTGCTTCAGATTACGTTGTTGGACAAACAATTTATGTAGATGGCGGATATTTAATTAACTAAGAAATTATTTGAAAATATAGACATATGTTTATATATCAATAAAATCTTAAAACATAAACATATGTATATATACATAAATATATCAAAAAAGGAGTGTAAGTTATGAAATTAATGCATACAAAATTGCCAGAGTTCATTAGAAAAATGAAAAAAATTGCTGCAACATTGGGCTCTGAGTATAAAGAATGCGATGTAGTAGGTTTAGAGAATTTAAAAACAGCAAAAATGCAATCAAACAGAACTGGTAGAATTGAAAGGGCTGTTGAAGATATTGTAAAACATGATGATGTACATAAAGTAGAAGTCGCTGTTATACCTCGTATTCCAGAATCAATGCACAGTTGTATTATTAGGGGCTTTGACAAGGATGGGAAACCTGTACACGCAATTTTGGAAACAATCAACATTCTTCACCCTACTGAAGATGTATTGATACATGATTGTCCCGACGTTATAGATAGAAGACCATCTATAGGTAAACATTAATTTTAGGAGGCGGATGATGAGTAAATTAAAATATAGAATTATTCCTGAGGGAATGTTAGAAGGTAAATATATCCCAATTACAGCAGTATTTATTGATTATGCTGATGTTAAAGCATGTGGTCTTACAAAGCGTGAAGCATGTGAAAAAATTGCAGCTGAAATTCCTGGACCTGCAGGATTAAATATGTTTGATATGACAGCAACTACAACAAATAGTAACGGTCTTATGTTAGACGGCGGAATGCTTTGTATAGCTGCATCTGATTACGGTAAAATAAATAAGGATTTTGGATATATGGAAATGGTTGAAATACCATATTCAGAAGAACTAATTAAAGAAGAACCTCATTTAAAACAATGGGAGAAAAATTTCCCGGGCAGAAAACTTTATATGGGTCCTGACCCAAATAAAAAAATTATTCCAATTCACAATGCAGTATTAACAGGAAGAGCCGGAAATAACAATTCAGGTACTGAAATGATGCATTATATAAATATGGAAGAACTTCTTTTGCCAATAACAGGTCAGCTTGAAATTATGAGAGATGGAAACCTTGAACTTGGTGGAACAGGAGGAGTTATTTCTGTAGGTATAGGAATGGTTGTAGGCGAAGAATATGGTCGTATAGTGCCTCGCAGACAATGGAAATGTGGTAAAACAGCACATAATTCTCAAGAATACGCTCAATACCTAAAGAGTCATATTCCAATAATTGCATCTGATAAATCAGAATTAGCAAAAGCTACTATAAAGGCATTAGAAGCAGGAATGATTCCGGGAAGAGATATAGGAGCATCTCCTTCAATCTTATCAGTAGCAAGACATATGGGAATAAAACCTGATATGGAAAATATAGAAGAAAATGCATTCATAGAACTAGCAAGTATCGGATGCACAAAAGAATGGATGACAGAAGATGTTGAAAAATTATCAGTAGAAGAAATAATTGAAAGAGCACATGAAATTATTCCGGGCATTGAAGAGCCGAAGAGATATAAAGCATCTGATTTAGTTCAAGTGAAATATCTAGAAGTTTAATAAGTTTAAAAAGACGAGAATTTATATCTCGTCTTTTTAATAAAAAAGTTGTTTACATTTTTTGTGAAAATGAGGTATATTTAATGATAAAAATAGGTGAACTTATTCCAGCTAAAGTAGCTGAATATATAAGAAGAAATGACCTCTTTAAAGAGAAAAGGAGTGAGTTTAATGCAGAATGATACTAAAGTCATTGTACAGGTAGATAAAACAGTAGTAAAAATTGAAGGGGTAAATGTTAAAGGTTTAAACATACAGCAATTGGAAGAACTCTTACAAGATAAGTTAAAGAGTATGACTAGAGTAATTGGTGTAACAGGAAATTCTATAGAAATGGATGTATATGGTATTGAAGAAGGAGATGTTTTACGTGAAGAAAATGGCATAATTAAAATTATAGCTTTAGCTGAAGGAATTAGTGTATCCGATGTTACAAAACTTTCATCAGTTAAAAAAATAAAAAGTGTAGATATAAACTCAATACCAGAATATGTGGAAAATGGATGTAGGGGAGAAAGGTGGAATTTAATTGATTAGCAGAGCGGTTATTATACCTACAGGTGATGAATTAAAATCTGGCATAATATTAGATACGGATAGTCCGATGATTATGCAAGTTTTATTAAATATAAATGGTAATTGCAATATTATTAGAAATGAACCTTTAATAGATAATGAAGATATAATTACTAACTGTATAAAAAGATATATTGAAAAAGAGGTAGATTTAATTGTTCTGATAGGTGGTTCAGGTGGAGGCCATAGATACAGTTCTACTTTGGGGAAAGATTTTACTCATTCATCTTTGGATTTGCTATTAGATGTTAAATACTCAACTGAGCTTTACGGTAAAAATGGTCATTTATGGAGTAAATTAATATGTGGCATCAAAAATAAAACAATAATTTTAAATGTACCTGGTCCATATAAAGAAGCTAAAGCTGCAATCGAAGCATTTAAAAATGCATATATAGAAGATAGTAATAACTTACAGATAATTAATGCTAAAATGTCTGAAGCGGTAAAAATGCAATATGGTTCTATTTAATGATCTATGAAAATTTTAAGGGTAATTATATGAAGGATATTTTGTTACTAGAAACTTTTTTATTAAAAACATGCTCTTTAGATGGTTGTACTATATTAATTGGAGGCATATGTCCTAAAGGAAGAAAAAGAGAAGCAATTGAAAGTTATGCCCAAATAAAGGATATAAAATTGGGTTTTTCAAAAGATGAATACTTAATAGATGTAATTTTAGCAGATTCATTAAAACAATTATCTCCAGATTGGATAATTGTTTTAGGTGCTTCAATATTTATAGAAGGTGTTATAAATAATACAGGCGGAATAATAGGCAATCTTTTTGAGGATAATCAATCATCTGATGGGGAAATAGAGGAAATTTTATCTGGTCTATATATGATTGCTATGGCAGGAGGTCCTGGTATTGCTTATAAAGGAACATATGATGATGGCGTAAAAATAATAAACAACATAATAAAAAGAAAAAAAAATAATACTTTAATTATTGATGATATCATTAAACAATTAGATTCTTTTACAGATCTTTACATAGTTGTTCTAGATGGAAGTGGAACTTTAAGCTGTGGTGGTATATATGTTTCTGATAGTTTTGAAAAACAGTCTGAAATAATATAATTAATAGTTTTGGAACAAACCATGATGTAATATTATTACATTTCATGGTTTTTATTTTGTTGTGTTGCGAAAGTGCAACAAAAGAGCATTGATGCAACGATAGAATTAATTTAAAAGACAAATGATTTATTATTAGTAAAATGATGATATGAAAAAAATAAGCAAATTACTTGTTTTTAGCGAATGTATAAATTATTTAAGCTAAAACAAAAAAGTTGGCATGGATTATGCTATTTATTAATGTATTAATACATACAAAATTTATTTAACCCCGTGGGTAAAAATTAATGTTTAGCAATACATCACTATGACTATATGAATAAGCAATATATTTTGCAAGATTTACTAATAGTTATTAATTAATTTATTATTTTATTATAAAGTAAAAAGGAGATTAAAATGACGAAGCGCAGAACTCAAACAATGGATGGAAATACGGCTGCAGCCTATGCTTCCTATGCTTTTACAGACGTTGCAGCGATATATCCAATAACACCATCATCGCCTATGGCTGAAATGGTCGACAAGTGGTCAGCAGCAGGTAAAAAGAATATTTTCGGAGAAACAGTACTGGTAAAAGAAATGCAGTCAGAAGGAGGAGCTGCCGGAACGCTGCATGGTGCATTGCAGTCAGGTGCACTTACATCAACATATACGGCTTCACAGGGACTGTTGCTGATGATTCCGAATATGTACAAGATAGCAGGAGAATTGTTACCAGCAGTATTTCACGTAAGTGCTCGTTCCCTGGCATCTAATTCTCTAAGTATATTCGGAGATCACCAGGATGTTATGGCAACAAGGCAAACAGGATTTACCTTATTAGCTTCAAGCAGCGTTCAGCAAGCTATGGACCTGGCAGCAGTTGCTCATTTAAGTTCTATAAAATCAAGGCTTCCGGTGCTGCACTTTTTCGATGGATTTAGAACATCCCATGAAGTACAAAAAATTGAAGTTTTGGAATATGAAGAATTAGCTAAACTTGCTGATTATGATGCAGTTAAATTATTCAGGAATCATTCCCTTAGTCCTAATCATCCTGTTTTGCGAGGAACTACCCAGAATCCGGATGTATTCTTTCAATTAAGGGAGTCAATAAATAAATTTCATGATGCGGTTCCTGAAATTGTTCAGTCATACATGGATAAAATCAATAAACTTACAGGCAGAAATTACAAGCTGTTTAACTATTACGGCGATGAAGATGCAGAAAACATAATTATTGCAATGGGCTCAGGCTGTGAAACTATAAGTGAAGTTGTGGATTATCTTAATAATAAAGGAGGGAAAGTAGGTCTGCTTGAAGTCCATCTTTACAGACCTTTTAATGCTGAATTTATGCTCAGCCAGATTCCGAAGACAGTTAAGAAAATAGCTGTTCTGGACAGAACAAAAGAACCGGGTTCTAATGGAGAACCGTTGTACCTTGATGTTAAAAATGCATTTTACAATGCTGAAAAAGCTCCAATGATTGTAGGAGGAAGATATGGTTTAGGATCAAAAGATTTCAAACCGGATGATGCCTTGGCCGTATTTAGCAATTTGAAGCTTGACAGTCCTAAAAATGATTTTACCGTAAGCATAGTAGATGACGTGACACATAAATCCCTGCCTGTCAGCAAAGAAAGCATCGACCCGACACCTGAAGGAACAATCGCCTGCAAATTCTGGGGATATGGTTCCGATGGGACTGTAAGCGCTAATAAATCGGCAATTAAAATAATCGGAGACAATACAGATTTTTATGCTCAGGCTTATTTTGAATATGATGCTAAAAAATCCGGAGGGCTTACAATTTCACACCTTAGATTCGGGAAATCTCCCATTAAAGAACCATATGCAATCAACAGAGCAGACTTTATTGCATGCCATAATCAGGCATATGTAAATAAGTATGACCTGTTGTCAGGAATAAAAAAAGGTGGTAAATTTTTGCTTAACTGCATCTGGAGTGAAGAAGAGCTGGATAAACATCTTCCTGCATCTCTAAAACAGAAAATAGCTAATAATGACGTAGAATTTTATATAATAGATGCAGTTGATATTGCAAGAGAAGTGGGGCTTGGCGGAAGAATCAACATGGTAATGCAGGCTGCATTTTTCAAGCTTGCAGAAATTATATCGGTTGAAGATGTTTCAAAATACCTAAAAAAAGAAGTTGAAAAATCATATGGCAATAAAGGTCAGAATATAGTTGACATGAACTTTCAGGCTATAGACAAGGGATTTGACAGCATGAAAAAAGTTAACGTTCCAAAATCATGGAAGACAGTACAGGATAGGAGCGATGATAAAAATGCCGAAGTACCTGAATTTGTTGAAAAAGTCATATTCCCAATGAACAGGCAGGAAGGGGATAAACTTCCGGTAAGCACCTTTACAGATAGAGAAGACGGTTCGTTCCCACTTGGTGTTACAGCATGGGAAAAAAGAGAAATAGCAATTGACGTTCCCCTGTGGGATTCAAATAAGTGCATCCAGTGCAACCAATGTTCATTTGTATGCCCTCATGCAGTTATAAGGCCGACACTTCTTACAAAAGAAGAAATGAAAAATGCTCCTGAAAGACTAAAAAATGTTGATGCAATCGGTTTTAAAGACATGAAATTTCATTTGGCAATATCTGCACAGGACTGCACAGGATGCGGAAGCTGTGTGAATATATGCCCTGCCAAGGGGAAAGCCATAGAAATGAAGCCATTGGCGCCAAACAGAGAACAGTATATTAAGGACTGGAATTTCGCGAAGGATATAATCCCCAAGGAAGTTCCACAGAATGTGGCAAAGACTGTCAAGGGAAGCCAGTTTAAAAAACCATTACAGGAATTTTCCGGAGCATGTGCAGGATGCGGAGAAACTCCATATGCAAAACTAGTTACACAGCTATTTGGAAACAGAATGATGATTTCCAATGCGGCAGGATGCTCAACCGTTTGGGGTGGTTCACCACAGGTATCATATACAACTGATGAAAAAGGACACGGCCCGTCATGGGGATTCTCACTGTTTGAAGATAATGCTGAATATGGGTTCGGAATGTACCTGGGTGTTCAGAAAATAAGAGATACGACAAAATCCAGAGTAATTGAGGCTGTTGAAGGCAAAGCATCAGGAACAGTAAAGAAAGCATTGCAAGAATGGATAGACGGATTTGATGATTCTGAAGGCACCAGGGATAGAGCTGACAGTCTTGTGGCAGTACTGGAAAAAGAAAAAGGAAATGATAAGCTTTTAAATGAAATTTACGATAACAAGGATTATTTTGTTAAAAGGTCACATTGGATATTCGGTGGAGACGGCTGGGCTTATGACATCGGTTACGGAGGATTAGACCATGTACTGGCGTCAGGAGAAAATGTAAATGTGCTTGTGTTTGATACGGAAGTTTATTCAAATACAGGAGGACAGTCGTCAAAGGCTACTCCTACTGCAGCTATAGCAGAATTTGCTGCAAGCGGCAAGAGAACCAGAAAAAAGGATTTAGGTGTGATGGCCATGAGTTATGGGTATGTATATGTTGCTCAAATAGCAATGGGAGCAGATAAAAATCAGTGCCTGAAGGCAATGATAGAAGCGGAAAATTATCCTGGTCCATCATTGATAATTGCTTATTCACCATGTATAAATCATGGAATAAAAGCAGGTATGGGAAAATCACAAACCCATGAGAAAGAAGCTGTGGAATCAGGATATTGGCAATTGTACCGCTATAACCCTCTGCTTGAAAAGGAAGGCAAGAATCCATTTACGTTAGATTCTAAAGAACCTACAAAATCATTTAAAGAATTTCTAATGAGTGAAGTAAGGTATGCGTCTTTATATAAACTTCTGCCTGAACAGGCTGATGAGTTATTTGCAAAAGCTGAAAAAGATGCCAAATACAGATATATGAAATATGCAGAAATGGCTGGATTGAAATCTGCAACGGAATCAATATAGAACAATATAAATAATGGGACTTGTTATCCGCTGGTAATAAATATGTTAAGTTTCTAAGTAATTAAGAAATGGAGGATTAAATGAATTATTTATCTAATATTGCTAAATCTTATCCTGCTTCAGGAATAAGAAAAATGTTTGACCTTAAGCTTACGGTTGGTGAACAAAAGCCATTTTGCTGAATTCGCCAAGCAATCTCTTAGGCTCGGTTTTAAAGAAGGATGAAATTATTAAGATTGCCGATATAGTTAAAAAATATGACTTATTAGTATATTCTGACGAAGTATACGATAAGCTTATATTCGATAATATGGATTATTTCAGTATAGCACAGGTGCCGGAAGTCAGAGACAGGGTGTTAATATTGAACAGCCTGTCGAAGTCACATGCAATGACAGGATGGAGAATCGGCTATGTAGTTGGCAGCAGGGATATCATATCCAATATGCCGAAGCTGCAGGAAGGAATTGTTTCGTGTGTATCCACTTTTACACAAAGAGCTGCCATTGAGGCTATAACCGGTCCTCAGGATGCGGTACGTAAGATGATAGAGGAATACTCCAGGAGGCGGGATATACTGATAGACGGGTTGAACAATATACCCGGAATAAGCTGTAAAAAATCACCGGGAAGTTTTTATGCTTTTGCCAATATTAAATCTTTCGGCAAAACATCCCAGGAGTTTGCCGAAGAACTCGTGGAAAAAGCAAGAGTCGTAGTAGTGCCGGGCTCCGCTTTCGGCAAGATGGGAGAAGGGTACCTGCGTTTGGTATTTGCAAATTCCGATGAAAACTTAAAAGAAGCAATAAGAAGAATTGGTGATTATGTAAAAAATAGATATTAAAAAAGTATGTCGCTTGGCAATTAAATTGCAGCTATCGAAACTTACGTGCGGGAAATCCATTTTTTTAATAAAGATTGCAAATTTTAAAAATTAAATATATTATTTACATTACATGGATTGGCGATGTTTAATCGTGCGAGAGATTGTGCGGAGGAAGTTGGTTTAGAAGAAGCAACGTAAATTGCAGGAGGGACATGATGGATAAAGACAGTCTGAAAAGTCTTTTGAAAAAAGTTAAAAATGACGAGATATCGGTTGATGCCGCGGTAGAACAGTTAAAAGAATTTCCGTTCAGTGAAATCGGCAATTATGCCAAACTTGACAACCACAGGGCACTCAGAAACGGATATCCAGAGGTGATATTTTGCCAGGGAAAATCCCTGGAGCAAATAAACGGAATAATATCCAGAATGCTGGAGTCCGGGGAAAACAATATTCTGGCCACAAGAGCAGGCAATGAAGTGTATGAAAGTGTTCGCGCGATAACAGATGATGCGGAATATTATGATTTGGCAAGGATTATCGTTGTCAGAAGAAAAGAAATAATTAAGGCTGAAAAAAAAATTCTGGTTGTTACGGGAGGAACGGCAGATATTCCTGTGGCGGAAGAAGCGGCTGTTACGGCCGAAGTGCTTGGAAACAGGGTAGACAGGCTTTATGATGTGGGGGTGGCGGGAATTCACAGGCTGTTTGCCAAGCTTGACCTTATTAACTCCGCAAATGTAATAATTTGTGTTGCGGGCATGGAGGGAGCACTTCCCAGCGTAGTCGGGGGCCTGGTGGACGTACCGGTGCTGGCAGTTCCCACAAGCGTAGGATACGGAGCCAACTTCAACGGAGTTGCGGCTTTGCTGTCTATGCTGAATTCCTGTGCGTCGGGAGTCAGCGTGTTAAACATAGATAACGGATTCGGAGCCGGTTATATGGCAAGCATGATTAATAAGCTAAACGGAGGAAATTAAATGAACATACTTTATATGGACTGTTTTTCGGGAATCAGCGGAAATATGACCATAGGCGCATTTCTGGATTTAGGTGTGGATGAAAAGGTGCTGCTTGAGGGACTGGGCAAATTAAATGTTGAAGGCTATAAAATTCAAATAAGCAAGAAAATTAAAAACGGGATTGAAGGGACCTATTTCAATGTAATACTTGAAGATGAAGAGCATCATGTTCGTGCAGCTCACGAGTACCACAGGAACCTCCGGGACATTGAAAAAATTATAGATGAAAGCCAGTTATCCGATAAGGTAAAGTACTTGTCCAAAAAGATATTTGGCCGTGTTGCGGCGGCTGAAGCAAAAGTCCACGGAAAGCCCATCGGCGAAATTCATTTTCACGAGGTGGGAGCAATTGATTCAATAGTTGACATTGTAGGTACGGCTATTTGCATTGACAGCTTAAGTATTGACAAGATAGTAGCTTCAAAGCTTCCGTCCGGTTCCGGATTCGTTCGGTGCCAGCACGGTCTGATACCGGTTCCGGCTCCGGCAGTTTTGGAAATAATAAAAGGAAGTAAAATTCCAATGTATTCAAACGGAATAGAAGATGAACTTACAACACCCACGGGAGCGGCCATTGTTGCCGCTTTGGCCGACGAATACGGAGAACAGCCTGAAATGGAGGTCCAATCCATAGGATATGGTGCGGGGTTAAAGGATTTTGCTATACCAAATGTTCTTAGACTGATTTCAGGCAAAAAAAACCCCTGCCTGGGGAAAATTATTTTAGCCGAAACAAATATTGACGATACTGCGGGGGAAGTATTGGGTTATGTTATGGGAAAACTTTTTGACGCGGGAGCTCTTGATGTTTTTTTTACTCCTATATATATGAAGAAATGCCGGCCGGCAGTAAAGCTATCGTTTTTGTGCGAAGAAAATACCGTTGAGACTTTGGAAAAAATAATTTTTGCGGAAACCTCCACTATAGGAATCAGAAAAGTAAATGTTGAGAGAACTGTTATGGACAGAAGTTATGAGGAAACAGACACAAAATACGGTAAGATTAAGGTTAAAAAAGTATCTTGCGGAGATATTGCCAAGAAGTATGGAGAATATGAGGATATAAAAAAGGCGGCCATAAGATACAATGTTCCAATTCAGGCAGTGTATGACGAAATAAAAACAATTGAAGAATAGCGGAGGATATATGGATTCATTACATGAAAAATACGAAGAGCTGAAAAAATATCTAGAGAGCCTGGAAAGTGTTGCCGTAGCATTTTCAGGTGGAGTAGATTCCACATTCCTGCTGAAGGCAGCTCATGATGTGCTTGGGGGAAATGCAGTTGCTGTTACGGCAAGGTCATGCAGCTTTCCCAAGAGGGAGCTGGAGGAGGCAAAGAGTTTTTGTGCATCTAACTGTATTGGGCATATCATTGTTGATTCCGAAGAACTTAATATAAAAGGTTTTTCTCAAAATCCCGTAAACAGATGCTATTTATGCAAGACGGAATTATTTACTAAAATAAGGCGGGTTGCGGATGAACGGGGCCTGAAGGA
The DNA here is from genome assembly GCA_002399975.1 of Firmicutes bacterium UBA4845. Lineage (GTDB taxonomy): Bacteria > Bacillota > Clostridia > Tissierellales > Sedimentibacteraceae > Sedimentibacter. Next base: position 73,773 of record DHER01000036.1, on the reverse strand, counting down.
AATTGTGGAAGGTTCAAATATGGACGACAACAAGGATTACCGCCCGGGTCTGCTTGCAATTGCAGAGCTTAATGTAAAAAGTCCGCTGCGACACTGCAACTTTACAAAAGAAGAAATCAGGGCATTGTCAAAAAAGCTGAAGCTTGCCACATGGGAAAAACAGTCTTTCGCCTGCCTTTCTTCACGTTTTCCTTACGGGGAAAGTATTACGGAAGAAAAGCTTTTGCAAATAGATAAGGCGGAGCAAATCCTTCTGGACGCTGGATTCAAACAAGTGAGAGTAAGGCATCATGGAAATCTTGCTCGCATTGAAATAGGAGAGGAGCAGTATTCGAAGCTTTTGGACAGGGATATTCGCTATTTTATTTATGAGAGGTTTAAAGCTCTGGGTTTTGTTTATATAGCCGTCGACATAATAGGTTACCGCACTGGCAGCATGAATGAGGCACTGAATTGACAGATTCGCCGTGAATGCGGCCCGGTCCGGTGTATGTGAGGAAAGCATACTGATTAAATTTTTATACGGCATGCGATTTTTCGCCGCACGGAAATCTGTGGGCGAAAGTTCGGGCGAAAGTCGTATAAAAAAAATTCAGCTTATGCTTGTAAAATCGGATAGAATGTTATATAATGAGCAAAATATGTAACAGCAATGATGAAAGTTACGGTTTATGTATTTCTTAAGAGAGCCGGTGGGTGGTGTGAACCGACGTAATACTGAACCTTTCCGCTTTTGGAGTTGTCGATGATGAATCGAAAGGTCGGTAACCTTTATATTACTTTTGAGTGGTCGGCTTAAGGCCGGCAATTTGGGTGGCAACACGGATTCTTTCGTCCCTTAGTTTTGACGAAAGAATCTTTTTTTATTATATTTTAATATAGTTAATTAAATGATAATTAAATAATGGTTTAAGTGATTGGAGGTCAATTATGTTAGATTTGAAATTTGTAAGAGAAAATCCTGAAATAGTGAAACAAAATATAAAAAATAAATTTCAGGACAAAAAATTGCCGTTGGTTGACGAGGTAATAGCTTTAGATGCAGAAAACAGGAAAATAAAGCAAAAGGCAGATAACCTGAGAGCCGAAAGGAATAAGAATTCAAAACAAATAGGCGGGTTAATGTCCCAAGGCAAAAAAGATGAGGCAGAAGAATTAAAGAAAAAAGTTGTAAAGAATTCTGAACTTTTGTCTGAATTAGAAACAAATGAAAATGAGTTGCATGAAAGAATTAATACTATTATGTTGACTATTCCCAATATTATTGATCCAAGCGTACCAATAGGGAAGGACGACAGCGAGAATGTGGAGGTACAGCGCTACGGGGAACCGGTTGTCCCGGACTTTGAAATTCCTTATCATGTTGACATTATGAATAAGTTTAACGGTATTGATTTAGACAGTGCAAGAAAAGTAGCAGGCAATGGATTTTACTACCTTATGGGTGACATTGCAAGGCTTCATTCAGCTGTTATATCTTACGCAAGGGATTTCATGATTAACCGGGGATTCACATACTGCATTCCTCCTTTTATGATTAGGAGCCAGGTTGTAACAGGTGTTATGAGCTTTGACGAAATGGATGCCATGATGTACAAGATTGAAGGCGAAGATTTATACCTAATTGGAACCAGTGAACATTCTATGATTGGAAAATTTATTGATACCATAATACCTGAATCATCATTGCCTCAGACGTTAACAAGCTATTCTCCATGCTTCAGAAAAGAAAAGGGTGCTCATGGAATAGAAGAAAGAGGAGTGTACAGGATTCATCAATTTGAAAAGCAGGAAATGATTGTAGTATGCAAGCCTGAGGATAGCAAAATTTGGTTTGACAAATTATGGCAGAATACGGTTGATTTATTCCGTTCAATGGATATACCGGTAAGAACCTTGGAATGTTGTTCAGGTGATTTAGCGGATTTGAAGGTTAAATCACTGGATGTGGAGGCCTGGTCCCCAAGGCAGAAAAAATATTTTGAAGTGGGGAGCTGCTCCAACTTGGGAGATGCCCAGGCACGGAGACTTAAAATACGTGTTGAGAGTGATAAAAGGAAATATTTTGCTCATACATTAAATAATACAGTAGTTGCTCCTCCAAGGATGCTGATTGCTTTTTTAGAAAACAACTTAAATTCAGACGGTTCTGTCAGTATACCTGCTTCATTGCAGCCATATATGGGAGGGAAGTCCGTAATTAAATAGTTAAGGCTGTGCTTCATGTTTGAATTGTTTCAGGCAATTCTGTGAACGATCCCGGGCTTATTCCGCTGAACCTCTGGCGTCTATATACTTCTTCGATTTTGTACCATGTTTCTTCATCTACGATGCCCGTTGGTTCAAGGCCTTCTATGTTTTGAAATGTCCTTACCGCTTCCTGAGTAGCTTCATCATAAATTCCATTGGGCTCAATTGGTGATATGGAAGGTACTGCAAGAGAAATATAAGAAAGCATTTCCTGTATAAGATAAACTTCCGGAGATTCGTGGCCCAGGCTGTACACTATGCCGGTCCATCTTAAGTAGGGCAGATATACAGCTTCCGGAGGTAGAGTATCAAGTATCCCGTATACATTATCATATAAAGTTTGGTATGTTTCGGGAGTTACGGTTCCAGTAGCCGGCAGTCCCATGGTTTGCTGAAATGCTATAACCGCATCCCTTGTTTTAGAGTCGAATATTCCTGTTATAGGAATTTCTGGTATAGTTTGATAGTATAAGCTTAATACATTTAATCCATATTGTATGATTTCAGTTCCGGGGCGGACGTCACCTTCAAGATATACCTCGGAGCTGATTTCAATCAGCTGGTTTAGCAGTGCTCCTTCTGCAGCCAATTCTGACAACCTTGTAACAGCATTGTAAATATATATGATTCTGTACCAGGTTGTCTGATCAATTGTTCCTGTTACAGGTAAATTGAAAATTCTCTGAAATTCACTGACAGAGGCTTCGGTATATGCACCATAATATCCGTCCAACGGAAAAATACTCGGAATTGCCGGATAATTTACCCTGATTCTTTCCAAATAGAACTGCATTACTAGCACATTTAAACTTGAGTCGCCAAATGTCAGCTGTTCTCCGGGATATGTGGGCTCTACTGTACCCACAGGTGCATCTGTCACTATTGTTATGTCTTCTCCGTAATAATACCTTAAAATTTCTATGGGAGTGTATCCTTGTTCAGCTAAGTCGACAGTCCCCCATTGGTACAAACCATCACACTGGGATATCCTTCCGTCGCAAAACTCTGCAAAAAGTGGGTAATACTGGTCGTCTCTAACTATATATTGGGTGAATATTTCATCGGCAATATTTCTTATGGAATCATAGATACCTCTGTTTGGTACAAATGCCTGGTCATATTGAACACTGTTAGTAATGTCAAAATCATATCCTCTGGACCTGTACCACTCTGTAACAATTCTATTCATTGCTACCGATGTTATGGCATGAATATTTGCTCTAAGTGCGTTTTCAGGCCAAGTAGGATACAATTCGCTTGATGCTACATTTCTTATATATTCTAAATAAGAAATAGTTATGTTTTCTGCTTCTTCGTCAGGAGCGCCCAAGTGTACCGTAATTTGTGTCGGGACGGTAATAACAGGCGTCAGGGGAACAAATTCCAAAGTCTTCGCACTATTTAATTTTTTTGTGCGTTTATATAGACTCAACTTTTTAACCTCCGTTATCAATATATTTTCTACACACTTCTATACTTGCATCTTGTTATAAAAGGAGATTTAATGCTAACATTATTATATTTATCTATACCGGTAAAAGTTCATTCCTTTTTTTGAAATAATTTTTTGCAATATGTGGGAACAGTGCATAAGATAATACGTCCTGTTCTGTTTGTGCCAATTGTCCTATTTCATCCTTTATATTTTCGTATTCGTCAGTTAATAAATCTGCAGGTCTTATGGTAATAACTTTTTCATTACCTATTATTTTCTCCTTTATTTCATTTGATATAGGAGCTGCAGGCTTGCCATACAGTCCTTTTACGTAGTTCTTGATTTCGATGGGAATTATTTTGTATCTTCCTCCTGAAATAACATTGAATACTGCTTGTGCTCCAACCATTTGGCTCATAGGAGTTACCAATGGTGGATAACCAAGATCCTTTCTTACTTTTGGAATTTCAGACAGGACTGCATCATATTTGTCGATTGCGTTTAGAGATTTCATCTGAAGTATTAAATTTGAGAGCATACCTCCTGGAATTTGGTATTGCAGTGTTTTTGGCTCGGTCATAAGAACCTTTATGTTGTATGTGCCGTCATCTTGATATTTCTTCATTATGCTCTTGAAGTATTCGGCGGTTTTGTTTAAACTGATTATATTTAGTTTAGGATCTTTTTGTGTACCCATTAAAGACAGAGCAAGTGGTTCTGTGGCAGGCTGAGAGGTTCCTGACGATAGTGGGGATATTGCCGTATCCACAATATCAACTCCTGCTTCAATTGCTTTTAACATGGACATTTGTGCTGAACCGCTTGTACAGTGAGTGTGAAATTCCAATGGAAGTTTAGTAACATTTTTAATGGATTTTATTAAATTATATGTTTCATATGGCAGAAGAATTCCTGACATATCCTTTATACAAATCGAATCTGCTCCTGCATTTTCAAAGATTTTAATTAATTGCAAATAGTACTCTGTTGTGTGAACAGGGCTCTTTGTATAGGATATTGCACATTGGCAGTGAGCTCCTTCTTTTTTAATTACTTCAATAGATTTTTGAAGATTTCTAACATCATTTAATGCATCAAATATTCTTACTATATCAATACCCTCGTAAATTGCATTTTTCAAGAATTTTTCCACTATGTCATCGGGATAATTTTTATATCCAAGAAGATTCTGCCCTCTTGAAAGCATTTGAAGCTTTGTATTTTTAACTTTTGCTCTGATTTTCCTCAATCTTTCCCAGGGGTCTTCGTTCAGATATCTCAGGCATGCGTCAAATGTGGCACCACCCCAGACTTCCATCGAATAATATCCCGCTTTGTCCATTTCAGTTAATATGGGTAATATTTCATCTGTGGTTAACCTTGTTGCAATTAAAGATTGATGACCGTCTCTGAGAGACGTTTCTGTAATTTTTAGTTTAGACATAATTACCTCCGTTAATTTTTTAACTATTTTTCTAAAAATTCAAATATTCTTTAATTTAATTGAAAAATTATTTAATTAAGCATATAAAATTAAGCTTTTTATTGAAAATGTTTATATATTGTGCTATAATATGTAATATATATATTATAACATTATAATAACATGTAAATGTACAATTGTACATAATTAAAATAATAATTTTTTACAAAACGCATAAAATGTAAAAGCATATTTAAAAATATCATTAATATAATAAGGCGGTAGCCAAATGGATCATACAGATTTTCAAATTATTAGTATTTTGCAGCAAGATGGAAGAATATCAATGAAGGAATTAGGAAAGGATGTATCTTTAAGCCCTCCTGCAGTAGCAGAAAGGGTAAAAAGGCTTGAGGATGAAGGGGTAATTGAAAGATACAGGGCAGTTATTAATAATGAAAAGGTTGGCAAGCCCATATGTGTTCTTATCAATGCATCTATTAAGCCGGAAAAACAGGATAATTTCCTTAAATTTGCAAATGAGTCTGAAGAAATAGTTGAATGTAACCATGTAACCGGCCCTCACAGTATGATAATGAAAGCATACTTGAGAAAAATAGCTGATCTGGAAGAACTTGTAGGCAAAATACAATTTTATGGCAATACAGAAACATATATAATAATGTCAAACCCTATTAACGACAAAGAAATTTAAGTGGTTTCATATTTTTGCCGAATATATAAAAACAGAGATGCGCCCAGTATTAAAAATCCACCTAATATGCTGAGTGTATCAGGAACTTCCGACAAAAATAAGTATCCTAAAAGTGATGAAAATATAATATTTGAATAATCATAAATTGAGACTTCCGAAGCTTCATAGCTATTGTAGGCGGATGTTAATGCTATCTGGCCCAATGCTGCTAATGCCCCCAGCAGTATAAGCAAAAAAAGCTCATGCAAATTAAGGATTACAAAATCTATAAAGAAAAACGGAGTGCAGCTTACAGATGATAAAAACGAAAAATAAAAAACAGTGGTGTAAATACTTTCTTTGTTACCTATTATTGTAATAAATATATATGCAGCAGCAGATAATATTGCGGAAATAAAGCCTGCTGCTGCGGGAAGCATTGATGAATTGAACTGTGGCTTTATTACCAGCAGCGCTCCGAATATTGATATTATCGAAGCTATGATTTTTGCTTTGTTGATTTTTTCTTTAAGGAAAAAATTAGCAAGGATTATTACAAAAATCGGGGAAAGTTTATTTAGTATAGCAGCATCTGCTGCCAGCATTTGTGATGTTGTATAAAAAAACAGCACAATACCTGTAAATCCGAATAAATAACGAAAAAACAGGTACTTCCTGTTTCCTTTATGGCCAAAGCAGTTTAAATTTTTTTTCCTGATAATAATATATGATATTATTAAGCTTATGAAGTTTCTGAAGAATACTTTTTCCATAAGCGGTATAGCAGGCAGAAGCTTTACGATTATTTGCATGGAAGAAAAAGTAAAAGCTGAAAAGATCATCAACAGGACTGCCTTGTTTTTTTTGTTCATAAATACCACCTTTAAGGAATTAGTTTATTAGTTTTTATGTTGTGCGCTCTGTAAGGTTTGCTTCATATATCAGTTAATATGCTCAAAAAAATTTTTATTATGAATGTTTATTGTTAATGAAAAAAAAATCAAAAACTAAAAATTGATAGAATATTTTTAAATATATGGTATAATGATAAAGTTATTAACAAGAATTAAAATGTCATTAAGGAGTGCACCATGATTAGAATACAGCAGGTTAAGCTTCCTATAGACCACAGTGAAGAGGATTTGTATGTAAAGGCTGCAGAAGCGCTTAAAGTAAAAAGAGAAGAAATAACCTCATTGTCTGTTTTCAGGAGATCAATAGATGCAAGGAAAAAGGATAATATTCTTTTTATATATACTTTAGAGGTTGAACTCTGCCGCGAAATAAAGATTCCTAAAAGGAATAATAATATTTCAGTTGTTGAACCATTTGTTTATGAGATTGAAGCAGCAGGAGAAAAAATATTGAAAGGCAGACCTGTAATTGTAGGATGTGGGCCGGCAGGTTTGTTTTGCAGTCTTCTCTTATCAGAAAAGGGATATAATCCAATAATTATTGAAAGAGGTAGAAAAGTAAGGGACCGTAAAAAAGATATTGAAAAATTTTGGCGCGATGGATCCTTAAACGAAAGATCCAACGTACAATTTGGTGAAGGAGGGGCAGGAACATTTTCGGATGGGAAGCTTAACACCCTTATTAAGGACAGGTCGAAAAGAGGGAAAAAGATTCTTGAAGAATTTGTTGCGGCAGGAGCTCCGCCGGAGATAATGTATATAAACAAACCTCATATAGGTACTGATTTGCTTAGAGGATGTCTTGTAAATATAAGAAAGAAAATAATGAAGCTGGGAGGGACATTTCGTTTTGAAGAATGCCTAACCGATATTAATATAAAAGATAACAGCATATATAGGATTATTACTGAAAGTGATATAGTTGATACTAACATACTTGTGCTGGCAATAGGTCACAGTGCGAGAGATACTTTTGAAATGCTGAACAGCAAGCTGGAATTAAAAGCTAAGCCTTTTGCAATGGGAGTCAGGGTGGAACATCCTCAAAAAATGATAAATGAAGCACAATACGGAAAGATGGCAGGAAATCTTAAACTCGGTCCTGCAGATTATAAATTTGTTCATAAATGCAAAAACGGCAGAAGCTGTTACACATTCTGTATGTGCCCCGGCGGAGTTGTGACCGCATCCTCTTCTGAAAAATACGGAGTAGTAACCAACGGCATGAGTTTTCATGAAAGGGACTTGGAAAATGCAAATTCCGCTGTTGTTGTATCCGTAGGGCCGGAAGACTTTGGAGGAGAAAATGATCCGCTGGCAGGCATTGAATTCCAAAGGCAATTTGAGCGCCGTGCTTTTGAATTAGGCGGGAACAATTATCATGCTCCTGTTCAACTGTTTGGAGATTTTAAGGAAAAGAGGGTTTCAAAATCCTTTGGAGAAATTTATCCAACATATCGACCGGGAGTTATATTTGCTAATTTATGGGAATGTCTTCCCGATTATGTATGTGAAAGTATAGCGGAAGGAATAACCGCTTTTGGAAAGTGGCTTGAAGGCTATGATAGATATGATGCATTGCTCACAGGTGTAGAAACAAGAACATCTTCACCCATTCGGATTATAAGAGGAAATGATTTTCAGAGCAGTGTTAGAGGAATATATCCCTGTGGTGAAGGAGCAGGATATGCCGGGGGAATTATGTCTGCGTCAATTGATGGACTTAAAACCGCCGAGCAGATAATAAAGACATATAGACCATTAAATAGATAAAATAAATGAGGGTACTATGAATATAGCTGTTATAGGGGGAGGAGCCTCAGGACTGGTTGCGGCAATAGCTGCAGCAAGAAATGGTGCGAAGGTTACCATATATGAAAAAATGAACAAGGCAGGTAAAAAGATATTGGCAACCGGTAACGGCAGATGCAACTATACAAACATGAACATATCAATCAGCCGATATCACGGAAAAAATATCAAACTTGCCGAAAACGTGCTTAATTCTTTTGATTTAGATAGAACCCTGTGTTTTTTTGAAGATATGGGGATAACTCCGCGTTCTGGATCGTTGGGGAAGGTGTATCCGAATTCTCTGCAGTCTTCCAGTGTTTTAGATGTTCTGAGATATGAGATAAAACGGCTTAATGTTGAAGAAATTACGGATTTTGAAGTTACTCAGTTAAGAAAAATTAAAGGAAAGTTCAGTATTATAGGCATGGGAGCAATTTATCGTGCAGATAAAGTTATTTTGGCTACAGGAGGCAAAGCCGGTCCGCAGTTCGGTTCTGACGGAGGAGGCTATGAATTGGCAAAATCTTTCGGACATAAAATTATAGAACCATTTCCTGCGCTGGTTCAGCTTAAGCTTAAAGGAAGATATTTTAAAAGGATGGCAGGAGTAAGATTTGATGGAGTTGTAAAAGGGTTAAACGGCAAAAATTCCATAAGAGAAGATGAAGGTGAAATATTATTTACTAATTACGGAATTTCAGGTCCCCCTGTTTTACAGATAAGCAGGAAAATTATTGAGGAGTTACTTAAAGGGAAAGACGTTTTTGTATATTTAGATATGTTTCCTCAATTATCAAAGGTTGAATTATATGGGCTGTTAAGCGACAAATTTGGCAGGATAGGCTATAAAAGCATCGAAGACGGAATGATAGGCTTTATTAATAAAAAACTTATACCTGTGGTGCTTATGGAAGCGAACTTCAATGATCTTGGGAAAAAATGCGGCAGGCTGAATAAAAAAGAAATTTATAGAATTATAAATATATTAAAAGAGTGGAAATTTGAAGTTACAGGTTACAACACCTGGCAGCAGGCTCAGTCAACTGCAGGTGGGGTAGATATGTCGGAGGTTAATCCAAAGACCCTTGAATCGGCTAAAGTTAAGGGATTGTATTTATCAGGAGAAATACTTGATGTGGACGGTGACTGCGGAGGCTTTAATCTGCAATGGGCATGGAGTTCCGGATATACGGCCGGATATTCCAGTTCATCGGTTCAATAGTTTAATATAGAGTATTTAGAAAGGATACAACATGAAAAAGTTCTTAGAAAAAATTTTCGGATCATATAGTGAAAAGGAAATAAAAAGACTGGAGCCTGAAGTTGATAAAATTTTGGCGTTGGAAGATGAAATGTCCCAGCTAAATGATAAGCAGCTCCGGGCTAAAACTTCAGAATTTAAGAAAAGACTTGCAGCAGGTGAAACAAAGGAAGACATACTTTCTGAAGCTTTTGCGGTTGTAAGGGAAGCTGCATGGAGAGTTTTGGGGCAGAAACATTACAGGGTACAGTTACTGGGAGGCATTGTCCTTCATCAAGGACGCATAGCGGAGATGAAAACAGGTGAAGGTAAGACGCTTGTTTCTACATTGCCTGTGTACTTGAATGCCCTTGATGGCAAGGGAGTTCACATTGTAACGGTGAATGATTACCTTGCAAAGCGTGACTCTGACTGGATGGGAAAAGTCCATAATTTCCTGGGGCTTACAGTGGGATGCATAGTACACGGCATTTCAAGGGAAGAAAGAGTAAATGCTTATAAATGTGACATAACTTACGGTACAAACAATGAATTTGGATTTGACTATTTAAGAGACAACATGGTTATCAGAAAGGAAGATATGGTTCAGAGAGAACTGAACTATTGCATTATAGACGAGGTTGACTCTATACTGATAGATGAGGCAAGGACTCCTCTGATTATTTCCGGTGAGGGAGATGAATCTACAAATCTTTATAAACAGGCAGATAGTTTTGTTAGAACCTTGAAAGGAAAAATTCAGTCTCCAGAAGAAAAGAAAACTAAAATGGATTATATAATGGGGGATGTTGAAGAGGACAATACAGTTGATTTCATTGTTGATGAAAAAGGTAAAAATGCTACGCTGACAGATCGCGGAATCAGTAAAGCTGAAAGCTTCTTTAATATTGAAAACTTAGCTGATCAGGAGAACATGGAGATATCCCACCACATTAATCAGGCATTGAAAGCTCACAATGTAATGAAAAAGGACATCGACTACATTGTAAAGGATGGAGAAGTTTTAATCATTGATGAATTTACAGGCCGTATTATGTACGGAAGAAGATATTCCAACGGCCTTCATCAGGCTATAGAAGCAAAGGAGCATATCGAAGTAAGAAAAGAATCTAAAACGCTGGCAACCATTACATTTCAGAATTATTTCAGAATGTACAAAAAGCTGTCCGGTATGACCGGTACTGCAAAGACGGAAGAAAATGAATTCAGAGAAATTTATGGCGTCGATGTTATAGAGGTTCCAACAAACAAAGATATTATAAGAAAAGATTATGAAGATGTTGTTTATAAGACAGAAGCTGGGAAATTCAATGCTGTAATTATTGAAATAATTGAAAAGCATAAAACAGGCCAGCCTATTTTGGTAGGAACAATTTCCATAGAAAAGTCTGAATTGCTGAGCGGAATTCTTAAAAAACAAGGTGTTAAGCACGAAGTCCTGAATGCTAAGCAGCATGATAAGGAAGCTGAAATAGTAGCCCAGGCCGGACGTTTGGGCTCTGTAACAATTGCCACAAATATGGCCGGCAGAGGTACCGACATAGTCTTGGGAGGTAATCCAGAATACCTTGCTAAGCATAAAATGAAAAAGAAAGGTTTTTCGGATGAATTAATTATTCAGGCAGACGGGTTCAATGAAACAGATGGCGAGGAAATATTAGAAGCGAGGAAAGTATATAAAGATCTTCTCAAGCAATCAAAGGATGAACTAAAGAATGAACAGCAAAAAGTAAAAGAAGTGGGCGGACTGCACATAATCGGTACAGAACGTCACGAGTCAAGACGTATTGACAATCAGCTGAGAGGCCGTTCCGGCAGGCAGGGTGATCCCGGTTCTACACGTTTTTATATATCTCTTGAGGATGACTTAATGAGATTATTTGCCGGTGACAAGGTAAAAACAATTATTGAAACATTAAAGATGCCTGAGGATGAACCTCTGGAAGCAGGAATGCTTACAAAAACCATTGAAACTGCACAATCAAGAGTTGAGGGCAGAAACTTCGATATAAGGAAGCACGTGCTTCAGTATGACAATGTTATGAATAAACAGAGAGAAGTTATTTATTCCGAAAGAAGAAGAGTGCTCTTGGGTGAAGATTTAAAAGATTATATTTCTCACATGATCGACGGTCTTATTGATAAGGGTATACAAATGTATACTTCGGAAGGTGAATATTCTGATAATTGGGATATAGCAGGTTTTGTAAAGTATGTTTTTGATGAATTCTATGTTAACATCAGCTTTGACGGAGAAAATCAGGAGAATATTACCAGGGAAATACTGAAAGAAAAAACAAGAGATGCTGTTGATAGACATTATGCAAGGCAGGAAGCAGAATTTGGCGACAATATTTTCAGAGAAATAGAAAGGATTGTACTTCTCAGAAATGTGGATACAAAATGGATTGACCATATAGACGCCATGGATCAGCTAAGACAAGGAATAGGCTTGAGGGCATTGGGGAATGAAGATCCTGTAAGAGCATACCAGATTGAAGGGTTTGATATGTTTGAAGAAATGACTGCGGCTATACAGGAAGATACAGTAAAAATGCTGATGAGAGTACGTCCTCAAGAAAAAATGCAGCGTAAAGAAGTTGCAAGAATTACGGGAACAAGCGGCGGCGGTTCAGGCGGAACAGGTAAACCGAAAACTGTGGTTAAAAAAGTAAAAAAGGTAGGTAGAAACGACCCATGTCCCTGCGGAAGCGGGAAAAAATATAAAAAGTGCTGTGGAAGGAATGAACAATAAAAAAATAAAAGGGAGATGATTTGTTGGTAGATTTATACGAAATTAATGAAAATCTAAAAAGGTTTAATGAAATTTTAAACGAAGTAGGTGGTTCACTTTGACTTGGAAAAGTTAAAGGAAGAAAATGCATTGCTTGAATCTGAAATGCAGGAGCCTGATTTTTGGAACAACCAGGAAAAAGCCCAGAAAGTATCCCAGAAGCTGAAGCACAATACTGACAAAATAAACGGGTATAAAAATTTAAAGCAAAAAGTTGAAGATTTAGAAGTTTTTGCAGAAATAATAGGTGAGGAAAATGACGAAAGCGATATGCCAGAGTTTAGAAAAGATATGGATCATGTTTCCGACCTCCTTGATAATGCCCGCATTGTTATGCTGTTAAGCGGCAAGTACGACAAGAATAATGCAATATTGTCCATTCATGCAGGAGCAGGGGGGACAGAAGCACAAGACTGGGCAGACATGCTGTATAGAATGTATTCCAGATGGATTGAATCACATGGATATGATATGACGGTATTAGACATTTTGACCGATACAGAGGCTGGAATTAAAAGTGCTACATTATTGGTCGAAGGTGAAAATGCATTTGGATATTTGAAATCCGAAAAAGGCGTTCACCGTTTAGTACGTATTTCACCATTTGATTCTTCCAATAGAAGGCACACGTCCTTTGCATCAGTGGACGTTACGCCGGAGATAGATGATGATGATAATATTGAAATAAATGAATCTGATATACGTGTCGATACGTATCGCTCAAGTGGAGCAGGGGGACAGTATGTAAATACAACTGATTCTGCAATACGTATTACACATATTCCTACGGGCGTTGTAGTTTCATGCCAAAATCAAAGGTCACAGCACAGTAACAAAGAAACTGCAATGAAAATGCTTAAATCAAAACTTTTAGAAATTAAGCACTTGGAAAACAAGGAAAAGATTGAGGATATTCAGGGAAAATATAATCAAATAGCGTGGGGAAGCCAAATAAGGTCTTATGTGTTTCATCCATACAGTATGGTAAAGGATCACCGTACAAATGCTGAAACAGCAAACGTACAGTCGGTAATGGATGGAAATTTGGATATGTTTATTAATGAATATCTGAAAATGAAATCATTGGAACAACAAGACAGTAATTGATTTATAATACATTCGGCAATAGACTGGCAATTGATTTTTCAGTCAATAGCTTTTCCATTGTTGTTTTTTTAGACAATTGTAATAATAAGGGAGAGAGTATGTTAGACATTAACAAAACTTTATGTGAAGAATTTAAAATTAAACCGTTCCAGGCTGAAAACACGGTCAAATTAATAGACGAAGGAAATACGATTCCATTTATAGCACGTTACCGAAAGGAGCAGACGGGATCACTTGATGATGTGGTTATAAGAGATCTGTATGAAAGGCTTAGTTACTTAAGGAACCTTGAATCTCGAAAAGAGGAAGTTATTCGTTTAATTGAGGAACAGGGCAAGCTTACTGATGAATTGAAAAATGAAATATTAAGTGCAGATGTAATGCAGCGGGTGGAAGATTTGTATAGGCCCTTTAAACAGAAAAAATCCACAAGAGCGTCAAAGGCTAAACAGAAAGGCCTGGAACCTCTTGCTGACATTATACGGGCTCAAGATTTAACTGAAGGAAACATGGAAGAGATATCAAAACCTTTTTTTGATGAAGAAAAGGGAGTTAAGAGTGTCAAAGATGCTTATAATGGTGCTTGTGATATAATAGCAGAAATAATTTCAGACAATGCAGATTACAGAAAACATATAAGGGAAATTTATGTTGCCGAAGGTATACTGACATCAGAAGCTACTGATGAAGAAGAAAAGACAGTTTATGAAATGTACTATAAATTCCAAGAAGCTGTAAACAAGGTTGCTAATCACAGAATACTTGCTCTTAACAGAGGCGAGAAAGAAAAGAAACTTAAAGTAAAGCTTAAAACTCCAGATGAAAAAATCATAAATTATATAAAATTAAAAGAAATAACAAACCCTTCTGCTATAAGTGTCGATTATTATTCAGCTGCTATTGAAGACAGCTACAAAAGACTTATAGCTCCTTCTATAGAAAGAGAAGTAAGAAATATGCTTACAGAAAGAGCTGAGGAAGAAGCTATAAAAATTTTCGGGAAAAATACTAAAAACCTTCTTATGGTTCCACCTGTTAAAAATATGAGAATTTTAGCATTGGACCCAGGCTATAGAACTGGCTGCAAAATTGCAGTACTGGATGAAACAGGCAAATTCTTGGATCAGGGAGTTATTTATCCGTGCAAGCCGAAAAATGAAGTTGAAAAATCTCAAAAAAAAATGGAGGAACTTATAAACAAGTACAGTGTAGATGCAATAACTATAGGCAACGGAACCGCTTCAAGAGAAACTGAACAGGTTGTTGCAGACATGATTTTGAAATTGGACAGAAAAGTGACATACACCATAGTCAGTGAAGCGGGTGCTTCAGTTTATTCCGCTTCTAAGCTTGCTCAGGAAGAGTATCCTGATTTAGATGTTACAATAAGGGGAGCTATATCAATAGGCAGAAGGTTGCAGGATCCGCTGGCGGAATTAGTAAAAATAGATCCCAAAAGCATCGGCGTAGGACAGTATCAGCATGATGTGAATCAAGCTAAACTCGGAAAGGAATTAGATGGCGTTGTAGAAGACTGCGTAAACAGTGTTGGAGTTGACTTAAACACTGCATCGCCTGCATTGCTCAGGCATGTTTCGGGAATTTCAAAACCTATTGCCAGAAATATTGTAAAATCCAGGGAAGAAAATGGTAAATTTAAAAACAGAAATGAGCTGCTTAATGTTAAACAATTGGGAGAAAAAGCATTTGAGCAATGCGCCGGGTTTCTCAGAATATCCGACGGAGACAACCCTCTTGATGAAACTGCAGTACACCCGGAATCCTACAAAATTGCTTTAAGCCTGTTGGATAGGCTGGGATATACTATTGATAATGTGAGAAGCGGTAACTTAAAAGATATCAATGAAAGAATAATGAAGATAGATGTTAAGGAAGACGAAAAAATCCGGATGGTTTCAAAAAATAAAAGATTAAAGGGTCTCCAGGCGCTTTCACAAATAAAATTCAAGGAAAATAAGAGCACTGCAAAAGAAAAGACGAAGAAAAGAATAAAAGTGTTGAGCAAGGAGCTTAATATAGGAATTCCTACACTAACGGACATTATAAGCGAACTCAAAAAACCGGGCAGAGATCCAAGAGATGAAATGCCTAAAGCAATTTTCAGAAACGATGTCATGAAAATGGAAGATATAAAAGTTGGAATGAAGCTTTCGGGAACAGTAAGGAATGTGGTGGACTTTGGAGCTTTCGTTGACATAGGAGTAAAACAGGACGGGCTTGTTCATCTTTCGGAAATGAGTGACAAGTATGTTAAAAACCCTATGGAGATTGTCCATGTTGGAGACACTGTTAATGTAACTATAATAAGCATTGACACGGAAAGGCAGAGAATTGGGCTCAGTATGAAAACAAAAAGAAACAAAGCAGGAGAAATAAATGTATGATTGATACGGTAGTTTTTGATTTTGACGGTACTTTGGCAAATACAAACCAAATAATAATTAATTCCTTTAAACACATATATTCTGTTTTCCGCAATGAAGAATGTGATATGGAATATGTGATGAATACCTTTGGGGAACCACTTGCGCTGACTTTGTCGAGAGATTTCGGCAAGTTTAATTTTGAGGATGTTATTGCGTGTTACCGTGAATATCAAAAGGACAGATTTAGCCAAGAGGTTACTCTTTATGATACTGTTGAAGATACACTAAAATATTTGAATAATAAAAATATCAAAATGGGAATAGCTACATCGAGGCTAAAAAGTTCAACAATGTCGGCTTTAAAGATTTTCGATGTTGTAAAATATTTCCATATTATAATTTCTGCTGATGACGTTAATAAGCATAAGCCGGATAAGGAGCCTTTGATGAAAGCTATAGAAGGGCTTAAAAGTTTGCCGGAAAAAACATTGTATGTAGGCGATTCTAAGTTTGATATGGAATGTGCAATCAATGCGAAAGTTACTCCGGTTCTTGCAGGATGGCAGCACGGTTCTGAAGAGCTAGCCGAAAAATATAATATAAAATATGTTCTTGATAAAATGTGGGACCTGACAAAAATAATTAAATCAAACAATTTGAATATTTAATTACATTTTTGACGAGGAGCTTAATTAGTATAAACCTTATAATAAGGCAATATTCTACTTGCATTTATTATAATTTTCATTATAATAAGGATTATATTAAAAAAAATAATAAGGATTATGTTAATAAATTTAAGGAGATAGTTATAAGTGGGATATGAATTTTCACCGATAAAATTTGATGATATGGGTAATATTCGAGATTCTGTATTTTCCATTTTACGTAATGCTATACTGGATGGAAAATTAGAACCGGGTCAGCGATTAGTGGAACGCAGTATTGCAGGGCAGTTAAAAATAAGCAGGACTCCAGTGCGTGAGGCAATTCGTCAACTTCAGCTGGAAGGGCTGGTGACCTATATTCCTCGTAAAGGTGTAATAGTTTCAAAATTTGATAAGGATAGTATTAAGGAAATTCAGCTTATCAGAGCCGTGCTTGAGGCATTGAGCTGTAGTATTGCAGCTGAAAAAATCAGCGATAAAGAATTAAGGCATCTTAAAGCAATTGTAAAACAGATGTCAAATGAATCCCACGAAAATAACAGCGTAAAGCTAAGCTCTTTAAATGGAAAATTTCATGAATGTATCAGAAAAGCGGCGGACAGCCCTCGTTTATACGGCCTTACAAGTACACTCAATGAATATGTTGATAAATTTACTCGTTTAACTTATACCAGTTTCAGGAGAATTGAAGAAGCAACAGCAGAACATAATAAAATAATTGATGCCTTACGCAAACATGATAGTTCTGGCGCTTATGATGCTATGAAAATTCATGTTGAAAAATCAGCCCAGGTATTTCTGGAAATGGCTTATCCGGACGAAAATAAATAACTATAAACAGAAAAAACAAAGTTGAAAAAATATCGAAAATTACATTTTTCGATATTTTTTGATATTATCTGATATTTATCAATATTATTCGATATATTTGATATTTTTCGCTATTTTGTATAATTAGTTTAAAGTATTTAAAAATTTCTTTGGAAATCTATTGAACTTAATATTAAAATTTGCTATAATAAAAACACTTGATATTGAATCTTCGAAATATTTGATAGTTTTCTAAAATATTAAAAATCTATTGAATTTAATATTAAAGTTTGTTATAATTAAAATACTTGGTATACCGTATACCAAAATTTAATTTTATCTACTTGATGCTTAGTTTAGAGCACTAGGAGGTAAACTATATGGCTGAGTCTAATCTTGTAAAATTAAAATTAAAAGTTAATGAAGGATTAGTAGAGGATTCTCGCAAAGGTATTGTGAGAATTAATCGAAAAGATGTAGATCGGTTGGGTGTGAATATAGGAGATACTGTAAGCATAGAAGGTAAAAGAGTTACTGCTGCAAATGTTTACCCATCTTTTAATGATATTTACGGCAACCCGTTAATCCAGATGGATGGGATAATCAGGCACAATGCCGGTGTAGAAATAAACAGCGAAGTAACAGTCTGTAAAGCTAAAGTGAAAACAGCAAAAAAAGTAGTACTTTCTCCGCTTGAAAATTTTTCTGATTGGACTATGGAGGATGAAAAGGTAGTAAGAAATATATTGAGAGGAATGCCGATTATTTGTGAAGATGAATTATCTTTAAGCTTTTTTGGAGGCAATGAACGTGGGTTCCTTGTAAATGGAACATCGCCGTCAGGATTTGTAAAGGTGAGTAATGAAACTGAGATTGTCTTTATACAGCCGGAACTCGGTAATGCCGGATCAAGAATTACATATGAAGATATAGGCGGATTAAATGAGCAGGTACGAAAAATAAGAGAAATCGTGGAGCTGCCATTAAAATATCCCAAAGTGTTTAAAAAGCTCGGTATTGAACCTCCCAGGGGCATACTGCTTTATGGCCCTCCGGGTACAGGCAAAACATTGATTGCAAGGGCCGTAGCTTCTGAGACAAAGGCTTATTTTATCCATGTAAACGGACCGGAAATAATGAATAAATTTTATGGAGAAAGTGAAGCTAAGCTGAGGGAAATTTTTAAAGAAGCGAAAAGCAGGGCGCCAAGTATAATTTTTTTAGATGAATTGGATTCTATTGCACCAAGGAGGGAATATGTACATGGTGATGTTGAGAAAAGAGTGGTGGCTCAGCTTCTTGCGATTATGGACGGATTGGAAAGCCGCGGACAAATTGTTGTAATCGGTGCCACCAATATACCTGATTCATTGGATCCGGCACTTAGGCGAGCAGGAAGATTCGACAGGGAAATTGCTATTTCGCCTCCCAATAAAGAAGGCAGGCTTAAAATATTACAGATTCATACAAGGTATATGCCCCTTGACAAGGACGTAAAGCTGGACCAATTGGCTAAAGTCACCTATGGATTTGTGGGTTCTGATCTTTCGGCTTTGTGTAAGGAAGCCGGAATGACAGCATTAAAAAAAGTTTTATCAGAAGTTACAGAGACAGAGGAGGATAATATTCCTTATTTTAAGGTCTCTATGGATAATTTTACTAATGCACTGAGAGAAATTCAGCCGTCATCAACCCGGGAATATTATCCGGAAACTCCGAATGTGACATGGCAGGACGTAGGAGGCCTGGAAGAAACTAAAGAAACTTTACAAAATTTAATAGAATTTCCGCTTTGCTATCCTGATTTATGTAATAAATATAAATTTACGTCGCCTAAGGGCATTTTGTTAACAGGCCCTTCGGGCACAGGCAAAACCATGCTGGCAAACGCCGCCGGGAACTCTGCTAAAATAAATTTTATAGCTATAAACGGTCTTATGCTTGCTTCAAATTGGAGCAGAAAGGCAGAAAAGGCTTTACACGATATATTTGTTAAAGCGAAACAAACTGCACCTTGTATTTTATTTTTCGATGAACTGGATGGATTTATTCGTTTGCGTTCCCCAGGTGCAGGTAGTTCAAAAGACAAAATTATAAGTCAGCTTATATTAGAGTTTGATAATTTAGAGGATGTTCAGGGAGTTATAGTATTAGCTGCTACCAACAGAATAGATTTAATTGATTCTGTGTTGTTTAGGGAGGGACGTTTTGAATACATACTGGAACTTCCTTTGCCAAATGTTGATGAAAGGGAGTCAATTTTAAAAATTCATTCTCGTGGTCTGCCTGTATCTGATGATATAGATTTCAAACAGCTGGCTGAAAAGACCGAAGGTATGAGTGGAGCGGAATTGGCTGCCTTATGTCATAAATCTTCATTTATTGCAATTGCCCAGGCAATAAAAAATGATTTGAAAATAAAGATAAATCAAAATATCTTTAATCAAGCTATTGCTGGAGTAAAGAGGCAAAAAAATTCTGTGGGAGGTGGTTAGAAAAAGAGGTTTTAGAATTGAGTGTGTATTTTGATCATTAAAGGAAGGAGACAAAGGAAGGTAAAAAAGATTCAGTATTGTAGGTTGCATATGTGTAAGTGTTAACCATTAAAGAAAGGAAGGTGGAGCAAAATGTCAATTCAAAATTTGTTTGATGAACCAGGGTTGAAACAAATCACAGTTTGGGGTAGGGGAGTTTATGAAAATAAAGAAGCCCGTGATGTAGTAGTTGCTTTAACTGAAGCTGCTTCAAAAGAAGGTAAGTATATTCAGGCATGGGAGAATTATGTTGATCTTCCTGACCGTATCTTTGTTCCCGTAAGAGCATATGGAAAAATCAGCACTGAAGAAATTGAATCCAGGTATGTATATGAGAACGAAGCCCCTGATATTGTTGTACTCACAGAAGAAACTCTCGTAAAAGGTATAAATATTTTATCCGGAATAAAACCGGGAGCGGTTCTTGTGATAAATTCAAAACGTTCACCGGAATATCTAATAAAATTTATTAAAGAGAATACAGAAAATCTTTCAAAAATTGTTACAGTAGATGCCAACAGCCTTTCAAAATCTGTTATTACTCTTTCAGGAGCTGAAGGTGCTACAGATGCTTCCGGAATCGGTAAAGGTATCAGCGCCGCACTGGTAGCTGCTGTTGTAAAAGGTACAGAAATTGTAAAATTTGATAATCTGCTTGAACTTATTGCTAATAAGAGTGTTGCAAAAAAAGCTTATGATCAGACGATTGTTGTAGATGCAGACAGCATACAAAAGAAAGTTTTTGCTTAATGGTTAAAAGATTAAAAAGATTCAGAAAAATTAAGGAGGTGCTTTAAATGGCTGTTGTACCATATGAAAGAATTCCTTTTGCAGGGACTGTGCCTTCACCCCAAAAAGAAAATGAAGGAATGATTACCGGCAATTGGCGTACCAGAAGACCAATAGTAGATTCTGAAAAGTGTGTAAAGTGTCAAACCTGTTGGATTAACTGTCCTGATGCTTGCGTTAACCTTAATGATGATAAACCCATTAATTTTAATTTAAAGTATTGCAAAGGTTGTGGAATTTGTGCCGAGGTATGTCCTGCAGGAGCAATTACTTTGGTACCCGAGTTGGATTTTGAAGAATAAGTTTATAATACAGGAGGTGAAATAAAAAATGAAAACCAATATAAAAAGAATGTCAGGATGTGTGGCAACGGCTAATGCAGTTAAATTGGCCAATGTAGATGTTATATGTTCCTATCCGATTCGACCATATACCGGAATTATGTCGGAGTTGGCAAGGATGGTTGCAGATGGAGAATTAGATGCTGAATTTGTTCTTGGAGAAGGGGAGCACGGGCAGCTAAGTGTCGTATATGGTGCTTCAGCTTCAGGAGCCAGAGCCTTTACAGGCAGTTCAGGAGTAGGTGTAACTTATGCAATGGAAGTTTATTCACCTATTTCAGGCGAAAGGCTTCCGCTTCAAATGGCTATTGCCGACCGTACTTTGGATCCGCCGGGTGATTTTGGATCTGAGCATACAGATGCTTTGTGCTGCCGGGATCAGGGATGGATTCAAGGATGGGCTTCTTCTCCTCAAGAGGCTTTGGATTTAACCCTTATGTATTATCGTATCGGCGAAGATCCGCGAGTTCTTTTACCTCAGTATGCTTGTCAAGATGGATATTTTGTATCCCATATTCTCGGTGATGTTGATATACCGTCACAAGAGCAAGTTGATGCATTTTTACCGCCTTATAAAAATCATCATGTGCTTGATACGAAAGATCCTGTAATTATCGGGCCGCAGATGGAGCCTGAAATGGGTCCCGGTACTCAGTATCAAAGGCATTTGGCTGTAGAAGGTATGTATAAGGTATTTGAAGAAGTACATGAGGAATTTGCTGACGTCTTTGGACGTAAATACGATCCGTGGCTTGAAGAATACATGACTGATGATGCAGAAAGTGTTATCTTTTTACAAGGAGGACATGCCGAAACAGCTAAGAATGTGGCAAAACATTTGAGAAACCTTGGTGAAAAAGTTGGCGTAGTACGTCTGCGTACTTTCCGTCCATTCCCAACAAAACAGGTAAGAGAAACATTAAGTAAATTTAAAGTTGTAGGTGTGGTTGATAATTCGGTTAATTTTGGTATTTCCTGCGGAGCAGGTGTTTTATTAACTGAAGTCAGAGCGGCTTTATATAATAACGATAAGAAAGTTGAGACAGTTGGATTTGTTGCAGGATTAGGCGGTGCCATGATTACTCACGACGAATTTTACAAAATGTTCGATGTATTGAAAAATGTAGCTAAAACAGGGAAAAATGAAAAACAGAGCTATTGGCTGCCATTTGAATTATAATTGCGGTATGAAAGGAGGAAGTTAAGTGTTAGAACAAATTAAATCTATAAAAAAAGCACCAAAAGAGGAATATTATGTTCCGGGTCATCGTACGTGTGCAGGCTGCGGGCCGGCTCTTCAGTATAGATTAGTTGCTAAAGCGGCAGGGAAAAATACAATTTTTATTGGGCCTACAGGCTGTATGTATGTTGCAAATACCAGCTATGGATGCGGACCCTGGGCTGTTCCGTGGATACATGCTCAAATTACTAATGGCGGAGGGGTTGCCTCAGGTATAGCGGCAGCTTATAAGGCTATGATACGTAAACATGAAACAGATGCAGAATACCCTAATATTATTGTCGTGGCAGGTGATGGAGGCAGCAGTGATATTGGGCTCCAATCTTTATCAGCAGCATTTTACCGCGGGCACAACATAGTATTTATTTGCTATGATAATGAATCCTACGCTAATACAGGTATTCAGGTTTCACCGACTACTCCTTACGGCGCTTGGACTACTTTTACTCCTGCAGGGCCTGTAGTTCCTGAAGGAAGAAAGCTTATGCCCAAGGATATTGCTAAAATCATGGCTCATGGGCATCCGGAATTAAAATATTTGGCTACTGCATCGATAGGGTATCCGCTGGATCTGATGAATAAAGTACGAAAAGCATGCAATGCCGACGGACCGGCTTTTCTACATATTCATGCGCCATGTCCGAAAGGCTGGAGTTTTCCGGCGGAAAAAACAATTGAAGTTGCCAAACTTGCAATTGATACAGGAATGTTTCAATTATACGAGCTTGAAGATAAACAATATAAGTTAAATTATAAGCCTGATAAAATAAAACCGGTCAGCGAATATATTAAATGTCAGGGACGATTCAGCCATTTGAAGCCGGAACATATTGAAAAGCTTCAGGAATTTGCAAATCAACGCATGCAGGAGGTTGGTATAGAGTACGGTATACCCCAGTTAGCAGAATAAATTTCAAGTACAAAATATAATGTATTATTTATTTGTATGATATCAAACAAATTCTATTTGTTATTTGACCCCGTAGTGAATTGATAGCACCGGGGTCTAATTTGATTAGAAAAACGTGAGGATAAAAAGTAAATATTATTTAACTCTTAATTAGTTTAAAATATAGATCTCTGACAATTAAATGAATTCAGGGGGGGGATAATTCATGAATAAAGTTGATGAGATAGAAGAAATGAGAGTCAAGAATATTAATGCATATGGTTCATTTTTAGGAAATCGTTGGCTTCAATTAATTGCTGCTGTTGTAGGCATGGTGATGATTGCCAACCTCCAATATGCATGGACATTATTTACTACTCCGTTAGTTGAACAATTAAGGTCATCCTTAACAGTTATTCAATATGCTTTTACCTTGTTTATTATGTTTGAAACGTTTATACAACCAGCTGCAGGCTATCTGCTGGATAGGTTCGGTTCAAAATTAATGTTTGTTATTGCAGGTCTATTCGTAGGATTCGGATGGAGTATGATGGGGCAGGTAAATTCTGTTTCTGGATTATATTTTTCTTACGCTTTGGCAGGAATTGGTGCAGGAATTATTTATGGCGGATGTGTCAGTGTAGCAGTACGATGGTTCCCGGACCGCAGAGGTATGGCTTCCGGTATAATAGCAGGTGCTTTTGGATTAGGATCAATGCCATTTGTACCTGTAATTGAGCGCATATTGGAAAGCAGCGGCGTTACGAAAGCATTTCTGTCTACCGGAATGTTACAAGGTATTTTAATTATAATTGTAGCTTTGATTTTACGCTATCCTGTCGGTTCAAAAATGCCTAACAAAAAAGAGGAAATTGCAAAATTAGATCAATCAAAAATTGGCTTTAGCCCTATGCAGATGCTAAAAACTCCAAATTTTTGGATTATATAGTCCATGTTTTTTTCCATCAGTGTAGGCGGGCTTATTATTACAGCTAATGCAAAACCTTTTGGCCAGGATGTTGGCGTTGTTTCTTCAGTAATTATGTTGTCGGTTATGCTCAATAGTCTTGCCAACGGAATAGGCCGAGTATTTTGGGGAGCGGCATCAGATAAGCTGGGTCGTCCTAAAACAATGTTTATATCCTTTGGATTGAACGCAATATTTTTGTTTGTTTTACCTTATGTAGGCAATAATAGTGTTCTATATATAGGTTGTTTGATGCTTATAATGTTTACCTGGGGACAATTATTTTCTTTATTCCCACCCATTAATGCTGATGTATTTGGCGCTACTTATTCCGCTTCTAATTATGGATTTTTATATAGTGCCAAAGGATTTGCTTCTATCATAGGCGGCGGACTTGGAGTATATCTGGCAAGTTCTTTTGGATGGAAAATAGTATTTTCTTGTGCCGCATTACTTTCATTATATGCTTCTGTAATGTCACTGGTTTTGCCTCGCATACCGAAACCTGTGAAAAAACAACAAGCTGCTCCCGTAAGCGATGAATAAATTACTAGATATACTTGTAGTCGTTGTATTTCCTTTATGACGCCTTTTAAAGTATATTATATAATGAAAGTATTTCAATAGTGAAATATTTTTGAGCCTTTCTAAAAAAGAAGCAAAATAGCCGTTTAATAGTTATTTTGCTTCTTTTATGGGAAAATTCAAATTATAATAGTATTGATTTTTTTTCCCCTGTAAGATAAAATATTAAATAATATTTACAACAAGGCTTAATAGTACTTTGTAAAAAAAATATCAAATGTTAATAAAACTTAAATTTTTTTTGCTTTTATTTGTGTTATAATATTTATCATAATGTTACAATATTATAAGTTTTGACACCTTAAGCTTATAAATAAAAAATTTCAAGGAAAGAAGGCAGAGCAAATGGAATTCAAAAATTTATTATTGGAAAAAAGCAATGGTACTTGTACGGTAAAAATTAATAATCCAAAGTCTTTAAATGCATTGAATTCGGAAATTTTAAGTGAACTTGGCACAGTATTTGATCAAATAAAAAATGATGAGGAAATTCAAATTGTTGTATTGACAGGCGAAGGAAAAGCTTTTGTTGCAGGTGCGGACATAGACTATATGAGGGATTTGAATATGGAACAGGCAAAGAAGTTTTCGGAGGACGGCTCAAGGCTTTTCAGGAAAATTGAGATGCTTAATAAAGTAGTTATAGCAGCAGTAAACGGCTTTGCCCTTGGCGGAGGATGCGAATTAGCAATGGCATGTGACATAAGAATTGCTTCCTCTAACGCAAAGTTTGGACAACCTGAAGTAGGTTTGGGAATTATCCCCGGGTTTTCAGGGACTCAAAGATTGCCCAGGCTTGTAGGATTAGGAAGAGCAAAAGAATTGATTCTTTCAGCTGGGCACATTGGTGCTGCAGAAGCGTACAGAATAGGCCTTGTTAATAAAGTGACAGACAAAGAAAATTTAATGGAAGAAACATATAAATTAGCTGATAAAATTAAGTCAAATTCAAGATTTGCCCTGAAATTTGCAAAAGAGTCAATGAACAGAGGTGTTGAGACGGATATTGAAACCGGAATAGCCTATGAATCAAATGTTTTTGGTTTGTGCTTTGCTTCGCAAGACCAAAAAGAAGGTATGACAGCATTTTTAGAAAAGAGGGATCCGAAATTTAAATAGTTTCAAATTCCTGGCATAAAACAGAACCACGCAATATATACATAATGAATGTTATTAAAAGCAAATTAGGGATTGATATTTAATCAACAATTTAGTATAATGATGAGTGTTAAATATTTTTTTAACGTTTATAGTTATTTAATTATCTATAACGTAGAAATATATAGTAATTGGACAAAGATTAAGGGAGTGAAAACATGGATTTTCAATTAAGCAAAGAGCATCAAATGGCAAGACAGCTGTTCGGAGAATTTGCTGTTAATGAAGTAGAACCGTTAGCTCAGGACATTGACGAAGAGGAAAGATTTCCTACGGAAACTGTTGAGAAAATGCACAAGTATGGCTTTATGGGGATACCGTTTCCGAAAGAATACGGAGGACAGGGATGCGATAATCTGACATATGTTATGGCAGTTGAAGAATTGTCAAAGGTTTGTGGTACTACAGGTGTTATTTTGTCAGCACATACTTCTTTGGGCTGTTCACCAATTTATGAATTCGGAACCGAGGAACAGAAAAAGAAATACCTTACAAAGCTTACGTCGGACGGATGTCTTGGAGCATTCGGGCTTACAGAGCCAGGAGCAGGAACAGACGCAGCAGGTCAGCAGACAAAGGCGGTTTTGAAAGATGACCACTATGTACTTAACGGAAGCAAGATATTCATAACAAATGCTGGAGAAGCAGACATCTATATAATAATGGCAATGACAGATAAATCAAAAGGAACAAGAGGAATATCAGCATTCATAGTTGAATCAGACTTTCCCGGATTTTCAATAGGAAAGAAAGAATTAAAAATGGGCATAAGAGGATCATCCACATGTGAGCTGGTTTTTGAGGACTGCATAGTTCCTAAAGAAAACCTGTTGGGCAAAGAAGGACAAGGTTTTAAAATAGCAATGCATACCCTTGACGGAGGAAGAATTGGAATAGCAGCCCAGGCACTTGGATTAGCCCAGGGAGCTATTGATGAAACTGTTAAGTACGTTAAAGAAAGAAAACAGTTTGGAAGACCAATTGCTAAATTCCAGAATACACAGTTCCAGTTAGCCGATATGCAGTGTAAAGTAGATGCAGCAAGGTTACTGGTATACAAAGCTGCATGCAGCAAGGACGCTGGAAAGCCATTTACTGTTGATGCAGCAATGGCAAAACTGTTTGCCGCTGAAACAGCAATGGAAGTAACAACAAAGGCCGTTCAGCTTCACGGCGGATACGGATACACGAGAGACTATCCTGTTGAAAGAATGATGAGAGATGCCAAGATAACAGAAATCTACGAGGGAACATCAGAAGTACAGAGGATGGTTATCAGCGGAAATATGTTGAAGTAGGGAGGCAAAAGACGTGAATATAGTAGTATGTATAAAACAAGTTCCAGATACAACAGAAGTAAGACTGGATCCAAAGACAGGTACATTAATAAGAGAAGGAGTGCCAAGTATAATTAATCCTGATGACAAAGCAGGATTAGAGGCTGCACTAAGAATAAAAGAAAAAAACGGTTCACATGTTGCAGTGTTATCCATGGGCCCGCCACAGGCGGATGAAGCACTGAAGGAAGCGCTGGCTATGGGAGCCGACGAAGCAATACTTTTATCGGACAGAGCATTTGGAGGAGCAGATACATGGGCTACTTCAACTACCATAGCAGCAGCTATTAAAAACCTTAAATACGATTTGATAATAACCGGAAGGCAGGCAATAGACGGGGATACAGCACAGGTAGGTCCGCAGATAGCAGAACATTTGGGACTTCCAAACATAAGCTATGCAGAAGATTTAAAAATAGAAGGCGACTATGTAATTGTTAAAAGACAGTACGAAGACAGGTATCATACAATAAAAGCCAAAATGCCGATATTGATAACTGCATTGTCCGAACTTAACCAACCGCGCTATATGACCCCCGGAGGGATATTCGATGCATATAGAGAAAAGAAAGTAACAGCATGGGGATTAAAAGATATAACAGTAGATACAAGTAATATAGGACTTAAAGGTTCTCCTACTAAAGTTAAGAAATCATTTACCAAGGGAGCAAAAACAGCAGGCAAGGTAT
Source organism: Firmicutes bacterium UBA4845 (assembly GCA_002399975.1). GTDB lineage: Bacteria > Bacillota > Clostridia > Tissierellales > Sedimentibacteraceae > Sedimentibacter. The sequence continues at coordinate 45,707 of DHER01000036.1, read as the reverse complement.
TTAACCTTGAGCCGCAGGAATCGGCGGAATTAATAGTCGAGAAAATGGAAGAGAAATTTATAATATAGTAGATAGTAGGAGGCGGAAGAATGAATATTTCAGAATATAAAGGAGTCTTTGTATTTGCGGAACAAAGAGACCGTAAAATACAAAAGGTTGCCTTTGAACTTATAGGCAAGGGAAAAGAACTGGCAAAAGAACTGCATACTGAAGTAACGGCCGTATTGTTAGGAAAAGATATGAAAGATGAAGCAAAAAAATTATGCTATGCAGGTGCAGACAAAGTTATTTATGCAGAAGATGATTTACTTGATCTATATATGACAGAGCCATATGTTTATACTATGCACAAAATAATAACAGAAAAGAAACCAGAAGTGGTAATATACGGTGCTACGGCAATAGGAAGAGATATGGCGCCGAGAGTATCAGCAAGAGTTCATACAGGACTTACAGCAGATTGTACAGGTCTTGCAATAGAGCCTGACGGAGATGATCCCAAAAAATTAAACCTGATGATGACAAGACCTGCATTCGGAGGAAATTTAATGGCTACAATCGCGTGCCCAAATAACAGGCCGCAGATGGCAACCGTAAGACCCGGTGTTATGCAAAAAGCCAAGTATTCAGAACAAAATCCTGTAAGCATAGAAGAATACAAGATTGAAATACCGAAAAAGTGCAAGAACGTTGAAATAATAGATGTAACAAAAATAATCCAGCAGAGAATGAACATAGAAGATGCTAAAGTTTTAGTATCAGGCGGCAGAGGAATGAAAGGTCCGGAGAATTATCCAATGCTGGAAGAACTGGCAGATTTATTAGGAGGAACAATTTCGGCTTCAAGGGCTGCTGTAGATGCAGGCTGGGTACCGAAAGATAGGCAGGTAGGACAGACAGGGAAGACTGTAAGGCCGAATTTGTATATAGCCTGCGGTATATCAGGAGCAATACAGCACCTGGCAGGTATGGAAGAATCCGATTTTATAATTGCAATCAATAAAGATGAATCAGCCCCAATATTTGAAGTAGCAGACGTTGGAATAGTAGGAGATATATTTAAGATAGTTCCTCTTTTGATAGAGGAACTTAAAAAAAAGAAAGTTGCAAGTAAATAATATTATAGTATAAAATTGGTGAATAGCTCAGCTATTCACCAATTATTTATTTTAATTTATTTGTACCTTATTTAGATTGCATTCCGCCTGTTCCGCCGAATCCACTGTTTCCGCTCATCTGCCTCTGAGCCATTTCAACCAGTCTCTTTGTCATGTAACCGCCTACATATCCGTTTTGTCTTGCAGTAAGGTTACCTTTGTCTACCTGTTCATAGTTTGTTAAACCTAATTCATTTGCAATTTCAGTCTTCATTTGATTTAAAGCCTGTTTTGCTTCAGGAACAACGATGTTGTTGCTTCCACTGTTGTTATTGTTTGATGCCATTTTTTTCTCTCCTTTCTTCTAAGATGTAATCTTATTGTTGTCATTTGAGCTTAATTTAATCATGTAAGATAATGTTATGCTGGTAAATTATACTATGGGCCCCACTCAACCTGAATTTAACTATGTATTTCAGGTTAATTTACAAGATTAAATTTTTTGAAAGTCTTATTTGACTCTCTGACATTATTATTGTCAACATGTTTTTAATAATACGTGGCAAATATTTGAATTGCAGGTTTTGAACGGGAAAAATTATAATTATTTAAAAATAAAAACAAACATACATGCATAATAATACAAGCAACAATAAGTAGAGTAAAATTGAATAATATACCATCAGCAGTGATATTTAACGCAAATAAAAAGCAAGAATAGGCATTTTTATAGTATGTTATTACTTAGTACAAAATGTATGAGAGCATTTTACGTTAATTAATTAACATACGTTCAATCGAATAAGCTATCATATAATTAAACGTATCATGAAAAAAAAAAGCAAAAACAGTTGAATTGATTCCAAAGTAATTGACAACAGGTATGTTAAATGATATAATGTTCACATTGTAAAAAACATTTTCAAGTGTAATAAAATTAACATTGTATTAATTGCTGAACGTAAGTAATTTAAAGGGAAATGACATAGTCAAAGCACAGAAATCGGATATTTATAAATTTTTCTTCTTGTAGCAGAATAAAAATTATCTCAAAAGATTAAATACTCATTTTGACGAAGATATTTTTATATATTGCAGGAAAACATAACCTTCAAATTTTTCTTTCGGTTTTAATAAATATCACTGATAAAAAAATATTCTTTTTCTATGCAGACTATAGAAACTCGCGAAATTGAAAGCGATTATTCTTAGAAGGGAGAATTTAAAAAAATGGAAGAAAAAAAGACAGTTTCTATTGACAAAGCTACATTGGAAATGCTGGAAAAGGCGAAAAATGATAATGTAGAAACAGCGTGGGACAGAAAAGCGGCCTTGAAGGCTTCCTGCGGTTTTGGCTCGGCAGGAGTATGCTGCAGAAATTGTTCTATGGGACCGTGCCGGGTGAGCCCGGTACCTGGCAAAGGAGTATCGACAGGTATATGCGGTGCTACAGCAGATGTTATAGTATCCAGGAATTTTGCGAGAATGGTTGCGGCAGGCACTGCTGCACATTCGGATCACGGCAGAAGTATAGCGCTTTCCTTATATCGTACCAGTGAAGACGGAGATATAAAGGTTAAGGATGAAGAAAAGCTTAAGAGAGTTGCAAAGAGATTTGACGTTGAGACCGAAGGAAGAGATAAATACGATATAGCGCATGATTTGGCAGAAGAAGGACTTAAAAATTACGGAAGGCAGCTTGGAGAAGTTAAACTTCCACCTTCATTACCTGAAAAAAGGAAAGAGATATGGAGAGATCTTGGAATATATCCAAGGGCTGTTGACAGGGAAATAGCGGCGGTTATGCATTCAACTCACATGGGATGCAATGCAGATGCCGAAAGCATGATTAAAATGGCAATGCGATGTTCATTGACCGACGGATGGATGGGGTCATATATGGCTACTGAATTTACCGATATAATGTATGGGACTCCTCATTGTGCAGATACTGAAGCTAATCTCGGAGTTTTGGAAAAGAACTCTGTAAATGTGGTTTTGCATGGACATGAGCCGATTCTTTCAGAAATGGTAGTTCTGGCTGCATCTGACCCTGAACTTGTTGAATTAGCTAAATCAGAAGGTGCAGATGGAATTAACCTGTGCGGAATGTGCTGTACAGGCAATGAAATTACTATGAGGCATGGGATAAAGCTTGCAGGTAATTTCCTGCAGCAGGAACTGGCGGTTATTACTGGTGCAGTAGATGGATTGATAGTAGATGTACAGTGCATAATGCCTTCATTGGCGAAGCTGTCGGAATCATATCACACTAAATTTATAACAACTTCACCAAAAGCTCATATTAAAGGCTCCACATACATTGAGTTAGATGAAGAGCATCCGTTGGATTCAGCTAAAAAAATTCTGAGAGAAGCAATATTAAACTTTAAGAATAGAGATCAGAGTAAAGTAAATATACCTCAGATAAAATCACATGCGCTTGTTGGTTACAGCGTTGAAGAAATTTTAAATAAATTGGACAAAGTTGTTAATACTGAAATTGGACCTATGCAGACTGTAAAGCCTCTTGCAGATGTTATAAAATCAGGAGTAATAAGAGGAGCTGCAGCTGTTGTAGGTTGTAATAATCCTAAGGTAATTCAGGATAATTCCCATGTTGAGACTATAAAAGGGCTAATAGCAAATGATATTATTGTGGTTGTTTCCGGATGTGCAGCTCAAGCTGCTGCAAAATACGGCTTGCTGGAAAAGGAAGCTGCGGAGAAATATGCCGGTCCTGGATTGGCTACAGTATGTAAACTTGTTGACATACCGCCTGTTCTTCATATGGGTTCATGTGTAGATATAAGCCGTATAATGGAATTAGTCGGGGAACTTGCAAATCATTTAGGCGTAGATATAAGCGACCTTCCTGCTGTAGGTGTGGCACCGGAATGGATGTCGGAGAAAGCTGTGGCTATAGGTACCTATGTAGTATCTTCAGGTATTGACGTTTGGTTGGGAGTAGCGCCTCCTGTAACTGGCGGCCCTGAAGTTGTTGATATCCTTACCAATAAAATTGAAGACTGGGTAGGAGGCAAATTCACTATAGAAACAGATCCTCATAAGGCTGTTGAACAAATTGTAGAAAGAATTAATGAAAAACGAAAGAAATTAGGAATTTAGTAAATGTTTTGCTATTGGTTTGATAGAGTATTTAGAAAATAATAAAGGGAGGTTGCACTATACGGCAGTGTATTAGTGCAATTTCCCATTTAAAAAAGTGAACTGGACAAACTAAAACGGACCAAATGAAATAAACAAATTAGTAGGATAAGTCAATAATGAAAGACTGAAAGGAGGAGATTATATATGAAAATGAAAATAGCTATAACCGGTAAGGGCGGTGTGGGTAAGACCACATTTGCGGCAATAATCAGCAGAATATATGTTTCGGAAGGATATAAGGTATTGGCGGTAGATGCGGATCCTGATCCTAATTTAGCACTTGCCTTAGGATTTCCTCCTGAAATAACATCAGAAATAGTCCCTATTTCAGAAATGAAAAATTTAGTGGCTGAAAGAACTAATTCAACACCGGGAGCTTTTGGAAAGATGTTCAAATTAAATCCAAAGGTAGATGATATACCGGAAAGATACTGCAAAGAATATAACGGCGTAAAGCTTTTAACAATGGGAACGGTTGATACAGGCGGTTCAGGGTGTATTTGCCCTGAGAATGTTTTGCTAAAAACGCTGACTTCACACCTGTTTCTTCAGAACAAGGATATTGTAATAATGGATATGGAAGCCGGCATTGAACACCTGGGAAGGGGAACAGCACAGGGAGTTGACGTATTTATTGTTGTTGTGGAGCCTGGCATAAGAAGTATACAGACTTATAAACATGTTAAAAAGCTGGCTGAAGACATAGGAATAAAAAAAATATTTGCAGTTGCAAATAAGATTAAAAATGAAGAGGATATTAAGTTTGTACTTCAGAATATAGATGAAAAAAATTGTCTTGGCTTTGTACACTACAGCGGAGCAGTGGGAAATTCCGACAGAGTTAATCATTCTCCATATGATTCAGATAAAGTAACAGTGGAAGAAATAAAAAAAATAAAAGAAAAATTAGATGCAGTAATAAATAATTAGCAATTGACAATCAAGGCAGCCCCATAAGCAGCTGACACAAAATCAGAAATTTGAGTCATTTTGTTTAGTGGGACAAATTAGGACAATATAAGGAGGATGAAATATGGGATATAAAATAGCTGTAGCAGGCAAGGGAGGTACAGGAAAAACTACATTAACCGGCCTTTTAATAGATTATTTGATAAAAAAAGGATCAGGGCCTATATTGGCAGTTGATGCTGATGCTAATGCAAATTTAAATGAAGTACTTGGAACAGAAATTGAAGGAACTATAGGAGATGTAAGAGAAGAAATCGCTCAGAAATCACTTATGGGGGATGACAGTTTCCCTGCAGGTATGAGAAAAGCAGATTATTTAAAGTATAAATTAAATGCTATGATAACAGAGGGCGACGGATATGATCTTATTGTAATGGGGAGATCTCAAGGCCCGGGATGTTATTGCTATGTAAATGGCGTTCTTAAGGCACAGGTGGATGCTTTGGCCGGTAACTATGACTATATAGTTGTTGACAATGAAGCAGGCATGGAGCACTTAAGCAGGAAACTTGTAGATCCGGTGGACACCTTGTTCCTTATAAGCGACTGCTCCAGAAGAGGTATTCAGGCTGTAGGAAGGATAAATCAACTTGTTTCGGAACTGAAACTGAATGTAGGGCAGATTTTCCTCATAGTCAACAGAGCTCCTGAAGGTGTATTGAATGAGGGAGTAAAAGAGGAAATAGAAAAACAAAAGCTTAATTTGATAGGCGTTGTTCCTATGGATCAGATGATATATAATTATGATTCTGACGGAAAACCGCTCATAGATCTGCCAGATGATTCACTAAGCAGAAAAGCATTTAATGAAATATTATCAAAAATTCAATTGAAAAAGTAAGCTAAGGAGGTAATTTATGTTTAAAAAACCGATACAGAGGTATTCTGGGAAAATTTGTGAAGTTGAAGTCGGCACTGGAGAAAAAACCATGAAACTGGGAGGGGAAGCAGTTCTTCCTTTTTACAGTTTTGACGGCGACACAGGGAATAAGCCCAAAATAGGAATGGAAATTTCGGATGTTTATCCGGAAGGATGGATAGATGCATTAAAGGAGTTATATAAAGATGTTTCAGATGATCCTGTAAAGTGGGCACAGTTTGTTGAGGAAAAATACAACCCGGATTTTATTTGCCTAAAGCTTGTTAGCGCTGATCCTAATGGTATGGATGCATCTCCGGAAGATTGTGCTAAAAAAGTTAAAGCAGTTGTTGAAGCAATTAAGACACCATTGATAGTTGCAGGTACTGGAAATCATGAGAAGGATGGAAAGTTATTTGAAAAGGTTGCACAGGCAACCGAAGGACATAATATCCTTTTAATGTCTGCTGTTGAAGATAACTATAAAACTGTAGCTGCTGCCGGAGTTTTGGCGTATAACAACAAGGTTGCAGCCGAATCATCTGTTGATATAAATCTTGCAAAACAAATTAATATTTTAATTAACCAGTTGGGAATTGACAATCAAAATATTGTGGCCAATATAGGATGTGCAGCCGGCGGATACGGCTATGAGTATGTTATATCAACGTTGGACAGAGTTAAACTTGCAGCACTCACCCAGAATGACAAGACACTTCAAGTTCCTATTATATCTCCCATTTCATTTGAAACATGGCACGTAAAGGAGTCAATAGAACCGGAAGAAAACAGCCCTCAGTGGGGAAATCAGGAAGACAGGGGAATTTCCATGGAGATTGCAGCTGCAACAGGAATATTGACTTCAGGAAGCGATGCTATAATACTTCGCCATCCTAAGTCGGTAGAAGTAGTAAGAAGTTTTGTCAATGAATTATTGGGATAATAAATCTATACTGGTATGGTATAAATTAAGGAGGATTCAAAATGGCTTTAAAAGGATTAGATATATTTAAGTTAACGCCCAAGAAAAATTGCAAAGATTGCGGATTTCCAACATGTTTGGCTTTTTCAATGAAGGTGGCGTCCGGAGCGGTGGAAATAGGCAAATGCCCTCATATGAGTGCAGAATCAATAGAAAAACTATCTGAAGCAACAGCTCCTCTTATGAAGACTATAACCGTAGGAAAAGGTGATAATGAATACAAATTAGGTGGCGAAACGGTACTGTTCAGACATGAGAAGACATTTGTAAACAGAAATAGGTTTGCTGTTATTTTCTCAGAAGATATGGAAAATTCCGAAGTTGATGCCAAAATTCAGCATATTAAGGATGTGAAATATGTTAGAATAGGCGAAGAAATGAAAACGGAATTTGTTGCTCTTAAATATATTTCTGACAAAGATAAATACGTATCACTGATAAATAAAGTAAAATCCAGTGGACTGGAAGTTGCTTATATTTTAGTATGTGAAGATGTTCCTGTTATGAAAGAAGCACTAGAATTGATAAAGGACGAAAACCCCATAGCATATGGAGCAAACAAAGATAATTTTAAGGAAATGGTAGATCTTGTTAAAAATGATAATATAGCTTTGGGAGTTAAAGCCGATAGTTTGGAGGACCTTTATACATTAACAGAAGAAATCCAAAAATTAGATTATAAAAATCTTATATTGGATCCGGGCTCAAAATCAGTTAAAGAAACTTTTGAGAATACGGTTCAAATTAGAAGAATTAACCTTCAGGGTCAGGACAGAACATTTGGGTATCCATCTATACTATTTTTAAATGAGCTTGCCAAGGGAGATAAATTCCAGGAGGTAGCTCTATCCACCTTATTCACAATGAAGTATGGTTCAATATTGGTTTTAAACGACATGGATTATTGTAGGGCGCTTCCGCTTTACGGAATAAGGCAGAACATATTTACCGATCCTCAAAAACCAATGAAAGTTGAAGTTGGACTGTACAGTCTCAATAATGCAAATGACGCTTCACCTGTACTGTGTACTGTTGACTTTGCACTGACTTACTTTGTAGTTTCCGGAGAAATTGAGAGATCCAAAGTTCCTGCTTGGGTGGTTATTCCTGATGCAGGAGGATATTCGGTGTTGACTTCCTGGGCGGCAGGCAAATTTACCGGAAGTGTAATAGCTGATGCTGTAAAGAAGAGTGGAGTTGAAGAAAAAACCAAGAGCAGGACTCTTATAATACCTGGAAAAGTTGCAGTTCTAAAAGGTGAATTGGAAGAAGAGCTTCCGGGATGGAATATAACGGTAGGAACTTCAGAAGCTATGTATATTCCTAAATTCTTAAAAGAACTTGTTGCAAACAGTTAATCTTTAGTAAGGCAGGTATCGGTGGGATTTTAACCGATACCTGAAAATAATAAGGGTAAAAAAAAAATTTATCAGGAGGTCAATTAATAATGGAAAAATTTTTGATCATAGGCGAAAGGATTCACTGTATATCCCCCACAATAAAGAAAGCTATTGAGGAACGAGATACTGCACCGATATTTAAAAGAGCTAAGGAACAGTTAGATGCAGGAGCTGCATATTTGGATGTAAATATAGGACCTGCCAGTAAAGACGGAGAAGAGATAATGCCATGGATCGTTAAAGCAATCCAAAATGAATTTGACAATGTACCGCTGGCACTTGATACGACTAATACAAAAGCAATAGAAGCAGGACTTAAAGTTTATAACAGGGGAAATGGAAAACCAATAATTAATTCTGCAGACGCAGGAGATAGGATCGGAAATATAGATTTAGCGGCGGAATATGATGCCATGTGTATAGCATTATGTGCAAAAGAAGGAATTACAAAAGATAATGATGAAAGAATATCATATTGCACAGAATTGCTTGAAAAAGGCATGGAACTTGGAATGGAACCTACAGATCTGTTATTTGACCCATTGATTTTAGTAATAAAAGGTATGCAGGAAAAGCAGAAAGAAGTATTAGAAGGTATTAGGCTGATAAGTGAAATGGGACTGAAAACTTGCTGCGGCCTCAGCAATGTATCCAATGGAGCGCCAAAGGAAGTAAGGCCTATAATTGATGCTACTTTTATGGCTATGGCAATACAAAGCGGGCTTACTTCAGCAATAGTGAACCCTTGTGATAAAAGATTAAGGGAAACAATAAAGACTTGTGATGTTATAAACGGAGCAGTATTATACGCAGATTCCTATTTACAACTTTAATTTTCAGTATTAACAATTTTAAAAGGAGGATCAAGAATGAACTTATTTCAGACAATATTTACCGGCTCAAATCAAGCCTTGGCTGCGGCCGAAGGCATAGTTAAGCAGGCAGTTGAAGAAAAAGGCAAGGATTATAAAGTAGCATTTCCTGATACAGCATATTCATTGCCGGTGATTTTTTCAGCGACAGGTAAAAAGATAACTAATGTTGGGGAACTTGAGGGTGCCCTTGATATAGTAAAAAGCCTTATAGTGGAGGAAGAGTCTCTGGACAAAGCTTTAAATGCCGGACTGGCTACTGCTGTAGCAGCGGAAATAATAGAAGCAGCTAAATATGTGCTTTCAGATACGCCTTATACTGAACCTTGTGTAGGCTTTATATCAGACCCAATAATACGTTCACTGGGTGTGCCTCTTGTTACAGGAGATATACCAGGTGTTGCGGTAGTATTAGGTGAGTGTCCCGATACAGATACTGCAACTAAGATAATTAAGGACTATCAATCAAAGGGCCTTCTTACATTCTTAGTAGGAAAAGTAATAGATCAGGCTATAGAAGGAAAGGTTAAGATGGGTCTTGACTTGAGGGTTATTCCTCTTGGTTATGATGTTACTTCTGTTATACATGTTGTAACAGTTGCTATAAGAGCAGGTCTTATATTTGGAAATGTTAAAGGCGGACAGCTCCAGGAGATGCTTAAATATACTGCTGAGAGAGTTCCTGCATTTGTAAATGCTTTCGGGCCTTTGAGCGAGCTGGTTATTTCTGCCGGAGCCGGAGCTATAGCCCTTGGTTTCCCAGTAATTACAGACCAGGATGTAACAGAAGTGCCTACACTTTTGCTGACACAAAAAGATTACGATAAATTTGTCAGAACATCTTTGGAAGCAAGAAAAATAAAAATTAAAATAACTGAGATCCCTATTCCAGTTGCTTTTGCATCGGCTTTTGAAGGTGAAAGAATAAGAAAGAACGATATGTATGCCGAGTTCGGCGGAGGGAAGTCCGAATCATGGGAGCTTGTTGTTAAAGCAGATTCTGCAGATGTTGAAGATCATAAAATAGAGATTATAGGTCCTGATATTGATACTATTACTGAAGTTCCGGGCAGAATGCCTCTTGGAATCCTTGTAAAAATTGCCGGAGCCAATATGCAGAAAGATTTCGAACCGGTTCTTGAAAGAAGACTGCATTATTTCATGAACTACATAGAAGGAGTAATGCATGTGGGACAAAGGAACTTGACCTGGATTAGAATAGGAAAGGAAGCTTACGACAAAGGATTCAGGCTTAAGCATTTGGGTGAGGTAGCATATGCCAAGATGCTGGATGAGTTCGGTTCAGTTGTAGATAAATGTGAAGTTGTTTTAATTACGGACCCTGAAAAAGTGGAGAAATTAAAAGATAAATTAGCAATGCCAAGATATGAGGAAAGAGATGCGAGAATGGCATCCCTGGTGGATGAGAGCGTTGATACTTTTTATTCATGCAATCTCTGCCAGTCATTTGCACCTGCTCACGTATGCATAGTTACACCTGAAAGGCTTGGATTATGTGGAGCAGTTTCATGGTTGGATGCTAAGGCAACACTGGAGTTAAATCCCACAGGCCCATGTCAGGAAGTACCTAAGGAAGGTCTGATCGACGAGAATGCAGGTATTTGGGAAAAAGTTAATGAAACGGTTTCAAAGATATCTCAGGGTGCTGTAAACAATGTTACACTGTACAGTATTCTGCAGGACCCAATGACTTCTTGCGGATGTTTTGAATGTATTACAGGTATTATGCCAGAAGCTAACGGTGTAGTAATAGTCAACAGGGAATATGACAGCATGACTCCTTTGGGAATGACATTCGGCGAATTAGCATCAATGACTGGCGGCGGAGTACAGACTCCTGGATTCATGGGACATGGTAGAAGCTTTATCCCTTCCAAGAAGTTTATGAAGGCTGAAGGAGGAATTGAGAGAATAGTCTGGATGCCTAAAGAACTGAAAGATTATGCAGGAGAAAGATTAAATGCTACAGCTAAAGAATTGTATGGGGTAGATAATTTTGTGGATAAGATATGCGATGAAACTATAGCTATTGAATCGGAAGATGTAATGAAGTTCCTGGAAGAAGCACAGCATCCTGCATTGGCTATGGACCCCATAATGTAGTATTAATATAGGTAATAAAAAAGATAGAAAAGTAATATGAAATATTGATTTGTATTTTTTAAGAAAGGTATTTATTATATGGCAGAAATAAAATTTACACCCTACAACGTAAGTATAGAAGTCCCAGATGGTGAAAATTTGTTGGAAGTTGTAAGAAAAGCCGGGATATTCATGGATACTCCATGTAATGGCAGCGGAGCTTGCGGAAAATGCAAGGCCAAAATAATTAGCGGTAATGTTCTTTCAGAAAACAGCAGACATATTTCTCTTGAAGAGAAGAATAACGGATATGTGCTTGCGTGCCAAAGCATTATAAAAGGTGATGCAGTTATAGAAATACCGGAAACCGAGTCGTCTTCTATGTATGGTATGAAAATCGAGGACTTTTCCGGTAACAAAGAAAAAAATATATTTCAGGAATCCAAAGAACGCATATTTAATGGAAGCGGGATGAAGCCCGGTACTTATGTAAAAAAGGAATATTTAGAGCTGGACCTGCCTACATTGGATGACAATATATCTGATTTTGAAAGGTTAAAAAGGCATGTTAGAAACCAGATGGGCTATAAGTATGTATTTTGCAGGCTTCCCATATTAAGAAAAATACCTGAACTTTTAAGAAAGGCAGATTTTAAAGTCACAATAACACATATACCTAGAGGAAATGGTAAGACCACAATTATTAACGTAGAAGAGGGAGATAAAACCAATGAGCTTTACGGAGTGGCGGTGGATATAGGAACTACTTCCGTAGCGGCATGTATAGTTAATTTATATAATGGTGAATTAATTGCGAAGACTTCATCTGGGAATGCCCAGATGAAGTATGGTGCTGATGTTATAAACAGAATAATGTTTTCAACAAAGGCCAATGGGCTTGAAAAGCTCAATCGTGCAATAATTCAGGAAACCATAAACCCTCTGTTAAATAAAATGTACATGGATTCTGGCATATCAATGGATCAGGTAGTGTCTTTCGTAGCGGCGGGAAATACTACCATGTCTCATCTATTTTTAGGTGTATATGCCAACTTCTTGAGAATGGAGCCATATATACCTGCTTTTGTAAAGGCACCTTTTATAAAGGCTTCGGAACTTAATATAGGAATCAATCCGGAGACCTTTATATATTTGGTTCCCTCTGTAGCCAGTTATGTAGGAGGAGATATTTCCTCAGGAGTATTAGCTTCAGGGATGTGGAATACCCAGGAAAATATACTTTTTATAGACTTGGGGACCAATGGAGAAATAGTGTTTGGCAACAGCGAATATCTTATGACCTGTGCCTGCTCTGCGGGACCTGCTTTTGAAGGCGGGGAGATAAGCTGCGGTATGAGGGCTACCGTCGGTGCTATAGAAAAAGTAACAATAGACAATAAATTTGAACCGTGTTTAGATGTAATCGGAGATGAAGACCCATTGGGAATATGCGGTTCAGGTATTATAGATCTTATATGTGAAATGATGTTTGCCGGGATTATAGACAGAAAAGGTAAAATAGTAAAGGGCTTGGATACCAATAGGATCAGATTTGATGAACATGGGATCGGAGAATATATTCTGGCATTTAAGGAACAGTATGATTTAGAACGGGATATTAGCATAACAGAAGTGGATGTAGACAACTTTATAAGGGCTAAAGCAGCTATATATTCAGGAATTACCACCCTTTTAAATAAACTTGCTATGGATTTTACCGATATTGATAAAATATATATAGCAGGTGGTATAGGAAACAGCCTTAATATAGACAATGCGGTTAAAATAGGAATGCTGCCCGATATAGAACAAAGTAAAATCAACTATATAGGAAACAGTTCATTGATGGGCTGCTATCTTACAATTATCAGTGAAGATGCAAGGCATAAATTAGAAGAAATAGCTGCCAGCATGACTTATGTGGAGCTAAGTGCCGAGGCAGAGTACATGGATGAATTTGTATCGGCAAGTTTTTTACCGCATACGGATATAAGTAAATTTCCCACCGTTAGAGACAGCCTTAATAAGCGCAGCTGACAGAAATTAAAGGAGGTAATAAGATTGTGTGAATCCACGGCGTATTTAGTGTCACCGGAAGGTGAAAGCAAGGTTATGGAATATGTGGTTAACATAATTCCAAAAGACGATAAATGGTTTTTAACAAATATTTTAGGTGAAGAAAAAACAGTGGAGGGGATTTTAAAAGAGGTAGACCTTTTAAAAAATAAAATCCTTATAGAGAAAAAGCCGTCATAAATTCCTAAAATAGTACAACAGAAAGGGCATTATGAATATTAAAAATGATAGCCACGAGCATGATCACAGTCATGGTGGAGACTGTTCTCATGTCCATGAACATTGTCACATGGACGGGCACAATCACACTCACGACCAGGATAATGCATTAGGCCATGAAAAAGGTAAAGATGAAAAAACATTAAAAATACTGCTGAAACATTGGATAGAGCATAATAAATCCCACGAAGACAGCTTTAGTGCATGGATAAGCAAGGCTAAGGGTATGGGAAAGATGGAGACTTCGCAGTATATTGAAAAAGCAGTTAAGTTTATGGAACAGGCAGATGAAATGCTGCAAAAAGCGGAAGAACATATGTAGTGCAGTGTACAATAATTCTATATGTAAATATCAGGTTAAGGAGTGAAAGATGGGCAGCAATATTAATTCAGAAATAGACCGTGAAAAAATAGCATATGAACATTATAAGGACGAATTTAAAGATTATGAACCTGAAGCAATGGCAAAAAACACAGGATGTATTTACAACAGGGACACAGGCGAAATAATTGTAAAACTTATGGGGCAGGAGTTATCGGTCAAGTATCCGTCCGGAGATATATACGGCAGGGACGGAGCTGAATTAGAAGGCTTTCATTCAAAGATCCTGATCTTGCGATATTTGATTCACGGAAGTGGAGTAGAACCCTCCAAAAAATACATTACCTATAGAGAGATAGAAGGCGGGAATGTATATTACGGTAATTTTTATGGAAGGTGTATTTTGCGACTTTCCAGTGTATTAAAGAATAATCCTGAAGGATTAAAAAAAGCTTTTGAAAAGCTGGATGCTGAAAAAGTTAATAAAGGTGACTTTGCTTATAAAATTCAATTTTTAAATAATATTTATTTGATTTTTATATTTTGGATCGGAGATGATGAATTTCCGCCTTCATCTCAGATATTGTTCAACGAAAATGTTCATTTTTATTTTACGGCAGAAGATTTGGCAGTAGTCGGAGATGTATCCATAGGAACTTTAAAGAAAATTGGAGTTTGGGAACCAGCAAATTAACAATTAGATTCCTCAAATTAAAACATATTGCCCATGAAAGCAGTTACAATTTTCACGGGCAATATATTTATAAATTGCAGGTCCTGAATCCTGAACGTATGCATTTTTAAGTCAGTTTTAATGTTTAGAACATAATTTTGCTCATGTTATCGATTTCTTTACTTACAGCGTTATAAACACCGGGAAAAGAACTGAAATTCAATCCCTGAGTCAAGCACGGTATAAAATAATGTTTTCCGCATCTTCTGCAGGCTTTTTCTACATACTTTGCAGTATTTTCCACAGTCCATTCCGGAAAATCAACAACACCGCTGTCAATATCGCCCATAAAGCTAATTTTGCCGCCGTAGTTCTTGATGAGCTCAGGAGTATTGTTGGTTGTCATGACTCCCTGCCAGATGTCGATTCCCATATCAATCATATAAGGAACTAAAGTTGCCGCATAACAGTCACTGTGATGAACAATGAGCTGAACACCGTTATCTTTATAATAACCGTATATTTTCTTGTAATTTGGGTAGAAGAATTCTTCAAACATCTTCGGCGCCATAAATGTAGATTTTTGACTTCCCCAGTCGTCATGATGGAAAATCGCATCTGGATGAATGTGATTAATAATCTGTTCTGCAAGACGAAGTTCATAATCTGTAATGTAATTAATTAATTCATGCATTTTTTCAGGTTCTTCATAAAAACTTGTTAAGGCATTTTCCATACCCATTAAATGATGTGTCATTTCAAAAAGTCCAGGTGCTACAAAAGCTGTTACAAATTTATCCTTTCGATCCACAGAATTTGCATGTTTTATAGTAGCTTTCCATTTTTCTTCAGGAACTATGACCGACGGTGCTTTCACATATTTTTCCCATTGGGTAATGTCTTTCAGTACAATATGATCGTCATCTTGTACTGGAAAGCCTCCAATCTGCCCTTCCGGCCACCTAAAAGTTATACCCCACTCATTCTTAATTTCTTTACCCGGTGTGACCATGGTTACTAATATTGGAATTTCCAATATGATGTCAAGAAATTCATATTGATTTACAAACCTGTCAGGATTTCCTCCTTTGATCGTTTCAAGCAAATTTTCTCTTTTTGTTAACATAACAGCACCTCCTTGGGTTTTGTTAACACTTAAGCACTTGCCAATTTTTTTGCTTCTACAGCCGCGCTTCCGGCGTCCGGTGTATATGCGTCAGCATTGATTTCGGATGCAAATTCAGGTGTTACTGGTGCGCCTCCAACCATTATTTTAAATCCCTGCAGTTTAGACTCTTTCAGTGCTTTTACTGTTTCCTTCATAGCCGGCATTGTTGTTGTCAACAATCCGGAACAAGCAACTATCTTTACGTTATCATTCTGCTGTACAGCTTCGATGAATTTTTCCTTAGGTACATCAACGCCAAGGTCTACTACTTTGAACCCGGCACTTTCAATCATCATGGCTACCAGATTTTTACCTATGTCATGCAAATCTCCGGCAACTGTACCTATTATACAGGTGCCCAATGATGATGTATCACCTGATACCAGGTGTGGTTTCAAAACATCAACACCCTTTGACATTGCTTTTGCTGCTACAAGCATTTCCGGGACAAAGATTTCGCCTGCGGAAAACTTGTCTCCTACAGTACTCATGGCATCAATCATTACTTGAAGAATATCCTCAGCTTTATCACCTTCATCTAGTGCTTCCTGTACAAGACCTGGGATGATTTTAGTTCTGCCTTGTTCTACTTTAGATTTTACTTCTTGAATTTTTGACATCCTTATTACCTCCTGTTTTGTTTTTTAATGAAAATACTATTACTTGAAATATTACTTGATTAACTAAAATTAAATGGATAACTGTTTTGTTTATAGTTTCAGAATAAATTTTTTATTCTTTTTTTGGTTTTTTGCCTATAAGGCCGTTTCGGTAAGCGTGAATATAATCCAGACAATATTCATCATTTTGCAACAGAGCTTCTGTAGCATAAATTATTCCTACCATATCTCTGTTTGTAGGATCTGCAATAGCACTGTCCATTCCTGCCTCCATAGATAAAACCATAAAAGCTTTATTAATGTTTTTTCTCGCAGGAAGGCCGAAAGAAATATTTGACAGGCCGCTTGTAATGTGAATATCAGGATAAGCGTCTTTTATTTCTCTACAGCATGATGTAAAAGTGGATAATGCTTCCTGGTCAGTTGACAAAGCTACTACAAGAGGATCTATGTAGAGCCTGGAAGGTGCAATGCCGTACTCCTTTGCCTTTATCATAATTTGTTCAAAAATTTCCATGCGTTTTCCTGCAGAATTAGGAATACCTTTTTCTCCACATAATAAAGCAATACATCCCCAACCGGTATCTGCAATTGCCGGAAATATTATATCAGTTTTATTACTTTCCATGGAAACAGAATTAACTATTCCTTCTTTTTTACAAAATTTCAGTGCGTCTACACAAATCTGGGGGCTTGGGCTGTCTACGCAGACAGGCAAATCAGAAACTTCCTGAATGCAGTCAATCAGCCAATGCAGAGTTTCAACCTCCTTGATTTCTTCAACTGAAGCGCAGCAATCAATGTAAGAAGCATTTGAGTCTGTTTGTATTTTAGCTAAATGCTTAATAAAATCCGAATCATGATTAGCAATTGCTTCTGCCACAGATGGTATAGAGCCGTTGATTTTTTCACCAATAATTATCAAATTAATAAACACCTCCGTAATCGTTTGTTTACAACATTTTAGCACAAAAAAATTCAAAATTCCATGCACAAACTATTGACATTGTACGGTTTTTTTACTACACTTTGTATTATGAGCAAGAATAAATAATATATTCATTATATATAAAATTATGTTGTAATATTATCACAAAAGAGGTGTAATTATGAAACTAAGTGCTGCCTTTGTTGTTGACCAATTAAAAAAAACACATGATGTTTTCACTCCAAGAGGACTTTCAAAAGATCCGTGCCTGGTTCGTCCGTCGCTATATTCTCCGGAAATTAAAATAGAAAATTATATAGTATATGTTATGGACGAAAGTGCAATGAAAGATTTGAAAAAATCCGATGTATTTCCTGAGAATTGCTTGATTTTAACTGCAGGAGACAATGTTGAAAGTAAATTACCTTATATGTGCCTTGTTAGTGGGAATGTAATGGAAGTATTTGCATCCCTTCAGGAAATGTTTGAAATGTATGACTTGTGGCAGGAGAATTTGATGTACAGTTATCTTGAAGGAAAATCCATACAAACTATGCTTTCTATAAGTATGCCTGTATTGCAGAACTCACTTGTTGTAGCAGGTATGGATTTTTCTATTTTAGCATCTTCATATGCCATTCCGTTTCAGCAGGAACAAATATTCGGCTCTTCGGAAAGTACTCATTCTTTTGTAACGGATTTAAAGAACAATGAACTTTACTACAAGGTGAAGGAGATAGATGGAGCGTTTTATTTTCCAAAGGATATAACCGGATTGGGTTCGCTTTGTGTAAATATAAAGCAAAACGGTAAAACCATATATCGATTGCTGATGCTGGAAGATTGCCGTCCCATTAAAAAAAGTGAAGGATTTCTTCTAGAATTTATGGCATTTTTGATAGAACATGTACTTAATAATAACAGCTATTATCCCGGAGGATGGTATAATATAGAGCCGCCTATTATATTGGAAAACATGTTAAGCCATAACATGGTAAAGGGTTTTTATCATTCTAATAAAGCTCTTTACAAAATTTTTAAAAGCATTTTAACTGATAAAACAGCGGATTATTTGCAGATAAGTCAAAAGCTTGATGTTTTGGGATGGAGCCCGCAGCATGAGTATACATGCTTTTATCTTGAGATGACAGAATTGGACAAGCGAAATTTTACCTACAATCCTATAATTTATTATTTGAGCAGTATGTTCAGCAATTGCTGTGCCTTTCCGTATAATGAAAATATAGTAGTTTTTGTTGATATGACTCTTTCACAGCTTACCAGAGATGAAATGTTAAAACGTTTGGATCGTTTTACAGATGAAAACTATTTAAATGTTGGAGTCAGCCGTACTATGGAAGGGCATATAAGCCTTAGGAGGCAGTATGTTCAGGCATGCATTGCTTTATCTATCGGAAGCAGCAAATTCCCGAAAAAACAGGTTAACAACTTTAATGATGTTTCTTTTGATTATATATTAAAGCAAGCAACAAAAACGCTTCCCGGATATATGATATGTCACGAGAAGCTTCTGTTCCTGAAGCAAAGTGATAAAGACAAGGGAACTGAATATATGAAAACACTTCGAATATATTTAGATAACCAATGCAACGTAATGCAGACATCAAAACAGCTGTTTATACACCGCAGCACAGTCCTGTATCGTTTAGATAAAATAAAACAGATTCTTGGTTCTGATCTTAAGGATCCTGACGAAATTTTATATCTTATGCTTTCATTTCGTCTGCTTGATATGGAAGAAGTAAAAAACAACCTGTATACGATATAGTATTTTTCCCATAATAATATGAAATTCCATTATCCTGACAAATTTGGCTTACCAGTATACCGTAGGACTCCATTGAGGAAATAGCCTTGCCCGGGAAACGGCAAGGCTTATCAGGATATGTACATTTTTTGCAAATAGTACATGCTCCGGCACCAAGAGGAAGAATGTCCTTATACTTTGGTTTCAGTAAATCCAATAAATCTGCGAATCTTTTTTTATGTAGTTTTTCTATTTCTAACATGCTGTCAATATCAAAACTGTCTTCCACTTTACCTACAGATTGAACTATAATACCTGTTTTAAATTTGGATATCCTTTCCGTACATTCTTCCAAAGTTCCACAGCCAGGGGGGCATGCCCAATTTTTATTGTACATTCCGCAGGTATTTGCCTGGCACATTTTACGTACTTCCGGCATCAGATGCACAGTTTTGACATCCAATATGGTATAATAATCAAAACCGATTTCTGCTGCAGCCTTTAACAATGTATTATCTTTCATGCTATACCTCTTTTTAATAATGTTTATTATATATTATTCTTCCTGAGTTGTGGAATCTTGTTCGGGAAATTCCATCTGTTCTATAAATACATCCTGAAATTCCGGCAGGAAAGCTAATTCTATGAATTCTGCTTTTTCAGCGATTTCTGCCGCCCTGATAAATTCTTTTTCATTAATTATGGCCAGTTTTGCACCTTCTCCGGCTGCATTCCCGATTCCGATTATTTTATCCTGCAGTTCTTTTGGAATAAGGCCTATGGTACATGCGCTGGCCGGAGACATATAGTTTCCAAATGCTCCTGCTATGAGAACACGGTCAATATCCGTAACCTCAACACTCATTTTAAGGCAGAGCAGTCGGATCCCTGCAGCAATAGCCGATTTAGCCAGCTGAAGTTCACGAATATCCTTTTGACTTATATAAATTTTCTCTGTCAAATAATAAGGTGATTCTTTCAGATATCCAGAAGGTTTAATGATCTTTTGATTCAGCATGACGGAAATAGCATCTAAAAGTCCAGAACCGCAGATACCTATGGGTTCTTTATTATCAATTACGGTATATTTCATCCGGCCATTTTCCCATATTACATGGTCTATTGCTCCAGCGGCGCCACGCATTCCAAATGTAATTTTAGCTCCTTCAAAGGCCGGACCTGCAGCAGTGGAGCAGGCCACTATGCGTTCACTGTTTCCGAG
This sequence comes from Firmicutes bacterium UBA4845, assembly GCA_002399975.1. Classification (GTDB taxonomy): domain Bacteria; phylum Bacillota; class Clostridia; order Tissierellales; family Sedimentibacteraceae; genus Sedimentibacter. Next base: position 25,258 of record DHER01000036.1, on the reverse strand, counting down.
GACAATTTCTCCATTAGTTCCTATGTCAACCATAAGAGTTAATTTGTCAAGTTTGTCAAATTCAGTAGCTAAAAGGCAGGCGGCAGTATCTGCTCCCACAAAACTGCCTATGATCGGCAAGACACGAAGTATTCCTTCGGGATGAATGTTAATCCCGTAGTCACATGCCTTATAAACATGCTCTTTAAGAATGGCCGGCACATATGGAGCAACCACCAGTTTTGCGGTCGATAATCCGAGAAAAAGATGGTGCATAGCAGTATTCCCTGCGAAGGAAATGCCATATATGTCTTTGGTCTTGATTCCAGCTTTTTCAGAAAGCTCTTTAATGAGTTGATTAATAGCCTTGCGTACTATTTTGCAAAGGTGGTTGTTTTCATGCTTCAGTTCATAATTACATCTTCCTATTACATCGGCTGCGTATTCGGACTGGGGATTGAGTATACTGCCTATTGCTAGTATTTTGCCGTCATAAGCATCCAGCAGGTAGGCGGCAATTGTTGTTGTTCCCACATCAAAGGCTGCCAATGCACAGGTTGTTTTTGCATTTTCTTTATTGGGCAGTGCCGGGATTCCGGGCTGAACATCCGTCATTCGGTAGTTACCCTCGGTTAGTATTTTATGTTCGGTTTCTTGACTTAATGTTTCCACTTCCATATTTTCAGTAACCGTAACCTGGCATGCCAGGTTTTCAGAAACATGAGAGCCGCAAATAATTTTAACTTTGCATTTACCGCATTTTCCTTGGCCGCCGCATGGAGAATCAGGCTTTAGCCCTGCTTCGCGCTCAGCCTCTAAGAGGGTTGTGCCTTTCTCTACAAAAATTATTTTTTCTTTGTTAAAAACAACTTTGATTTTGCTCATACTTTCTCCTTTCAAGGGTATACGGCCGCAAATATTATCTACGGCTTAAATTACGTATTTCTACAAATTATAAATATTGTTTATTTTATAAATTTAAATTTCTTATTCCTGCATCATTTATAATATCAGAAACATCCTTCCATTTGTTTAAAGCATAGATGTGAAGGCCGTTTATTCCTGCATTCATATAACGATAAATCAATTTAACAGTGTATTCTTTGCCTGCTTTTTTGTAGTCCTCCGGGTTATCACCGTATTTTCCGATTATAGCAGCTAGTTCTTTTGGAATTGAGCAGCCGTTAGACACAGTCATACGAATTGTAGGATCCTTTGAAAGCACAGGCATAACTCCTACATCAATAGGAAGTGTAACGCCGGCTTTCCTGAGCTTTTCAACCCATCTTTCATATTGATCCACATCATAGCACAGCTGGGTCATTATGTAATCTCCTCCTGCGTCCTGTTTTGCTCTGATATGAGCAATATCTTCCTCGAGAGTACTTGCCTGAATATGTTTTTCTGGATCTCCGGAAATAGCAATGCACATGTCAGGGAAATTTGTCCTGATGAATTCAACCAGCTCATTTGCATAATTGAAGTCGCCCCTTGTTTCAGCCCATCCTTGGGGGAAGTCTCCGCGCAATGCCAATATGTGGTTTATTCCCATATCTACGTATGACTGTATAGTTTCCTTTATAAAATCCTTTTTATTGCCTATGCAGGTGAAATGAGTAACAGGTATAGTTTTTCCGCTGTCTTTTATTGATTTGATTACTTCCTTGTTTCGGCCTGCATTTGTGCCTCCGGCTCCATAGGTGCAGCTGATGAAATCAGGCCTGTATTCATACAGGTGCTCCAGTGTGTTGAGCAGGGGTTCCATTGGCTTATCTAATTTGGGCGGAAATACCTCAAAGGAGAAACTCATTCTTTTTTTCATAATTTCTGATACTTTCATTTTAACCTCCGTTTATTCAGCAGTGCGATGGGCACTGCTATTATATTAAATATAATTTTATTTATTGTACTTTTTAATTTATTCTTATTTTAAGCAGTCAATATTTCACAAGCTTCAACTGTCTGGTCCATGAGTATAGCGGTTGTTATTGCTCCTATTCCTCCCATTGCAGGATTCAAAGCTTTTACTTTACCGAACGTATCATCGTAATCTACATCTCCGCACATCTTTCCTGAACCGTCATCGTTTATACCTACATCAATTACTACAGATGATTCTGTAAAAAAGTCTCCATTCATGAATTTTGCCTTTCCTATAGCCGCTACAACTACATCAGCTTCGGATGTTATTTTTTTCATATTTTTGGTCTTGGAATGGCAAATAGTTACTGTTGCGTTTTCATTTAATAATAGCATAGCCAGAGGCTTTCCTACAACAAGGCTTCTTCCGGCGACAGCTATATTTGCACCGATCAAAGGTACCTTGTAAAATTTGAGCATTTCTACAACTGCTTTTGGTGTGCAAGGTGCAAAAATTGCGTTTTTGCTGGTAAAAATCTTTTCAAGGTTGGCCGGCGACATGCAGTCCACATCTTTTTGCGGATTTATGGCATTTGATAAAATGTCCTGGTTTAAATGCTTTGGCAAGGGTCTGAATAGCATAATTCCGTGAATATTAACATCATTATTGGCAGCCTCAATTGTTTTGGTCAGCTCTTTCATTGTGACGTTCTGGTCAAGCTCTTCAACAATTCCCTTTATTCCAAGTGCTTTACAATTTTTTAATATACTTTTTTCATAAGAAATATCATCTTCTCTTTTTCCTACTCTTATGATTTTCAGTGTTGGTACAATACCTTTTTTATTAAGGTTCGAAACTCTTGTTTTAATTTTTTCCTTTAGTGAATCAGCTACAGGTTTTCCTGTTAATCTTAATGTTTCTGTCATATATTGCCTCCGTGATAAATTTTATTTTATATGCTGCATAAATTCGTTTACACGTCAGCTGTCAGCTCAGAATTTTTACAACTTTGTCGTATACTTCATCTGCCGTTTTTATACCTTCGGAAAGAAGCCTTTCAGCTTTTTCTTTTTGCTCAAGCACGTATTTTTCGTCGGTTATTGAATTTAAGTTTATAAGTACATTTAAATAAGCGCTGTTAAGTCCCGCTTTAAGAAACTGTACTCCTACACCCACGTCGCTTATTATATTTTTTGAAGATATATCTTGTATCTCCTTATGCAGCATAATTGCATCATAGGTGTTAAATAATGTTTTCATAGGTGCAGAACAGGCGTTTTTTAAACATTTTTGCATTACTTCTTCTTTTTTATTTTTTTCTTCCTGGGTAGACGAGGGCATTGCATATGCTTTAGATAATGGTTCAAAACATTCGGCATCCTTGTCTACCAGATTAACTAATTTTTCCCTAAGTTCGGTACCTCTTTTAATTAAATCTTCATGTTGTTCTTTGTTGTTGATAAATTTTTTCTTGCCTATAGAAAAATTAGCAACCATAGTATTTAAAGCGGTTCCGAGGGCTGAAACTAAAGCAGCGGCGCCTCCTCCGCCCGGAACGGATTTTTTGGCAGCCAGTATGGCGGCAAAATCCCTGCAGGAGAGCTGGGTAAGCATCTAATTCACCTCACTTTGTACTTTATTATCATTAATATCTTTAATATCTTTAATATCTTTCGTTTTCGATTTATAGGCTTTGTTGTAAACAAAAGGCACGATAATTCCTCCTCCTATATAGTTTCCTATTATGGCAGGAATTAAATTGTGCAGTATTTTTGCTATGGTTATAGATGGATCAATCATTGCTCCTAACGGAAGGAAAAACATATTTGCGACGCTGTGTTCGTAACCGCTTAAAACAAACAGCATTACGGTAAACCAGCATCCTAAAATTTTCCCGGTTACATTTTTTGACATTGTGGAAATCCAAACCCCTGCAGTTACAAGGATATTACAGAAAATGCCACGGAGCAAAACCTCTACAAAGGTCAAGTTTACCTTTGCATTTGCAACTTTTGCTGCTGATTCGGCAAATTCCGGGTTGTTGTATACTCCGCCGAAATATAGAATCAGCACTGCAGCTAAGGATCCAATAAGATTTGCTGCCAAAACCTGTAATAAGGAAAAAGTATAACTTTTTGCATCTATTTTTTTATGAATTAGTGCAAATGTCATAAGGCAGTTACCTGTGAACAATTCTCCTCCCAGCAGGACAATCAGCATCAATCCAACCGGGAAAACCGCAGCTCTTAAAAGTGGATTTCCATACATAACAATAAATCCTTGTGAGCCAAAGGCAATATACATACCTGCCATTATTCCAAGCAACATTCTTTGTGATACGCTGTAAGATACTTTTTTTAATGCAGATTGCATTAATGAATCTATGGTTTCATTAGGTGTCAATGAAATAGAATTCATGTTGATTTCTCCTTACATTTAATACGTTTAAGCAATTTTAAGTTATCTATTCTATAAATTTATAAAAAGTTATTAGAACAATCCCTTTATTACTCCGTCAGCATCAACATCAATCTTTTCTGCAGCCGGTACCTTTGGAAGACCGGGCATCTTCATTATTTCACCTGTGAGTGCCACAATAAATCCTGCTCCTGCAGATATTGTCAAATCCCTAACTGTTATTTTAAATCCTTTTGGCCTTCCTAATATTGTAGGATCATCGGTCAGGGAATATTGAGTTTTAGCTATGCATATGGGAAGGTTTCCAAATCCCAATTTCTCAAAATTTTTAATTTCCTTACTTGCTTTTGCGGTAAAGTCAACAGAGTCCGCTCCGTAAATTTTTGTTGCAATAGCATTTATTTTTTCTTCTATAGACATATTCAGGTCATAAGAGAATTCAAGTTTGCTCTGTTTTTCAGTAAGTTTTAAAACTTCTTTTGCAAGTTCCATTCCGCCTTCGCTGCCTTTTTCCCATACCTCTGAAAGTACTGCGTTTACTCCTAATTCTTTGCACTTTTCTTCTACAAGGGTCAATTCTTTTTGGGTATCTGTAGGGAATTTATTAATAGCTACTACTGCAGGAAGCTTATATACCTGAGTAATATTTTCAACGTGTTTTAATAAATTAGGTATTCCTTTTTCAAGTGCTTCAAGATTTTCATTGTTTAAATCATTTTTTGGAACTCCGCCGTTATATTTTAATGCTCTTATAGTAGCAACTATTACAACTGCATTTGGGTTCAATCCGGTTTTACGGCATTTTATATCAAGGAATTTTTCGGCTCCAAGATCGGCACCGAAACCTGCTTCCGTTATTACGTAATCACCGATTTTACATGCCATATTGGTTGCAATAACACTGTTGCACCCATGAGCTATATTTGCGAAAGGACCGCCGTGAACAAAGGAAGGAGTTTTTTCCAATGTTTGAACTAAGTTTGGTTTCAGCGCATCCTTAAGAAGAGCCGCCATAGCACCTTGAGCTTTTAGGTCGCCTGCCGTTACAGGTTTGCCATCTCTTGTATAAGCAACTATTATGCGTGATATGTTTTCCTTAAGGTCAATAATGTCTTTGGATAAACAGAATATTGCCATTATTTCCGATGCAACTGTAATATCAAAGCCATCTTCTCTGACTACGCCGTCAGCTTTTCCTCCAAGGCCGTCTACAATGTGTCTCAGCTGCCTGTCATTCATATCTACAGCTCTTCTCCAGACAACCCTTCTTGTGTCTATATTAAGCTCATTTCCCTGTTGTATGTGGTTGTCAAGCATGGCTGCCAATAAATTGTTAGCAGCTCCTATAGCATGGAAATCTCCCGTAAAATGAAGATTTATATCTTCCATGGGAACAACTTGTGCATATCCGCCGCCTGCTGCGCCGCCTTTGATTCCAAATACTGGCCCTAATGACGGTTCACGAAGTGCCAGTATGGTTTTTTTGCCAAGTTTGGTGAGAGCATCACCTAAGCCTATAGTTGTTGTTGTTTTTCCTTCTCCAGCAGGTGTTGGGTTAATAGCAGTTACAAGTACAAGCTTTGCGTCTTTGTTATCTTTTAATTCATTCTGCAGATATCTGTAATCTATTTTGGCTTTGTATTTACCGTAATTTTCCACATATTTATCAGGTATGCCAATTTTTTCAGCTATTTTATTAATCTCTTCCATTTTTGTTTGCTGCGCGATTTCTATATCGCTTAAATACTTCTTTTCCATACTTTCTTCATTTCCTCCTTTTGGGCTTTTACTTTGGGAATTTTAATTTTAATTGATTATAACTTTTGGCTATATTTAAATGTATCAGGGGAAAATGCAACGTTTTCCCTCGCCAACTACATAAATAAACCGAAAAGTTATTTTAACCTTGTTTCCCTTTGTTTTTCTTTGAATTTGAAATAATTCGTTTTGTGTGCTTGAAACAAGATTACTTGTTTTACAAATTTTTCTCCTCCTTCAGTCAATATTATGACTATAAACCCAAAATGAATTCCGTAATTTATCAATATATTGTTATATTGTTAATTTGTTGGCAAAAAATTGTATAATTCATTTTGTTTGTGACTACTCAATTCTTCGGCTACCATGATAAAAAAATCTCAGCTATAAAAACACAATGAATATCCGATTTATTGAGTGGCCATAGTAAGTGGCAACAACATATAAATTGGCGAATCAGATCACGAAATCAATAATTATTTTATGTGATTTAAATATATAAGATTTTGGGTAACAATCATATTCTTAGTATAACACTAAATAATTTAAATTCCTACATATAAATTATTTATATTTTATGTTTTTTTTACTACACTTTGTATTAAAATTAACATTTTAATACAAATAAATGTTTCATTTAATTTTTTATAACCTGCCAAATATAAAAAAAGAATTACTATACTATTTTACAAATATGTGTTAGAATGTAAAACTAAAGTAGCAATTTATATTTAATTTCATAAATTAATAATAAGTAAATAATAAGTTTAGGAAAGGAGATGTTGAGGGAAGCAAATCCGAAGTAATATTATAGCGCCAGAACTTAAAAGTAGACGAGGACAGAGTTATCGAAAATTCGGCGGATGCTCTGCGGTGAGGCTACATCGATATGGTTTTACAAATACGTAAGGTGACTTACGTGACAAAAAAAACCAAATAGCTCATATCTTTAATAAAATAATATCTGTCAGGTTTGCAATTCCCGTGATGTTAATTTTAAATTAAATAAAAACTTGTCAAATTGACATTTTTCATTAGGCCATGGTTTTATTATGTATTGTTTTATATATGAAAACCATGAAAACATGGAAATGGCCGCAGCAATGCAAGGTTAAATAATATGTTGATTTGATAGGCTGCTTTGTAATGCTTGAATAAAATATCAGGCAATTATTAACAAAGATTATTAAAATAAAAGAATGGAGAATTGATATGTGCGGAATAGTAGGCTATATAGGATATGAAGATGTGAAAGAAATAATTATAGGCGGATTGGAAAAACTTGAATATAGAGGTTATGATTCAGCTGGAATTGCAATTGCCGGCGATAACGATGTGTATATATGCAAGGAAAAGGGCAGAATATCCAACTTGAGAGAATGTATAGATAGTAGTATTACCGGAACACTGGGAATAGGCCATACAAGATGGGCCACTCATGGAGTACCCAATAAAATAAATTCACATCCCCATCAGAGCAGTTCTAAAAGATTTACTCTGGTGCATAATGGTATAATTGAAAATTATGAAGAATTAAGACGTAAATATTTAAACGGAACAAAATTTATCAGCGATACGGATTCAGAAGTCATAGTCCAGTTAATCGAAAAATTTGTTAAAGACGGGGAGTCGGTTGAACTTGCCATACGACACACTATGAGCGAGTTGAACGGTTCATATGCTCTTGCAATAATAGATAAAGAAGATATGAATACATTGTATGCTGCTAAAAATAAAACACCGCTCTTGGCAGGAAAAGGCGAAGGCTTCAATATGATTGGTAGCGACGCCATGGCTATGATAAATTACACAAATATGTTTTATGAAATTAATGATAAGGAATTCTTGAAAATCACAAGAGACAGTATAAATATTTACACTATATACGGAAATAAAGTTTCACGAGAACCGTATAGAGCAGATATAAATGCCGCTGATACGGAAAAGGGTCCTTATCCTCATTATATGATGAAAGAAATAGAAGAACAGCCATTTGTAATAAGAAAAATCATGTCAGAATATTCAGATGCTGACGGTAATATGTATATTGAGCCTAAAATTGTAGAAGATGTGAGGAAATGCGACAAATTATATATTATAGCATGCGGCACCAGCTACCATGCCGGACTTATAGGTAAGCAATTTTTTGAAAAAATTGCCCATAAGCCTACAGAGGTTATAATAGCAAGCGAATTTATATATAATATGCCCATTCTGAGCAAAAAACCCCTGTTTATGTTCGTGTCTCAAAGTGGTGAAACTGCAGACTGCAGGGCTGTCCTTGTGAAAGTAAAAGAAATGGGATATAAAACACTGACATTAACCAATGTAAAGGGTTCAACGCTATCAAGAGAAGCTGACAATACGTTGCTTTTGTATGCAGGACCTGAAATAGCAGTAGCCTCTACAAAAGCATACACTGCTCAGATTGCCGTGCTTGCAATATTGGCCGCCATGACCGATAATAAAATAAATATTGATATCTTTAAAGAATTAAGCAAAATTGCATACACCATGGAGACTCTTTGTGATGCTAAAGATAAATACATGGCTCTTGCGGGGAAATACCTTGCAGGCAGCAGAAACTGCTTCTATATAGGAAGGAGCATGGATTACTATATATGCCTTGAGGCTGCCCTGAAGCTAAAAGAAATTTCATATATACAAACCGAGGGATTTGCCGCAGGTGAGCTGAAGCACGGAACCATTGCCCTGATTGAGCAGAATACTCCTGTTATAGCGGTAATAACACAGGAGAACATAAACCTTAACACAAGAAGCAATATAAAAGAAGTTAAAGCAAGGGGCGCCGCAACAATGACAATATCCATGCGCAGGCTCAGCCAGGAAACAGATGACATTGTAATAGACGATGTAAACGAGCTTTTGTCACCTTTGGCGGCAATAATTCCGGCTCAATACCTTGCCTATTATTCAGCTCTTATAAAAGGCTGTGACATAGATAAACCGCGAAACCTTGCTAAATCTGTTACAGTTGAATAGTGGACGTATTTAAATTTGTTGTATGTGTACACTCACAATAAACTCGTCCGAATGACAATAAAGTTGTCCTAAAAAATCATGTATCTAGGCGGATAAATTTCCGGTTTATACATGATTTTTTATTTTGAATGGAAAACAAAATGGAAAATGATATTGAAATTTTTCTTTGATACTTAAGGCAATCTTTTAATTTCTCATACCTAAATACTTAACCCTAACCGACCGCATACTTATTCCTGTATTTGCTCTTTTTCGGAGGACTTTATTGTAAATTTTTGATGTACTTTTTTGAAATAAAGGATACAGAAAATGGTGCTTTTTCCGGACGACTTTTTTTGTAACTGAAAAAATCGAAATTGAATGGAAAAATGAATGGAAGAGAGTTGGGGGAATGGGTGAAAGGGCCGTGGATAAGTGAGTTTTTTCGGAAGAGTTTTTTGTAAGTATACATAGATAAGGAAAAGTTTTAAGGATTAAAGATTAATAGGTTATAAAATAATAAATGTGATTATGTATTTGAAGGTTTAATTATTAAAAATTGCTAAATAACATAAATTAATGGTATAATTGTGAAAGTAGATTAAAAAATAATGCTAAAGAAAGAGGGAGTATAAGGTTTGGAACAATTCGATACCACAATAAATTTAATTAAGCAATTTTTCTAAATTTAGCCAAATATCAGTTTTTAGCGGAGATGATAAAAAAGTAAAGACAATCAGTATTGTTAATGTTATAATATAAGAAGTGGACCATTTTAAGAGGAGCGATGGCAAATTATGTTAGAGTATACATCAATATTAAAATCAAGGCCATACTTATATTTAGAGTTGAAAAAAGCATCAGCCTTGAAAATTCAGGGATTGAACGATAATGATATAAAATATAAAGCAGTAAAGGAAAATATATTTGCAGTTACAACGGAAGCAAGGAAAAGAGAAATTGCTTCAACTGTGATTAACAGAATTAAAATATTGGACGAATATATATTAGACAAAATAATTAGCGGCAACCTGCAGACAAGCAAGCAATTGGCTTTCTACAGCATTCTTAAAACAGACAGGTTGTTTTTTGAATTTATGAAAGAAGTATATAAAGAAAAAATTATCTTAAAAGACTATATTTTAAAAGATAATGACTTTGATATTTTTTTCAGGAGAAAAGCGGAGCAGGATGAAAAAATCTCTTCATGGACAGATTACACATTTTATAAACTGGGGCAGGTATATAAGAGAATTTTAACAGAGGCAGGATTTATAAAGAAAGTAAAAAGAGAAGTACAAATTATCCCTCAGATAATAGAGGCGGAAGTTGCCAAGCATTTGAAAGATATAGGCGATACTGCATACTTAGAGGTGTTATCAGGAGAAGTATATGGACATATATGAAAGATTAGACAAGATCCTTCCCAAGATTCAGGAAAAACGTTTCAGGGAAAATAAGGGCCTGGGAAATGAAATAGGATACTATATCTTTGATTATAATCCGGCTGACGAGTTGATTGTCAGAAATCATATCAAGTTCTTAAAAGATAAAATAAACAGTGACGACTACGGCTTTAAAATCAAGGAATTTGACCTTTATGAAATAACATTGGAAATTCTTCAGGATAAGGGATATCTGGACAAGATATTTGAGATGGAAAAAGAAAAGGGCACGGAATATATAATCAATGCTGTTAAAAAGACACTTAGGCTTACCCAGAAAAATGATATGGCAGTGGAATATATAAGCAGCAGAACGGAAAAAGGTACTATAGTTTTCATTACAGGGGTTGGCAAAGCGTGGCCCGTAATAAGGTCCCATACGGTATTGAACTCGCTGCACTGCGTTATTGATGATGTTCCGGTGATTATGTTCTTCCCTGGAATGTATGACGGGCTTGAACTTAAGTTATTTGACGAAATAAAAGATGATAATTATTATAGAGCATTCAAATTAATAGAGAGTTAACGAGAGGGGATTACTATGCAATTAAAAAAGATGTTTTATAAGGACATTGAAAGAGATATCAAAGGCGTTATTAAAATCGGACAAGAAGACGATTATAATGTCAGACAGGAACTTGAGGAATATGTTGTAACGAGGGAATTGTCCAAACATTTCGATAATTTTTTTGAAGCCTACAGAAAAGGCATAAACTCATATACAGATAAAATGGGAGTCTGGATTTCAGGATTTTTCGGAAGCGGTAAATCACACTTCCTGAAAATACTGTCATATCTCTTGGAAAATAAAGAAGTTGAAAGCAATAAAGCGATTAACTATTTTAACGATAAAATCAAAGACCCTTCGGTGCTTGCGGATATAAAGGCCGCAGGTGATATAAGTGCTGATGTTATTCTGTTCAATATTGACTCCAAATCCGATTCTACATCAAAATCAAACAAGGACGCAATTGTTAAGGTATTCATGAAAGTCTTCAATGAAATGCAGGGACTCAGTGCCGCTCTTCCTTGGGTTGCTGAACTTGAGAGGCAGATGATAAAGGATAATTCCTATGAAAAATTTAAAGAAAAATTTGCAGAACTGTCCGGAAATAAATGGGAGGATTCAAGAGAAGATTTTTATTTTGAAGAAGATAATATTGTAAAGGCATTGGCTGAAACAACAAAGATGAGTGAAGAGTCCGCAAGGAACTGGTACGAGAAGGCGGAGGAAAATTATACTTTAAGCATAGAGAAATTCGCCAATCTTGTAAAGGAATACATAGAGTCCAAAGGCAGAAACCATCATGTGGTTTTCTTAGTAGACGAAATGGGGCAATACATAGGTGATGACGTTAAATTGATGCTTAATTTGCAGACCGTTGTGGAAGATTTGGGGACATATTGCGGCGGGAGAGCATGGGTTATCGTTACATCCCAGCAGGACATAGATTCAATCACAAAAGTCAAAGGAAATGACTTTTCAAAAATACAGGGTCGGTTCAACACAAGACTCAACCTGTCCTCCGCCAATGTGGACGAAGTAATAAAGGAAAGAATTCTCAAGAAAAATACTGCTGCTGAGGAAACCTTAAAACTTCTGTATCAGGATAAAGAATCAATACTGAAGAACCTTATTACATTTTCGGCGGATACACCGGAAATGAAAGCATATAAGACGGAAGACGACTTTACCCAAGTATATCCGTTTATACCGTATCAGTTCAATTTGCTGCAATCGGTATTTACAGGAATAAGGCTTCACGGTGCAAGCGGAAAACACCTGTCGGAAGGGGAAAGATCTTTGCTCAGTGCCTTTCAGGAGTCTGCCGTAGCCTACGGCGCTTTGGAAACAGGTGCATTAATTCCGTTTTCGGCATTTTACGATACGGTTGAAGCATTTCTGGATTCAAATATACAAACAGTTATATCAAGAGCGGAACGCAATGATAATCTTGAAAAAAGTGATGTTGAAGTACTGAAGTTGCTGTTTTTAGTAAAATATGTGAAAGAGATGCCTTCCAACATTGAAAACCTTGCAACATTAATGGTCAAGAACATAGATGAGGATAAAATAGAACTTAAAAAGCAAATAGAAGAATCATTAAAGAGGCTGTTAAAGGAAACCCTTATACAGAAAAACGGAAATGAGTATATTTTCCTTACAAATGAAGAGCAGGATATAAACAAAGAAATCAGGAATATAGCCGTTGACATGGGCGAAACCACATTAAAGATCGGCGAATATATATTTGATGACATATACGATGAAAAAAAATACAGATACAATGCAAGATATTTCTTCGATTTCAATAAAATAATTGATGACAGACTGCTGTCTGTGCAGAAGTATGAAATAGGCATGAAAGTTATAACTCCATATTATGATACGGGGGTAGAACTTAACGGGCAGGAATTAAAATTAATGGCCTCAAGAGAAAATAATTTAATAATAAAACTTCCCATGGATACAACATACCTGGAAGAGATGGAAGAAATATTAAAAATTCAGACATATATGCTCAGAAAAAGCGGAACCAAGGCTACCGCGGAAATAGAGGAAATAAAGATAAGAAAAGGAAGAGAAGTTGAAGAAAGGAAGGAAAGAGTCAGGAGTTTGTTGACAGAAGCAATAAAATCAGCGGATTTTTACGCTAATTCACAAAAATTGGATATTAAGGCTAAACATCCAATGGAAAGAATTAATGAAGGCTTTAAACTTCTTGTTGAGGGCGTGTACAGAAAGTTAAACTATATTAATACTTTTGCCGAATCCAATAAAGATTTGTATGATATATTAACAGATAATGACATGCAGATGAAACTGACAGATGATGTCCCAAACAAGCTGGCGTTAGATGAAGTCAATGTATATATAGAAAGAAATACTGAAAAAAACATTCCAATGACAATAAAATCAATTATATCACTCTATTCAAAGGCTCCTTACGGATGGAAAGAGTTGGATATAACAGGTATTGTGCTGAGATTGTTCAGGATGCAGGAAATAAAATTGCAATTGGGTGTCGAATACTTGAATATTCATGACAAGGATTTAATTAATTACCTGGCAAAGAAAAATAATCAGGACAGATTAGTTGTGAAAAAAAGGACGAAGACGCCTGCGAAATATATTAACAACGTTAAGGAGCTGGCAAAAGAACTGTTCGGTCAGACATCAATGCCAAATGACGAAGACGGCCTGATGGAGATATTTAAGGATTCTTGCAAAAGCGAACTCACTAAAAGCATCAGAGATACAAAAGATTACGGTATTAAATTTTTAATTGAGGAATATAGAGGTAACAGGTCGTATCCGGGCAAAGAGATTCTGGAAAACGGTGAAAAATTGTTTGAGGAAATAATCAAAATAAAAGATACTAAAGAATTTTATGAAAAATTATATGAATTAAAAGATGATTTACTCAAATATGAAGAGGATGTTTTTGACGTTAAAAAATTTTTCAAGAATCAAAGAGAGCAGTTTGACAAAGCAGTTGGCAAACTTGAAATTTATGAAAAGAACAGGACGTATGTTATAGACAGGGATACAATCAAAATTGTTGAAGAAATTCAAAGTATAGTTAAATCAAAAGAACCCTATTCGCAAATCCACAGACTGCCGGCTTTAATTGATGAGTTTGTGGACAGGTTCGTTAAGTTGCTTGAAGTAGAATGCAAACCGGTGAGAGATGTAATCGAAAGTGATTTCAGGAAGGTTCTTGATGAACTTGATAAATATGATTTTAAGGATGAATTACGGCCAAGATTCATGGAGAAATTTAATAATCTGCTGAACCGTCTGGATAGTGCCAACAATTTCTATGAGGCAATTGCCATGAAGGAAGAATCCGACAGGATTAAAATACGCTGTTTTGATGAAATAGACAAAGAAAAAATAAAGAGAAGGCCCCATGCGGATACGGGTGTGGAAACAGTTTCCGGCGGAGAAGGCGTGTATATTCTCAAGAAAACCGTAAATATCAGCATTGCCAATGTACTTCACGGCGCAAAAACAATCGAGACGGAATCTGATATTGACGAAGTTGTTGAACAAATAAGAAATACTCTGAAAGAACAACTGAAAGAGAACACAAAACTCAAATTGATTTAGAGGGAGACAGGCATGAACAAGTCCGCTGTAAAAAACTTTGCTGTAAGAGCAAGGAACAAACTTATAGAAGATGTTACCCAGAAAATGTACGAACTGGGTATAACAAATAAAGAAATTAAAGAAATCGAAACCTTTGAAGGAGGATTCAGGGTTCAGGGTTTAAATAACGGCAAAATATATAAAAAATATGAGATTAAGCAAAGAGAAAAACTGATTGCCAAGATAAAAGAAAAAGGCTATGAGCAGGTTATAGAAGAAGTTGCATACACATGGTTCAACAGGTTTGTCGCCCTTCGATTTATGGAGGTTAATGATTACCTGCCCTCCGGTGTGAGAGTTTTGTCTTCCGAAGAAGAAGGCAAAACAGAGCCGGATATTATAAGGGAGGCGTTAAATATAGACTTTGACTTAAAACCTGAAGAATATGAAGAACATACAGAGATAATAAACAGACTGATGGACGCTAATGATACAGACGATTTGTTCAGATATCTCTTGGTCAAACAATGCAACCAACTAGGCAAAATCATGCCCATGGTATTTGAGGAAATATCCGACTATACGGAGCTTCTTCTGCCCGACAATTTATTGGCGGAAAACTCTGTAATAAGGGATTTGGTGAATTTTGTTAATGAAGATGATTATAAGGACCAGGTTGAAATTATAGGGTGGATGTACCAATACTATATATCAGAGAAAAAAGATGAGGTTTTCGCGGATTTAAAGAAAAACAAAAAAATCACAAAAGAAAATATTCCCGCTGCAACCCAGTTATTTACGCCGAAATGGATTGTCAAGTACATGGTAGAAAATTCATTGGGCAGGTTATGGCTGGAATCACATCCCGATAAAGAATTAAAGGAAAACTGGGAATATTATTTAGAGGAAGCGGAGCAGGAGCAGGAAGTCAGGGAAAAATTAGACCGGCTAAAAAATCCAAACTTAACTCCGGAAGATATCAAGGTTCTTGACCCTGCCTGCGGCAGCGGACATATTTTGGTTTATGCCTTTGACGTATTGTATGACATTTACATGAAAGCAAACTATTCCGAAAGAGATATCCCCCGGTTAATACTGGAGAAAAATTTATACGGCCTTGACATAGACGACAGGGCAGGGCAGTTGGCGTCCTTTGCACTTATGATGAAGGCAAGGAGCAAAAACAGGAGAATATTCAGAAATAAAGTCAATTTGAATGTTTGCTCCATACAGGAAAGCAATAGTATACCTAAGGAAGCCATAGACTATTTTGCCGGAGAAAATGCTGAATTAAGAAAAGACGCCGAATATTTAATCGAGGCTTTTGATGACGCCAAGGAATACGGCTCAATTTTGGATGTAAATAAAGTTGATTTTGATGCGGTTGAAAGCAGAATTGAAGAAATAAGAAATGAAGATGCAAGGGTATATGATTTAAAACACAAAGAAATTATATTGGAAAAATTTCCGCTGCTTATTAAACAGGCAAGGATTATGAGCGGTAAGTATGATGTGGTTTGTACCAATCCGCCGTATATGGGCAGTAAAGGGATGAATGTTAAAGTTTCTGACTATGTTAAAAAGAATTACCCGGAAAGCAAGAGCGATCTATTTGCTGTGTTTATTGAAAAATGCAATCAATACACAAAGGATAACTGTTATCAAACAATGATTACACAGCATTCATGGATGTTTTTATCAAGTTATGAAAAGTTACGTGTGAAACTCTTACAAAATGATATAATAAATATGGCACATCTTGGGGCGAGAGCATTTGAAGAAATAGGCGGAGAGGTTGTTCAGACAACAGCGTTTGTTTTAGATAAAAGGAATATTGAAAACTACAAATCTAAATTTGTTCGTCTAATAGAGTATAAGAGCCAGAAAGAAAAAGAAAATGTTTTTTTAATGAAAGAGAATGAATATTCCATAAAAAAAGTAAATTTTTCCAAGATACCGGGAATGCCAATTGCATATTGGCTAACAAGAGGCATAATTAATGCTTTTAATGAAGAGTATAGAATTTCTGATAAATATATACCTAAATTTGGCATGTCTGTTGGAGACAGTAATGATTATATCCGTTATTGGCATGAAGTAAGTTTAAACAATATTTGCTTCAATGCAAACTCTGAGGATGAATATAATTTGAAGAACGTTAAATGGAACGTTCTGGATAAGGGCGGACAGTTTAGGAAATGGTATGGAAATAAACAATATATTGTTAATTGGTATAATAGCGGATTTGAAATTAAAAATAATTTAAAATCTGCGGTAAGAAGCCCACAATACTTTTACAAACCACATATTTCTTGGACACTAATAAGTTCAGGCAGATTTTCAGCAAGATATTTTGATGAAGGATATATTTTGGATACTGCCTCTAATTGTATCTACTTCAAAGATATAAATAAATATACATATGTATTAGCATTTCTTAATTGTAATATTTCTCAAGAACTATTGGGTGTAATAAATCCAACGTTAAACTATAGTTGTGGTGTAGTTGGGCTTTTACCATATAAGGAAAATAATACAGATGAAAAAGAAATAGAAAGTTTTGTCAAGAATAATTTAGTAATATCAAAAATTGACTGGGATTCTTTTGAAACCTCATGGGACTTTAAAACGCATCCGTTTTTAAATAAAGAGTTTAATTGGATGTATTTAGACTTAAAAACAGGATTACCAAATAAAACAATTGAAAGTGCGTATGATATATGGGAATATTTTTCCGAGCAGCAATTTTTAAAACTCAAATCCAACGAAGAAGAACTGAACCGCATTTTCATAGATATTTACGGATTGCAGGATGAATTAACTCCGGAAGTGGAGGACAAGGATATAACTATCAGAAAAGCGGACAGAGAAAGAGACATAAAATCCTTTATATCCTATGCGGTAGGATGTATGTTCGGGCGTTACTCCCTTGATGAAGAAGGCCTTGTATACGCAGGCGGAGAATTTAGTATAGACAGGTACAAAAAATTTATTCCGACAACTGACAATGTGCTTGTCATAGCCGATGATGATTATTTTGAGGAGGATATAGTAAACAGGTTCGTTGAATTTGTAAAAATAACATTCGGAGAAGAACCTTTAGAAAAAAACCTTGATTACATTGCGGAAACATTAGGCGTTAAAACCGGAGAAACGTCAAGGCATGTCATCAGAAGGTATTTCTTAAAGGATTTTTATAAGGACCATGTCAAAATATATCAAAAACGCCCTATTTACTGGCAGTTTGACAGCGGCAGGCAAAATGGGTTCAAGGCGTTGATTTACATGCACCGCTATGACTCGTCAACCGCTTCCGGAGTCAGGGTTGATTATCTTCATAAACTTCAAAAGAAGTATGAGGCGGAAGTCGGTAGGCTCAACAAGATGCTTGAATCCGATTTACCGGCCAGAGACGCCGCCTCCGCAAAAAAGAAAAGGGACAAAATAAACAAGCAGATTCAGGAATGCCTTGAATATGACCAGGTAATAGCCCACGTAGCCAACCTGAAAATAGATATTGATTTGGATGACGGTGTTGCCGTAAACTATGAGAAATTTCAGAATGTAGAAGTGCCGCAAGGAGAAGGAAAGAGGCCATTAAAATTAGATTTGCTGACTAAAATATAATATGTAAAATGTGTTGCTGAATATGTTTGGAGAATGCAAATGGATTACTTGTCGGCAATGCTACCATCACCTACCGATGATGATAAGAGAATCCTTGAAAGGCTTGGATTTAAAGAACTTCTATCTTGAGCTCTGAGGGAGGGTTAACACTTACTTTACTTTATCAACTGAGCCAACAAGTCAATAAATATAAAAATGTAAAATTTTTTATTGACAAACGAACTAATGTTCGATAAAATCTCATAAAGAGGCAATAATTAGAACATCTAAAAAGGAAGTAGGAAATAGCAGGTTATTGTATAAGTTATGCTAGATGGAACGTTTGGTGTGATTGCGTATTTCATAAACGCTTAATTATATTAAAGATAAAGGTGGAGTTTTAAGTATGAAGGAAGATGCAATAGAATTTGTTCCATTTTCGGAGTTAAATGTCGATGATGATTTTTTTCGTTCTCTAATTGATGATTACCAAGGTTTTGAGGATTGGTTTATGCGAAAATCTGGAGAAGGGGAAAAAGCATATGTCCTTCGAACTCCAGAGCTTTCCGGTTTTTTATATTTAAAAGATGAAACAGAAGAAGACAATAATATTTAACCGCATTTTTGTAAAAAAAGGCGGTTAAAAATCGGTACATTTAAAATTGATGCTCACGGTACCATACTTGGGGAAAGATTTATAGGTATTGCACTTAATAAGATGATAAATGAAGGTTTTGACGAGACATATGTCACTCTCTTTGATAAGCAAGATAGATTGATTACACTTTTTGAAACATTTGGCTTTACGTACTGGGGTAGAAAAGACAATGGTGAATTAGTATATCATAAAATATTGAATGCAAAACATAATCCATATAATGATTTTCCTATGATAGAAACAAAGGGGAAGAATAAATATTTATTATCAATTTATTCTGAATATCATACAAAACTTTTTCCTGATTCCAAGTTACATACAGAGAGAACACATATAGTTGAGGACCTATCTTTTACTAACACTATTGAAAAGGTATACTTAACTGCGATGACTGGAGTTAATATTGTAAATATAGGTGATCTGATTGTAATTTATCGCACTGCGGATTCTGGTAAAAGTGCAGAATATAGTTCTGTTGCTACGTCAGTATGTACGCTGATTGATAAAAAATATATTTCGAAATTTTCAAATTTAAAGAGTTTTATAGGATACTGTGTAAAAGGAACAGTCTTTACTAAAGATGAATTAAAAAGGTTTTGGGATAATGGAAAATATCCATATGTTATAAAAATGTTATATAATTTTGCTCTTCCTAAAAGAATTATTCGGAAGGAATTAATTGAACAAGTTGTGATAGATCGTAATCAACGTATTATGGTAGTACCCTTATCAGATGAAGGGTTTAATAAAATAATTGAATTGGGTGAAGTAAATGAAGGTTATATTATCAATTAGGCCAGAGTTTGTAGAAAGAATATTTTCTGGGGTAAAGAAATTCGAATATAGAAAGGTGATTTTTATAAGAAATGACATTTCTACAGTTGTAGTTTATGCTACTAAACCATTTGGGAAAGTTGTTGGTGAGTTTGAAATAGGTGGTATTATTGTGAACAATCCTAAAGAGCTTTGGAAACAAACAAAAGATTATTCCGGAATATCTAAAACCTATTTTAATGAGTATTTTAAAGGTAAAGATCAAGGATTCGCTATTAAAATAAAAAACTTCAAAAAATATGATCAACCATTAGATTTATCTGTGTATGATAAAAATATAAAAGCAGTTCCTCAATCATTTTGCTATACAGAGGTATAATATATATTAGCGGCAAATATTCAGACAGTGTCTGATATTTAGTTAAATCATATGTCTGTGCCATATTTCAAAAAAAATTTACCCACAGGACCGAATTGTGATAAAATATAAAAAGAATTAACCAATAATGCAGGTGGAAAAATGAATTTAACCGAAATCAAAAAAATACTCGATGAGAACTTAAATAAAGAGTCTTCTGACGGGAAAGAACGGAATATTGTATTCTGGCATGACGCGGAAGGTGAATTCAGAAATGACATTGCTGAATTGCTGCTTGACAACGCAAAAATTATTACTCTCACCGGGAATAACAGTTTTTATATAAAATACCTCATAGAGAAGGAAGATACGGAGTCAAATTACCTGATATATTCACCTTCTCCAAAGCCGCTGTCCAGAGAAAACTATCTTCTGGATATCGAGAAGTACAGCGGTGAATTTTCCACGGATAAGGCAACGGTAATCATGAGGGATTTAGGGGTTACGGATGAATCTTTAAGGAATATTTTCAGGAAATATATTAAATTCTTCGGCAATAAAGAAAGATATAAGAGGTTTTCATCATACAGCATAAAGGAATTCACGGAAGACAGCATTGATATTGCCGTGCTTTCCGCCATATGCAAGTTGACGGTTCCGGATTTTGAATCTGTTGTGAAAACACTTTTGATTGAGCAGGCGAAAGAAGAAACCAAGTATTATGAGGAAATAGATAAATACGGCGATATTGACGCATTTTGGAGAATTGCCGGAAAAGTATACGGATACAACTTGCAGGACAGAAGCCTTGAACAACTGATGATTATGTTCTTAGTTACCGATATAAGTACTTCCCTTGAGACAAAAATGCCGGCAATGTGGGAAAAGTTCATTTCTTCCAAAAAGGCGGATTCGGTTGTGTTTATCAGTCATTTTATGAATCATTCAACTGACAGTGAATTTTACGATTTGCAGGCTGACAGGATTGAGCAAAAGTTGAATTTATATGACTATATATCCAAGTGGAATATTGACGATTACATACACTGCGATACGTTCAGGGCCTTTGACGAAGAAATAATTAAGTGGCTCATAAAGAATCTGATTGAAAATATAGGAGAATTTGAAAGGTACAGAAAAATTATAAACAGAAGAAAGACTGCTCACTGGTTCAACAAATATTATAACGAATATGAAGCAATATATTTTGCAATGGAAATATTGAGGATTGAGCAGGAACTCCAAAAAACAATAAAAGGTTCAACCGCATTTGAACTTCTGGATAATTATATAAAAAAATATTATTTGTTTGACATGTTTTACAGAAAGTTTTACCTGTACTATGACAGAATCAAAGTTAAAGACAGAATGTCCGGGCTTGCGGAAGTTGTTGAAAACACATATGCTCACTGGTACCTGGATGAATTGTCGGAGAAATGGTCACAGGCTATAGAGGATGAACTTATTGATGATATCAGAATTAACGGCGTTGTAAATCAGCAGCGCTTTTATGAAAGTTACCTGCAAAAACAGGTATTGGATGGGGAAAGGGTTTTTGTGGTTATTTCTGATGCGTTGAGGTACGAAGCCGCAAAAGAATTAAGCGATATATTAAACAGGGATATTCGGGGAAAGGCTGAACTTTCATATATGCAAGGAGTGACACCTTCATACACGAAATTAGGAATGGCAGCATTGCTTCCTCACGAAAAAATCGAAATAAAAGAAAATTCAGACATAATTGCGGATGGTTCAGGTACTGAAGATACGAAAGAACGGCAAAAAGTTTTGTCAAAGTATTCAGATGAGGCATTAGCAATACGCTTCAATGACATTAAGGATTTTAAAAGATCCGATTATAGAGATGCTTTTGACGGAAAGAATCTGATATACATATATCACAATGTTATTGATGCGGTGGGAGATAAAGCATTAACAGAAAGAGAAGTATTTGAAGCAGTTGAAAAAACATTTGACGATTTAGGGAATCTAGTTAAAAATCTTGTGAATAACCTCAGTGCCACAAATATTTACATAACTTCGGACCACGGATTCATATACAGAAGATCGCCTCTGATGGAATATGACAAGGTAACAATGGCTGATGTCAAATCGGTTGATTCAGGCAGAAGGTTTATATTGACGAAAGGGAATACAAAACAAAAAGGCCTTTTATCTCTGTCTATGAACTATTTGCTTAAAAGTACAAATCTTTATGCCTTAATCCCTAAGGGATTGGTAAGATTTAAAACAGGAGGTCCTGGTGAGAATTATGTGCATGGCGGGGTTTCGCTGCAAGAAATTGTAATACCTGTAATAAGGTTTAAAAATATAAGAAAAGATGAATTCAGATCCTCCAAAGTGGAAGTTAAACTGATGAGCATATCAAGAAAAATAACGAACAGGATCACATATCTGGAATTTTTTCAGACTGAAAAAATTGAAGAGAAAAAATTGCCGGTTAGACTGAAAATTTGTTTTGAAGATGAGGAAGGAAACAGAATTTCCAATGAAAACATAGTTATTGCCGACAGCAGGTCATCTAAACCGGAAGAAAGAACATACAGGGAGAAGTTTACGCTTAAAGACAAGCCTTATGACAAGGCAAAGAAATATTACCTTGTTATGGAAGATGAAGAGGAAACTGTAGAAAAAATATATGCTAAAGTACCGTTCATGATTGATTTGGCAATTATAAACGACTTTGGGTTCTAAGCCGGGTGGAATATGGAACATTCAGATAAGGATATAAGTTTAAATACAAAATTGAATACACACTTTGCAGGAAGAGTGGTAAGAAAAGATTTAACCAAGAAAATAAAAGAGGGTGCCAATGTACCTATTTATGTGCTGGAGTACCTTTTAGGAATGTATTGCGCCACAGATGACGAGGATAGCATTAATGACGGAGTTGAAAGAGTAAAAAATATCCTTGCTGACAATTTCGTCAGGCCTGACGAAGCGGAAAAAGTAAAGTCCAAAATCAGGGAACTTGGACAATACACCGTAATTGACAAAATTACCGTAAAACTTAACGAAAGAAAAGATGTTTACGAGGCGGAGTTCTCAAACCTGGGACTTAAAGGGGTTGAAATCTCCTCAAAATATGTGAAGGATTATGAAAAACTTTTATCAGGCGGCATTTGGTGTATCCTGAAAATGAGTTATTTTTTTGATGAAGAGATGAGAAATGTAAGCCCTTTTACCATTACGAGTTTAACACCTATACAGATGCCTAATTTAGACACGGAAGAAATATTTAACGGAAGGAAATATTTTACTAAAGATGAATGGATTGATGTTCTGTTAAGGTCCGTGGGAATGGAACCTACCCAATTTAACGACAGGGTTAAATGGCATTTACTGGCAAGAATGATTCCTTTAGTGGAAAACAACTACAACATATGCGAACTGGGGCCGAGAGGTACGGGGAAATCCCATTTATATAAAGAAATTTCGCCTAACTCCATTCTTATATCCGGAGGGCAAACCACAGTAGCCAATCTGTTTTATAATATGGCGAGCAAGCAGGTGGGGCTTGTAGGGCTGTGGGATGTAGTAGCATTTGATGAAGTGGCGGGTATTTCATTTAAGGACAAGGACGGTATCCAAATAATGAAAGATTATATGGCTTCCGGCTCCTTCGCAAGAGGAAAGGAAGAAAAAAACGCATCCGCTTCAATGGTTTTTGTAGGCAATATAAATCAAAGTGTGGATGTACTGTTGAAAACCTCTCATTTGTTTGAACCGTTTCCGGCTGCCATGGCCTATGATTCCGCGTTCTTCGACCGGATGCATTTTTATATTCCGGGCTGGGAAATTCCCAAATACAGGCCTCAGTATTTCACCGATGAATATGGTTTCATATGTGATTATATTTCAGAGTTTTTCAGGGAAATGCGGAAGAGGTCATACTCCGACGCTATTGACAGATACTATAATTTTGGTAACAACCTGAATCAGAGAGATGTTATCGCCGTAAGAAAGACCGTGTCAGGCCTTGTAAAACTCATATATCCGGACGGGAAATTCGCCAAGGAAGATCTGGAAGAAATATTGATATATGCTTTAGAAGGAAGAAGACGTGTCAAGGAGCAGTTGAAAAAAATAGGCGGAATGGAATTTTATGATGTCCATTTTTCTCATATAGACAAAGAAACATTTGACGAAGAATTTGTTTCTGTTCCCGAGCAGGGAGGAGGAAAGTTAATACCGGAAGGCATGGGCAAACCGGGGCATATATATCTGGTGGGACGTGGAGAAACCGGCATGATCGGAGTCTATAAAATAGAAACGGAAGTGGTGACAGGCTCCGGAAAATTTGAAAGAAGCGGGTTAGGTTCCAACAGAGAGGCAAAGGAAAGTATAAATACAGCATTTAATTACTTTAAGGCTAACAAGAAGAATATCAGCGGAACCATATCGGTGCAAAATTTCGATTACCTGATGCATATACAGGATTTGCAGGGAATAGGAATGACAAACGAACTTTCTATTGCAGCATTTATCGCCATGTGCTCCGGAGCATTAAAAAAACCTGTTCAAAGCCAGATGGCAATACTTGGGTCCATGAGTATAGGCGGAACTATCACAAAGGTTGAAGAACTGGCGAACACATTACAGGTTTGTTTAGACGCCGGAGCAAAGAAAATACTGCTTCCAATGGTTTCGGTGGTGGATTTAAGCACGGTTCCTTCAGAACTGTTTGCCAGGTTCCAGATATCATTTTACCAGACTGCCGAAGACGCAGTGTTTAAGGCATTGGGAGCGGAATAATTTAATTAATTTTATAATTACTGTGAAATATAAATATAAGAGTATGGAGGATGTTGTATTTATTTAAACGATTATAATATTTTGTTTTATGCAACTTAATATGTATAAAAATTTATAATTATGCATATAATAATCTCTATGTCAAAACAAATCCGCCAAATGTTTGTGCTAATCTAAAAATAGGTCAGGCGGCTCACCGAAAAGTAGGTCACTTTCTTAAAAAAACATGGTATCCTTTCAGTATGCTGGAAGGAGGCAGAAAAAATTACCGGAGATTGCAACGCTGGATTTTATTGAAAAAGGAAAAAATATCATAATGACAGGAAACCACGGCACCGGAAAGACCATGATCAGCATAGCCTTAGGGCTGAAGGCATGCATGAAAGGCTACAAGGTATTGTTTACAACGGTTCCCCTTTTAGTCACCACATTTTTCAGAGGTCGTGTCACATATGTTTGACTTCTCTAGAGTTTGTCGTGTGGGATAATAAACAAGCTCTTGACTTTTGGAGGATAATACTGTATTGTTATAATCCTGAGTTTGACAGTT
>DHER01000037.1 GCA_002399975.1 Firmicutes bacterium UBA4845 | reverse complement strand
GGAAAGTAAGTCGTTGCCGGGTACAATTTACATAAATTATTCATAACAATTAAGTATATCTATGAGTGTGTAATTTAAAAACAGTTGATTCTGAACTGACATTTGTCAAGCAGACAGGTAATTTAATTAAAATTTATGCACATATGGATGCATGGTTTCGATATTCTAAAGGAATCATGCATCTTAGTCTTTTTTGAAATCTTTTTTCGTTGTAAAATATAATATATTCAACTAATTTTCTGACATTGCTCTAATTTTCTGCACGTTTATATTTCATATATTATACTGTATAAATATAGGACTAATTTATAAATATTTAAAATTCCTTGACAAATTTATGAATTACTAATAAAATAATTATGGTTAATACTATTATATATATTCAACAATATGATAATCTTCAATTGTTAGCTAGCAATTGCGTTATATTACGCAGGCTACATATTGAAATAAGATTATGAAGGTGATATATTTGAACAATTTAGCTATAAGTGCTTATTCGGAAATAGGAAATCTTAAAAAAGTCCTGCTTCACAGACCGGGTAAGGAATTAGAAAATCTGATGCCGGAATATCTTGAAGATTTACTTTTTGATGATATACCATATTTGAAAATTGCACAGGAAGAACATGATGCATTTGCGAGTATTTTTAGAGAAAATAATATAGAAGTAGTGTACTTAGAAGACTTGGCTGCTGATTCACTTTACAATAATGAAATAAAAAATCAGTTTATAGATGAATTCATAGAAGAAGCCGGTATTAAGGGAAGTAAGGAATACGATATTTTAAGGGACTATTTTCTGTCTTTTGAAAGTAATAAAGATATGGTTTGTAAAATGATGGAGGGTGTGAGAAAATCAGAAATTCATCATGGAGGACCAAGTCTATCAGATTTTTTAAGCAATCAATATCCTTTTATAATTGACCCCATGCCTAATTTATATTTTACCAGAGATCCTTTTGCAGCAATTGGAGAAGGTGTATCAATTCACAAAATGTCAACTGTTACAAGAAACAGGGAAACATTATTTGCAAAGTATATTTTTAATTTCAATCCTGTCTATAAAGGAACAACTTTGTTTTATAACAGGACGGAAAAATATTCTCTTGAGGGAGGAGATATTTTACTATTAAATGAAGAAGTTATTGCAGTAGGAATTTCTCAGAGAACAAGTCCTAATGCAATTGAAAGGTTTACCGACCTTCTTCTTACAGAGGAAAGCACCTTTAAAAGAGTTTTGGCAATAGACATTCCCAAAACAAGAGCATTTATGCATTTAGATACTGTTTTTACAATGGTTGACTATGATAAGTTTACCATTCATCCCAAAATCGAATCTGATATGACTGTATATGTGCTGGAAAGAGGCAGTGACAGTGAAATTAAAATCACCAAAGAAATTGGACGTTTAGGAGACATATTGAGTAAAGCGTTGGGATTGGATGGAGTTGATTTAATTAAATGCGGAGGTAATGATATCGTAGACTCGGCAAGAGAGCAATGGAACGATGGCTCAAATACCCTGTGTATTTCTCCTGGAGAAGTAATAGTTTATTCAAGGAATTATGTAACAAATGAAATATTGCAGCAAAGAGGAATAAAAACTCATGTTATGCCATGCTCAGAACTGTCTCGTGGCAGAGGTGGGCCAAGATGTATGAGTATGCCATTAATCAGAGAACGCTTGTAGAAAAAATTTGTTGTATGGCTGTGGAAATTATGATACTATTACTAAATATACAAATAAATAATTAATTAAGCATGGAGGCAGTTATGGCGGTAAATTTGAAGGGAAGAAGTTTTTTAACGCTAATGGATTTTACAACTGATGAAATAAGATATTTACTGGATTTATCACATGATTTAAAATCAAAGAAAAGGTTGGGAAATTCAAATTATTTGTTAATGGGTAAGAACATTGTATTATTATTTGAAAAAACGTCCACAAGAACAAGATGTGCTTTTGAAGTGGCTGCATTGGATGAAGGAGCACATGTGACATTTTTGGATTCGGGAAGCTCACAGATGGGAAAGAAAGAATCGCTGGAGGATACGGCAAAGGTTCTTGGAAGGTTTTTTGACGGTATAGAATACAGAGGATACAAACAGGAAGTAGTGGAAAATCTTGCAAGGTATTCAGGTGTTCCTGTTTGGAATGGTTTAACGGATGTTGACCATCCAACACAAATATTGGCAGATTTACTTACAATAGAAGAACATGTGTCAAAGCCTTTAAATAAGGTAAAGGTTATATTTGCAGGAGATATCAGGAATAACATGTGCTATGCGTGGATGTACGGATGTGCCAAAATGGGAATGCATTTTGTTGCATTTGGACCTGAAGAGCTTAAAAAGCAGCTTGATAAAGACGCTCTTAACAAGGTCAATGAAATTGCAAAGTACACAGGTGCCAAGATTGAAATATCTGATAGGCGGGAATATGTTGAAGGTGCCGATGTAATTTATACGGATATTTGGGCATCAATGGGTGAAGAAAGCCAAATTCCTCAAAGAGTAAAATTATTGACTCCTTATAGGGTAACAATGGAGTTATTAAAGTCAACAGGAAACGACGATATAATATTTATGCACTGTTTACCTTCATTCCACGATTTTGAAACAGCAATGGCTAAAAAACAAAAAGAACTCGGATATGATATAAGGGAAGTTACGGATGAGGTATTTAGGAGCAAATATTCAGTTGTATTCGATGAAGCTGAAAATAGGCTTCATACAATAAAGTCAGTTATAGTTGCTACTATAGCATAAAGAATTTTTGTAGAGAGGTTATAATGAATAGAATAATTAAGGTGGTTATTGCATTGGGAGGAAATGCCCTGGAAGATAAAGGCATGCCGGCAACAGCGGAATCACAGCTTAAAGTTATAAAAGAAACTTGTGAATACCTTGCAGAAATCAGCTGTGCAGGATATGAAATAGCCATAGTGCATGGCAATGGGCCTCAGATAGGAAGACTGATTTTGGCGTCCGAAACGGCAAAGAATGTTACGCCGCCGCTGCCATTTGATGTGTGCGGAGCTATGACTCAGGGGTATATAGGATATCATATACAGCAAGGGCTAAAATATGCTTTGGCCAAGAAGAAAAGAATGCTTCCAGTGGTGACCGTTATAACTCAGGTTGTAGTAAACAAAGGTGATCCGGCTTTTAAAAAACCAACAAAACCAATAGGATTATTCTATACAGAAAGGGAAGCTAAGAAATTAGAACAGGAAAAAGGTTATATAATGAAAGAAGATGCAGGCAGGGGATGGAGGAGAGTGGTTCCATCTCCGTTACCTGAAAAAATAGTAGAAGTCAATACAATTAAGAGGCTTTGGAATTCAACAATTGTCATTGCCTGCGGTGGTGGTGGCGTTCCAATAATTGAAAAAAAGGATGGTTCTGTTGAAGGAATAGCAGCTGTAATAGACAAGGATTTAGCGGCAGAAAAGCTGGCGGAAGACATTGATGCTGATATTCTCATGATTTTAACTGAGGTTGAAAGGGTATCAATTAATTTTAAAAAGCCTAATCAGCAAGAACTTTCATTTATTACTGTTGCAGAGGCTGAAAAATATACGGAGGAAGGTCACTTTGCACCGGGCAGCATGCTTCCCAAAATAATTGCGTCAACTAAATTTGTGGAGAATCATACTGAAAGAAAGGCTATAATAACATCTCCTTACAAATCTATGGACGCATTGAACGGATTGGCCGGCACCATAATAAAATATAAATAGCGTAATAGCAGTTTATTGGATATTTTATATTTCCTGTTCCTGAACATTACCTAAATTATGATTTGGCATTTTCACATCTTTTTTATTTTCTAATACAGTTTGTTTATTTTTCTCATCTGCTTTCATTTT
This sequence comes from Firmicutes bacterium UBA4845, assembly GCA_002399975.1. Taxonomy (GTDB): domain Bacteria; phylum Bacillota; class Clostridia; order Tissierellales; family Sedimentibacteraceae; genus Sedimentibacter. Next base: position 48,810 of record DHER01000037.1, on the reverse strand, counting down.
TCTAAAAGCATTAGTAAGCATCAGCTTAATTCTGTTAATTTGATTAACTTCACTTATTCCGGCATCATAATCAATCGGAACAATATTAGACATTGGATAAGCGTCTTTCAGCTTTTTAATCATACCCTTGCCGGTTATGTGATTAGGTAAGCATGCAAACGGCTGAAGACACAATATATTATCTATGTTCTTGTCTAAAAGTTCAAGCATTTCTCCTGTTAAAAACCATCCTTCTCCCGACTGATTTGCAAGAGATAAGAAGTTTTTAGCTTTACAGGCAAGTTCATTAATGTCAGAAGGTGTTGTAAATCTCGTAGAATTTTTAAATGCTTCAACACTGGGTTTTTTGTACATATCGATTGCCTTAACCCCTATACTGTTTATTGCCTTGGATTTTTTAGAACCAAACAGTAATTCGTCATATTTTATAACGCCGTTAAGAGCACTGTACGAGAAAAAATCCAACAGGTCAGGCACTACAACTTCTGTTCCTTCTTCTTCCAGAAGGGAATAAACGTCATTGTTTGCATTGGGATGGAATTTAACAAGGATTTCACCTACAATGCCGACTTTAGGCTTTTTGATGTTTTCGTTAAGTTCGATATTGTCAAAGTCATTCACTATATTTTTAATTGTACGTTTATATTCCGAATAGTTTCCTGATTCAATAACCTTGTGGCATTTTGCAACCCATTTTTTATAAAGTTCATTTACAGAGCCTTTTACTTTCTCATAAGGTCTGGTTCTATATGTTGCCCGCATTAAAGTGTCACCTATAACTATAGACATTACCAATCTGTTGGCAAAGGATGGTGTAATTTTAAATCCCGGCTGTTTTTCAAGTCCCACCACATTGAATGAAATAACCGGAATATTACCGTAACCTGAATCTTTAAGCGCTTTTCTTATAAATCCGATATAGTTGGTGGCACGGCAGCCTCCTCCGGTTTGAGAAATCATCAGGGATACATTGTTTAAATCATATTTTCCTGATTCCAGTGCATTTATAAGCTGCCCCACTACTAATATTGACGGGTAGCATGCGTCGTTGTTGACAACTTTAAGCCCCACATCCACAGCCTGTTTATCAACTGCAGGGAGAACAACTGCGTTGTAGCCTGCCGTTCTTGCTGCTGTTTCAATAAACTGAAAGTGTATAGGGGACATTTGCGGAACAAGTATTGTATGATTCTTTTTCATTTTTTTTGTAAATACAGGTCTGTCAGGATTGTCTTCAATGCGTTTATGAACAATTCCGCTTTTATTTCTTTCTTCCATTGAAGCCAGAAGTGAACGTATACGAATTCTTACTGCTCCAAGGTTTGTTATTTCGTCTATTTTAATTACCGTATATATCTTATTATTTCTATGAAGAATTTCACTTACCTGGTCTGTTGTTACTGCATCAAGTCCGCATCCGAAGGAATTAAGCTGAATAAGTTCCAAATAGTTTGTATTAGAAACATACGTGGCGGCAGCATAAAGCCTTGTGTGGTATACCCATTGGTCAATGACTCTCAGGGGCCTTTCTATAGGATAAGCATTTTCCAGAGAATCCTCAGAAAGAACAACTAAATCGTAATTTTCAATCATTTCCGGTATGCCGTGATTTATTTCGGGGTCTATATGGTAAGGCCTTCCTGCCAGAACAATACCTTTTTTGTTATATTTTTTTATATATTCAATTGCCTTTTTCCCTTCGTTTTTAACATCCCTTTTGTAAGCAAACAATTCGTCATATGCCTTTTCTGCCGCATTTTTAATTTCATCTAACGTTAAATTTTCTGAAGATCCAAGTTCTCTGTAAAGCTTGTTTATCAGCCTTTCTTTGTCATTTAAGTTTAAGAAAGGCTTATAAAATTTAACTTTTTTAAAGTCTATATTAGCTTCAATAGATTCAGGATATGATACAACAATAGGACAATTATAATGATTTCCGGCATTATCATCTTCTTTAATGTTATAAGAAATACAGGGATAAAAAATTTTCGGTACTTTTTTCCTGAGTAAATCCATAATATGTCCATGAGTAATTTTCCCGGGGTAGCATACGGATTCTGAAGGTATGGTCCCCATACCCAGTTCATATATTTTTTTGCTTGATGTTCCGGAAAGCACGACTCTGTATCCTAATTCTGTAAAAAATGTAAACCAGAAAGGATAATCTTCATACATGTTCAATGCTCTAGGTATGCCCATCATACCTCTCGGTGCGTTGTTTAAAGCTAGAGGCTTGTAGTTAAACACTCTCTTGTATTTGTATTTGTAAAGGTTGGGAAGAGGCTTTTTCTTTTCTCCATGTATATATTTTTCGGCTCCGCGTTCACATCGGTTGCCGGAAACAAAGTATCTGCCATCGGAAAACTTGTTAATTGTCAGAAGACAATTATTTGTGCATTGTCCGCAGCGTTCCATTGAAGTAGTGAATGCAAAACCATCAAGTCCTTTTTCATCCACAAAAGTGCTTATTTTTGTAGGTTCGTATTTATTTTTTGCAACAAGGGCTGCTCCGAATGCTCCCATTATTCCTGCAATGTCCGGTCTTATAACTTCTCTTCCGGTTATTAGTTCAAATGCTCGCAGAACAGAATTATTATAGAATGTTCCTCCCTGTACAACTACCTTATCTCCTATGGATTCAAGGGATTTTAATCTGATTACCTTGAACAGAGCATTTTTAATTACCGAATATGAAATTCCGGCAGATATATCACTTAATGTAGCTCCTTCTCTTTGTGCTTGTTTAACTTTAGAGTTCATAAATACCGTACATCTTGTTCCCAGGTCCACAGGGTGCTTTGAAAGAATTGCCGTTTCTGCAAATTCATGAACAGTCATTCCTAGTGATTTGGCAAATGTTTCAATAAATGAACCGCAGCCGGATGAGCATGCTTCATTAAGCATAATAGAATCTATAACACCGTTTTTTATAATCATGCTCTTCATGTCTTGTCCGCCTATGTCTATGATGAAATCAACGCCTCCCAGGAAAAAGTCCGCAGCTTTGTAGTGTGCTACAGTTTCAACTTCACCAATGTCTACTTTTAGTGCAGCCTTAATAAGATTTTCACCGTAGCCTGTTACTGCAGTATAGGCAACTTTTATACCTTTATGCAATTTGCCGTAAAGTTCCTTAACTGCTTTAATGGCTGAATTCAACGGATTTCCTTCATTACTGGCATAGTATGAATACAGTATTTCACCTTTTTTGGTTATAAGAACTAATTTTGTTGTCGTGGAACCTGCATCTATTCCAAGAAAAGTTAGGCCTGAATACTCATTAATATTTTTTTGTTTTGCTTTATGCTTATTATGCCTTTCTAAAAATTTATTGTATTCTTCCTTGTTTTCAAACAAGGGCTTCATGTCTTTTTTTCGATACTTGATTGATGAGTGTTTCATTTTATCTTCTATTTTGCTGTAAAATTCGTTGAAGCTTATTGCTTCAAGATCTGCCGACATCAGAGCGGCGCCTATTGCTACATAATAATTGGCATCTTCAGGGCAGATGGAATTTTTATTGTTTAAGTTCAATGTTTCTTTGAATCTTTCTCTAAGTTCAGACAAGAAGAACAACGGGCCTCCTAAAAAAGCAACGTTGCCTTTAATGGGCCTGCCTTGAGCAAGTCCGCTTATTGTCTGATTAACAACAGCCTGAAAAATAGATGCCGCAATATCTTCCCGCCTTGCGCCTTCATTTAAAAGCGGCTGAACATCAGATTTTGCAAAAACTCCACATCGTGATGCTATAGGGTAAATTGTCGTATGTTTTTTAGACAATTCATTAAGACCTGCCGCATCGGTTTTCATCAATACCGCCATTTGATCAATGAACGCGCCTGTGCCTCCTGCACAGGAACCGTTCATGCGCTGTTCAAGATTACCTGACAGGTATGTTATTTTTGCATCCTCTCCGCCAAGTTCAATTACTACATCCGTGTCAGGAATGTATTTTTCTATAGCACATGTAGAAGCTGCAACCTCCTGAACAAACGGTATTCCTAAATGTTTAGATATATCAATTGCGCCTGAACCTGTGACATTTATTTTAATGGAGCTGCCTTTAAGCTTATCAGATGAATTTTTTATTATTTCGTTAACAGTATTCTTTATATCGGAATAATGCCTTTCGTATTGTTTATGAATTAAGTTTCCTTTATCGTCTATTACAGCTATTTTTACTGTAGTAGAGCCGATGTCAAGTCCTACCAAGTAACTTTTCATTGTGCCCCCTAAAGCCTTAAGGTCTTTAACATTCTATATAGTAATATTATATAAAATATAAAAACTAAATTATAATTAATGTTTATTATATCATTGCAAATTCCTAAAAGCAACTTATTAAATCAGATAAAAGAGCCCCAGTATTTATGTATAATAGTAAGAATAAGTATTAAATTCCTTAGTTTAATATAAGATGATGGACGATACCGGATTTTTAAATTTGGTGCCGGCTGCTTATATGTTTAAAATTAATTGTTGATTTTATCTTATTATGAAGTTATTATATAATTAATATTATTAAGGACGGTGACTTATTTGAAACTTATTTATTTAGGACATTCGGCAGTAATGATTGAAGAAGGAAAGTTTAAAGGTATTATTGATCCTTTTATAACAGAGAATTCATTAACAAAGATTAATTCTAGCGATTTATTAAACGTAACACATATTTTTGTAACCCATGGTCATAGTGACCACATTGGGGATACGGTGGATATAGCTAAAAAAACTGGTGCGTTAATTATAACTAATTTTGAAATGGCGGCTTATTTTGACAATTATAACTTAAAGACTCATGGTATGCATATTGGAGGACGAGCTGAATTTAATTTTGGAAAAGTAAAAATGACAAATGCTCTTCATGGTTCCGGCATATTGGAAAACGGTAATATGATTTATGGTGGTAATCCATGCGGATTTTTAATTGAAATTAACGGGAAAAAAATTTACCATGCAGGGGATACCGGATTGACTTTAGATATGAAACTCCTGGAGGACGAACATATTGATGTTGCATTTCTTCCTATAGGAGGTAATTTTACAATGGATTCAGATGATGCTGCAAAGGCTGCAGATTTTATTAAAGCTAAAACAGTTATACCTATTCATTATAATACATTTGATTTGATTAAGGCAAATCCTATGGAATTTAAAAACAAGGTTATATCCTCTGAGGTTGTTGTATTGAATATAGGTGAAAGTATTGACATATGATGATAATATGAATTGGATATTATTGATATTGATGAAAAGTGAATTTATCAAACAAATAACAAATCAAGAATTTTTAGGCTTTTCGAAAGCAATTACCAATCAACAAGATGAAATGACAAGGGGAGGTTTTTAATGTTTGCTTTGGTGTTGATATTGAATGATATTTGTAGGCTTGATGATATACACGAAGTTTTTTATCGAGAGGAAATAGGAGCTACGACAATTGACAGTCAGGGAATGGGGAAAGTGCTTTTAGGGCATAACATAAATGTTCCGATGCTTGACAATGTAAAAAAGTTGATAGATGGCAGAAAACCGTACAGTAAGACAGTGTTCAGTATTATAAAGGATAAGGAGAAGCTTGGAAGGGTAGCTGAAGATATAAAGGAAAAACTTGATAATTTCAGTGAACCGGGTATTGGGTTCATGTTTGTAATACCTGTAATTGAAGTGTATGGATCCAGTGCTGATGATATAAAATAGGGTACATATAAAGGGGGTGCTGTTGTTATAACTAGGCAGGCAAAGCAGTGTGCCCTTTTTTTAATGGTTTTTTTACAGGTAATTTGATTGAAAAATTATTCTGGTGACAAAAAATATGTTTTTGGTAACAACTATAAAATATTTTAGAAGAATTATTGCAAGCATATTGACAATGATAAAAGGAAGAGATATAATTAAATCAGTAAATGATAATGATTATCAATATCATAATATAGGAGGGAGTTATTTATGACACTAGATAACGTAATGCCGGGACAAGGTGGTGTTATATCATCAATTGGCGGCCAGGGAATGCTTAGAAGAAGATTGCTGGATATGGGGCTGACACCAAATACGAAGGTACGTGTGAGAAAAGTAGCGCCTATGGGAGACCCGATGGAGCTTTTATTAAGGAATTATGTTTTGACCATAAGGAAAGAAGAAGCTTCAAAAATTGAATTGAAAGAGGTATTTAATTCATGAAATATGTTATTGCCCTTGCAGGAAATCAAAATTCAGGAAAGACAACTCTTTACAATGCACTGACAGGAAGTAACCAACATGTGGGCAATTTTCCTGGTGTAACAATTGAAAAAAAAGAGGGCCTGATTAAAAAGCATAAAGAAGTGTCTTTGGTTGATTTGCCGGGTATATATTCGTTATCTCCATATACAATGGAGGAAGTTGTTACAAGGGATTTTATCTTAGAAGAACATCCTGATGTAATATTAAATATTGTTGATGGTACGAACATTGAGAGAAATCTTTATCTAACCCTGCAATTGATGGAACTTTCTACTCCTATGGTTATTGCTTTAAATATGATGGATGAAGTGGAGTCCAGTGGGAATTCAATTGATGTAAATAAACTTTCGAAACTTCTGGGTATTCCTGTTGTACCAATATCGGCGAGCAAGGAAGAAGGGATTTCTGAGCTTGTTGATGTGATAGTAAAAACTGCTCAGGAAAAAGAGCAGCCTAAAAAGCTTGATTTTTGTTCAGGAGAGGTTCATAAAGCAATTCATTCAATTTCTCACCTGATAGAGGATCAGGCGAAAAAGGCGGGATATCCTGTGCGTTTTGCGGCAACAAAACTTGTTGAAGGTGATGAGCCTACATTTGAAATGCTGAATATTACAGAAAATCAGGCTCATATAATAGAGCACGTTGTGGAAGAAATGGAAAGAGGATTAAATACCGACAGAGAAGCGGCGCTGGCAGATATGAGGTATGATTATATAGGAAGGATATGCCGGGACACAGTATTTAAAAAGCAAGAAACAAAAGAGCAGGTACGTTCTGAAAAAATAGATAGAGTACTTACTAATAAATATTTTGGTATCCCAATATTTTTTGGAATTATGTTTTTTATATTCTGGGTTACCTTTGGAGTTATTGGAGCTCCTCTTCAGGGTTTGTTAGAGCAACTGATAGGAAACTTTACAGATTTTATAGCAAGACTGATGATTACACACGATGTAAGTGATTGGGTTTATTCTTTGGTAATTAACGGAGTATTTGCAGGTGTGGGAAGTGTGTTGTCCTTTCTTCCGATTATAGTTATTTTATTTTTCTTCCTTTCATTACTGGAAGATAGCGGGTATATGGCAAGAGTTGCATTTTTAATGGATAAATTGCTGAGGAAAATAGGCTTGTCGGGACGTTCTTTCGTTCCTATGCTGGTAGGTTTCGGATGTAGTGTTCCTGCTATTATGGCAACAAGGACTCTTGCAAGCGAAAGAGACAGAAAAATGACTATTATACTGACTCCATTTATGTCCTGCAGTGCCAAACTTCCTATTTATGGAATGATTACCGCTACATTTTTTCCTGATAATGCAGCAGTTGTAATGATATCCCTTTACATTTTAGGTATTGTGGTTGCAATACTGTCCGGATTATTGTTAAAGAGTACAATCTTTAAAGGAGAACCTGTTCCGTTTGTTATGGAACTTCCTGCTTATAGAGTTCCGTCAAGAAGAAGTGTATTGCTGCACATGTGGCAGAAAGCCAAAGATTTTATACAAAGAGCATTTACCATTATTTTCATAGCGACAATTATTATTTGGTTCCTGCAGAGTTTTGACTGGTCGCTTAATATGGTTGCTGACAGCTCAGACAGCATGCTTGCTGCTATTGGATCTGTAATATCTCCGGTGTTTATACCGCTTGGATTTAACGACTGGCGAGCTTCTACCGCTCTTATTACGGGATTAACGGCAAAGGAAGCGGTTGTGAGTACATTATCAGTTTTGACAGGGACATCAACAGATATGCAGCTTTCTGCAGTATTAAATACGATATTTACACCACTGAGTGCTTTTTCATTTTTAACATTTACCCTTTTGTATATGCCATGTGTTGCTGCATTTGCAGCGTCAAGGAGAGAATTTGGCTCAACAAAGTATGCTGTTCTTGCAGCTGCATATCAGACGATTACAGCATATATTGTGGGAATGATTATTTATCAAATAGGTATTTTATTCGTATAGGAGGTTAGGAGGTTTTAAGATGAAATTTGCGGATATTGTAGTACTATCTATAATTGCAGCAATTGTTGCAGGTATCCTAATATTTATGAGAAGAAAGAAAAAAAACGGTTCCGGTTGCTGCAGTGGTTGTTCTGGATGCAGTGAGGCAGGTAATTGCCCATATATGAAGAAATAGAAGATTTGTTATGAATGTTGATGTTGTTCATTGGCTTGGTGTAAGTTAACCTATTTAATAACATATACAAATCTCTTGAATATATATAAATATATAATATTTTAAGAGGTGCAATATGGATTATTATTCAATAACAGACCAAGGAATGAGAAACCGGAGAAAGGATGTTCTAACAGCTGAAAGAGCTCGAATTGAAAATATTAATCCGGATAATTATTTTGTGACAATATCCTATAAAGTTATGGACAATTACTGTATGATGAAAATGGAGACCATTACGCTGATTGTAGGAAGAGATACAGTTATAGGCAGCCAATTTGGCCAGCCTTTAAATTTTAGGGAACTAAGAGAAGGAATGATTGTAGATGCAGAGTTTTCAGCTGTCATGACAAGAAGCATTCCTCCTCAGTCAAGGGCTTTCAGGATAATAGTAATTGATGAAAATACAGGATCAAATTTTACGTACGAAACGGTTATGGATGTAGATACAAATTATGGATTACTGTATACAGGCAATCCAAATGATATATACAGCCAAATGAGGTTTGTTATAACGGATGCAACATCTATAATAGATAGAAGTGGAAAAAGAATCAGCTTGAGAGATTTACGGCCTGGTGATTATGTAAGAGTTGAGCATGCTGTTTTTCAGACTGCGAGTATACCTCCTCAGACAACAGCCTTTAAAGTGCAGGTACTGTAATCAATATCTAATAATTTAATAATAACAGTCAAAGAAAGGGTATGAACTTTCAAAAGTTTGTGCCCTTTCTTTTTTATATTAAATAAAATGTCCATTAAAAATCCAGTTTTTGCAAAATCTATTGTGTAATTTAAAAAAAGTTAGTATAATATACTTAAATTTAAAGGTCAGGAGCTGATAAAATGAAAGAAATTTATCTTGCAGGCGGATGCTTTTGGGGAATGCAGGCATACTTTGACTTACGTAAAGGCGTTAAAGAAACAGTTGCAGGATATGCCAACGGAAAAATCGAAAATCCTACTTATGAACAGGTGTGTACAAATACAACCGGATATGCAGAAACAGTTTATATTAAATATGATGAAAATGAAATAACACTTGATAAGATACTGGCAGATTTTTGGAAAGTAATAGACCCTACTTTGCTTAACAGACAGGGAGCAGATATGGGAACTCAATATAGGACCGGAATTTACTATGTGGATAAAGACGATTTGAGTACTATTAAAAAATCTCTGGAAAATGAAGCAAAGAAGTATAATGAACCTATAGTAACAGAGGTTATGCTTCTTAAAAATTTTTATACTGCAGAAGAATATCATCAAAAATATTTACAAAAAAACCCTGACGGCTACTGCCACATCGACTTAAGTTTGTAGAGGCCGCACATGTATACAATGATTGAACTTAAAAGATTCTGCTTCAGGTGTCACAGGTGCAGACTGGCAGATACAAGGACAAACGTAGTGTTCGGAGAAGGAAATGAGCATGCTGATATAATGTTTGTAGGAGAAGGACCTGGATACAACGAGGATAAGCTGGGAAGGCCATTTGTAGGGAAAGCAGGGCATCTCCTTGATAAAATGCTTGAGGCAATAAAACTTAAACGCAGTGACGTTTATATAGCGAATGTTGTAAAATGTAGGCCTCCTGATAACAGAAACCCATTTGAGGACGAAAGTGAGTCGTGTCTGGATTATTTAAGGTGGCAGGTTAAATTGATTCAGCCTAAAATAATTGTGTGCCTGGGAGCGGTACCGGCTAAAAATTTAATAAATCCTGATTTGAGAATCAGCAGACAGAGAGGCAGTTTTGTAAAAAAAGGCAATATTTATTTTATGCCCACATACCATCCATCCTATCTGCTGAGAAACGAGCTTGCCAAAAAGGATTCGTGGGAGGACTTTAAAAGCATTGCAGCTAAGTTGAAAGAAATTAAAGAAATATAAAACCGCATACTAGAGGAAAGGGTATAAATTAGGAAGGTAAATTATGGACAGAAAAAAAGAATTAAAGGAAATGTATAAGCGAATGAAACCTCACATGGGTATATTTATTATACAATCTAAAATAAGCAATAAGTATTATTTGGAGGCGACTCAAAACTTAAGGGGCAAAATGAACAGCGTAAGATTTCAGCTGGAATCAGGAGCCTTCAGAACTAATGAGCAGCTTCAAAAGGAATGGACTAAGCACGGTTCACAAAACTTTGATATATGTGTACTGGATAACCTGGAATATGATAAGGACGAATCCAAAACAGATTACAGTGAAGAGCTTGAAATTATGAAGTTAATTTGGCAGGATAAGCTGACGAAGGAAAATAAACAGTCCTGGTAAAGGAGGCAAAATGAGCTTAATACCAATGGATTCTCATTCATCATGGGATAGCTTTTTATGTGATGAGGTACGTGAAGAATTAAAATATATTGAAATCAAAATAGGTAAAAATATAAACCCGGATTATGAAAATGTTCTTCGTTTCTTAAAATGTGATTTAAATGAAATAAAGGTAGTGATACTGGGGCAGGATCCATATCCTGAAAAAGGAAGGGCAACAGGAAGGTCATTTGAAGTAGGGGACCTTCATTCATGGAACGATAAATTCAGACAGGTTTCTTTAAAAAATATAATAAGGTTGATTCATAAAAATTATAATAATATTGATGACTATAATAAAATTTTGAAATTTTCAGAAATACAAAGGGAAATATCCGAAGGAAGGTTCGGCATTGCACCACCGGACATGCTGTTTAAATCTTGGGAGAAGCAGGGGGTTCTGCTGCTGAATACTTATTTTACCGTTGAGCAAGGTAAAGCCGGCAGCCATATATCTTTATGGGAGCCGTTCAGTAAAAAGCTTATTAAGTTTATTTCTGAAGAAAATGAAAATATTTGCTGGTTTTTGTGGGGAAAACAGGCAGAAGAAAAAATAAGGTATATTAAAAGAGGCAGGCTTTATATAAGCAGGCACCCCATGATGTGCTCTGAAAAGTATGAAGATGATTTTTTAAAAAATAATTGTTTTAAAGATACAATGAATATAATTAACTGGCTGGGATAATAAGGCTGAGACACAAATCTCGGCTTTTGTTTTACATCTTAGTGCAAGTCGATATTTATAAGTTGCAAAATAAGACTTTGCATTCAGATTTGTGAATTATTAAATAAATGAAATATAATTTAAACTTGACTAAATTACAAGCTTATACTATAATATGCAATATAAATTAAATAATATAGCTAAACATAAAAATGCAACATATTATTTAAAACTTTCAAAATAGTCTTGGAGGTACAGTGTAATGATTAACCCTATAGAGGTAATGAAACCAAATTTATACAAGGAAGTATTTCCTTATGATGAAATTCCAAAAGTTAAGTTCAACAATATTCAGCTTCCAATGGATATTCCTGAGGATATCTGGATAACAGACACTACATTCAGGGACGGACAGCAAGCCATGACAAATATGCATACGGAACAGATGGTAAAAGTGTTTGATTTTCTACATGAACTTGACAATGAATCCGGAATTATAAGGCAGACCGAATTTTTCCTGTATACAAAAAAAGACAGAAAAGCAGTAGAAGCTTGTATGGAAAAAGGATATAAATTTCCTGAGATCACATCCTGGATAAGAGCTAATAAGGAAGATTTTAAACTTGTTAAATCCATGGGAATAAAAGAAACAGGTATTCTGATGTCATGTTCCGATTACCATATTTTCAATAAGCTTGGTAAGAATAGGCAAGAAGCAATGAAAATGTATCTGGACATTGCATATGCTGCATTGGAAAACGGAATTGTTCCCAGATGCCATTTTGAGGATATAACAAGGGCGGATTTTTATGGATTTGTTGTTCCTCTTGCAAAGAATCTGATTTCTATGATGAATGAAAGCAAAATAAATGTAAAAATAAGAGCGTGTGATACACTGGGGCTTGGAATATCATATGCAGGCGTAGAGCTTCCAAGGTCAGTTCCGGCAATCATACACGGCTTAAGGTATTATGCCGGAGTTCCTTCGGAATCAATTGAATGGCACGGACATAACGATTATTACGGAGCAGTTACAAATTCTACAACATCATGGCTGTACGGCGGATCCTCAGTGAACACCACTATGTTCGGCATAGGTGAAAGAGTGGGAAACACGCCTCTTGAAGCAATGATAATCGAATATGTGCAGATTAAGGGCAACATTAAAAATATGAATTTAGAAGTAATAAATGAAATAGAGAGTTATTTTGAAAAAGAATTAAATTATTGTATTCCTTCCAAAACTCCTTTTGTGGGAAAAGAATTTAATGTTACAAAGGCAGGTATTCATGCGGACGGACTTTTAAAGAATGAAGAAATATACAACAGTTTTGATACAGGGAAGATACTGGGTAAGCCTCCTTTGGTGGCAATAAACTCATATTCGGGAATTTCAAGCCTTGCATATTGGATAAACAGTTATTTCGGGTTAAAAGGAAACAACAAGATACAAAAAAATGACAGTCGCTTAATACCTGTAAAAAATAAAATTGATGCGGAATATGAAAACGGAAGAATCAGCAACATTACCTCTGAAGAAATGGAAATGCTGAGCAATATGTACGTTTTCAACAAAAAATATAAAAAAGAAGCCATATAGGAGGAGTTATGGGACTGACTTTGACAGAAAAAATCATTAAAAATCATCTTGTGACCGGTGAAATGAAAACAGGAAATGAAATAGGAATAAAAATCGACCAAACGCTTACCCAGGATTCCACAGGAACCATGGCGTACCTTCAACTTGAAGCAATGGGTATTGATAAAGTAAAAACAAAGCACTCGGTTGCATATATTGACCACAATATGCTCCAGTCGGGACCTGAAAATGCTGATGATCATTTGTACATTCAAACCGTTGCAAAAAAATATGGGATTTATTTTTCCAAGCCCGGTAATGGAATATGTCACCAGGTTCATCTGGAAAGATTTTCTGTTCCGGGAGATACATTGCTGGGTTCTGACAGTCACACTCCAACCTGTGGAGGAATGGGGATGCTGGCAATCGGAGCAGGAGGTCTGGATGTGGCGGTTGCCATGGCAGGCGGAGAATATAATTTCATAATGCCGGCTATTGTAAATGTAGAGCTTAAAGGAAAATTAAGCAGGTTTTCTACTGCCAAGGATATAATACTTGAAGTTTTGAAACGTTATACCGTTAAGGGCGGGGTTAACAAAGTATTTGAATATACAGGGAATGGTGTAAAAACTCTTTCGGTACCGGAAAGAGGAACCATAACAAATATGGGAGCAGAGCTTGGTGCTACTACATCCATATTTTCTTCTGATGAAAGAACCCTGGAATTTTTAAGAGCACAGGGGAGAGAAGATTGCTTCGTTGAATTAAGTGCCGATGAAGACGCATTTTATTCTGAAAAGATTGTAATAGATTTGGATACATTAAGACCAAATGTTGCAAAGCCCCATTCACCGGATGCTGTGGTTTCTTTAAGTGAGGTCAGAGGAACAAAGGTTAATCAGGTTGCAATAGGAAGCTGCACAAATTCTTCATATGTTGATATGATGAAGGTTGCAAATATTCTGGATGGCAATACCGTTTATGAAAATGTGTCTCTGGTTATTTCACCCGGTTCTAAGCAGGTTCTCACAATGCTTGCTTCCAACGGTGCTTTGGCAAAGATAATTAAAGCAGGAGCAAGAATTCTTGAAAGCGGATGCGGACCTTGCATAGGAATGGGGCAGGCACCGTGCACCAACGGTGTATCTCTGAGGACTTTTAACAGAAACTTTAAGGGAAGATGTGGAACCGATTCGGCGGACGTATATCTTGTAAGCCCTGAAGTTGCAGCATTTTCCGCAATTAAGGGATATATTGCTGATGTGAAGGATTTAGAGGATGTGAATTTAAAGGTAGCATTACCTGAGGAATATACTATAAATGACAACATGATAATAAGCCCGGCAGCAGATCCCTCTAAGGTTAAAATTATAAGAGGTCCTAATATAAAGCCGTTTCCTAAAAATAACGCAATGGAAAATAAAACAGGAGGTAAGGTGCTTATAAAGGTGGGGGACGATGTCACAACAGATACCATAATGCCTTCTAATGCCAGCCTTCTCCCCTACAGGTCAAACATTCCGTATCTTTCCGAGTTTTGTTTTTATCAGATAGATAGGGAATTTCCAGGTAAAGCAAAGAAAAACAATGGTGGAATTATTGTTGCAGGCAGAAATTACGGTCAGGGTTCAAGCAGGGAACATGCGGCACTGGCTCCTCTGTACCTTGGTATAAAAGCCGTTCTGGCCAAGTCCTTTGCAAGAATTCACAAAAGTAATCTGATTAACAACGGTATAATTCCATTAACATTTAAAAATGAAAAAGATTATGATAACATTGATGAAATGGATGAGATAGAGATTGATGATTTGCTGACACAAGTTGAGAGTGAAACAATAACTGTGTTTAATAAGACAAAAAATAAAAAATATGGAATGAATCTTACAGTTTCGCCAAGACAAATCCAGCTTCTAAAACACGGCGGACTGTTAAATTACATGAGTCTTAATAAAAAGAGGTTGCCATGAAAAGAAAAATAAAAATCACACTGATTCCAGGGGATGGAATAGGTTTAGAAATAATGTATGCTGCTAAAGAAATAATAGATGCAGCCACAGGTAATATTGAATGGGAAGAAGCTTCTGCAGGTTATAAGGCGTATGAGAAGTGCGGACAGCTTCTACCGGAGGAAACAATAAAGAGTATTAAAAAAAATAAAGTCGCCCTGAAGGGACCAATAACCACACCTGTAGGCAAAGGATTCAGAAGTATCAATGTTCAGCTCAGACAGAAATTTAATTTGTACGGTAACGTAAGACCTGTGAAATCTTATGAAGGTATAGATTCTATTTATAAAAACCTGGACTTGGTCATTGTCAGGGAAAACAGTGAGGACCTTTACCGGGGCATTGAGCACATGGTGACAAAGGATGCGGCGGAAAGTATAAAAGTTATAACGAGAGAGGCGAGCGAGAGAATAGCAAAATTTGCCTTTAAGCTTGCACAAAAAGAAAAAAGAAACAAGGTTACACTTACTCATAAGGCTAATATTATGAAATTGACAGATGGG
Organism: Firmicutes bacterium UBA4845; assembly: GCA_002399975.1. Taxonomy (GTDB): domain Bacteria; phylum Bacillota; class Clostridia; order Tissierellales; family Sedimentibacteraceae; genus Sedimentibacter. Next base: position 33,329 of record DHER01000037.1, on the reverse strand, counting down.
TTGTTTTTAGAATCGGGAAACAGGGTTGCGGCAAATTATCCGGATATCCGATTTGAAGATGTAATTGTAGATGCCATGGCTATGAAACTTGTTATGAAGCCTTATGATTATCAGGTAATTGTGGCTCCGAACATGTACGGAGATATATTATCAGATTTGGCTGCAGGATTAATCGGCGGACTGGGAATGGCTCCAAGTGCCAATATAGGAGATGAAGCGGCAATATTTGAACCTGTCCATGGTTCTGCGCCTGATATTGCGGGGCAAAACATTGCAAATCCCACAGCGGCTATATTATCAGGGATTATGATGCTTAAATATCTGAATGAAGAAAATGCCGCCGTGAAGATAGAAAATGCTCTTATAAGGGTCTTAAAGAATAAAGAACTTCACACGAAAGATATTGGCGGATGCTTAACCACGACAGAATTTAAAAATGAAATAATTAAGGAAATGTAATATAAGTTCTTGATGAAATTCAAGTTTTTAATTTATTGTAATACCTATTCTTAAGCATAAATGATATAATAATAAAATTAACTGTGAGCTTAGCTTGCTGAAAATTCTGCAATTATTGATATAAAAAATTGTTAAGATTTATTAGGAAATGTAATTTTAATTGATATTTCAATATATATTTTTTCCTCCCGAAGAAAAATTCCCTTGAATTTTTAGGAATGTGTATTTTGCAGGGCATAGACTATATATAGTGTTATATTGACAAATTTAATGCCTAATGATACAATATATAGTATCGTTACATAGACAATGGACAAGGGAGAAAGGGATTATGATAAAAATATTAAAACGAACCGGAAATTTTGTAGACTTTAACGGGGAGAAAATTACTAATGCAATTATCAAAGCGATGAAGGAAACAAAAGATGGTGTTAATGAAGAGTTAGCCAGGGAAGTAAGCCTTAAAATACAGGAGGAGTTTGAGCATAAAGATTTTCCCATACCTGTTGAAGTTGTGCAGGATATGGTTGAAAATGAACTTATGGATACCAAAAGGAAAGATGTTGCCAAGAGGTACATACTATATAGGTATGAAAGGGATAAGTCCAGGGATTCAAGAAAAAGAAAAGACTACAAACTTCTTAGTGAAGAGTTTATAAGCAGGTATAAGCACATTGGAGCTCCGATGAATCAATTGGGAAATTTCGTATATTACAGAACATATTCCAGGTGGCTTCCTGAGGAAAGAAGAAGGGAGTATTGGTGGGAAACCGTGAGGAGAGCTGTAGAATATAATTGCAGCTTAGTTCCAACGAAAAAGGAAGAGGCGGAACAGCTGTATGATAATATATTTAATTTAAGGCAGTTTTTATCAGGAAGAACATTTTGGGTTGGAGGCACACCGGTTTCATACAACTATCCTATGGCAAATTTTAACTGCGCATTTGAAATAATAAATGATTTCCATGCTTTCAGGGATTTATTCTATTTGTTAATGATAGGATCGGGTGTTGGCGTAAGAATATTGAGAGATGATGTTTCACAGCTGCCCAAAGTCAGGGGAAATTACAAAATAATTCATGAGGCTTATACTCCTGTTGAAAAATCCAAGCGAGAGGATAATACAGGAATCGAATTCAGCAATAATAATACGGTCAGAATAATTGTCGGTGACAGTAAGGAAGGCTGGGTTCAGGCTCTTGATCATTTCTTAGAATTCATAGATAGCAGCGAATACAGGAATATCAGCACTATTATTATAAATTATAACAATGTAAGACCCAAAGGTGAGGTTCTTAAGACTTTCGGCGGAACTGCCAGCGGACACTCAAGCATGAAGAACATGTTTACAAAAATTGACGGAGTAATCAAGAAGCGCAGTACAATTGAGGGAAAAGAGCGCTTCAAGCTTAAGCCTATAGATTGCCTTGATATAGCCAATATTATAGGTGAAAATGTAGTTGTGGGCGGAGTAAGAAGAACGGCGGAAATAATGCTCATAGATTATGACGATACAGACTGCATCGAAGCTAAGAGCAAACTTTATAAAAATATAGACGGCCAGTGGATTGTTGATAAAGATATAGTCCATCGCTCAATGAGTAACAATTCAATTTATTATAGAAAAAAACCTACAAGGGAACAGTTAAAATGGCAGCTGGAGCAAATGCGTTATTCAGGAGAGCCCGGCTGGGTAAATGAAGTTGCAGGAAGCAGGAGAAGGCCCAATATGAACGGAGTTAATCCCTGCGGAGAAGTACTTTTGGACGATAAGGGATTGTGCAACTTGACTACTGTGAATGTTTATTCATTTGTTAGCGAAGACGGCAATTTGGATGAAAAAGCATTGCTTAATGCACAGCGCTTGTCCGCAAGAGCTGCTTACAGAATGACATGTGTAGAACTTGAGCTTTCTCAATGGGACAGAGTACAGCAAAGAGATAAAATTACCGGATGTTCTCTGACAGGATGGCAGGACATGGTTAATGCTACAGGCTTGGACAAAGATCAACAAGCTGAGCTTTTAAGAAAATTAAGAGATGCGGCAAAAAATGAATCTTGTCGCTATGCAGATGAAATAGGCGAAAGTGAACCTATTCTTGTTACAACAATTAAACCTGAAGGAACATTGTCCCAGCTGCCAGGAGTTTCAAGCGGAGTGCATTATTCGCATTCACCGTATTATTTAAGAAGAGTAAGAATTAACAGCCATGACCCATTAGTTAAGGTTTGTGAAGAGTTGGGATATAAAATATATCCGGAAGTTGGGCAGGAAATGAAGACCTGTACAACTAAGGTTATTGAATTCCCTGTAAAGGCTCCAGAAGGAAAAACAAAGTATGATGTAAGTGCAATAGAACAGCTTGAAAATTATAAATTATTCATGGGAAATTATGTTGATCATAACTGTTCTATTACTGTCCATGTAAGGGACAGTGAATGGGAACAGGTTGAACAGTGGGTTTGGGACAACTGGGACGACATTGTGGCACTTACATTTTTATCTCTTGATGACAACTTTTATCAGTTGATGCCATATGAATCAATTACCGAGGAAGAATATGAGAAACTTCATAGTGAAATGAAACCTTTTATTCCGTCGTTGTTGAGTAAGTATGAAGTGCATGAGGAGGAATTAGATGTGGGAACTGATGGCTGTGAAACAGGAATCTGCCCGGTAAGATAGGTTTAATCTGATTTAAAATTGAAGGTAGATCAATAAGAGGGAACAGTGGTTCCCTTTTTAAATTTTTTGCTGAAATTTATTATTTTCTTTGTCTGCAAAATTAGATGGATTCTACAATAAAGATTTTCATAATTAATACAAATTTAAGCTAATATTATGTTAATATTAAGGCAATCGTGGTATAATATATATTATTATACATTGTGTAGCTTTATTAAGGGGACGGTTATGTTTGATATACAAGAAGAATTAAAGAAGATGCCTGACAGCCCCGGAGTTTATCAAATGAAAGACAGCTTTGGCGGAATTATATATGTTGGTAAGGCAAAAAACTTAAAAAAGAGAGTGAAACAATACTTTCAGTCAAAGAACCATACTCCCAAAATACAGGCAATGGTAAGAAATATTGTAGAATTTGAATATATAATTGTAGACAATGAAGTTGAGGCACTTATTCTTGAAGCAAATTTAATCAAGAAATACAGGCCTAAATATAATACTCTTTTAAGAGATGACAAGCAGTATCCTTATATAAAAATATCTGTTCAGGAGAAATATCCGAGAATTTATAAGGTGAGAAAAGTAAAAAGGGATGGCGCAAAATATTTTGGACCTTATCCAAGTGCGTATGCGGTAAATGAAATTATTGATATTATAGGCGACTTGTACAAGCTGAGAAAGTGTTCTTTAAAATTAGACGGCACAAGGAAGAATAGAAGACCCTGCCTAAATTATCATATTAACAAGTGCAATGCACCATGTATGGGCAATGTTGACCAAAAGGAGTATAGAGAAGAAGCAAATAAGGCAATAAGTTTTTTAAACGGCGGTGAAGAAGAACTGATCAAGTCACTTAAGGAAAAAATGCAGGTGGCATCGGAAACCCTTAATTTTGAGGTGGCAGCAAAGTACAGGGATCAGATAAAAGCACTGGAGGTTATATCTGAAAAACAAAAAATCGTATCTGCCAATACAAAAATAGATCAGGATGTTATTGGATGCGCCATAGGCACAGAGGAAGCATGTGTTGAAATTTTCTTTATACGCGGAGGCAAAATTATGGGCAGAGAACATTATCTTCTTACTAATATAGAAAATGAAACTCGTGAAAGAATTTTAAGCTCTTTTTTATCGCAATTTTATACAGGTACAGTATATATTCCTAAAGAGATATATATTGAGACTGTTATTGAAGATAGGGAAGTCTTTGAAAAACTGCTGTCCGAAAAAAGAGGCAATAAAGTTTCTGTTAAAATCCCTTTAAAGGGAGACAAAAGCATGCTGATTAAAATGATAAAGAAAAATGCTGTTGAAATATTGGAAAAAGGAAGTCAGAGAATTAAGAAAAACTTGAATGAAAGCATGCAGGCTGTAGAAGAACTAAAAGATCTACTAAAGCTTAATGAAGTACCTATGAGAATTGAAGCTTACGATATTTCAAATATTCAAGGAATTGAATCTGTAGGTTCTATGGTTGTTTTTGAAAGAGGCATACCGGAAAAAAGCAACTATAGGCGTTTTAGAATTAAGACCGTAAAAGGTCCGGATGATTATAAAAGCATGGAAGAGGTACTTGAAAGACGCATTAACAGAGGTCTCGGACATGATGACATGAAAGGATTCAATAAAATGCCGAATTTAATATTAATTGACGGCGGAAAGGGACAAACCAATATTGCAGAAGAAGTTATTTACAATTATGGATTAAATATACCCGTATGTGGAATGATAAAGGATGACAAGCATACAACAAGAGGCTTGATTTATCGAAATGAAGAAATAGAATTTAAAAAAACAGACAGAGTATATCGATTAATTTATAAAATTCAGGAGGAAGCTCACAGGTTTGCAATTGAATATCATCGAAATTTAAGAGATAAAACTTTGTTCAAATCAGAATTAGATAATATTGAAAATATCGGAGAGAAAAGAAAGCTTAATTTGCTTAAATTTTTTGGCTCTGTTGAAAATATTAAAACCAAAAGTATTGAAGAACTTTCAAAAGTTAAGGGAATGAATGTAAAAGCTGCCAAATCGGTATTTGCTTATTTTCATAATAATTAAATTGATTTAATTGATAATTAACATAGAGGATGGTAATAACATGCAGTATGTAAAACTTGAGGATTTAGTAAACTATATGGATTTAGAGTCTGTTTATTATCCTGAGGATGAGCAGTCCAGGATTTATACACCTGAAATAATAAGACCCGGACTTCAGCTGGCAGGTTATTTTGACAGATTTTCATTTGAAAGAGTCCAAGTAATGGGCAAAACAGAAATGTTTTATATGAAAACGTTAGACGAAAATACTAAAAAGCAGAGATTGGATAAGTTTTTCAGCTTTCCCATACCTGCACTTATATTGGCAAACGAAGTAGCAATTGATAAAGATTTGATTTATTATGCCAAAAAATATAAGAGGCCTGTTTTTACTTCAAATCAAAAAACCGATAAATTGGTTAATGTACTTATTAATTTCTTAGAAGAAGAATTAGCTGAAGAAACTACTATTCACGGTGTGTGTCTTGAGGTATTTGGCGTTGGAGTTTTAATAAGAGGCAAGAGCGGAATAGGAAAAAGTGAAACTTCACTTGAGCTTATTAACAGAGGCCACCGCCTTGTTGCCGATGATGCTGTTATTATTAAAAAAGTTGAGAATGGTTTGAAGGCAACATGCCCGGAGCTTACCCAGCACTTAATGGAAATAAGGGGCTTGGGTATACTCGACATAACGCATTTGTTCGGTGTAGGTTCTATAAGGTTAGAACAGTTTGTTGAAATTGTAATAGAGCTGGAGGAATGGGATGAAAATAAGGAATATGATAGAATTGGTACAGACGAGGATTATACAGAAATACTGGGAGTTAAGATTCCTACAGTTTTGATTCCCGTGAGACCGGGAAGAAATATTTCTGCTATTATTGAAATAGCTGCCAAAAATTACAGACAGAAATTATTGGGGTATGATTCTTTGGAAACATATAGCAGGAGATTCCACAAACTTGCCAGATCCAGATACTAGTATATTAGTAGCCTCCAAATTAAAAAATAATTTGTAATATGTTAAATTTCTTTATTTATATTACCGGAAAGTTGCAAGTTTTAAAATAAATAAACCAATTAAACGTTTACACAGAATATCCGTGGTTGCATTTATTTATTCTATAGGATATAATTTATTGTGTATGGATATTATAATCATAATGATTACACATATATAAATTATATAGGAGGATATACAAATGTCAAAAGTAATGAAAACCATGGACGGAAATACAGCTGCCGCATATGCATCGTATGCTTTTACAGATGTGGCTGCAATATTTCCAATAACACCTTCTTCTCCAATGGCTGAACTTGCAGACGAATGGGCAGCACATGGAAAAAAGAACATCTTCGGCCAAACTGTCAAGGTTGTAGAAATGCAATCTGAAGGTGGCGCTTCAGGAGCTGTTCACGGTTCTTTACAGGCAGGGGCACTTACAACAACTTATACAGCATCACAGGGATTATTGTTAATGATACCGAATATGTATAAAATAGCGGGAGAATTACTTCCTGCTGTATTTCATGTCTCTGCAAGAGCTCTTGCCGGTCATGCATTATCAATATTTGGAGACCACTCTGACGTTATGGCTACAAGACAGACTGGTTTTGCGCTACTTGCATCCAGCAGTGTTCAGGAAGCTATGGATTTAGGCGGCGTTGCACACTTGTCTGCTCTTAAAGCGAGAGTACCATTTATGCATTTCTTTGACGGGTTTAGGACTTCTCACGAAATTCAAAAAATCGAAGTTATTGATTATGACGATCTTGCTAAATTAGTTGATATGGACGCTGTTAATGAATTCAGGGCCAGAGCTTTGAATCCGGAACATCCCGTAACTAGAGGAACAGCACAAAATCCGGATATATTTTTCCAGGAAAGAGAATCTTCAAATAAATTTTACGAAGCAGTTCCGGACATTGTTGCTGAATATATGAAAGAAATCGAGAAAATTACAGGAAGAGAATATAAACCATTTAATTATTATGGAGCTCCGGATGCTGAAAACATAATAGTTGCTATGGGTTCAGTTACTGAAACTGCTGAAGAAGTTATTGACTACTTAAATGCTAAAGGTGAGAAAACCGGCATAGTTATAGTACACTTGTACAGGCCGTTTTCATCAAAATATTTCTTTGACGTTTTACCTAGGACCGTTAAAAAAATAGCTGTACTTGATAGATGTAAGGAATCAGGTTCAGTGGGAGAACCCCTATATTTAGACGTTAAATCGCTATTCTACGGAAAAGATAATGAGCCTGTAATAGTTGGCGGAAGATACGGATTAGGCTCTAAAGATACAACACCTGCTCAGATATTTGCAGTTTATGATAACTTAAAAAAGGATGAGCCAAAGAATGGTTTCACCATTGGTATAGTTGACGACATTACATTTACATCTCTGGAAACTTCTGATGAAGTTATAAATACATCAGCTCCAGGTACGGTAAGATGTAAATTCTGGGGACTTGGTTCAGATGGTACGGTAGGAGCAAACAAAAATGCTATTAAAATTATCGGTGACCATACGGATATGTATGCTCAAGGGTATTTTTCATATGACTCCAAAAAGTCAGGCGGCGTTACGGTATCTCATTTAAGATTCGGCAAGGATCCTATCAGGTCGACATATTTAATAGACGAAGCGGATTTTATTTCATTGTCTCAGCAGTCATATGTAGCAAAATACAATGTACTTACAGGGCTTAAAAAAGGTGGAACATTCCTGTTAAATACAATTTGGTCGAAAGATGAATTAGAAGCAAACCTGCCGGCAAAATATAAAAGATATCTGGCAAATAACGACATAGGTTTTTATGTAATAAACGCAACTGAAATTGCCCAGAAATTAGGCCTGGGGAACAGGACCAATATGATAATGCAGTCGGCATTTTTCAAATTGGCTGATGTTATACCTGTAGACGATGCTATTAAATACTTAGATGAAGCTATTGTTAATTCTTATGGTAAAAAGGGTGAAGCAGTAGTAGATATGAACAAGAAAGCTGTCCAGAAAGGTATATCAGAATTAGTAAAAGTTGAAATTCCCGAATCATGGAAAAATGCTGTTGATGATGAAAATGCAAACAGTGGCTTGGCTGTACCTTTCACTGAAGATGAAAAACCAGACTTCATTAAAAATATTGCTGATGTTATGAACAGGCAAGAAGGAGACAGTTTGCCGGTAAGTGCATTTGAAGGAAGAGAAGATGGCACATTCCCGGCAGGAACAGCAGCTTATGAGAAGAGAGGCATTGCTGTAGACATACCAAAATGGATACCGGAAAATTGTATACAATGTAACCAATGTTCATTTGTATGTCCACATGCGGTAATAAGGCCGACTTTATTAAATAAAGATGAAAAATCGAATGCACCTAAATCTTTCGAAACTGTCAAAGCAATAGGCAAGGGCTTGGAAAGCTTGGAATATAGGATACAAATAAGTGCACTGGATTGTACAGGATGTGGAAATTGTGCAGATATCTGTCCTGGCAAGAAAGGCAAAAAGGCGCTTGTAATGACCCCTATTGCTGAAGAAGTTGATACCGGAGTTACAAATTGGAAATATGCTTCCGAAAAAGTCACTGTTAAAGATAATTTAATGGATAAAAACTCTGTAAAAGGAAGCCAGTTCCAAAAACCATATTTTGAATTTTCAGGTGCATGTGCAGGATGCGGAGAAACTGCATATGTTAAGACAATTACTCAGTTATTCGGTGATAGAATGATGATTGCCAATGCTACAGGATGTTCATCAATATGGGGAGCTTCAGCACCATCAACACCGTATACAAAAGATTCAAACGGAAAAGGGCCTTCATGGTCAAATTCATTGTTTGAAGACAATGCAGAATATGGATTAGGAATGGCAACAGCAGTAAGACATATAAGAGAAGGCGTTCAATTATCAATTGATAACTTATTGGGAAAAGATATACCCCAGGAACTAAAAGAAGCATTTAATGAATGGGTTTCAACAAAGGATAATGGCGAATTGTCAGGAGCTGCATCTAAAAAAGTCGTTGATGGATTGAAGGGATTTACTCCAAATGATGAAACAGCCGCTGATGTTAAGAATATATTAGATAAGAAAGATTATCTTGAAAAGAAATCCCAATGGATAATTGGCGGAGACGGATGGGCTTATGATATAGGATACGGCGGATTAGATCACGTTCTTGCATCAGGCGAGGATGTAAATGTGCTTGTGCTTGATACAGAGGTTTATTCGAACACAGGAGGTCAGTCTTCAAAATCCACTCAAACTTCTGCAGTTGCTAAATTTGCTGCATCAGGTAAGAGAATTAAGAAAAAGGATCTTGGTATGATGGTGGCAACTTACGGATATGTATATGTGGCACAGGTTGCCATTGGTGCTGACAAGAACCAGTTCTTAAAAGCACTGAAAGAAGCCGAAAGCTACAATGGTCCGTCACTGATTATTGGTTATGCTCCATGTATAAATCATGGCATTAAGGCAGGAATGGGCAAGACCGTAGATAGAGAGAAGAAGGCTGTTGAAGCTGGATACTGGCACTTGTACAGATATAATCCACTTCTTAAAGAAGAAGGAAAGAATCCATTTACGTTAGATTCTAAAGAACCCAAGTCCTCGTTCAGAGAATTTCTTCAAGGAGAAGTAAGATACGCGTCACTGAAAGGGTCCTTCCCTGAAATAGCTGAAGAGCTATATGCCAAAGCAGAAAAGGATGCTAAAGACAGATATGACGGCTATGTAAAAATGGCAGAAATGAAGTATTAAGAAGTAGAATGATATTAATAAGCCGCTGTGCGGATATTGCACAGCGGCTTATTTTTTTAAGTATTTTATAATAAAAAATATACATTAAACTAATAATTGTTAACTATTCATCATTAAGCATGAAATTACGTATAAAACATATATGTGTGCCGGATAAAAAACATAGAATAAATATTTCAGCCCTCTTCCTTTTTGCCCATTATACAGATAAAATAACGGTGCCGCAAAAACCATCATCCACTGGTAGTTATTTAAAAACAATTCACTGATACTGAGTTCTCCTGTAAACATAAATGATAAGCTGATTATTATGTAGCCTGCTATTAATTTTCTTCTATCTTTTCTAAGCAAGTACATTAGAATCCCTAATACTACAAATACGGGGCCGCCTTCAACAAATACAGGTGTAGGGATAATAAGTGCCAAATAACTAAAAGCTGTATTACCTGAATTAGCACCAATAATAAACAATGCTGCTAATGCTATAGGTGCTGTTAATAACAGTATACCGAAAAATATTTTCAGGGTATTTTTTTCTTTCTTTGCTTTATATATGTAATCAATAATACATAAATATACAGTAATCATAAATAATGTGGAAAAAATATTGTTCATAATACCTAGATTATCCGGTCTTTCAAAATATCTGGGAAGTACATAGTTTCCTATATTCATTATGACAAATCCTAAAAATAACCTGGACATATATTTCTTTTTACTTCGTGTATGTGTATATCCTTCTATAGCCATAAATAAAAATATTGGAGCTACTATTCTGCCTATCCAATTAAAAGCTATAGGAATACTTCCTGTATAACTGAAAAATTCATGAATATGATCAAATACCATCAATATTAGTCCCAGTAATTTTAATTGAAATCCGGTAAGACCTTTTTCTCTCATTGACTAGATTCCTCCAATTTAATCGTTTCTTGTTAAATTCGATACTTTCTTAAGATAATAATGCACTGCAATAAGGTATTAGTATCATAGTTAAATGATACACTAATATTATCTTGTTGTCAATAATTTAAACTTGCAATTTTCAAAATAAATTTTTTATATGATTTTTTTATTGATTATACAAGTAAACTGCAATATAATTAATAAATAATACGTTATTAATAATAAGAGGTTCCAATGATAAAAATAAAAATAAAAGAAGCAGCCGAAATTTTAAACGCTCAATGTATCGGGAATTGTGACTGTGACAAATACATATGCGGTGTAAGCATAGATTCAAGATCGGTTTATGAAGGTAATCTATTTATCCCCATAAAGGGAATGACGTCTGACGGGCATAGTTATGTAAAAGATGCTGTTAAAGGTGGTGCTGCCGCAACCCTTTGGAATAAGAATGAACCTGATCCTCCCGTTAACATTCCTGTAATTTTAGTTGATGATACAATAAAATCCCTTCAAGATTTATCTTATTTTTACAGAAACAAATTAAAAGCTAAATTCGTTGGGATTACAGGAAGCAATGGTAAGACCTCTACAAAGGACATAACTGCAAGCATATTGTCACAAAGGTTTAAAACTCAAAAAACCATGGGAAATTACAATACTGAAATTGGAGTTCCGTATACACTGTTAAGCCTTGATGAGGATTGTGAAGCTGCTGTTATTGAAATGGGAATGGAAAAAGCCGGTGAAATAGACTTTCTTACACATCTTGTACAGCCTGATGTGGGAATTATAACAAGTGTTGGACTTGTACATATAGATAATTTTCCTTCAATTGAAGAAATAGCAAAGGAAAAGGTGCAGATTGCAAACGGCATTAAAGACAAGGGAGTATTCATATATTTTGGTGATGATTCACTTATAAGGGATACGGTTAACAATTCAGAAATAAAAGACAGCATAAGGAAACAAACCTTTGGCACTAAAGAATTCAACACATTGTATCTTAAAAGCTTCAGTGAGGATTTAAGCGGAATAACATTTACAGTAAGTGATGAACATCTTGGCGAGCTCCATGCGGACGTGCTTGGAAAGCATCAGGCATTAAATTCTATGGCGGCAATACTTACTGCTGAAGAGTTAGGCATGATGCCTGAAGAAATACGCCTTGGACTTTTAAAAATAGACAAAACAGGATTGAGGAATGAAATAATAAAAATTAATAAATGTACAATACTTAATGACTGCTACAAATCCAATCCTGTTAGTATCAATGCAGCTCTTGAAATATTTGAACTGATAAGATCTCAAAGGAAAATTGTGGTACTGGGTGACATGTTGGGATACAGGGAAATGAGCCATGATATGCATTATAGCGTTGGGAAAAATTTAGCTTCTCACAACATTGACGAGTTGGTTACCATAGGGCAGGAAGCTAAGTACATGGCCAAAGGAGCAAGAGAAAACACAAACATTGAATGTATTAAAGAGTTTGATACAAAGGAAGAAGCAACTGAATATTTGAAAAAATATTTGAATGAAAACTGCTCGATTTTAATTAAGGGCTCCAGATTTTTAAAACTTGAATATATAGCAGCAACATTAAATGATTGGGAGGAAAATTGATGAAGACTAGATTAGCAATAATGTTTGGTGGCAAATCTGATGAATATTCTGTTTCATTGCATTCTGCCGCCGCAATAATTAGAAATGTACCGGAAGAATTATTTGATGTAACATTGGTTGGGATTACAAAAGAAGGAAAATGGTTTTTGTATGAAGGAAATGTGGACAAAATAGATGACGATACGTGGAACAAGGAAAAGATGAACCCGGTGTTATTAAATATGGGCAACGATTTTAAAGGGCTTATAAAGCTTAACGAAGATGATGGAACATTTGCAAAGATAGAGATAGATTGTGTATTTCCTGTATTGCATGGCAAAAACGGAGAGGACGGGACTATTCAGGGGCTCTGTCAAATGGCAGGGATTCCTTTTGTAGGATGCGGCATGACTTCGTCTGCCGTCGGTATGGATAAGGAATTTACTCATGCTGTATGTGAATATGCCGGAATTAAAACAGCCCCCTTTATTGCAGCTGTAAACAATAGCGGACTTAATATTAAAAAGCTTTATGACAAAGCAAGTGAAAAACTTACCCTTCCGTTGTTTATAAAACCTGCTAACAACGGTTCATCTCTTGGAACCAGCAAAATAAGAAATTATGATGAATTCGAGAAAGGAATTATGGAAGCATTTCAATATGACAGCAAAGTTGTTATAGAAAAGGCCATAGAAGGTTTTGAAATAGGCTGTGCCGTAGTAGGCAACGATGAATTGATAATAGGTGAAGTAGACGAAATTGATACTAAGAACGATTTTTTTGATTATATTGAAAAATACAGCCAACAAAATTCTAAGATTTTCTGCCCTGCAAGGATCAGTGATGATTTAAAAAAGGAAGCAAAACAAATTGCTGAAAAAACTTACAAAGCATTAGGCTGTAAAGGTATGGCAAGAGTAGATATGTTTCTTTCTCCTGAAAATGAAATATATTTAAATGAAATAAACACTATTCCGGGTCTGACAGATGTAAGCAGATATCCAACAATGCTTAAAAATGTTGGCATTGAATACAGAGATTTAATTGTTAAATTAGTAGAATTGGCTATGGAAAATACAGATAATTAAAATGAAGGAGATTCTTTACCTGTAGCTGAGAATGGCAAAATTGACTATTGCTCATTTGCCGTAAATAAAGGATCTCCTTTTTAGTTTATATTATTTTTTTAATTCCAGTATAATCCTTGCTTCGTCGGGAGTTGCCACTTCACGTCCTAATTCTTTTGAAAGCCGCGCTACTCTTTCCACTAACTGGGCATTTGATTTAGCCAGTTCACCTTTTTTATAATATATATTGTCCTCAAATCCTGTTCTTGCATGACCGCCTAACATTATGGCTGCTGTATTCAAAGTAAGCTGGTGTCTTCCTACTCCTGCAACTGTCCAGGTAGAGCCTTTGGGTATTGATTCTACCATATACAACAAATCTCTCAGCTCTCCACCCATTGCTCCTGGAACCCCAAGGACAAAATCAAAATGCATTGGAGTTTTAATTATTCCTTGTTTAGCAAAACGTATACATGTGTCAACCATGCCTTTTTCAAAGCATTCCAATTCAGGCTTTACTTTTAGCTCATTCATGCGTTTGGCAAATATTCTTATGTTTTCTTCTGTGTTTGTGAAAACGTCGTCTCCGAAATTACAGGTTCCCATGCTTAGTGTAGCCATTTCAGGTTTTAATTCGATGGGCTGCATCCTCTGCTGTGGAGTATGCCATACTGCTCCGCCTGTTGACGGCTGAAATATAATGTTGCACCTGGCTTCGGTTTTTTCTTTAATTTCCTTATAAACTTCATAGTCCTGAGTAGGGTTACCTTCTTTGTCTCTTGCATGGATATGAACAATTGACGCTCCAGCTATACAGCATTCATATGCCGCTTCAGCTATTTCATCAGGTGTAATAGGAAGATTAGGCTGTTGTTCCCTTGTTACTTCTGCTCCTGTTAAACAGGCTGTAATAATTAATTTTTCCATTGCAACCTCCATAATTAAAATTTTTTGCCTAAAGATATCTTACAATATTTATACAGCATAGTCAATTGCTTGTTAATATGAATTATTTATAGTATAATTTATTTATAGCTAAATATAAAAAATATATAAAAATTAAACGGGAGATAAAATATGGACAGGGAATTGGCTCTTAACATAGTCAGAGTAACAGAAGCTGCCGCTTTAGGATGTGGCAGATATATGGGAAGAGGAAATAAGGAAATAGCCGATCAGGCTGCGGTTGACGGAATGAGAAGCATGTTTCAGGTGCTGGATATTGCAGGTACTGTGGTTATAGGTGAGGGTGAAATGGACGAAGCTCCAATGCTTTATATAGGTGAAAAAATAGGAACCTGGGAAGAAGGAGCGCCGGAAATAGATATTGCTGTTGATCCTCTTGACGGGACTAAATTGGTTGCTAAAGGCCTTCCTGGAGCGTTGTCTGTTGTTGCAGTGGCACCTAAAGGATGTTTGCTTCACGCTCCAGACATGTATATGGATAAAATAGCTGCCGGACCGAGGACTAAAGGATGCATAGATATTACATATCCAATAGAAAAGAACCTTTACAATGTGGCAAAGGCTCTCCATAAGGACGTTACAGAAGTAACTGTAATTATCCAGGATAGGGAAAGGCACCAAGACTTAGTAAGCAAAGCAAGAAGAGTAGGGGCCAGAATTAAGTTGTTTGGTGATGGAGATGTTGCTGCTGCCATAGCAACATGTTTCAGTGAATCAGGAGTCGATATGTTCATCGGAAAAGGCGGTGCACCGGAAGGTGTTATTTCTGCTGCGGCTTTAAAGTGTTTTGGAGGGGAATTCCAGGGAATATTAAGGCCCGACAATGAAGAGGAAGAGAAAAGGTGTAGAGAAATGGCAGGAAACGAATGGTATAAAATTCTTACTATGGAGGATTTGGCTAAGGGAGATGATATAATATTTGCCGCTACCGGAGTATCAGACGGAGAACTTTTAAAGGGAGTAAGGTATATGGCAAATAACCGTGTAAAAACGTCCTCAATTGTAACACGTTTAAAATCAGGAACAATTCGTTTCATTGATACAACTCATTTTCTTGATAAGAAGCCGGATTATGCATATGTAAAATAGTCATAGAAACATAAAAATAAGTTATGTTAATTCAAAGTATAATTGAAATTTATAATTAATATCTTTGAATTACGGCAGTATTATGAATAAGGTTATAAAAATGCAATTTCTTTGAATATAAAAGTAAATTAGGCCGCTGATAAAATAGTGCTTAATTTGCTTTTACAACAAAAAATTGGTGCAAAAACCGTAAGAATTTCAAATAGCCTTGACTAATAAAAATTTAAATGTTATTATTATAACACTTATCAAATACCCACCTTGTTTATTCCATAAAATTAATTATAAATTTCAATAGTAAGGAGGTTTTTATGGGAAAAAACCAGTTAGCTGGCATGAAGCTTTATGAACTTAAAGAGCTGGCTAAATCAAAAGGCATACGCAATGCCTATAAATATAAGAAGGACGAGTTGCTTATAAAACTAAGCAATTATTATGATAATCCGGATAAAAAGACCGGAAATCAATTAAATGAAGTTGCAGAAAAAGAAAAAAAAGATGAAATTGATAGTACTAAATTAACGGAACATGCAAAAAACTTAGAAAACTTTGAAAACAAAACAGAAGATATTAACATTTCAAAACTTCCGGGAAAAATAGTTGAGGAAATTGAATCAAGCGGTCAAGACGCCGTAAAGGTCACAGGAATTTTGGAGTCTCACCCGGATGGCTACGGATTTTTAAGAACTAATAACTATCTGACTAGTGATGAAGACGTCTATATATCCCCTTCACAAATAAGAAGGTTCCATATGAGAACCGGAGACAAGATTACTGGTATAACAAGACCACCGAAGCAAGGCGAAAAATTCAAAGCTCTATTGTATGTTAAACAGGTAAATGATGAAAATCCTGAATTGGCAAGAAAAAGAAAAGATTTTGACACACTCACCCCTATTTATCCCAATGAAAGAATCAAGCTTGAAAATTCACCCATTAATATAACAATGAGATTGATAGACCTAATTGCACCTATAGGAAAAGGACAGAGAGGTATGGTTGTTGCTCCTCCTAAAGCAGGAAAAACGACAATTCTAAAAAATATAGCTAACAGCATCTCAGAAAACTATCCTGAAATTGAAATTATTATGCTTCTAATAGATGAGCGTCCCGAAGAAGTTACAGACATGAAGCGTTCAGTTAAAGGTGACGTAGTTTATTCTACTTTTGATGAACTTCCAAGGAATCATATTAAGGTGTCTGAAATGGTTTTGGAAAGGGCAAAAAGACTCGTTGAACAAAAAAAGGATGTAGTCATCCTTTTGGACAGCATTACAAGGCTATCAAGGGCTTACAATCTTACTATTACACCAACAGGAAGGACGCTGTCAGGAGGTCTTGACCCGGGGGCATTGTATGGGCCAAAGAGATTTTTCGGTGCAGCAAGAAATATTGAAAATGGCGGCAGCCTGACAATTTTGGCAAGTGCTTTAATAGAAACGGGAAGTCGTATGGATGATATGATATTTGAAGAATTCAAAGGTACAGGCAACATGGAAATTCACCTGGACAGGAAACTTTCTGAAAAGAGGATTTTTCCTGCAATAGATATTAATAAGTCAGGTACCAGAAGAGAAGAATTTTTATTAAATACCGAAGAACTTCAGACAATATGGCAGCTTAGAAAAGCCATGAGCAATTTCCCTTTGGCGGACGTTACGGAAAATTTAATAGACGGTTTAGTAAAAACCAAGAACAATGAAGAGTTTATAAAGCAATCATCAGTTCATTTATCAAATATTGAAAAAACAAGGAACGATCTATAAAATAAGATTTTAGGTTCTTTAGCGGGAAATAAAAAAATATGAAAAATACATTGTAATATATTTTTCCTTGTGATATAATCGTAAAATGAATTGATACTAATTAATTAATATAGATAAGAAAGAGGTGAACAGTATGAAAAAGGGAATACATCCAGATTATAAAACTGTTACTGTTAAATGTGCATGCGGTAATACATTTGAGACCGGTTCAGTATTGGACGAAATCAAAGTTGATATATGTTCAAAATGCCATCCTTTCTTTACAGGAAAACAAAAGTATGTTGACAAAGGCGGAAGAGTTGACAGATTTAAAAAGAAATACGGCATGGATTAATTTTCCAAAAGTAATTTTGGACAATTTTTGGGCAAACTTTTTGCATCATAGTGCAAGGCTTGCTCTTTTTGTTTTTATATTATAAAAAATATCCAATCTTCGGATGATCAATAAAAATTACCTAAAATCTCAAATGGCTTGTTGACTAAATTTCTTATTATGTTTACATGTTTTTTATCTGCTGTAACAATACAACTGCATGAAGGGCCTCCCGAATTTTCTAAATTCACGTAAATATCTTTTCTGAACTTAAAGTTCAGTTTGTTATATTTACACAGTCCGTCCAGTTCTGCAGCTATTCCTTTTGATCCCACAGGTACCATTTCTTTTATGAAATTGCAAAGCAATAGTTTTTCAAAATCATCAATATCCAATATTTTGTGGGGATATTTTACAACATCATTTCCTACGAGAGGTAGTCCCAGAAGTATGCATATATCGCCTTTAGAGGTTTTCTTATATTTTAATTTATTTTTGTCGCATATACCTATACAGGTAACACCCATTGAAGTTTGGAGTGTTTTGATATTTTCCTCGGTGCTTCCGGTCAATTTAACCTTGGCTGTTTTAAGTTTTGATAACAAGTAATTAAATCCTTCTATAAGTTGTTTTCCTGTATCGTTCATTTCAACTGCCAGAGCATCTGCTAAGACTATTGGAGTAAATCCCATGCTCATGAGCTCGGCAAGTGCAACTTTTCCGGTTTGGTAAGCTGTAAGCTGAGGCGAAGCCTTTATAACATCTTGTTCCTTAAGACCTATCCCGCCGCAGGAATCGCAGGAAACACCAAGATACCTGCTTTCATCAAAATCTATTACAGTCAGGTCCCTGATTTGTTTAATATACATTTTCTCCTCCTTATTTTGACATTGTTTATTTTACCATAGATTACAGCTGACAGAAAGAGATTGTACATCTTATTTTTTAAATTCAGTCTCAAAAAGAAGTTTGCTATAAAATACATCTACTGGAGATGGTTTATTTGCCCGAAAAATGAAAATAAATTTTTAAATTTATGAAACTTATTTATTATCACAAACGTCTATTATATAAATACTAATTTCAGAGGTCGTGATTTTAATGGATAATATATTATTGTTATTATGTTTGATGTTAATAGCGAGTTCAGCATTTTATATGCTTTACATTACAGTTCGGTACTACATAGATAGATAAATGGATTTCATCGGCACTCATAAGAGTGCTTTTTGATTGCCTTATAAAAAAGAATGTGCTATAATTAATAAAAATTACCGCAAGGTCAGGTGAGCGAGTTGTCGCATCAAGCTATATATAGAAAATTTCGTCCTAAAATATTTGATGATGTGCTGGGTCAGGAGCATGTTACAAGGACGCTGAAAAATCAAATATTGACAGGGAACATTGCCCATGCCTATCTTTTTAGCGGCATTAGAGGAACAGGCAAGACATCTACGGCAAAGATATTTTCAAGAGCGGTAAACTGTCTTGATAATCATGATGGTAATCCATGCAATGAGTGTGAAATATGTAAAAGCATATTGGACGAGACTAATATGGATGTAATTGAAATGGATGCTGCTTCAAACAACGGAGTTGAAGATATACGGGAATTGAGAGATAAGGTACAATTTCTGCCTGTAAAAAGCAAGTATAAGGTCTACATTATAGATGAGGTGCATATGCTTTCCAAAGGTGCTTTTAATGCTCTTCTTAAAACACTTGAAGAACCGCCGGATCATTTATTGTTTATACTTGCAACTACCGAACCTCAGAAAATACCGGCTACAATATTGTCAAGATGCCAGAGATTTGATTTAAAAAGAATTAAATCCTCTGTAATTGTAGAAAATATGGAAAAGATATGCCACGAAATTGGTATAGAATATGAGGAAAAGGCACTTAAACTTATAGCGGCCAATTCAGAAGGTGCAATGAGAGACGCTTTAAGCATATTGGACAGGTGCGTTTCTTTTAATGACAAAATTGATTACGAAACTGTAATGGATTTGCTTGGAACAGTTAATTATCAGGTAGTTGCGAAAGCAGCCGATTACATAATTGACAAAGATATTAAAAATACAATGCTGCTGGTTGACAATATATTAAATATGGGAAAAGAAATTACGATTTTCTTAGATGAGCTAATAATGTGTTTCAGAAATATGCTTATAGTTAAAACAACAGGTTCAACTGATAACATAATTAGAATATCCGAGGAAGAAGCGGAAGAGCTTAAAAAAACAAGCAGCAAGATTCCTGTAGATGATCTTGTAAATGTAATAGAAGAGCTTTCGGACGCTCAGTTGGAATGCAAAAGGGCATTGAATCCAAGAGTTATGCTGGAAACAAAGTTGATAAAACTGCTTCGATCTGAGAACAGTTCAAGTATAAAAGAACTTTCAAGAAAAATTGAAGAACTTGAGAACAATATTAAAAATAGTGGATTCAGTAAGATTAATAATTCAGGAAAACCCGTTGTAAAAAAATATGAACCTGAAAAAACTATAGATGTTGCTCAACATGAAACAAAAATGCAGGAGCATGCTGTAACAGTCGAGAATCGACAAACTTCGGAACCAGAGACGGAGAAGAATAGGACATACGGAAACAAAAGTGATGAAGAAATCAAAAATGAGATAGCTAATGGATGGCAGTCTATACTTAAAAAGGTAAGAAGTGAAAATGCAGGCCTTCAAGCAATCATCAGGGAATCAAAGTTAAAAGAGGTATCAAATAAAAAAATCGTATTTGAATTTGATCCTAAGTTTACTTTTCATATCAATGCTGCAAATCAGCCTAAAAACAAATTACAATTCAAAAAAATATTAAGCGGCATTTTAAATGAAGATTGTGAAATTGAATTTGTTGTAAAAAAAAATAAAAAATCAGATAAGCCTGAACAGACAATGGAAGATGTATATGAAGGTTTAAAAAAAGAATTTGGCGAAGAAATAGTTGAATTTAAACAGGAGGATTAAAAATGAGCAAAGGCAGAAGAATGCCGATGGGAATACCCGGCGGCGGAAATATGAATAAAGGTAATATGATGAAACAGGTTCAAAAAATGCAAAAACAAATGGAAGATATGCAGAAAGAACTTGAGCAAAAAGAAGTTGAAGCAACTGCAGGCGGTGGAGCGATTAAAGTTAAAGTAACAGGAAAAAAAGCTTTGACAGAAGTTAAAATAAATCCGGAGGTAGTGGATAAAGATGATGTGGAAATGCTTGAAGATATGATAGTGGCTGCTATTAACGAAGCATTTAGGAAAGCAGATGAAATGACTGAAAATGAAATGAAAAAAGTTACTGGCGGATTAAATATTCCGGGGCTGTAATAATGGAGCAATATACACCGCCAATTACAAAATTAATAGAAGAGCTTGCAAGACTTCCGGGAATAGGAAGGAAGTCGGCTCAGCGTCTTGCCTTTCATATTTTGGACATGAAGGGCAGTGATGTGACAGAACTTGCAAAAGCAATTGTAAATGCAAAAAAACTTACAAAATGTTGCAAAATATGTGGGAATTATACAGAAAGTGACACCTGTAATATCTGCGGTAATGTGAGAAGAGACCATTCAATCATATGTGTTGTTGAGGATGTACGTGATATTTCAGCTATGGAACGTACCAAGGAGTACAAGGGTGTTTACCATGTACTCCACGGTACGATAGCGCCTCTTGACGGAATAGGACCGGATGATATTAATATTAAGAACCTGATTACGAGGCTTAATACAGATGTGTCGGAAGTAATACTGGCTACTAATCCTACTATTGAAGGAGAAGCAACGGCAGTTTACATATCACGTCTAATAAAGCCCATTGGTATTAAAACTACCCGTATAGCCCATGGAATCCCTGTAGGCGGTGATATAGAATATGCCGATGAGGTTACACTCATGAGAGCCTTGGAAGGCAGGAGAGAAATGTAAAAATATTTGAATTATTTTTTGGAATACTATGAATAAAAAGGAACCTTGTGTCTATAATAATATAGATAGGAGGTTTTTTCTATGAGCAGTATTTTAAATAATAAGGAATTAAGTTTAAAAAATATTATAGATAATTTTAAAAACCCCAAAAATGCAGATGATAAAAATGAATTATATATTAATTTAGAAAATGCCAGAAAAGAATGGGAAGATGCAAAAAACATATTTGAAAATGTGTCTGAACCGGATTTGGTAGATTACGCAATTTATAATGTAAAAGCGGCTGAAAAAAAATATGTTTATTTACTTAGACAGATTAAAAATGAAAATTTGAATTAATTTTAAATGCTTTATTTCATTCTTTTAACACACTTTATTTATACCTTAATCATAAAATTGCTTTGTGACAAATTAGTTTTCATATAATATACTTTAACTACAAACGTTTGTTTAATTAATAAAGCAAAGTTGGGAATAAAATATTTCCAATTGAAAATATTTTTATATTGTGGTAAACTAGACACTATATTGGTTAGAAAGTGTGTGATTAAATGATTCAATCTGCAGGCGTGAACATTGCCGATAAACAAAAAAAAGACAGGCTTTATGAACTTGATTATATGAGATTTATCGCTTGTTTAGCTGTAATGGTTGTGCATATAACAGCAAACGGTGTTACCGATTACATTCAGGGGAGTTTTCCTCATATAGTTACATTAATTATTAACAGAAGCTTTAAGTTTACTACTCCTGTATTTGCTTTTTTAAGCGGAGTTACGAGCTTTTTCAGCTATAAGAAAAGGAAATTTGAGTATTTCCCATACCTTAAAAAAAGGCTCGGCAGAGTACTTGTCCCATATTTTGTATGGTGCTTAATATATTATGCAATTTATATAAAACTTGGTTTATATGTATTTAACATTGCCGATTTTACTGAGAAAGTTCTTTGGGGAAAAATGTCCTACCACCTTTATTTCGTTATAATGATTACGCAAATGTATATTGTGGGACCGGTATTTTATAAAATATTGAAAGAATCGGATAAAAAGGAGCTCATTCTTATTGCTTCCGGAGTAATTACGGCATTATGTGCGAGATATATGACATTTGAGAATTCAGACAGGATATTTTTAAAGTATATGGTTTTTTATATGCTTGGAATATATGTAACAATGGAGCATGATAGATTTATTTCCTGGACAGAAAGAAATAAGGTTTTAATTGTTGTAGGATATATTGCTTCTTCATTGGCGTATGCAGCTACGACTTATTACGGTCTGCCGATTTATATATATTCTTGGTTTATTTTTTCTGTTTTTTCAGTGCTGTTTGTATATCGAATGGGCTTAATTATGTGTAAAATGTTAAAAAGTATTTACAGTTTTATTAAATTATTTGGACAAGCTTCGTATTATATATATTTAATGCATCCCTTGATATTGACCATGGCAATTTTGTATACAAACAGTCATGGAATATTGTCTGTAACTAAGAGACTTTTGATTTATTTTGTAACGGTTATACCGATTACTGTAATATCTTGTTTAATATTTACTGCAGTCAAAAATAAAATCAAAAAACACAAAAAGGCTGCATTGGCAGCCGGCAAAAATTAATTATGTGTGATTTGTTGTTGCGTATTCTATGCAGCAGCAAATTTTTCATATTCTCTCATTGCAAGAATAGTTTGCTGAAATAATTCGTCTAATTTCCATCCAAGCATGTCTGCCCCCTGTTTAATTACATCTCTTGAACATCCTGCGGCGAAGCTGGTTGATTTAAATTTTTTCTTCAAGGATTTAACGGTCATGTCGGAGACACTTTTAGACGGCCTCATCAGTGCCGCCGCACCGATTAGTCCTGTTAGTTCATCTACAGCAAACAATATTTTTTCCATTGTGTGCTCAGGTTTTATCGTTGACGACGTAAGTCCATATCCATGGCTTGCAACTGCATGAATTATTTTTTCATTGATACCCTTTTCTTTTAATATTTCCTGTGCCTTTATGCAATGTTCATCAGGGTACATTTCAAAATCCAGGTCGTGCAATATCCCTACAATTCCCCAGAATTCAGCTTCATCCTCATATCCTAATTTTTTTGCAAAATACTCCATTACAAATCCTACTGTTTTTGCATGGTTCAGATGAAATTCTTCTTTGTTGTATTCTTTCAGCAATGACCATGCTTCTTCTTTTGTAATATTGGCGTTCAATTAAATCCCTTCTTTCAAACTTAATTTATTAAGCATTATTTTAACTTATTTATTGGCAACTGTCCATAGAATTTAAATTTTAACAGCTGTAATCCTGCAAATAATTTACATTGACACTAAATCTGATTTATGTTATCATTCTTTATGCTGTGCTACACGGGGAGGTAGCGGTGCCCTGTACTTGCAATCCGCTGTAGCAAGGTGGAATTCCCTCTCAGAGGCTTATATTGTAGCTACCTGGTTTTTTAGGTGGTGTTGACAACCCGGTCTTGCGCAATAAAGTCCTGTGAACCCTGTCAGGTCCGGAAGGAAGCAGCAGTAAGCAGATAACTTTGTGTGTCGTGAGAGTGCCGGGCTTGGAGCCAGCTGACTGAACAGGCCTGTGATATAACGTCGAAAGAGGGTGCACGGCATTAAAATTATAATATTGGCAGCAGATAACAAATTAATAAATAATAAAAATAAAATTCTTAGGTATGTGCCTAAGAATTTTTTGTGGTTCATGTAATTATTTTTTCTTTTGTCATCTATATAAAGTATTAAACTGTATCTTTTAAAGAGTACAGTTTAATATATAATTAAGATAAAGAATAATAAGTTTTTTATATAATGGTGGTGATGAATATGAAAGATAAGAAAGTTAAGGAAATGGTCTATGCATCATTATTTGCAGCATTAATTTGTGTTGCTACATTTATAATAAGGATTCCTTCGCCTGTAACAAATGGATATATTCATTTAGGAGACGGATTTATATTTATCGCTGTGCTTTTGTTGGGCAAAAGGGACGGAGCATGGGCAGCAGCAATTGGGGCTGCACTGGCTGATATTATAGGAGGCTATAGTTTTTATGCAATGCCTTCATTCATAATTAAAGGAATAATGTCACTGATAATGGGATTTACTATTGAAAGGCTTCCCAACAGTATGAATCACAAGTGGGCCGTAGGCGCGGTAATTGGCAGCATATGGCAAATAATTGCCTATTATGTGGTAGGTTCTGTCATGGTAGGAAGTTTTGTATCGACAATTAGTGAGATACCCGGGAACGCAGTTCAGTCAACTGTAGGAATAATTACCGCTGCTGCTTTTATGGAAGTATTTAAACATACGTCCTTGGGTAATGACGTAAAGTGTTGATTGTAAAAAACCGGCGATATCTTCGCCGGTTTTTTTTATGATTTTTGAATGAATTTAGTGTTGCATTTTTGACACGTTACAACAATTTTTCCTCTTCCTCTTGGAACACGAAGTTCTTGTTTGCACTTGGGGCATTTAAAATATTTATAATTCCTGCTTGATTTTACAATATTGTACTTTGTTTTGAACCATGATCTTAAAGGGTTCCAATATCTGAGAAATGTATTATTTTCTTTTTGCCTTGCCGTAATATTCCTTGACATTGTCCTGTATACACATGCAAGAAATATTACATAGGTAAACATCGTTAAGAGTTTCAGTTTAAAGGCATTGCCGATAAAAGTAAGTATCATGCCTGCAATAAGCAATGCTAAAGTGAATTGGTCGGTTCCGTATCTCCCGATCATGAAATTTCTAAAGCCGTTCATTTTGGCCTCCTTCTTTAATTTTCCTCCACAACTTCCGGATTGATAAATTCAGGTGGATACAGTTCTTTTGTTATGTCTCTCCCATCGTCGAAATTCACAAAATTTTTCAATTCTTCTCCATTGGCGGTTATTTTAATGCTGTCAATTTCCGGGATTGATGTGAATGTATAAATAAGAGATTCAATCATCATTTGTTTTAAATCATTTTTTCCTTTATATGCACTCAAGAATTTGTCGTTAAAATCTAATATTAGTGTTGTCCCTTGGGCTTTTGCACTATTTAACGATACATCTTCAGGTATAGGTTTTATACCGTAAGTAATATTCGTATTATTGTATGCATCAAACAATTTTTGCGCCTTTAATTCTATTGTATCATTTTCATTAATTCCTGTCTTTTCAATATCTGCTTCATAGCCGAACAGATAATATCTGTCATCTAATTTATAAGCCATATAAAGCATGTAATTTCTTTCTTTATTTGGTAGAGCACTTATATCTTCACTTTTAAGGCCGTGAAAATATGTTTCAGGTTTTTCTCTGTCAACAGTAAATGAAACGTTGTAAATAGGCCAGTATCTATCAACATCGAAAATTGTTTTTACAAATGATTGATACGCAAGCAGAGCTTCTGTGCTGTCATTGTTGTAGTCTGTATATGAACTTGGCAGGTCAATTACAACATTTCCATTGTTATAGGTTGTGTTTGTAACATCCTTTATTACTGACTTCATTTTGCTGTTCAAAGGCCCATTTTGAAGTTGTTCAATTGCCATCCTTGTTATAGATTTGTCTTCAACAACAAAACGTGTCACCGGAATTAGAGTATCGGAGTTTTCTGTAGTAAAGTACAGAGTTAAGCCTTTTTTGCCCGGTATAGCCTGGTTTGTTGCAGAGTAGTAGCTTCCGCTCGTGTCATATGTAACATTTACCGATACCGAGGATTTGTCTGAAGAAGAAATTAAATTTGAATTAAAAATAAATTTGTATGCTCCATCTGTAAGTCCTAATTTCTTTTGACTGATATTTAATGTAGTAACAATAGGATTATCCTCGTTTACAGAGATTGTCATATCAACTGATGGAGATACAAGTTCAAGTCCATTTAAGCCTTCCTTTACCAAAGTATCTCCCTGATACACATCAAGTGTGAAAATGCTGTCGGATGTACTTTTCACTATTTCTTCATTTGTTGATATATGATTTATGGTGACTGATTCCGGATTCAACAAATAGTCTTCTTTTGTCTCCAAACTCAAGGTGCTTGTATCCTTAGGTGTTTCGATGTCAATTGTTCCCCTATAATCAACCGGAGAAAGATTAAACAAATACGTAGATGAAAACAAACCTATAAGTGCTATTATAATAATATTGCTGAATGATCTCATTATAAATACCTCTGCTAATAATAGTTTATATGAGTATTATATATTAAACCTTAAAAAAAATAAACATTTTTTGTGGCCCCTTTATTGAACATAACGACAGTTTTTGTTGGCAACTGTAGATATTTATTCATATAATGATTATATAATATTAATAAACGAAACTCCAGGGGTGGTTAATGTGGACGAAAGGCAGTATGATCGAAATGTGTATGACAAAATTAATGGCATGATTGAAGTAATATATACTTTAAACAGATTGTCAAATAACTCGTATATTGATGAGAACACAAAAAAATACTTAATTGAAATGATGGATGATGCGAAATATGTTAAAAGCTATTTAAATAAATACAGGTTTAAAGATTTTTACGACGAAGAAAGTTCTAGGGGCTATAATAAATATGCAGCCTATGATTATAGCAATAAAGACAATACATTTATGAATAAAATTATTTTCTTTTTAAAATCATTAAATGATTATTAATAATAAAGTAACATTTAATTGCTGCTATGAATAATATATAGAAAAAATAACTTTAGGAGGTTCTATATGTTTAACAATATGTTAGGAGACGGTGGAGATAGCTTATTATTCTTCTTCTTGCTTTTAGTAATTATTGCATGCTGCTGCGGAGATGATGGATTTCTGGGCGGAATAGGCGGAATAGGCGGAGCAGGAGGATTTGGCGATAGTGACAGCCTGTTATTCTTCTTCTTGTTGTTGGTAGTTTTGTTCTGCAGCTGTGACAAAACAGGTGGAATAGGAGATCATTGTTAATTGCAGATATAGTACATTTCAAAACTTCCCGGTTTTTCGGGAAGTTTTTGCATGTCTGACTTGATAATAAAAGGGCTGTCAAATGCTTATTTCAGATATTTATCGAACCAATTTATAATTTCTTCCAGTCTTCTGGTCCTGTGTTTTGGCTTTCCGCTCCTGCTAAGCTCGTGGTTTTCATCTCTGAACATACAGAGCCTTGCGTCTACGCCGTGATATTTCAGTGCGGTAAACATCTGCAATCCTTCACCAATATAGCAGCGATAATCCTCCTCCGAATGAATGAACAGTGTAGGTGTTACAGCCTGATTTGCATATTTCAGTGGTGAATGGAACCACATTTTTTCTACATTGTCCCAGGGAGTTGAAAGCATTTGATCTGCATTGAAATAGTATCCGATATCCGTTGTACCGAATTTGGAAATCCAGTTTGAAATGCTTCTTTGGGATGCGGCACATTTAAATCTGTCCGTATGCCCTATAATCCAGTTTGTCATGAAACCTCCGTAGGATCCTCCTGTAACGCCGATTCGGCATTTGTCAATCTGAGGGTATTTTTCAAGAACAAAATCAGTGAATTTCATTAAATCGTCATAATCAATTGTGCCGTATTTTCCTCTAATGTCTGCAAATTCGTCTCCTCTTCCGTCACTGCCTCTGGGATTACAGAAAAATACAAAATAACCTTCATTAGCCCAGTACTGCATTTCATGGATGAAAACTTCACCATAAGCTGTTTTAGGTCCCCCATGGATGTCTAATATTCCCGGATAGTGTTTATTTTCATCGTAATTGACCGGCTTTAGTATATAACCTTTTATTTTTGTGCCGTCATTGATAAATTCCAAAGGTTCGGGTTTTATTATATTTTTTGTTTCTATTATTTTTTCATTAAATTTCGTTATTCGTTTTTCAGTTTTTTCTATAAACTTATAAACTTCCTGAAGCCTGGTTCCCCTGAGTCCGATAAAAATAATTCCTTCGCTGCTGATATCGAAAGAGTCAACCGAACCGTTGTCACCGGTAATTTTTTCTATTTTTCCGTCCAATGAAAGTTTCTTGATGAAAGAACTTTTATTTTCGGTGGAAATAAAGTAAAGGCAATTGTCAAAAGCTCTGTGATCAATTCCTTCACCGTAGCGGCAGTCAGATGAGATCGAATTATGCATTCCAAAATCGTGGCGGCACAGCAGTTCTGTTTTTCCATTATTTAATTTATAAAAATCCGGATTTTGATTTAAACCGTGTGATTCCATTGGCGAAGCGGCAAATATAATCTCATCTCCCACAAATTCGGCAAAATCTATGGAAAATTTGTCTTCCTTAACAAGCCGGGTAGCTTTTTCGGAATAGAGGTCATATAGATAAAGTTCATTCGTAAGCTCAAGTTTATTGGTGTAATTATCAGATATGTAAAGAGCCTTTCCGTCTCTGACACTTGTTACCGAAATATTCTCAAATTTGTCTGAAATAGATACAATGTCATTAGTTTCCTTATCAAATAAATAAAGCCTGTTTCTTTTTTTATTTGTAAATCCACGGCCGTTTGACCAGAAAGGTATTTCATCCAGAATTTCGTAATCTTTACTTTCATTAATCATATCAATTGCTTTATCCCTTTCTTTGCCATTATGAGAATGTAAGTTGATACCATAATGGTAATATTCGGCTGTTATTAGGAACTTCTCCTGGGCTATTTTTTTAATTCCGTTGACATTCATGGGAATTCTCATATACTCGTATGCTTCTCCTCCATGTATGTTGATGGCATAAAAAACAGTCCAGTGTTCTCCTTTTTCTATTTTTCCCTTTAAATTGTCATTTCTTAGTGAAGGAAACAAAATTGTGTCATTGTCTAACCATATAAAAGATTTTTCGTTATTCATTCTTGTCAATTTCCCGTATTTTGCAGTTAGACAATTATAAACCCATATATTTGACAAATATTTATTGCCTTCATAATCCGAAGCATGAACCACAAAAGCTGCGTAATTCTTATCAGGTGAAAACTCTATTCCCGATAAAAATTTATAATCCAAAAAATCTTTTAATTTTAAATTTTCCATAAATACCCTCCGCTCGTTTGCTATGTGCATTATTATTGTACAATTATATATTTAAAATAACTAATATGCAATATAATCAATCAAAAGTATATAATAGTCTTGTGTCTGCCGATTCTTTTTGTGTTAAATGTCGAAAATTGTTATAGTGACGGTTAAAATTATTTTGGATTTTATATGAAATTAAATATGGATTTTTGTAGATATACTTGTACTGCCAAAGGGATTAGTAGTATAATTTTAATTGAATATTTTATTTGGAGGTACCAATGAATTTTGAAACAAATATGGATTATACCCTGAGGCTGTTAGAAGAAATTATAAATATCCCCAGTCCTACAGGGTATTGCAAAGATGTTATGTCGTATATAGAAAAAATATGTGAAGAATATGATTTCAAAGTCCAGAAGAATAAAAAGGGAAACAGGATAATTGAAATAGAAGGTGCTGATAACAGTTACTGTATTGGAATTCCTGTACACGTAGATACTCTCGGAGCAATGGTCAGATCGGTCAATTCCGACGGAACAATCAGAATCACTACCATAGGAGGCAATATGTTTCCCACTCTGGACGGAGAATATTGCAAGATTCATACGAGAAAGGGGAAGATATATACGGGCACGGTGCTTTCGACTTCGCCTTCTGCTCATGTTTATCCTGACGCTAAGGAAAAGAAAAGGGACGAAGAAAACATGATGGTGAGGTTAGATGAGAAAGTTAAAAACAAGGAAGATGTGACAGGATTAGAAATATATACGGGAGATTTCATTTCTATTGAACCTAAATTTACGATTACGTCTTCGGGATTTATTAAGTCGAGATACTTGGACGATAAGGCAGGAACAGCATGTGCCTTAAGCCTTATGGAGATGTTTAAGAGGCTTGGTACAAGGCCTAAGTACAAAGTAAAGATAATAGTATCATCCTATGAAGAAGTAGGACATGGCTGCTCAAGCATTCCTGAGGATATTGATGAGCTTTTGGGAATTGATATGGGGTGTGTCGGACTTGATTTGTCGTGTACTGAACAGGATGTTTCAATTTGTGCCAAAGACAGTTCCGGTCCTTATGACTATGATATAACAGGCAGATTGATTGAATTGGCTGAAAAATATAAATTAAATTATGCTGTGGATATATATCCTATGTACGGGTCGGATGTATCTGCTTCTCTAAGAGGAGGGAATGATATTAGAGGAGGCCTTATAGGACCGGGGGTTCATGCTTCTCACGGAATGGAAAGAACACATGTTGACGGTATTGAAAGCACAATAAAATTGATGTATGCGTATTTGACGGAATTATAAGAAAGGATATGGAGTGCAAAATTTAATATTTTCAATAAATGTTGTTTTACCAATATTCCTGCTCATGTGCCTTGGAACATTCCTGCGTAAAATAAAAATATTTGACAAAGAATTCCTTGATAAGGGAAATAACTTTGCATTTAAAACATTACTTCCCACATTAATATTTAATAATATATATAAAAGCCAAATAGCTGATGAAGTCAATATAAAATTAATTTTATTTGCTGTATGCATAGTATTGGGCACTATTGGAATAATGTTTATAATAGTTCCCAGATTAGTGAAAGATAACAGTAACAGGGGAGTTATAATTCAAGGTATTTACAGAAGTAACTTTGTACTTTTCGGAGTACCTTTAAGTTCAAATATATTTGGCGAATCAAATTTAGCTGTTGTTACAACTCTTGTAGCAATAATAATACCAATTTACAATTTTATGGCTGTTATAATCTTGGACTGGTATTCTAATGATAAAAGTGATTTTAAAAAAACATTTTTAGGAATTGTAGAAAACCCGCTGATTATTGGTTCATTGCTTGGAATCATTGTTTCACTTTTAAAAATCAAGCTGCCTGTTTTCATGGAGGAAACAATATCGCAAGTTGCAAAGACGGCAACGCCTTTTGCCTTGATGGTTCTTGGCGGAGATATAAAAGTAGGTAATATTAGAAATAATTTAAAATATATTGTTCCCGTATCAATAGTAAGGCTGGTAGTTTTGCCGACAATTGTAATGGTGATTTCTGTTGCGTTAGGATACAGGGGGGTTGAACTGGGAGCTCTGTTCAGTATGGTTTCACCGTCTGTGGCTGTTTCAAGTTATACAATGGCTCAACAATATGACTGCAATTACGAATTGGCAGGGCAACTGGTCTTTATTACCACCTTGTTCAGCCCGTTTACGATTTTCCTGTTTATATTTTTCATGAAGACTGTAGGACTGTTTTAGGAGATTAAGATGGAGATAAAATCATATAAAAAAAATTTCAGTTATTCCTATAGTTATGGAATATTTCCAACTGTAGAGTTAATACGGGCAAAGCCGGATAAGGTTGTAAAAGTTTTGGTCAGTTCCCGCTACAAATCTCAGTCGGATTCAGATATATTTAAGCTTTGCGGCAGATATAATATTAATACTGAAGTTAATGATAAAGCGATTAACCGTATTAGCCCCAGGGAAAATAATTATGTAGTGGGGGTATTTTCTAAATACGATTGTAATTTAAATGACAGATGCTCCCATATAGTTCTTGTTAATCCCGGCAACATGGGCAACATGGGTACAATAATAAGAACCCTTACCGGATTTGGATTAAGCGATCTGGCAATTGTCAGCCCTGCAGTTGATGTGTTTGATCCCAAGGTTATAAGGGCTTCTATGGGGTCACTGTTCAGTATTAATTTTAAATATTTTGAAAATTTTGATAATTATAAGGAAAAATTTCACAATCACAGGATATATACTTTCATGTTAGATGGCGCCAAATCATTGAAAGATGTTAAACATAACGACTATAAACCCTTTTCCCTTGTTTTCGGTAATGAGTCTACCGGCCTTGATTCAAGTTTTTCATCTGTGGGGACAAGTGTTTTTATAAAGCATACAAACAGAATTGACTCCCTTAATCTTACAATAGCTGCAGGAATTGCTATGTATCACTTTTGCAAGATTTAAAAATTGTAAAAAAAATAACAAATTTACAGAAATAGGATAAATAAATATTCCTCTATTGCAGATAATATATTAGAAGCAGCAAATGTAACGCTTCTAGATTAATTGTGAAGGTGATCGATCATTAATAACATTAATAATAAAAATTTGGATAACGACATTAAGTTATTCAATTGGGAAGATCAGGCTAAATTAGACAGCCAACAAAACTTAAGGGAGCAGATGAAACAAATGAACAATAATTATCAAAATAAGAATGATAACAAATGTGATGACAGAGACGATAAGAACAGGTTCAACAGCAGAGAAAATAATCGATTTGAAAACAGAGAAAATAATCGATTTGAGAACAGAGAAAATAATCGATTTGAGAACAGAGAAAATAATCGATTTGAAAACAGAGAAAATAATCGATTTGAAAACAGAAACAATAATAACAGATTTGAAAATGGCAGGTTAGATAATTGCGACAACAAATTTGAAAATCGCAATAATAACAATAAATTTGAAAATCGCGACAACAAAGAAAAAGAAAGAAATAAAAATAATTTTAGATAATTCTAATTAAAGATGGCCCTTGAATCAAGGCCATTTTTAACGACTTTTCTAAATATAATTTTATGTTAAAGTAGTTTTTTATAAATAAAAGTTAATTGACAATATAAATTATAAACATTATAATTAAACTAAAAGAATTCAATTTATAATCCTGAGTTTGACAGTT